>NZ_FZNZ01000006.1 GCF_900187995.1 Prevotella jejuni
TTACTGTCTCCATTCAAAGAGCATATCAAGTCTATTACAACTGACAATGGTACAGAATTCGCTTGTCATGAAATGATAGCCAAAAGCCTTGGTGTTACCATATATTTTGCTGACCCATACGCTTCATGGCAGAAAGGCGCTATAGAAAATGCTAACGGACTAATTAGGCAATACGTGCCAAAAAAAGAAACCTTTGAGCATATCAGCCAGCAACAAATAACTAAGTATTCAAAGAAAATTAACATGAGACCAAGAAAGAAATTAGATTTTAAAACACCACAGGACTGCTTTTACGAACTAATTAAGTAAATTTGCACTTGCTTGTTGAATTCACGAATCAACTGGTTATCAAGTCATTCTTAAAAGGTGCTTAATTGGACTTCAAAAGGGCGTTAGTAACACGCTAAAAGAGCATCTATTGCACGGTAATCAGGCGTCTTTTAGAAGCCAGAAGAGTATGTGTCAGTTTTGAACTGCGTAAAAATATTTACAGACACCGATGTTATGGTAATAATTTGTATGTATAGGCAGAAAGACATGCTAATGAACAGACACAGTATCAATTTGCCTTTTCAGCATCTTATCTTGTAGTTTATCTTCCGATGTAAGACCATGTGATTTTGGACAGGCATACCTTGCAAGTGCATTAGCCTTTATTCTATTTCCAATCTACGCATTTAACGGAAGTACCATAGAATTGACAAACAATCTCCATTGCTCCACACACTGATGGTGCCTCCTTGCCTACCAGTGCTTTGTTTTGATATCCCTCCGTACTCTCCATTTCTCTGTGTGACATTTCGTCAGAGACCTAAAGTTTAGGCTGATCATTATCACTCCAAAAGTCTGAAGCCCTTAATTTTGTCTCTATAATAATAAGGTATAGCAGTTTATAAAACTAATTCAACTATAATCTGAGGCATAAATAAAGTTTAGAATAATACTATATAATTGTTTGATTTACCGCATTATAATGTGATAAAACGTATAAAAACATGCACAAAGATATATGATTTGTGCAATAGAGAGTGCTTTTTTAATCAAAAAACTTGCATACATGGAAAAAAAACAGTTCCTTTGCAAGCGCATTTTGAATTTGGAAATCAATATTAAACAATTTAAAACTTACAATTATGTCAGAAATTGAATCAAAAGTAAAGGCTATTATCGTAGAGAAACTTGGTGTTGACGAGGCTGAGGTAAAACCAGAGGCAAGCTTCACAAACGACCTCGGTGCTGATTCTTTGGATACAGTAGAGCTCATCATGGAGTTCGAGAAGGAGTTCGGTATTTCTATTCCAGACGATAAGGCTGAGAAGATCTCTACAGTAGGCGACGCTATCTCTTACATCGAGGAGAACGCTAAGTAAGGTTTACTCAAGATAAAAGAACCAAGCAAAGCGTCTATTCCTTTGCTTGGCTTTTTTTTACTTTACTTTTTTATTTTATATTTCACACATGGAATTAAAAAGAGTAGTTGTAACAGGTCTTGGTGCTGTTACTCCATTGGGTAACACTCCTGAGGAGACTTGGAAGAATATGCTTGCAGGCAAGAGTGGTGCTGCTCCTATTACATATTTCGATACAAGCTTATTCAAGACAAAGTTTGCTTGCGAGGTAAAAGACCTTAACATCAATGATTATATTGATTGTAAGGAGGCTCGTAAGCTTGATCGTTACACTCAGTTAGCAATGGTTAGTGCCATTCAGGGTGTTAAGGATGCCAACTTTGACATGGAGAAGATTGATAAGAACCGTGTAGGTGTTATCTATGGTGTAGGTATTGGTGGTATCAAGACCTTCGAAGATGAGGTGACTTATTATGCACAGCATCCTGAGAATGGTCCTAAGTTCAATCCATTCTTCATCCCTAAGATGATTGCTGACATTGCTTCAGGCCAGATTAGTATTCAGTTTGGCTTCCACGGTCCAAACTACACTACAACCTCAGCTTGTGCTTCTTCAACCAACGCTTTGGCTGCAGCATTCAACCAGATTCGTCTTGGTAAGGCTGACATCATTGTTAGTGGTGGTGCCGAGGCAGCTATATGCGCTTGCGGTGTAGGTGGTTTCAATGCTATGCACGCCCTTTCAACACGCAATGATGATCCACAGCACGCATCACGTCCATTCTCAGCAAGCCGCGACGGTTTCGTAATGGGTGAGGGTGCTGGCTGTCTTATCCTTGAAGAGTTAGAGCATGCAAAGGCTCGTGGAGCTAAGATTTACGCAGAGATGGTTGGTGAAGGCGAGTCAGCTGACGCCCATCATATCACAGCTTCTCACCCAGAGGGTCTTGGTGCTAAGCTCGTTATGAAGGCAGCACTTGCAGATGCTGGTATGAAGCCAGAGGACATTGACTATATCAACGTTCACGGTACATCAACTCCTGTAGGTGATATTTCAGAGGCAAAGGCCATCAAGGATTTGTTTGGTGAGGCTGCTTACAAGTTGAATATCTCTTCTACAAAGAGTATGACAGGTCACCTTCTTGGTGCAGCTGGTGCTGTAGAGGCTTTAGCTTGCGTAATGGCTGTTAAGGATGACATCATTCCTCCTACCATCAACCATGAAGATGATGACAAGGATCCAGAATTGGATTATAACTTGAACTTTACGTTCAACAAGGCTCAGAAGCGTGAGGTACGTGCTGCGCTCAGCAACACCTTCGGTTTTGGTGGCCACAATGCTTGTGTCATATTCAAGAAGTATGCTGAATAAGATTATCGATAGAATAAAGCTCCCTTTCCGTAAGGAGAAGGAGCTTTATTTGTCTTTGTACCACATCATCGGCATTATCCCCCACGATATCAGTTATTATAAGACAGCTCTCTTACACAAGAGCGTAGCGCGTCGTAACGAGAAGGGCAAGCCAGTAAACAATGAACGGCTTGAGTTCCTTGGTGATGCAATATTGGACGCCATTGTTGGTGACATTGTTTACGAGCATTTCCCTGGGAAGCGCGAAGGTTTCTTAACGAACACCCGTTCTAAATTAGTACAACGCGATACGCTGAATCGTCTGGCAAAGGAGATGGGAATCGGTCAGTTGATACTCTCTAACGGCCACACATCTTCGCATAACAGTTATCTTGGTGGTAATGCTTTCGAAGCACTTGTTGGTGCACTCTATCTTGACCATGGCTATAATGCTTGCATGAAGTTTATGAAACAGCAAGTTCTTGGTAAGCTTATCAATATTGATAAGGTAGCTTATAAGGAGGTAAACTTCAAGTCTAAGCTCATCGAATGGAGCCAGAAGAACAAGGTTAAGATGGAGTTCAAGCTGATTGAAAACCAGAAAGACAAACAGGGCAGTCCTACTTTCCATTTTCAAGTGGTTATGGAGGGCATCCCATGTGGGGAAGGTCATGGTTATTCTAAGAAGGAGAGTCAGCAAGAGGCGTCCAAGCTCACCCTACAACGACTTCGTCGGGAACCTCAGTTCATAGACGAGATATTTGTAGCAAAGGCCAACCGTACAAAGATGGAAGAGGAACCTGTCCTCAATGTTCCAGAGACTTCTCAGGACATGAACTTTATCGTAGGTTCTGAAGTGGATGTCAAGAAACACGAGAATCCTTTCCATACAGAGGTGTTTGATGAGAAGTCATCGGCTGCTGATGAGAAGAAGGTAGAGCAGACGGAGGCTTCGGAGAAGACGAAAGAAGGGGATAACACCGATACTTTCGACCTCTCAGACATTTCTCATTCAAAGGATATTGACCGCGAGGCTATCATTGCTGCGGCTGAAAAAGAGGCCTTTGATGCCTAAAATACTGTTTTAACACAATTAAGAACAAGCGTTTATAGCTGGTTATAAGTAGACTACTATTATTCCGTGGTCATTTACTTATCATCACCTATAAACGCTTGTTTGTTTTCTTTCCCTTGATGGCCTTCATTCGATGGCATACAAGCCTATACAACATCTTACTTCCAATACGTTTACCACAAAGCCTTAACACAATTGATGAGAAGCCTTAACTTGCTTAAAGAAGAGCCTTAACACGATTGTTGAAAAGCCTTAGCTCAATTAATGAAAAGCCTTAGCACGATTGGAGTTTACGAACACTAACGCACATTCGGGGCCTCATCACACATAAAGAGTACCCCTAATTAATCTCCATTATATAACGTTCAAACTTATCATTATCAACGTTTGAGCGGTTCTTAACACGTGTCTTATAAGTGTTAATGGTATGTACAGAATAGTTTAAGAACGATGCAATACGTTCAGAATCAGTAATACCTAATCGGATAAGGGCAAAGATACGCATCTCTGTCGTGAGCTGTCTCTTCTCAACAGGTCTTTGGTCGGGTTCGTCAAAGAGTTTGTTGTAGTTCTCTATGAATTGTGGGAAGAGTTTTAAGAAAGTCTCATCAAAATCAATAAACATTGATTTCCTCTCTTCTCCTAATTCACTTTCTTTCAACGAGGAACGTAGGTCATCAAATCGTTTCATCGATATCTTACGATCGATAGAACGGTAGAGCTTCTCCACTTTATTGATGTATTCCGAATTAATATAGAACGACCTACCAATGTATTCATCTTTGATTTTATTCACCTCCTCCAACTGTTCGTTCTTAGCCTCTAACTGTTGGTTACGCCGTGCGATAATTGCTTGCGCCTTCTTCAGCTTTATCATCTGTTTACGGATGAACCATCCTGCCATCAACAGACCAATAAGAAAGAGGATGAAGACGACTGCTGCGATGGCTATAGCATTGCGTTGCGCCTGCATTATCTTGTATCTATCTTGTTCGATGATGGGCAACACACTACTAACCTCTATCACTCGTTGTCGTGCTCCATAGAAGTTTGCATTCGAAAGCGACTCTCTGACATACTCGGTTGCATGTTGTATGTCACCTTCCCTATAAAGTAGTTTAGCCAAGGTACATAGCGCTGTGGTCTCTCTTACAACCCCTTCGTTATCATAGATAGCAGCCTGTGCAAGATAGTCCATGGCTTGGTCGTCCTCTTTTAGGAAGAGATAAATCCATCCAATACAAGAGGTAACAATCGCCTTATGGTGCAGGTCTACTCTTCTTCCTTGTAGGAACTGCTTGAAAGTATCGAGTGATGCCTCATACTTCCGTTCCTTCATCTGTCTCATTCCTATGGCATAGAGTCGCTCAGCCGACCCCTTAGGGAGATAATGAAGCAAAGAGTCCGTATAAACACCAGCCTGCTTCACATACTGACTCTGGTAAGGTTCGGTGCGGGTATAGTCTGACACGTCATAATAGAGGCGTGATGCCATTGTGAAATAAAGCTTTCTTACGTTGGCGCTTGTCCCGTCGATGTGGATAGAATGTAGTTCGTTAAAGGCCTCAGAATACAGTCCTGCAGACAACAGACAGAAGACTAAGTCGCAGCGTGCCTCTACTTCATAGTTAGGGTTTTGCAGTCTGTGAGCCTCAGCGAGCAGGTGATTGGCATAGACGTAGGCCGAGTCATATTGATAGGATGAATATTCGTTGAAGAGTTGTCGGTTAATATCAAATCTGTCAGCCCTTGGAGTCGTTTTCAAACGTTGTTTCAATCGTTTGATATTCTCAAGTTTTTCATGCTCATATACCTTCTTTTTCTCTAAACTTTGGTCGAGTTGGTATAGTCGCTTCTCCCATTCTCCATTGTTTGCAACGCAAAGCAAGGGAATAAGCAGGAATAGAAATGACAGGTATAACTTCATAAGCGTATTCATCCGAGGTATTGTTTATTGACAATCAGAAGATTTCCTTCCTTCTAATCTACCTGCAAAAATAAAACAATTATTAATAACTACAAAAAAATATCGACCGTAACTTTCTTACGGCCGATACTTTTATCTTTTATAGGAAAGTGTGTTTCCTACTCTTTCCCATGATTAGTTCTGCTATTACCTTACGATGATCTTCTTTCCATTGTGGATATAAAGCCCAGGCTTAAGGTTCTCTTTTGTTGTGGCCACCTTGTTTCCTTGGAGGTCATAGTAGGCACCTTCCGCCTCTGTCCTACCCTTCACACTGTCAATAGCATTGGCTTGGTTAAGGTTATTCAAGTCGTCTGGCGAACTGACCTCACTTGCTGAGAAGAATCTGACAGCCCCCAATGGGATCTTCAACTCAATACTCTTCTTATTTGCATCATCGCTGCCATTCACCTCGTCTCTATAGTCGTGCGTGTCATTTACCCATGCTGTGAGGGTATGAACACCGTTTGTAGCTGTCCAAGTGCTCTTTCCGTTCGTACCACCAGTTGCTGAAAGCGTTATCTTCTGATGTGATTTCAGACCGCCATAGTGCTTATCGTTCCATGTGATAACACTCGTGTTACCATCAATCTGGAACTGTACACCGAGCTTTGTACCTGCTGGTACGTCTCTGTCACCAGCGTTGACAATCGTCGCAGTGAAGCGTACTTCATCACCAGGGTTAATGGTTTTCTTGTCGAAGGCAACCTTTGTTACAACGAGGTCATAGCCTCCTGTCACAGGAGTATAGTCGCCATCGTCCTCATTCTCAGCTACATTAAATTTCTTCTCACGATTGTTGTTGTCTCTTGTTAACTCATCTGTCAGTCGGTTACGATAGTCGGCTTCTGCCTTTACCACGTGTCCACCGGCTACTGCCTTCCATGCTGTCTGTGTCGTAAGGATAATAGTCTGCTTTGCCTTCAACCCTTTTTTATAACTTGTTGTGACGAAGCTCTCCTGTCCATCGACAGTCACCTTCACGCCAAGATTGACCCCTGTAGGAATGTCAACATTACTTACGTTCGTAAGAGCAAACTTAAAGGTAACAGCATCTCCCTCCTTCAGTGAGGTGCTACCATCGGTATTCTCCCATCGTAAACCCTGTAGATCGACGTCATACCCTTTGATTCCTTCTAACGGATTGACGATTCCTCCCTGCTGACTGGTGTCTGCCTCTGGGAAATCAGGAACTTTATACGTAGCGTCACTTAGGTATTCATAACCGATAGCTGCCGCACGTGCCTTGTTATTATCTGTCCATACAGGCCATGTCTGGTTGTTCTTAATCTTGTCTTCGCCGACGTTTGCAATCTTAATACCATTGCTAAACTTCACACCATCAACGTCCAAACGGATAGCACCAGTAGAGTGTTCCCATGTAGAATACTTTGTTGTCTGTCCTGCAAGGGATGCACCAAGAATCTCTGTGTTCTTAAATTCAATGCCTGATGGGCCTGACATGACACGGATAGCATCGAAAGGTGAATCATAGATCTTGGTGTTGTTGAAGACTACATTGCGTACACCACCTTTGATATCAATGGCAGCTAAGTCTTCATGCCAGCTGTCATCGTTGGTACCACAACGCACGAGTATGTTGTTGTCAAAGCTAATCTTCTGTGTGTTCGTGTACTTTGGACCAGAGAATACATCATTCAGATGAATACCTGAAGCCATGAACATGTCAGCAAGATAGTTGTTATAGATTTTATGACCATCACCGCCATAGAGGGCAATACCGCCTGCACGCCAGATAAGTTCAATGGTATTGTAAGCGAAGATGTTGTTCTTTTCGTCTACCGCCCCCATCGTATGATCGTTCCACATTGCCAAACCGTCATCGCCATTGTTGCGAACACTACAGTTATAAACCGTTGCATTAGATGTTCCTTGGCAGAAGTTCACTCCGTCAGCAAAGTTATTACGGATACGACAGTCTACTATCTTCAGTCCATTGCTATAGTCCACAGCACCATTATAGTCGCCTATCCAGAAGCCACACTCAAAGTGGTCTTCCCATACATGATGGATAACACTACCGTCTTTGAAGACATCCATGAAGCATTTATACACTGCTTGCTGGTTGTGTCGACTCCTTAGATTGGAGTTAAGGTATAGGTTACAGATTTCAACATTACTACAATAGCCATCTCTACCATGTGAGCCATTACCGCCCGAAATACCTCCTCCGAATGGATTAGGGTTCGTAAACTTAAGGTTAGTGTACCACATACCAGCGCCAGTAATTGTTACGTCGGAGGCAAAGATATACCAGATGCTACTCAATTCGAAGGTTCCTGCAGGGATATAAAGTATCTTTGACCCTGCATCTGCATCTTTCAATGCTTCTTCAAAAGCCTTGAGATAATCATTCCCTTTGACATACTTGCGGTATTTGGCGTCTGTTACGTTCACCGCACCAGCAGGACATTCTATCTCTTCAGGTACAACCTCGGTCTCAATGAAGTCTACTCCATAGTCATAACCATTGGCACCAGAACTCTGGATACGGATTCTATCACCTGCTCGGAGTGCCTTATTCAGAAGGAAGTGGGTCTCATCAAAGGCAAAACAAGCTGTTCCACCGTCACTTTTATCAGCTGGATTACCACCAGCAAAGTACTGATACATATAATAAGACGTCAGATTGACTGTCTGCACCTTCTTATCATTTACA
Source organism: Prevotella jejuni (assembly GCF_900187995.1). Lineage (GTDB taxonomy): Bacteria > Bacteroidota > Bacteroidia > Bacteroidales > Bacteroidaceae > Prevotella > Prevotella jejuni. The sequence goes on from NZ_FZNZ01000006.1 coordinate 8,422, forward strand.
TAGACATCCAACGAACCATTCAGTCCCATCCCGTCAGGAGAATCAGGCATAGTAAAGCGTAATGTGACGCCATTAGCGTCTCCTCTCATTGTCCATTCGGCGTAAGCACCATTCGTTGGGAGGTCAACATACGACTGACGGGAAGCCTGCGAAGCAATGTTCTTACGGTCCCATGTAGGCGAGGTCTTCAATGTTGCGCCTCCTCCCAGTGCTGCAGTCTCTGAGTCGTAACGTGTGTAAGGCATCAAAGCACCCACTCGTCCTTTGGCATCAGCCGATGGTATCTTCCACTCGTCGGCCTTTGATGCCTTTGACACCATTGTATAAGACAATAGAAGTGTCAGTGCGATTAATAACTTTTTCTTCATCATATCACTTAATTTAGTTCTTGTTTAATAAGGTCTTAAGGTTAGACTTTACAATCACAAAAATAGAGTTTTCATACTATAATATGAAGTTAAAAAAGCCAATTCTAAGTGTTTACGCATCACGAAGAGTCTATACTACTGATAATCAACGTATTAAACGAATATTAATTGAACTTAATACAAAGATTATCTTACGTAAGAAAGACACTTAACAAGGATTTTTACCTTCATTCTCATCAAATAACAAGCTTATATTATAGGGTGTACACACTTTTCAAAACATCTCTGTAAATCAGCACCTTATAATGTTAAGCAACATTATCTACCCTTCGTTTTCTTTATATTTGTCATTGACAATCATCTAAACCGCTTGCCATCCATGTATTTTTTAGTAATTTCGCTAACCGAAAACAAGTCTATCAGCTTCGTTTTCGACTATAGAAACAGATTGTTTGGTTTCTTATTCAGTGGAATGAAGAGCTTCATATAATAATAATACGGATTAGGTTTAGTTTATTTAGGAGTGTGAACTTCGTTATAATATTTGGTATATATATTTGTTATTTGGGTAATTTAAGTAATATAGAATTAATTAAACTCATTTTATAAGTTAATTCAAGAGTGTGGAGTCTGTCGTGAGATAGGCTCTATATTTTTTATCCTCTCCACTACTGTTCGGCTTTCTCTTCACTCCTAACAAGCCTCATCTGATACGTCATTCGACCTTCTTTTTATTCTTATTCATTGCTCAACACGATAGTCATAGACACTTGATAAGCTATTCAAAAATGTGCACAAACGATTTCTTTTCATGAAGAGAAATATTTTTTTTCACGAGTGGAAATATTTTTTTTCATGAAAATAATTATTTTTTTTCATGAAAATAATTCCGTAGTAGACCGCTGTGGGATGAATATCAACGTCAACAGAAAGACGTAAAATCGACTGTTTTTTTGATTGAAAAGGCTCAATTACATGCTAAACAGGGCTGAAAACTGTAATATTAGAGTTATATCATTATAATTAAAGGGCAACAGATAAGAACTGATTTTCAGTCATTTGCATTTTCACATCACCCTTTTATGTTTATACAATTGGTAGTTTTCTTTACTTATTGGAATTTGATAGCTAACTTTGCCAATAGAGAATGAAATTATAAAACAACTATTCAATAACTAAAAACAAGATTCACTATGAGAACAATCACAGGTAATTTGTTCGCTATTGGACTACTCTTTTCTACGGCAATGGCGTTCACGGGATGTTCTACAGTTGATGACGGAAGTTACACAGCACCGATAACACTGAGCGAGAAGATTAGTGGTAAGTGGGTGGTTAACTCTGTTATGCAGACTGATGAAGCGAATGCTCGCACAAAGACATTGACTGATTTGCTCGACTTTGACACGTTTGTCATCAATCTAAACCAAGATGAAGCTGGCAACCCATCGACCTTCACGGTGGAAGGAAGTGCACCGATGCTGTTGCCAACAAGTGGTACATGGAAGATGGACTATAACTTCACTAAGAGCGACAACACGCCAAGTCGACTCCTTCTCAACGATGGAAAGGCTGAGACAGCACTCACTGTAACGGCCGTACCGGGTAATACGAAGACGTTGGAATACCGTTTGACACGTAAGACAAATGGGCAGCCTTTTGTCTCCTACACTTACAATCTGACTCAGGCAGTAAAGTAAATACGGAGATTGGAGGTTATCTGTTCTTGTGCTTTTGAGCTGACAGCTATTACAAAAGATAGACTTTTGTAGGCCCAAGCACTAAGTTACATCGACTCGACATAACTTCCTGTCTCACCTAAAATAACAGAATCAATATGAAGAAGATATTATTTGCATTGATGTGCTTGTTCCCCTTGGCATTGTTTGCTGATGGTGTAGAACTACCGAAGGCACCAAAGTGCTGGACAGTTCCGGCTGTCTTCACGGCTGATGAAGAGGTTACTTTCTACTACGATATGACCGATGTAGGATTTCAAGAGGGTGTCGACCTCTATCTATGGGCATGGCAACCGACTGAACCAGACGCTGGTCATGGTGGTAATTCATCTGACTTTGCGAAGCTGGAGTACCTCGGTAATAACATTTACAAGAAGACTATGGTACCGACACAATACTTCAACAGTGATGTGTCTAAGTTTGAAGATGATGCATGGCCAGGCTTTTGGCAGCGTCTGAAGACGAAGGATGGTAGTATGTGGTCGGGTGTTTTCGCAGCTCCTGACAGCCGTTCTGAATTCAAGGAGTTTAAGAAATCGGGTGATGGAATCCGTTTCTTCAGTGGCAAGAAAGATAAGGGTTTCACCGATAAGTTCACCTTAGACGAGCCTTTGACGGTAGTCTTCAATCCTGATGTCTATAAGTTAGGTGAGAAGACATTGACAGAATTGGCAAAAGATGCCGACTTCGTTGAGTTTGCTGCACACTCAGGTTTGAACGATTGGACCGTACAACAGACTTTGGATGTATGGCGTCCTGCAGTGTTGGCAAAGACAGGTTTGAAGAAACTTTCTAATGGTTTGTACGTTTGGAATGTAGGTGTTCCAAGTGAATACTATGCTTATAACCCACAAGATGCAGGTCAGGCAGACAAGCCAACCATCCTTGCTGACCCCGATGAAAAGGCAGCTTTTCAGCTTGAAAATATGACTTATCTTATCATAAAGGTCATTAAGGATGCTGCAGGAGCTAATCAGTGGGGTGTGAATAGTGGTGACCAAAAGCAGAAGGCTGGTACGGCTACTCCTTATCCAGACCCTGTTTTCTCTTATTTCCCAACACGTCTAAGCAGTAAGGATATCCTTACGTTGACGCGTGAATACAATGAGCGTACGGCTGGTGACTTGAAATATACTATCGTGGCAGGTACAAAGACGATTACTGGTACTATGCCTGGCGTGCGTGATAAGCGTGAGGTAACACTCGACTTGAACAAGGAGTTGCAGGGTGTGGAAGCTTCTGAGCTGAAGGTAACAGTAAAGGATCAGCACGATAAGACGGTTGTCACATCAACAATACCGCTCGTTGTGGCTGATTAATAACGGAAGAGGAGAGAATGATTCCTCGTCTTATTCAATCCATAAAAGCATTAAAATCTATGAAACTAACAATAAAAAATAAACTATCGGGACTCATCCTCTTTGCGTTGATGATGTTCTGTAGTCAGGTATCAGCACAGGACTTCACTGCTACTGGTACGGTATCTGATAGCGGTCATGAGCCACTTATTGGCGCTTCGGTAAGTGTTGTAGGCGGTAAGGTGGGTGCTATCACTGATATTGATGGTAATTTCACTATTCAGTGTAGGCCAGGTGATATGCTTGAAGTTACTTATGTGGGCTATACAAGTCGTAAAGTGCAAGCAGGAAAAGGCCTGAAAATCGTGATGGAAGAGGATGCCAAGACACTTGATGAGGTGACTATCGTGGGCGTTGGATATGGTAAGATGCGCAAGAGCGACCTTACGGGTGCCATAGCCTCAGTCAATTCAAAGGATATGAAACAGGGTGTTATCACCTCTACTGAGCAGTTGTTGCAGGGTAAGGTGGCTGGTCTTTCTATCGTACAAAGCTCTGGAGCTGTTGAGTCAGGTGCTTCTATCCGTCTTCGTGGTGGTACGTCTTTGTCGGCAAGTAATGGTCCGTTGGTTGTTGTAGATGGTATTCCAGGTGTTGATATCAACTCTGTTCAACCTTCAGAGATTGTCAGTATGGATATTCTCAAGGATGCCTCTGCTGCGGCTATCTATGGTTCTCGTGGTGCAAATGGTGTTATCATCATCACTACCAATCGTCAAGGTTCAGACACAGAAGTAAATACTATTCAGTATAATGGCTATGTTGCCTTAGCTTCTGCAGCCAAAACACTCGACTTACTATCGGAAAATCAGTGGCGTAGTTATGTTCGTTCAACAGGTAATATGAGTGCTTTAGACTTCGGAGCAAGCACCGACTGGCAGAAAGAACTTATGCGTACGGCTATCTCTCATGGGCATAATATCAACTTCTCATCGTCAAAGAAGAACCATGGATACCGTGCCAGCTTCACTTATAACAACAATCAAGGAGTCATAAAGAACAATACTATGAACCGACTTGCTGGTTCTCTCTCTGCTTATCAGACTGGAATGAATGGTCGTTTACGTTTGGATGAGGGCATCAACACCAACTTTGACAGTTGGCATCCAGTCGATAACCGTATCTTTGAACGTATGACTAACCTTCAACCAACCTTCCCTGTCTATAATCAAGACGGCAGCTATGCTCAATTTAATGGTACAAACACAGAGAATCCAGTTGAGTTAAACAACAACAGAACCGAAGACCGCAAGCGTCATCGCTTCTTAGGCTACTTGAAGGCAGAGCTTTCTCTCCTCGAAGGATTGGTTGCTACGGTGAATACATCATACGAATTTAACTCTGTTAAGTCGGGCTTATACAAGCCTACTTACGCTCGAATGGAAGGACAGAGTGAGCATGGATGGGGTCAAAGAATCTATGATGACTATACAAATAAGCAGTTAGAACTTTACTTAACATACGATAAAAAGTTCGTAGACATCCACCATTTGAATCTTATGGGTGGTTATTCTTACCTCGATAACACCTATGAAGGCTTCAGTTCAACACGCTCAGGCTTCGATTCTGATGCTTTCGGATATAACAACTTAGGTGCAGGAACAGACCACAGACAGGGAGATGTGGGTTCTTATAAGGGTGAATCAAAGCTCATTTCGTTCTTTGGTCGTGTGAACTATAGCCTGATGGACCGCTATATGCTTACTGCTACGCTGCGTAATGATGGTTCTTCTCGCTTCGGTCAGCACCATAAGTGGGGCGTATTCCCTTCTCTTTCTTTGGCTTGGCGTATCTCTGAAGAGCCTTTCATGGCTTCAACACGAGAGTGGCTCGACAACTTAAAGCTTCGTGCAGGCTTCGGTGTGACTGGTAATCAGAATGGTATTGGCGAATATAAGTCGCTCTCTATCCTCTCTGCAGCAGGTTCTGCCTACTACGATGGGACTACGGGAACATGGAAGAACTCCTACACACAGATTCAAAACCCTAATCCTAACCTTAAATGGGAGTCAACAGCACAGTGGAACCTTGGTGTTGATTTCTCTCTATACAATAGATTGAATGGTACGTTAGAACTTTACTATAAGAAGACTTCCGACCTCCTTTGGACTTATCCAGTGCCACAACCTCCATACCTTGTGGGTACGATGTTGGCGAATGTTGGTGACTTAGTAAACAAGGGATTTGAGCTTACTTTGGGTTATAAAGCAGTCCGTACGAAGGATTGGACACTTGATGCTAACCTCTCTCTTGCCTACAACCATCAGGAGATTACGAAGCTTTCTAACGACCAATATCAGGCAGTAGGACTTCAAGCAGGTCCATTGCACAGTGTTCGTGGTATGTCAAACACGTACGCACAGGTCATCAAAGAGGGCTTTCCAGCAGGTGCCTTCTGGGGTCCTCATTGCACAGGAATCTCAGACGACGGCAAGTATATGCTTGAGAAAGACGAGAATGGAAAGGTTAAGGAAGGCTATTTAGGCTCCGCAATGCCTAAGTGGAACCTTGGTCTTTCACTCAATGCAACATGGCGTGACTTCGATGCAAGCGTAGCTGCTTATGGTATGTTCGGACAGAAAGTACTGAATGTTAGCCGCATGGTGATGTATGATCCAACACGCTTCCCATCACAGAACACCCTCGACGACTTCATGAAGAGTGGTATTACAGATAATCCAACTTTCTCTGATTACTTCATAGAGAATGGTGATTTCTTCCGTCTTCAGTCTATCACTTTGGGTTATTCTGTTCCGATGAATGCAGTGAAGAAGATGGGTCTTAGTCGTCTACGTTTCTATGTGACAGGCGAGAACCTCTTCTGTATTACAGGTTATAAGGGTATCGATCCAGAAGTAAGTGTACCAGACAACGTACTGAACTCACCTGGTATTGACTTCTTCAACAGTTATCCACGACCACGCACTTTCTCATTGGGAGTGAACATTGGCTTCTAATCTTACCGTAATCTTCAACATTAATAAGAACATAATTATTATGAAACGATTGAATATTAGCATATCAAATATCCTACCTGGACGGAAGACTTGGTTAGGAGTAGGACTGCTCTTAGCAATGGCTTCCTGTACAGACCTTAACGAACAACTCTACGATAAGGTGTCGCAGGATGACTATGGCAAGACTTCTTCTGAGGTAGCAACCATCGTTGGAGGTGCTTACGCTACTCTCCGAGGCTATGGTTCTGGTACTCCTGAGGGCGCAGGTATCATCTGTTATCCTACTTGTGAGTATGTATTTTTCACACAGGAGTGCTCAAGTGATGAGGCATGTATCCCAACCCGTGGTACAGACTGGTATGATGGCGGTCGCTATCAGCAGTTCCAACGCCACAACTGGGATGCTAAGAACTCTGGTATCCTCTCTGTTTGGCGATATAACTTCACTGGTGTTTCTAAGGTGAATGCCATTATCTATCAGGTAGAACAGAGTGGACTGACCACAGAGGATAAGCAGAAAGTGGAGGCAGAGTTGCGTGGCTTGCGTGCTTACTACTATTACAACCTGCTCGACTGCTTTGGGAATGTACCAGTAGTGACCGACTTCACACAGAAAGAACTCCCAACGAATACTCCGCGTAAGGATGTCTTTGCCTTCATTGAGAAGGAACTCAAGGAGATTATCCCACTCTTGCCTTCTGGCATTACCTACGGTCGTTTTACCCAGAACGTAGCCAATACGCTCTTGGCACGACTCTATCTTAATGCCGAGGTGTTTACTGGTACGGCTCGTTGGCAGGATTGTCTTGATGCTTGTAATAAGGTTCAAGGCTATTCGCTGACGCCTAATTATAAGGCAAGTTTCGCTATTCAGAACGAAAAGTCGCCTGAAATCATCTTCTCTATACCGTATGATCATAAGCAGGGAACAGTGGGTAACTACCTTGCAAGTATGACCTACCACTATAATCAGAAGTTGGCTTTCGACCCAGCTGGCGTTTATCAGTGGTGTGGTAACGGTATCTGTGCTCAACCGGGGCTCTATTCTTCGTTCGACGCAAGGGATGTACGCCGCCAGAGTCTGCTCATCGGTCAGCAATACAGTGCTAAGGATGGTTCTGAAGTACTGATGGATGATGGCTCACCGTTGAACTACACAGAGGAAATAGACAACTTTACCGATGCTGCTAAGAATGCTGGTGCACGTCTGAACAAGTATGAATGGAGTGCTAATGACTCTTGGGAGCGTGACAACGACTGGGTACTAATGCGCTATGCGGAGATTTTGATGATGCAAGCAGAGTGTAACTTCCGTTTAGGTTACACCCCTACAGCACTCACTTATATCAATCAGATCCGTAAGCGAGCAGGCCTTGACGACCTCACAACGCTCACCCTCGACGACCTTGACAACGAATGGAAGCATGAGTTTGTATTTGAGAATCTACGTCGAACAACCAACATCCGCTTCGGAACTTACTTCAAACCGTGGTGGGAAAAGCCTGCCGATCCTGCCGACAAGCACACGGGTATCTATCCAATTCCACAAGAGGAGTTGAGTAAAAATCCTAACTTAAAGCAGAATCCAGGCTATGAGAATTAATCTTTGATGGGTTTTGTGTTATGAAGATGCCCAATGGTACGGTAGGGACTGATGGTCCATACAGTTGCCATTGGGTATTGAGGGCTTTAATCAGTAGGACTTTGACGGATTGAAAAAGACCGCTAAGTGACACAAGAACAGCCTCCTCCATGATGGAACAACCCACGTAATATCACATTAATAACATGACTTTCCTCTATAGGGTAGCTGTCTGACGCGAATTATTTTCATGAAAAAAAATATTTCTCATCGTGAAAAAAAATATTTCCTTTCATGAAAAAAAATATTTTTCTTCATGAAAATAATTCAAGCGAGATGACGTTTTACACTGTCGAAGTGCTTTTTTACGGTATTTAAAGTTTATCTTTGTACTTACGAAAGGGCATCTTTTGCACAGCGGTAGCACGTAGCGTGGCAGCATCAATAGGACAGATAAGACTCAGTCAGTACCTACTTCGAGAACGAGAAAGCCAGCTAAGAGAATAAAAGACATGATGAAGTTGAAATCAGTATTTACTTTTGCAGCTGTCTCAGGATTGCTTTTTGCGTCTTGTGCAGACAGCTATGAGGGTGCACCTAAGAAGACTGAAGGCAGTCAACAGGCTACGCAAATCGTGCCTGTTGCCGTTACGAAGTCAAACACCATGCAGGTGTATGCACATTATATGCCTTGGTTTGAGACGACCACATCCAACCCTAAGAACGAAGGAAAGTGGGGTTACCACTGGGCAATGAAGAACTGTGACCCGAACAAGACCGATGCTAACGGCAAAAGACAGATAGCTTCACACTATTATCCACAGACGGGTCCTTACGCAAGTGGCGATGAGGCTGTGTTGGATTATCAGTGTTTACTGATGAAATATGCCGGCTTAGACGGTGTAATGGTCGATTGGTATGGCATTAATAGTGATAATTCTATCGCCTTACATAAGTCGAATACTGAAGCACTCTTCCGTGCTTTGAAACGTGCAGGGCTCAAGATGAGTGTCGTTTATGAGGACAGAACACTCGAAGGGGTGACGGATAAGGTTGGAACAGTACGTCAGGACCTCCGCTATTTAGCTGAGAACTTCTTTAAGGACGATAGTTATGTGAAGGTTGAGAGTCGTCCATTGTTATTAGACTTCGGTCCTATTCAGATGGAATCGCCAAAAGACTGGTATCGTAGTTTCTCTATCCTCACCACAAAACCAATGTTCCTTGTACTGGAAGGAAAGATGGGCAGCGTTAATAATGCTACCTATTCTGACAATGCACAAGGTGTTTATACGTGGGTAAATCCTAATCCTAACTATGCTATAGCAAAGGATTATAAGTGCTTTGTAGGCGGTGCTATGCCCGGTTTCTGGGACTATTACAAAGAAGGTGAGGGCGGTACAGGTTATCAAACATACAGTGCTGAGAACGGAGCGTTGTTCCAGCGACAGCTTGATGCAGCCCGACAGGCAGGTTTGAAGTATCTGCAAATAAGCACATGGAACGACTATGGCGAGGGAACAACTATCGAACCAACATTAGAGTATGGGTATAAATACCTCCTTATGTTGCAGAAGTTCACTGGCGTAAGCTATCAGCAAGCCGACTTAGAACTTATCTATCGCTGGTATCAAGCACGTGTTGCACAACCTAATAATGCGAAGGTAAAGGAGGCTTATAATGCCCTTGTACAGTTGAAGACGGCTGAGGCAAAGGCATTGTTAGATGCTGTTAATGGTAAGAATTAATATTATTAAAATCTCAATAAATGAAAACAGAACGTTTTAAAAATCTCTTTTTAATGCTGTGCTTTGCACTCCTTCCAATGGCAATGATGGCAAAGCAGGAAGCTACGGTAAGTTCACCTTCGGGCAATCTGACACTGACTGCAGGTGTTGACAATGCTGGACGACCTTATTATTCTTTGCGTCGTGGTGGGGAGGTAATCCTTCTCCCTTCAGCTTTGGGCATGAAACTGAAAGATGGAAGTCTTGATAGTGACTTTCGTGTTGTGGCTTTTGCAAGAGCTACAAAGGACGAAACGTGGCGCCAGCCATGGGGAGAAGAAGTCGATGTGCGCAATCATTATAACGAACTTACTATGAAGTTGGCACAGAAGAAAGGGCTGCAGCGACAACTGAATATCGTCTTCCGTGTCTTTGACGATGGTATGGGCTTCCGTTATGTATTCCCTGAACAAAAGCAGTTGAAGGACTTTGTCATCACAGATGAGGCTACAGAATTCTGCTTTAAGGGCGATCCAGAGGCATGGACATTGCCTTATGATGCTGGTTACTATGAGGGACTGTGGACAAAGGACCACTTAAGTAAGAAGGGAAAGGTATGCACTCCTGTTACTATCGAGGCGAAACCAGACCTTTATATGATGCTTCATGAGGCAAATTTGACAGACTATTCTTCGCTGAATGTTAAGCCTGTAGAGACAAAAGATGGTAGCGTAAGATTGAAGGCTGAGTTAGTTCCATGGTCAAATGGCGACTTGGTGCGTGCAAAAGCTCCTTTCGTCAGTCCTTGGCGTATGTTGTCAGTGGAGAATAAGGTAGGTGGTTTGATTACAAACCGTGTCATGTTGAACCTCAACGACCCTTGTAAGATTAAGGATACATCATGGATTACAACAGGAAAGTATGTTGGTGTATGGTGGTGTTACCACATGCAGACAGCCACTTGGGCTCCGGGTCCTAAGCATGGTGCCACAACCGAGAATACAAAACGCTACATCGACTTTGCTGCACAGCATGGTTTCAAGGGCGTATTGGTTGAAGGTTGGAACTATGGATGGGAAAACGACTGGGGTAAGGAAGGTGATAAATTCAACTTCACAAAGGCTTATCCTGATTATGACTTTGAGGGATTGCAGAAGTATGCACTGTCAAAAGGTGTCTCACTCATCGCTCACAACGAGACAGGTGGTGCTGCAAAGAACTATGAGAACCAGTTGGAAGAAGCCTTCTCTCTCTATGAGAAGATGGGCATCAAGGCTGTTAAGACGGGTTATGTCAATAATCTAATGGACGATAAGGAGCACCAGCACTCTCAATATGGTGTGCGTCACTATCGCAAGGTGATAGAGGCTGCAGCCCGCCACCACATTATGGTGGTTAATCATGAGCCTGCTATGCCAACCGGTTTACAGCGCACTTATCCAAACCTTATCGCCAGTGAGGGTGTAAGAGGACAAGAGTGGAATGCTTGGGATGGCAATGGTGGCAACCCACCTTACCACCTCTGTGTGCTTCCCTTTACTCGTCAATTAGCTGGACCGATAGACTTTACACCAGGTATCTTTAACCTTGAAGGTAGGGTTTATCCTAATACGCATCCGCACACAACACTTGCTAAGCAGTTAGCTGAGTATGTTGTTATTTATACTCCATGGCAGATGGCAGCCGACGAAATCGAAAACTACAAGGATCAGCCAGCCTTTGCTTTCATCGAGGCAATGCCTTCTAACTGGCAAAAGACTGTGATTCCTATGGCGGAGATAGGTAAGTATATCGTTACTGCACGTAAGGATCGCGATAGTGAGAACTGGTTTGTTGGAGGTATGAGTGACGAGAATGCACGTGATATCAAGTTGAAACTCGACTTCCTTTCACCGGGTACAAGCTACAAGGCTATCATCTATAAGGATGGTCCTGATGCTGAATACGATAAGAATCCTTACTCTATGACGATCGAACAGCAGGTGGTTAATAGCGAAACTGTACTCAACTTGCACTTAGCTAAGAGTGGTGGTTTTGCTATCCAGTTGGTTTGTTTGAAGTAAGAAAATACTTTCCAAGATGATTATCAAGCCTTGATGACAAGATTGTTTAGGCTTGGTAATCATCTTTTTTTGTACTATTGGACAAATGCCTACCCTTATGAAGTGGGTCATTAACGCCTTACGATATCTCTTATCATGCCAATAATGATTCTTCATAACCCTTTTCTATTACTTTGTTGATATCCCGCACATATGGTGCGGATGGTTAGCACGGGTGGTGCGGGGCGTTAGCACCAATGGTGCGGAGGGTTAATCAGGATGCAATATGTTGTTAGTATAGTTATTGTATAGCATAGAAAGAGTAGGAAAGAATCCTATTTTAAGTTGTTCTTTTTTACTTTCAAAACTTGTGTTATCAGATTTTTTTTGTTAGTTTTGCACTGTATAATGCGCACATAGATTAGATAGTAAAACACTACTGGTTAGGTGATTGATAATGATTTTATTGATGTTGTTTGTTGTAATGGGAAACAACTTTGTATTACATCTATATCATCTTTGCAGCCGTAAAAACATAGAAACATGAAAATTAATAAGTTAATCTTTACTTTAGGTATGATGACTATTGCCATAACTGCACATAGTCAGACCTCAACGATATCGGGTGTATTACTCGATTCTTTGACCCACGAGGGCGAACCATACGCCACTATCAGAGTCTACAAAGGTAAGAAAAGCGAGACACCGGTGGCTATGTCGGTGACAGCAGAGGACGGAAAGTTCTCTCAAAAGGTAACAGGACAGGGCAGCTATATTGTTTCCTTTATTTCAATGGGTCGTAAAGAGATTGTGCGTAGGGTACAACTCACGGAAGCTGGAGGTATTATCGACCTCGGAAACCTCCTTGTACAAGACGATACAAAGCAGTTGAAGGGTGTCGAGGTTGTAGCACAGAAGCCGCTTGTAAAGATGGAAACCGACAAGATGACCTATGATGTTCAGAGCGACAATGATGTCAAGACGAACACCGTACTTGATATGTTGCGTAAGGTTCCGATGGTAACAGTAGACGGACAGGACAACATCACCGTCAATGGACAAGGTTCCTTCAAGGTCTATGTGGACGGAAAACCTAACGTAATGTTCTCTTCTAATCCCTCACAGATATTCAAGGCGATGCCTGCTTCGGCTGTGAAGTCAATCGAGGTAGTCACAAACCCTGGTGCAAAATATGATGCAGAGGGTGTCGGTGGTGTGCTGAATATCGTTATGAATAATGCTGACGGAAAGGCTAAAACGAAGTTGAACGGATACAACGGTAGTATTGCTGCCACCATAAGCAACAAGGGATATCGTGGTTCAACCTTCTTGAGTGGACAGCAAGGAAAGCTCACTTACAGTGCTAACCTGATGGTTTCAAAGGGTAAGGCAGACGGAACAGAAACAGAGATGCGCCGTACTTCATCTGATGGGTCACGTATGGACTATTGGCAGAGGGGTAATACGAATTTTAACTTTACGATGAGTAATGTTAGCTTAGGCTATGAACTCGACTCTATGAGTAATATTGGTGCTACCTTCGGGTTGACTGGTAACACGATAAAAAACGATGGTCACCCTACGACAACCTTCTCTGGTGGAAGCTACGGAACTGGTTTCACGTATGGCAATCAGATGATGATGGAGAATAAGAGTACGTCGTTTAACGGAAGTGTTGACTATCAGCGCTTCTTCAATAAGGAACATACAAGTAGCTTGACATTGAGTTACCTCTTCACTACTTCCCCTGCTGAGAGTAATAACCGACGCACTTATGACGCGCTTCCAGCAGGTGTTACGATTCCTTTATCCGACCTTTATTCAACAGCAAAGACACGTGGAACGGAGCATACTGTGCAGGTTGACTTTACGACTCCATTAGGAAAAGGACAGACATTGAGTACTGGTTTGAAGTTTATCTCTCATCGCAACTCGTCTGATTCTAAGTTCTATGACATCACAGGAGGCACTGAAGTCTATAATGCAGCTAACAGTGTGAACTACAAGAATACACAGAGTATCTTGGCTGAGTATGCTGAGTATAGTGCAACGATGGGTAAGTTGGGTGCAAAGGCAGGCTTACGTTATGAACATACGTGGGAGAAGGTGAACTTTATTGTTGGTTCTGGTGCCGACTTTAAGAAGAATTATGGAAGTCTTGTTCCCTCTGCCAGCCTCAGTTATAATATCTCTGGAGGAGTTAATTTAGGCTTGAATTATAACATGCGCATCAGCCGTCCGGGTATTAGTTACCTCAACCCATACATCGATCGGTCTAATCCTACGGTCTTGAGTTATGGTAATCCGAACCTATCGGTTGAGAAGAGCCACAACGTTAGCTTAGTATTCAATTACTTCACACCAAAGTTTATGATGAATATGACGCTTGGTGAGGCTTTTGCCAACAACCAGATTGAGCAATATTCATTTATGAATGGAACAGTGCTGAATACAACTTATGGTAATATCGTGCGTAGTCGTTGGACCAACTTCAGTATGTTTATGAACTATGCAGTCACCCCTAAGACACGTATCATGCTCAATGGAGGAGTTGACTATGGAGATATTCGTTCAGAGCAGTTGGGCGAACACAACTTTGGATGGCAAGCAAGCGCATTCTTGGGCGTACAGCAAACCTTCCCATGGAAGCTGAATTGGAGTATATTTATGGGTGGACTGACAAAGAAACGTTCATTGCAGGGATATAGTGGGGGCTTTAATATGTTCACGTCAACCCTTTCAAAGAGTTTTATCAAGGACAAACTCAATCTTAGTTTGATGTATTTCGTACCGCTGACAGGAAAGATGCACATCAAACAATACAGCCATGGTGCTAATTTCGAGAACCACATGAATATCACGATACCAGCGCAACACGTGGCATTAACCATCACTTGGAACTTTGGAAACACTAAAAAGCAGTTCCAAACACATGAGAGTAAGATTTCAAATGACTTCCAAGAGAAGAAGAATGACCAACAAATGAATGGTGTTGGAATGGGTGCTGGCACTGGTATGTAGTCCTATTTCCGAATTATTTTCATGAAAATAAATATTTCTTATCATGAAGAAAAATATTTCTTGTCGTGAAAATAATTATTTTCGTTCATGAAAAGAATTCGTAGTTGTGGTCTTTCTGTAGGATAAACATCCGTAGAATGTTGTTTTCCCACATGTTTATCCTACGTAAAAAGAGCATAAAAAAGAAGCGATATCAAGGTGTTTTTGATATCGCTTTTTCCTTTCCTTGTGTCTTATAAATAGTTGTAAATAAGTATGTTGGTTGTCACACAAGTTTGTGTCACACAAGTTTGTGTGACACAAACTTGTGTGATTGCTATTTTATTACTATATTTGCAGTTGTAAGACAAGCTAAAACTGTAATCGTTATGTGCAAGAAATTTGTTTATGGAGTAGCTGTTTCCGATTATAACTTCATAGGAAGAGAAGTGGAAACAAAGCGATTGATGAATAATTTCAGAGGTGGTATCAATACCATTCTGATGTCTCCTCGTCGACTGGGAAAGACTTCCTTGGTGATGCGTGTGTGTGAAAAGCTGAAGTCAGAAGCTATTATAACGATTTATTTAGACATCTTTGGATGTAAGAGCGAGTATGACTTTTACAACCGTTTGGCATCAGAAATACTGAAGCAGACGGCATCAAAGCAGAGTATGTGGCTCGAGGAGGCAAAGGAGTTCTTGTATAGACTAACGCCAAAGATATCATTTAGTCCCGAACCGAACAGTGATTTTGCTATTTCTTTGGGTATAACTCCGAAGACACATACGCCAGAAGAAGTGCTTGAGATGGCTGAAAAGATTGCTATAAAGAAAGGAAAGCAGATTGTTGTCTGTATTGATGAGTTTCAACAGATAGGTGAGATGACCGATAGCAAGCATGTACAGGCACGATTAAGGAGCGTATGGCAACATCAGAAGCACGTATCTTACTGTCTTTTCGGTAGTAAGCATCACTTAATGAGTAGCATCTTTCTACACCGCAGTATGCCTTTCTATCAATTTGGTGACTTGATAGTACTCGACAAGATACCATCGGCTGAGTGGGTGGAGTATATTGTCAGTCATTTTGCAGATGGTAAGAGGACTATCAGTTCAGCCCTTGCGGAGGAGATATGCAGCTTCACCGACAACTATTCAGCCTATGTTCAGCAGTTATCTTGGCTCGTTTATACACAGAAGGAAGAAGGAGAGACAGTGGATGAGAGCGATATCAAACAGGCAACAGACGACCTCTTAGCGACAAATGAGGTACTCTTTATGCAGATGGTTGAACCCCTCTCGGAGTATCAACTTAACTTTCTGCGTGCCTTATGCTCTGGTGTAACGAAAGACTTTGGACTTGCAAAGATACGAGAGAAATATCAGTTGGGTAGTTACTCGAATATCAACCGATTGCAGAAAGCACTCCTTGAGCGTGATTTGATAGAAAAGCGTGGGACGGAGTTGGCTATTACTGACCCTGTTTTTGCCAAGTGGTTTCAACGGAAAATGATGTTTTAAGAATCAGAAAAGGCATAAAATAAAAGGCGTCAAGTCAATAGTTTTTATCGTATTACATACTTTTCTTATACGAAGAAACTATTGACTTGACGCCTTTAATCGACTTTATTATAGTCTTATTTCTTATCCATAGTGTAGCATTATTCTGTTATCATTTTACGTGATATGCGTAGGAGGATGGCGAAGAGGATAACTGCAGTGATGAAACCAGCGATGGCATCAATGAGATAATGCGCTTGAATATAAACAGTGGCACAGCAAAGCAGAAGATAGAAAGGTGCAAGGATCGCTAAAAGTTTATAGTTGCGGTCGTGCCAAAGGAGCAACATACAGATGGTGCTGACACCAACGTGTGAGCTTGGGAAGGCTGCAGTAGGACGCTCACCAGCTGCCTTAGCATCCTCAACGAGGTGATAGAAGATGCCATCAGTATATCCGGGACTTGGTAAACACTCCTGATGATGGTTGAAGTAGTCGTGAACATTAGGGAAGATACCCGCTGTCACGTTCTGTAAACCTATCGCCTTATAGTAGAAGGTAGGACCCGTTACAGGCACGAAGATGAAGATGACGTAATAAATAAAGAAGGAAGAGAGGATGATAAAGGTAGCTCTGTTAAACTCCTTATAGTACCAGCCGAAGTAATAAACAGCCGTTGCGGCTATCATTGGATAGTAGGCAGCATAGCCCATGTCGAACAACTCGCTAAAGATAGGACCCGGCAAAGCCTTTGAGAAGAGCAGAGCTGGCTGACAACCAAAGAGGTCTTGCTCCCATTGCGCAAAGAGATGGTCGAGGTTGGGCAGGTGTCTATTGATTTCAAAGGTGTCAGGATACCACCAAGCAAGTAGTCCTAACTGTACGCCAACACGTAGGAAACGAGTCGCCCTACAGGGAGCTAAGCGATAAACCACCCACATAGCAGCTGTCAAAGCGACGATGCGTAGACGCCCGAAGATCATTGCCTGCGGGTTGTTTATGGTGGTGTACATAAAGAATATGACGATGAGTGTCAACACCAAGTAAGCCATTACCACCCATTCGTATGCCATAAGACCCTTTACGGGCTTCTTTTCTAATTTAAATAAGTCTATGATAAATTGTTTCATTGTTTGTTGTTATTGGGCTTATTAGGCCTATTAGCCTTATTAGCCTAATTGGGCCAATAAGGCTAATAATAATTAGCTATCCTATAGCCAGCCTTCTTTTTTATACCATTCAATAGTCTCTTTCACACCTCGTTTGAGGTCATATTCAGGCTTATAGCCTAACTCTTCAATCGCAGGGCGGATGTTACAACGCCAGTTACGCTGCTTTAGAATCTGGTATTTGTCGTTGTTTAAAGCCGAAATCTTACCTGTCGCATGTCCGATAAGGTCGCCAAAGAATGTGACAACACGTAATACCCATATCGGAGCTGTGATGCGAATCCACCAAGGACGACCTAACTCCTCGTGGATAAGGTCGCTGAAAGTAGTACTCTGGTAGACCTTTCCATCGCTTAGGAAGTAGGCACTGCCTATCTTTCCGTGGTCAAGTGCAAGAAAGGTAGCCTGCACCACGTCCTTAACATATACGAAGGTGATATCCTGCTGCTTATAACCAACAGCAAAGTCGCTATGCCCCTTGATGCTCTTTGCCATTAGGAAGTAATCCTTCTCACGTGGTCCATACACGCCAGTTGGGCGCAAGATGATATAAGGGAAGGACGAAGGCAACAGCTGTTCAGCCTCTAACTTACTCTTACCGTAAGCCGTGTTAGGCTGTGGAGTGTCTGTTGGCTCAATCTCCTTATAAGGTTGTTGCTCTCTGATAGCACCGAAGATGCTAAGGCTTGAGAGGAAAACGAAACGCTCCAAGGGCTGATTAAGTTCCTGCAGCGCCTGTACGAAGTTGCGCGTACCATCACGATTGACGCGGAAGAAATCCTCCTTATTCAGGCATTTTGTTACACCAGCGGCATGAACAACATAGTCGAACTGATGTCCAGAGAGCTGTTCTTTTAGTTTATCGACAGATGAGAAGTCTAATTCTATGAAATGAATCCGCTCATCCTGGAGGTATTCTCGTGAGGAAGTACGGCGTACTACCGCCCAAGTTTCCATACCCCTGCGCAGTGCTTCCTCCACGATAAAGGAGCCAATGAAGCCCGATGCGCCTGTTATAAGTATCTTTTTCATTAAAAATTTCGTTGCAAACGTTTGCAAAGATACAAACTTTTTCGTTACTTTGTGGAAAATAACAAAACTCAAGTTTCGGTTTTTAGATGTTTTGTATGTAATGAACAGCATTGCAACTAAGTATCAAACCGTTTTGTCTCGGTCTACCGGACATATGCTACGGCTATTTCGGACGACTTGTCCGAAGCCTCCGGACAATAATGTTCGATGGCTTTTAGGATTGCTTAGGATAACCTTTACTTGAGTTCAAAACAACTAATTCCACTATGAGGAAAGAAAAGAAAAGCAGCAAGCGATTGACTAAGAAGCAGCTTGCAGAGAAACTCATGAGTTTCTTTCAGACACAACCCGACGAGACATTTAGCTTTAAACAGATATTTCATGCACTCAAGCTGACCACTCATCCAGCCAAAATGTTGGCGATAGATGTGATGGAGGAATTGGCGTGGGACGACTTTCTTTCAAAGGTTGGAGAGAGTGCTTACACGTTGAATACCAAGGGACAGGTGCAAGAGGGTACCTTTATCCGTAAGGCGAATGGTAAGAATACATTCCTTCCAGAGGATGGCGGTACACCAGTCTTTGTCTCTGAGCGTAATTCTATGGCGGCTTTGAATGGCGACCAAGTGAGAGTTCAGTTCATGGCACGCCGTCAGAATCATATAAAAGAGGCAATGGTCATCGCGATACTGCAACGGAAGAAAGACACCTTCGTTGGAAGGTTGCGGGTCGAGAAGGACATTGCCTTTCTTGTAACTCAGGAGAATCTCTTTATTCATGACATTCTTATCCCTAAGAAGAAACTCAAAGGTGGGAAGACAGATGACCGTGCTTTGGTGAAGATTACCAAGTGGCCTGATGCTGACCATAAGAACCTTGTGGGCGAAGTGGTGGACGTCTTGGGTGAAGCTGGTGACAATGATGTAGAAATGAACACCATCCTTGCACAGTATGGATTGCCTTATAAGTATCCGAAACGTGTCGAGGACGCTGCCGAGAAGATAAGTGCTGAGATTACAGCACAGGACTATGCGGAGCGTGAAGACTTCCGTGACGTATGGACTTGTACGATAGATCCACGCGACGCAAAGGACTTTGACGATGCACTTTCTATCCGAAAGTTAGAGAGTGGACTGTGGGAAGTGGGCGTACATATCGCTGACGTGTCGCATTATGTTAAGGAAGGAGATATTATTGATCGTGAAGCGCAACAGCGTGCGACGTCAGTTTATCTTGTAGACCGCACTATCCCGATGCTTCCAGAGCGACTTTGTAACTTTATCTGTTCGCTCCGTCCAGACGAAGAGAAGCTTGCTTTCAGTTGTATATTCAACCTTGACGATGAAGCAAATGTAAAGGCTTACCGCATTGTGCACACGGTTATCAAGTCAAATCGTCGTTATGCCTACGAAGAGGCACAGCAGATATTGGAAGACAATGGTGTTGTTGACGGTACGGGTGAGCCTGCACCAGACCCAGGAAAGGCAGGATATAAAGGCGAGAATGCCGAACAAATCATTACACTCGACCGTCTTGCAAAGTTGATTCGTGGTCGTCGTATGAAGGCAGGAAGCGTTAAGTTCGATTCAGAAGAACTCCACTTCGACATTGATGAGAAGGGTAAGCCAATCCGTTGTTACTTTAAGCGTTCAAAGGATGCCAACAAGTTGATTGAAGAGTTTATGCTCTTGGCTAATAAGACAGTAGCAGAAAGCGTCGGAATCGTGAAGAAAGGCAAGAAAGCAAAGACCCTTCCTTATCGTGTTCATGACAATCCTGACCCGCAGAAGTTCGAGAACTTGCGCGAGTTTACAGCCAAGTTCGGTTATAAACTCAAGTCTGCAAGCACCAAGGGTGCCACTGCTCGGGCATTGAACAAGCTGATGGACGAGGTACAAGGCAAACGTGAAGAGAAGGTGATACAGACGATTGCACTCCGTTCAATGATGAAGGCGAAGTATACTACGCATAACATTGGTCACTTCGGACTTGCTTTTGATTATTACACCCACTTTACCTCGCCTATTCGTCGATATCCCGACACGATGGTTCATCGCTTGATAACACGCTACCAGAACGGTGGTCGCTCGGCTAATAAGGAACATTACGAGGAGCTTTGTGAGCATTGTTCAGACATGGAGCTCGTTGCGCAGAATGCAGAACGCGACTCTATCAAGTATAAGATGGTTGAGTTTATGAGCGAGCATATCGGTGAATGCTATGATGCACACATATCTGGTATTCAGAGTTTCGGTATCTATGCGGAGATAGATGAGAACCATTGCGAGGGTATGATACCAATGCGTGACCTCGACGATGACTACTACGATTTCGATGAGAAGAACTATTGTCTTGTTGGTCGTCGTCGTCACCATGTCTACCAGCTTGGTGATCCTATCCGCATACAGGTGGCTAAGGCCGATTTAGAGCGTAGACAACTCGACTTCGCACTTGATGATGGTCGCCCATTAAAGGCAAAGCAGACTGCTGCTGAGTATGCTGTAAATAGGAAGAACGACCGAAAGAGCAGCAAGCGAGGTAGCAAGAGCCGCAGAAGAAAGTAGTTATCAAGGTGAGACGAAAGATATTCTTTTCACACAAAGAGGAACTATGGAACTCATGGAGTCATAGTGGAGGAATCGTACTGGGCGTAGTGTTCGGTACGATTTTCCTTGTTTGGTGCTCTAAGGAGCGGTCTGGTTGGGCAACAGCGGGTGTGATATTATATCTTGTCGGGATGCTTTTCAGTTATATCACGTCGACTGTCTATCATGCCCTCTCTGCCCATTCTGTATGGAAAGAACGGTTGCGAAAGTGGGACCATGCAGCCATCTATTGGCACATAGCAGGTTCTTATTCTCCCATAACACTGATAGCCTTGCGCAATCAAGGTGCTTGGGGCTGGGGTTTATTTGTCTTTGTATGGCTCTGTGCAATACTTGGCACCATCTCATCCTTCCGTAAACTGCGTGACCATAGTAACTTAGAAACGTTGACATTCATCGGTATGGGACTATCAGTATTGGTTGCTTTCAAGCCATTAGTAACCTCTTTAGCAACACAGTCGCTTGTCTGGATTATAGCAGAAGGAGTCATGTACATTACCGGTGCACTGTTTTATTCGCTCAACAAGCGTAAGTATATGCACACAGTATTCCACTTCTTTGTCCTTGCAGGTAG
This sequence comes from Prevotella jejuni, assembly GCF_900187995.1. Taxonomy (GTDB): domain Bacteria; phylum Bacteroidota; class Bacteroidia; order Bacteroidales; family Bacteroidaceae; genus Prevotella; species Prevotella jejuni. The sequence continues at coordinate 30,078 of NZ_FZNZ01000006.1, forward strand.
TCTCTGTCACATCATTGCCGTATGGGGCATCCTAATGGAATACATATAATTTGCACTCATACAAACACTAAAAGAAATGTTCAAACGTAGTTTTTTGCTCTCTATAATACTCATTCTTGCAGTCGTGAATACGCAGGCGCAGGAACGACAATACACTCGTCTGAAAGGTTATTATCGTGTCTATCAGACCACAAACTCCATGCTTAGCTATTTTATTGACGGTATGATGGAGTTTTATATACCGCTTTCTGACAATGCTACTGAGGCTTCAGAAGGGAAGAAAGGATCGCCTTTTGTTGAACGAAAGTTTCTTGGTGAACGTCGTCGTAAGGCTCCGAAAGCCAATGGTGACGATACCTTTGTACAGATATCACTCCCCAATCTGGAACGGCAGACGCTCCTTAAGAGTATTGACAGTGAAGAGTATTCCACTCGTAACAATGGGGATGTATACCGATGGGCTGATAAATGCGGTAAGATAAGTAAGGAAAAGCGGAAGATTAATGGGAAGACAGAGGTTGTGACAACCCTTGAGATGGACGAGCTTGTCGGACAACCAAAGCACGAAATAGATATGAGTCAGCTGCGTATGTATGGTATCGTGGCTCGTATGACACAGTATGATGAAAGCGAGAGTTACCTCTCTAACAATCTTCTCCTTGCCTCCCAGAAGCATCAAACCTTCTTTGCTCACTACCGTGGAGAGGACGATGACGAGCGAATTGACGTATGGAGTGAGTTCTATGTGTCGGACCGTATAACCATTACAGAAAGCGAACTCAAACGTATTAAGAAGGAGAAGAACAGTGTTTGGACCTTCTCTATCCCTGCTGTTGTCCCACCATTAGACAAGGAAGTGGCTGAGGCTTGGACCAAGATGGTGGAGTATTGAGCAAGAGAGGATGTTAAGGAGTTAAGGAGTGAAAGGGAGTGAGAGGAGTTAAGACAAATGTTCTATAGTTAACTTAGCGATTGTTTTTAGTGCTGGTTATGGGATAATGCACAATTATCTACAACCAAGTGCAAAGCAGAAACGGTAATATTGGATTGAAGAATGAAGAAAGGTATCTTTATATTCTTGGCATGTTTAGTGTTAGTAAGCTGTGGACAGCAACGGAGCAACATCTCTTTTCCAGAGGAGAAGTTCACTGTCGACTTGCGACTCCCTACTACTCCCGTGAAGGATCAAGGGTCGAGTTCGCTCTGCTGGGTCTATGGCATGCTTGCAACCCTTGAGACAGAGCATATCATGCGGGGTGATTCTATAAACCTAAGTCCCGACTTTGTGGCACGTATGTACCTTAGTGAACAGGTTGCTCGACGTCGGTTTCTGCCCCACAAGATGCTTCAGAAGGAGCAAGACATTACAACTCGTGGTATGAGCACCATGGCACTCGACCTCATACAGACATACGGTTTGCAACATTATGATGCCTATCATCATAGGCCTGATATGGACTATAACGTTCTCTGTCGTAAGTTGGATTATGGCAAGAACACGGAAGATTTGTTAGATAAATATATCGGACCGCTACCGAAGCAGGTCTTTATGTTAGGCGCACTATACACTCCCTTGGAGTTTGCCCATAGTGTATGCACAGATGATGAATACTTAGCTATGACGAGCTTCACGCATCATCCATACGGACAACGCTTCCCTTTGGAAGTACCAGACAACTATTTCCATAACAGCTTCCTAAATGTTCCACTCGACACGATGATGAATCGCATCGTACAAAGCCTACGTTCTGGACACCCAGTGTGCTGGGAAGGCGACATTTCAGAGCCTGGTTTCTTATTTGGAAATGGCTTTGCTGTGTTGAAACATGAAGACAAAAAGGTGACTGCTGAGCGTCGACAAGCTTCTTTTGAGGCACATCGTACGACGGATGATCACGTTATGGAAATCGTTGGATTGGCCCACGACCAGCACGGCCGTCGCTTCTTCCTCTGCAAGAATAGCTGGGGAACAGCCAATCGCTACCATGGTTTTATGTTCTTAAGTGAGAACTATGTGCGCATGAAGACCATTGCCGTGGTGCTTCGAGCTATTTAATACAAAAACAATACAAGGTGATAGGGACTGAACATTCAGCCCCTATTTTTGTTTCTATACCCACGAGAGCAGCCCTACTAAGCCTTAACAGCCACAGAATAAGCCTAATGCGTCCTAAGTATCAACTCACCTCCTGTCTGCATCACAGGGACCTCAACCTCCGAAGAATACTCCTTATAATTATACTCTCCATATGGTAGACGATACAAGCTAAGCTTACTGTTCTGCTCAACTGCACATGAGATCTGCACTGTCTGACTATGTGTATTCTTCAGTTTCACGGGTTGGTAAAAGCTTAAATAGCCTCTTGCTTGATTAAAATCCTCCGGTATTTGATTCTCCATACCATACCAGACTTTATTACAAATGGCAAAGCTATCCTTCTCGTTAATAGTCCCATTCGTTTCTATCCTTACCTTCACAAGCTGCTTGCGAGGGATGAATATGTTCTGCTCATACACCTGTCCTTTCTGTAAACGACCTGGCACTATATAATACGAATAGAAGATCTCTTTCTTACTCAACGGATGTACTGCTGTGATATCAGTAGGTAATAGATACACTTTATCATCCAACTTACTCAAATCCAACGTCATCTGTAGAGAGTACAAGGTGCCTACATCAGCTGAATCAGTGGTCAAAGACTTTATTTCTTTGTCGTTTAAGTTGAAAAACATTATGTAGTCACCATCCTTATCCGTCGTTGCCTTGGCCTTATGATATACCTTAGTAGAAAAAATACCAGACATAATCATATAATCCAACTTTATTTCTATGTTAGGAATTGGCTGTCCGTCTGGTGTTTTAGCAACCCCTTTAATAATCAAACTCTTAGGATCTGGCCTATCAATAAAGTCGTCCTCTTCACAATGACAGCTTGCCAATAGCAACATAACTACTGGTAAAGCGAGTAGATACAATAATCGTTTCTTCATAAGCATACCATTAATAGTTTTAAGTTAAGTAATATTCAGATATCAACCCTTCGGTTCACACCCTCCTTCTACATAGATTTTAGTCTTTTACAAAAGTATGAATTATTTTGAAATAAACAACTAAATCGACCCTAAAAAATTGTTTTTAAGGCTCTTATATACCCTAAAGCACACTGAAAACAAGCATCTAAACGAGCCATCCCCACAACGTTAAGCAAGCGAACAATGCGATGCCTCTAAATTCTTTTCATGAAGAGAAAGATTTATTTTCACGACAAGAAATATTTTTTTTCATGAAGAAAAAGATTTTTTTTCATGAAAATAATTCGAAGAGGGGAACTATTATCTGCTACAAACAGGAGCCGATTGTTTTACAAAACACCTACTCCATATACTAAAAAGAGCCGTTAGATGAAACAAAGAGTTGCCGTGTTAGAAGGGTAATCGCTTCCTTCTTATTTTATAAATATCATCCGTCTAAACTCCAAAGAAGCCTATTTGAGAGGTAGGATATCCTTTATACTTACAATAATAACATATAGAACAAGCATTAACCATTTCTCGCCAATACGACTGATAACCCACCATATAGGACAAGTTAAATAGGAAAGATTGATGTTCTTACCAGTCATTACAATAAAACTTTGGGTTATAAAAAATAAGAAAAGAACATCAGTTATGACATTACTGATACTCTCTATTTGTTAAACTCAATTCTAAGAGCCCCTGTAACTATCTGTTTCTTATTATTTGGAAAGTATGAAACATAAAGCTACTTTCTTGTAGTAATGGAAAACTTAATATACCTTTGTAATCGAAAACAAGGCTTAATTACTATGACCTACACCCTACTCTACCTATTTACCGACATTTCAATCTCATAGAGCATACGGAAAGTAAAGGCTTTATAGGTGAACGGTTCATAAAGAAAGGATAAATGATGGACAGACTAAAAAACATTGACAATGCTATTAACATCATGCTTTCAGAAATGGAAACAGGATGGACTAACCCAGACACCTTGCCCCTCAAACAACGCCTCATGCGTTCGTTGATAAATGTTCGACAGCCCGACAAACCTTCACAAGACCTTATCGACGCACAAGACAAGGAGCTGGCAGCACAAAGAGAAGAGAAAGGTGTCGTGGAGATAAGGCAGGAAGGGATACATCTATGGCAAGGGGATATAACCAGACTAAAGGTAGATGCTATCGTGAATGCGGCTAACAGTAGGCTACTTGGCTGTTTTAAGCCTTTACATGCTTGTATTGATAACGTCATACACTCGGCTGCTGGCATCCAACTTCGGTGTTACTGCAACGATATAATGCAAGCACAAGGACACAAAGAGGCCACGGGACAAGCAAAGATAACACCTGGCTTCAACCTTCCGGCACGTTATGTCATCCATACTGTAGGTCCTATCATCCCCAACGGAAAACCAACTAAGGAACAGGAAGAGCTCCTTGCCTCTTGCTATCGCTCATCGCTCAAGCTCGCAGAAGACTACTCCTTGGAAAGTATTGCCTTCTGTTGTATCTCTACAGGAGCATTTCGATTTCCACAAGAGTTAGCTGCCAAGATAGCTGTAAAGACTGTTAAGGAATACCCAAGGCGGCATGTGAAGACCATCATCTTCAATGTATTCAAAGATACTGATTATGCCCTATACCAACAGCTTATCTGAATGTATTGTCGAACTACAGCTCCTTATTGACAAGGCTGACTATTAACTGGTTGGTGAAGGAGCTGGCCATTCAACCGATACAGGGCTGGCGTATGCCGGAAAATAGTTTTAGAAGGAGTGACAACCATGGATAGAACGCTATGTCTTCAGGGGCCTCTACACCTCTTCTTTCTATCTCTTTAAGGCGGAAGAGGAACGCTGACCGTATTAGGTAGAGCATATTTAGTACTTATGTTTCAGACCGATAGCAACAGAATTAACCCACATTTTGCAAGAAACAGTTGGGCAGAAAGACTACTTTGTAGTGTCCTAATGCCTCTCTCATACGCTTCGACCGTGTTTAGTCTCAACTTTCTTTACACAAGGTAGGGCATTCCTTCGCTTTTAAAGAATACCTACAAACCGTTTTGAAAACCCTCTTAACATCATAAAAACACTCTATAGAAAAGACCTTACAGGCGCTTATAGATTACATAAATACAGTCAACTACGAATTATTTTCATGAAAAGAAATTGTAGAGAAACAAGCTTTACGATGGATGGAGGACAACTTTAATAGCTGTACAGCGCATGAGTTGTAAAAGAAAAGGGGGCTAAAAGCCCCCAAAATATGCTGATGTAGGTTGTTAGATACTTACTTTAAGAGTAATTGACGGGCAAACTCCCAAATAACAATACCGGTTGTCACACTAACATTCAGTGAGTGTTTGGTACCGAATTGAGGTATTTCAAGGCAACCGTCGCTCATGTCTACGACACTTTGTTTTACACCTTTTACCTCGTTGCCCATGATGATGGCGTAGTGGGTGTTGGGTGTTGAGTGTTGGGTGTTGATGGTATGTTGAGTGTTAGATGATGAAGTGTTGGGTGATGAATGATAATAATTAGAGGGCTGGGGAATGGGTGATGGGGGTTGAGTGATGGGTGTTGATGAGGTGTTGAGTGATGCGTTGTTAGATGATGAGTGATGAAGATTAGAATGTTGGGTGTTAAGCTCCTGCAGCTTTGTTGAGCCTTCTACCTGTTCGACACTATATACAAACACGCCTTTACGATGGAGTTCTTCGACAGCATCTTCAGTACGTTCAAAGTAACGCCAGTCTACTGAGTCCTCTCCACCAAGTGCTGTTTTATGAATCTCAGCATTAGGAGGTGTGGCCGTGATACCGCATAGATAGACAGCCTCAACACGGAAAGCATCGGCCGAACGGAAGACACTTCCCACATTATATAACGACCGCACATCGTCTAAGACAACGATGAGTGGTAACTTATCAGCCTCCTTAAACTCCTCAACAGAGAGCCGATTCATTTCGATTGTACGTAGTTTTCTCATAATCAATATGAAAGATGCCCACACTGCAGAACCCACTAATAGGCCCTCCCCCTACCCTTCTCCCATACAGAAGAGCGTGGATAGCGAGATAGTCCGATATAGTGGAGCGTTCTTTTAAGCGCCTTATAAATTAGAATATTAGCCTGTATATGTTTTTTATCAGCCCTCCCTTCCCGTCAGAGGGGTTGGAGATGACTTCTTTTACTGCAAGCTAAAGCCTACTGCATACGCCTTAATCTTTGTCACCATAGAGAGTAGTCCATTGCTGCGGGTTGGTGATAGATGTTGGCGAAGGCCTATCTTATCAATGAAATAGAGGTCGGCATCAATAATCTCTTGTGGTGTATGATTGCTCAATACACGTATGAGAAGAGCGATGATACCCTTTGTGATGAGTGCATCGGAGTCGGCTGTAAAGACGAGTTTACCCTCTACATTATCACACTGTAGCCATACTCTACTCTGGCAACCATCTATGAGGTTCTGTTCATTCTTGTATTTTTCGTCTAATGGTTCAAGCTCATTACCCAAATCAATGAGCATTTGGTATTTGTCCATCCAGTCGGTAAAGTCCTCGAACTCACCAATTACTGCATCTTGCGCTTCGTTTATTGTCATTGTACTATCAGTTTATCTAATTCAGAGAACATTGTTATCACCTCTGAAATACGTATTCTACATTAATTTACTACCAGCTTAAATAGTTTGTCATTCGGGCGCACCTTGTCGGGAACAGGGATAGAAACACGCCAGCCTTGTTCGGCTTTATCAACAGGATTAAGCTCGTATCGAATCTCTTCAGCATTGAGGAACATAGCGCCAGTACTGTTACCTGTGATAAGCAACTTCTCCCCCTTTACGAAAGTATTAGCCTCAACGGCCACCTCAGCCACGCCGAGACGTGAGAAATACTTTATCACCTTGCCAATAAGAACCTTCTTCTCAGTAGCCTTGTTACCATAGTCTTTGGTCCATTCGCCCATCTTCTGTCCTTGATAATAGCCATCCCAGAAGCCACGATTGAAGACTGTTGAGAGCCGTTCGTCCCACTTGTCCTTCTTTTCTTCGGTAAAGCTACCATCAAGAACACTCTCAATAGCCTCTTTATAACAGCTAACAACGGTGTGGACGTACTCTGGTCCGCGTGCACGTCCCTCTATTTTAAACACACGAACACCTGCGTCCATCATCTTGTCAATGAAGCGTACGCTCTTTAAGTCCTTTGGACTCATTATATACTTATTGTCAATCTCTAACTGATTGCCCGTCTCGTTGTCTGTAACCGTGTAACTTCGGCGGCATATCTGGGTGCAGGCACCACGATTGGCAGAGCGGTTAGAGTCGTGAAGACTCATATAACACTTACCCGAAATGGCCATACAAAAAGCACCATGACAGAACATCTCAATACGAACAGGCTGTCCCTTTGGTCCGCAGATATTCTGTTTGATAATCTGTTCGTGTATCTCCTTCACTTGATCCATATTCAGTTCGCGAGCCAATACAGCAACATCAGCAAACTGAGCGTAGAACTTCAGGGCGTCAATATTAGAGATATTCAGCTGTGTTGAGAGGTGAACCTCAACCCCCACTTGACGGCAATACATCATTACAGCAACGTCACTGGCGATGACAGCGGTGATATTTGCAGCCTTAGCAGCATCGATAATCTCATGCATTGTCTCAATATCCTCGCCATAGATGACAGTGTTTACAGTCAGATAAGTCTGTATTCCCTTTTCATTACAGGTCTCGGCAATTTCCTTGAGGTCGTCGATAGTGAAGTGATTAGCCGAATGTGAACGCATATTCAGCTTCCCTATACCGAAGTAAACAGAGTTAGCTCCAGCGTTGATGGCAGCTGCAAGCGACTCACGAGAGCCCACAGGTGCCATTATCTCATAATCATTTGTATTTTTGTTCATTGTTTTATTGTCATTACCAGGCAGTTATCAAGCAGTCAGGCTATCTGTAACCTTTCGTAGACTAAACCCTATGCTTTAGCTGACCTGTAGCTATCCTTTATTTGTTAAGACAGTGTCTATTCAGTTTGCAAAGGTACGGAAAATATCCGATAAAGGCCGTAAAGGACTTTGTAAGTTTTGCAAAAAAGAACGTGTCAGGCGTTGTTAAGCATCAAATAGTCAGATGGTTCTTCGGTTGTATGCGATAAATTTAGTAACTTTGCATGCTAAATTTTTCGAGATAACAGCATAATGAAGAAACTATATATTGAGACATACGGGTGCCAAATGAACGTGGCAGACTCAGAGGTGGTGGCTTCTGTCATGAAAATGGCAGGCTATGACGTATGCGAAAAAGAGGAGGAAGCAGACGCAATCTTCCTTAACACCTGTTCTGTACGTGAGAACGCAGAGAACAAGATATACAACCGTTTGGAGGCATTGCACGCTGAGCAAAAGAAAGGTCGTGACCTTATCTTAGGCGTGTTGGGCTGTATGGCAGAGCGAGTAAGGAACGATTTGATCCAAAACCACCATGCCAACCTTGTTTGTGGGCCTGATTCGTACCTTAACCTACCTGATATGATAGCGCAGTGTGAGAACGGCACGAATGCTATGGATATCGAACTCTCTACTACGGAGACCTATCGTGATGTTATCCCACAGCGTATTGGTGGCAATAGGGTGTCGGGCTTCGTTAGTATCATGCGTGGTTGCAATAACTTCTGTCACTATTGTATCGTGCCTTTTACCCGTGGTCGGGAGCGTTCAAGAGATGTGGAAAGCATCTTGAAGGAGGTTAAAGATTTACATGATAAAGGCTTTAAGGAGGTAACACTATTAGGTCAGAATGTCAACTCATACGGCTTGTTGCCTAATGGTAAGCGTCCTGAGAATGGCGTTTCATTTGCAGAACTGTTGCATAAGGTGGCACAAAGCGTTCCAGACATGCGTGTACGCTTCACGACCTCCAACCCAGAAGATATGACAGAGGACATTATTGAGGCGGTAGCTACCGAACCTAACCTCTGTAACCATATCCATTTCCCTGCCCAAAGTGGTAGTAATAGTGTGTTGAAGGTGATGAATCGCAAATATACTCGTGAGGATTACCTTGAGAAAGTGGCTGCTATTCGTAGGCTTATACCAGACTGTGGCCTGACAACTGACATCTTCATTGGATATCACAACGAGTCAGAAGAAGACTTCCAGCAAACGCTTTCATTAATGCGAGAGGTAGGCTTCGATTCAGCCTTTATGTTTAAGTACTCTGAACGACCAGGTACTTACGCAGCAAAGCACCTCCCCGACAATGTTCCTGAGGAAGAGAAGATACGCCGTTTGAATGAGTTAATTCGCCTTCAGACCGAGATCTCTGCCGAACAGAACAAGAAAGACGAGGGCAAAGAGTTTGATATTCTTATCGAGCGCTTTGGTAAACGAAGTCGTGAACAGCTAATGGGACGTACGCCACAGAACAAGGCTGTAGTCATGCCAAAGGGCAATCACCATATTGGTGAGACCGTCCGTGTACGCATAACAGGCTCAACAAGTGCCACACTCTTTGGAGAAGAAGTGTAAATATACTATATGTATGGATATAAAACCGCAAATCTTTTTTGCGGTTTTACTATTTATAGCTATATTTGCAGAACTGATAAACAGATAAGAAGATTAGTTGATGAAGGAATTTATACACGTTTTACGCAGGTTCGTACCGCCCTATAAGAAGTATCTTGTGCTGTCAATCATTTTCAATATATTGTCAGCTTTTCTCAACATATTCTCCTTTGCAACCCTTATCCCACTCCTTCAAATACTCTTTAAGGTAGATGCAGGAACGGGTGCGATGCGTGCAATGTCATGGAGTGAAGGCTCTTTTAAGGAGGTGTTATCGAACAATGCGGATTATTACACGCAGATATACATCACCAGTTGGGGCCCAACAACGGTCTTATTGGCCATTGGTTTAATTCTTGCCTTTATGACTTTCCTAAAGACAGGAGCCTATTTCCTTTCTTCTGCCTCAATCATTCCTATAAGAACAGGCGTAGTACGTGACATACGTAACCAACTCTATGAGAAGATAACATCCCTTTCTTTAGGCTTCTTCAGCGAGGAAAGAAAGGGAGACATCATCGCCCGTATGAGTGGTGATGTCCAAGAGGTTGACAACTCCATCATGTCATCTATCGACATGCTCTTTAAGAACCCTGTTCTTATTATCATTTATTTCATCACACTACTTGTTATTTCTTGGCAGTTGACGCTCTTCACGCTCATCTTCGTACCTATCTTCGGTTGGTTCATGGGCTTTGTTGGTAGAAAGCTAAAGCAGAACAGTATGACAGCCCAGAAGCTATGGAGTGACACAATGAGCCAAGTAGAAGAGACCTTAGGCGGATTAAGAGTCATCAAAGCCTTTTGTGCTGAGGGAATGATGAATGAACGCTTCGATAAGATAAACTCAGAATACCGCAACGACATCATGCGCGTGAACATTCGTCAGCAATTAGCCCACCCGATGAGTGAGTTCCTTGGAACAGTCATGATTGTTGTTGTACTATGGTTTGGCGGTACTCTCGTATTAGGACAATATCCGATTATCAGCGGACCAACCTTCATCTATTATCTTGTTATCCTCTACAGCATTCTCAATCCATTAAAGGAATTCTCCCGTGCAGGCTATAACATCCCTAAAGGACTTGCCTCTATGGAGCGTATTGATAAGATTCTAAAGGCAGAAGTAAAGATAAATGACCCTGAAAAACCAGTCCATATCGATAATTTCGAACATGAGATTGAATTCCGTCATGTCAGCTTTGCCTATACTGATGGTAAAGATGACGAGGAAAACCCAGAGCTCCATTGGGTGTTAAAGGATATCAACCTCGTTATTCCAAAGGGTAAGACCGTAGCCTTAGTAGGCCAGAGTGGTAGCGGAAAGTCTACCTTACTCGACCTTATCCCACGTTACTACGATGTACAAGAAGGTGAAATTCTCATTGACGGAATAAACATCAAGGATTTAGGAGTGCATGATCTCCGCCAACTTATAGGTAATGTAAACCAAGAGGCAATCCTCTTCAACGATAGTTTCAAGAACAACATCTCTTTTGGAGTCAGCTCAACTGACGAGGCGATAGCCGAAGCGGCGAAGATAGCCAACGCCCATGAGTTTATCATGCATAGTGAGAGAGGATACGACACAAACATCGGCGACCGTGGAGGACGCCTTTCTGGTGGACAGCGTCAGCGTGTGAGTATTGCGCGTGCTATCCTTAAGAACCCACCTATCCTTATCCTTGACGAAGCGACATCAGCCCTCGATACAGAGAGCGAACGCCTTGTACAGGATGCTCTCTATAAGCTTATGAAGACGCGAACGACCATAGCTGTGGCCCACCGCCTATCTACCATTAAGAATAGCGACGAGATTTGCGTGCTGCATGAAGGTGAGATTGTAGAGCGGGGAACGCACGATGAGCTTATGGACATCGAAGGTTACTATAAGAAACTACATGACATGCAAGAGATATAAAGGTCCAAAAGGATTGAAAGATATGAAGAGATTATTAACAACAACATTTGGTTCGCCAATAGCATTAGTGCTCAACTTGCTATTGGCGTATGCCATTTTCTTTGTAGCACGATTGACATACTTTTTTGTCAATTACAGTTATTTCATAGACGGACTTAGTGCTTCTTCACTCTGGATGTGGGTGAGAGGAAGTCTTCTCTTTGATACAACAGCCATTCTTTATACGCATATTCTCTACATCGTAATGATGCTCTTGCCACTATGGAGGAAGGAGAACCAAGCCTATCACAGGCTTTGTAAGTGGGTATTCATGGTTGTTAATGCGCTTTCACTTGCCATTAACCTTGCCGACTCGGTGTATTTCCCTTTCACATTGCGCCGCACAACAACCAGTGTGTTCCGTGAGTTCGATAATGAAAACAACATTGCTGGCATCTTGTTACACAATGCTATCACACACTGGTACCTTATCATTATCTTTATTCTTATTCTTTGGCTTGCCAATAAGCTGTATGTTATGCCACATACCGACCACAGTCACTATAAAAGTCTGCGTCAACGCTTAGTCTATGGAGCACAACTTTTCGTATGTCTTGCCGTAGCTGCCGTCCTTACCGTGGCTGGTTGTCGAGGTGGACTACAGTCAGGTGTGCGTCCGATAACCATCAGTAACGCCAACCAGTACGTAGAACGTCCTACTGACTGTGCCTTGGTGCTTAATACCCCCTTTGCGTTAATCCGCACGATAGGCAAGTCCGACTTTGTTGTCCCAGATTATTTCCCATCCTTGGCAGCTGCCACAGAGGTCTACAACCCTATTATGTGGATGGCTTATAAGGCTCCAAGACCAGGCTCAAACGAACGTCTTCCTAACAAGAAGAACATCGTCATCCTCATTGTCGAGAGTTTCGGACGTGAATATATAGGAGGGTTTAATCGTGATTTCTTCGGTGGTAAATACAAGGGTTACACCCCGAATGTAGACAAACTCATCGATAAGAGCCTCGTCTACCGCTTCTCTTACTGTAATGGACGTAAAAGTATTGACGGCATGCCATCCATCCTCTGCAGTATTCCTCGCTTCGGAGAACCCTTCATCCTGACCCCAGCTTCAATGAACAACTACACTGGTATGCCTGGACTCCTTAGTAAGTGGGGCTATCAAACGGCCTTCTTTCATGGTGCTAATCGTGGTTCTATGGGGTTCCTTGCATTTGCTAATAAGATTGGATTTCAGCACTACTATGGTCGACAAGACTATGACGAAGATCCTCGCTTTGGTGGGGATAAGGACTTCGATGGCAACTGGGGCATCTGGGACGAACCTTTCCTGCAGTATTACTGTGCGAAGATGGGCGAAATGAAGCAGCCTTTCATGACGGCTCTCTTTACTGTCTCAAGTCACGACCCATTTGTTGTTCCAGAGAAATATAAGAACATCTATAAGGAGGAACATCTCCCTATCCAAAAGTGTATCCGCTATACCGACATGGCGATAGGCAAGTTCTTCGAGTCTGCCAGCAAGCAACCTTGGTTTAAGAATACTATCTTTGTCCTCACAAGCGACCATACTAACCAGAGCGACCATGAGCAGTATAAGACCGACATAGGCGGCTTCTGTTCACCTATTATTATATATGACCCATCCGGAGAGATAAAGCCAGGACGTGTAGATGGCGTGGCGCAGCAGATTGATATTATGCCAACACTACTCTGCCACATTGGCTATAACGCAACACCATACCTCGCTTTCGGTAAAGACCTACTACATACACCGGCGAAGGATACTTGGGCTGTCAACTATCTGAACGGTATCTATCAATACGTTAAGTATGGTTATGTACTCCAATGGGACGGTAAACAGACTAAAGCTATCTATCGAGTAACCGACGCACTGATGAAGCACAATCTTCTCGGACACGTGCCTGAGCAAGCAAAGATGGAACGAGAACTGAAAGCTATCATCTATCAGTATATGTATCGTATGGTACACGATAAGATGTACCCAACGATTAATAACCCTGAAGATCAATGAAAAGAGCCCTCAACAAGACCCTTTACATCATCGCCTACGGCTTCTGGTATCTGGTAGCCCTGCTGCCTTTTCCTGTGCTGTATCTACTCTCCGATGGCCTTTATTTACTAATATCACGAGTGGTGAGGTATCGCCACAAGGTGATATGGAAGAACCTTAAGAACAGCTTCCCAGAGAAGACTGACAACGAGTTACGCCTGATAGAACGAGGATTCTACCATTGGTTCTGTGATTACATTGTTGAGACACTGAAGCTGATAACAATGAGCAAGGAACAGCTAATGAAGCGCATGACCTTTACAGGGACTGAAGAGTTAAACAGAATTCTGTCTGAAGGAAAGTCGGCAGGCGTCTATTTAGGCCATTTAGGCAACTGGGAATGGATTACCTCCCTCCCCTATTGGGTGGACAATGCCCTCTGCTGTCAGCTTTACCACCCATTAGAAAACGAATACTTCGACCGCCTCTTCAAGTATGTTCGCGAACGACAAGGTGCGCTTTGTATCCCTATGCAGGAGTCACTACGTAAGATTATACAATTTGGACGCAATGGTAAGCCCCTTGTTGTGGGTTATATCTCTGACCAAACACCCTTCTGGTGGAGCATACATCACTGGATTCAGTTCATGAATCAGGAGACTCCTGTGCTCACAGGGGCTGAACGTATCGTGAAGCACACACGCCAGGTCTTTGTTTATGGCGACATGACACGCACGAGCCGTGGGCATTATAACTGTGAGTTCCGCATCATCCGAGAAGAAACAAAGGGACTGCCCGACTACGAGATAACCGATCTTTACTTCCAAGAGTTGGAGAAGTCGATCCGTCGTCAGCCTGAAATCTATCTTTGGAGTCATAACAGATGGAAGCGTACACGGGCTTACTTTGAAGAAAACTTTGAAGAGGTGGATGGCAAAGTACGATTGAAAGAAGGTAAGAAATGATTTACATAACTTCGTAGAACATAACAGAACCACATCTCTCCACAATCGACTAAAGGGGCGGGAGGGCTCGGAACCATAGAAAACCATAACGGAAAGAATGCAATTCTACTGGTCGTCTCACATCATAAACATAAAAGATAAACCATCCACATGACACAAGCTGTATTGAAAGACACAATGGTTAATACACATAAAACAGTGGGTGATGGGTGTTGGATATTAGGTGTTGAATTGAAAAACACCGTATTTAATCCCCCTAAAACGGCTCTTTTACAGCTGTTTAGACCGCCTTCCCTCTTCCACTCTTACGTGTCTGAATATTCTAACAGCGTGTCAAGTGCGAATTATTTTCATGAAAAAAAATATTTTTCTTCATGAAAATAATTATTTCTTTTCATGAAAATAAATATTTCTTATCGTGAAGAAAAATGATTATAAACTATAAGGAAGCCTATTCGTGAGGCTTTTTACAAGTAGAGATGACGGCGAAAACGATGCCTGTCGATGCTCCACTCTTATCGAAAGAACCCTATCTTAAACCCGAAATAAGTCAAAAGAAATAATGTATAAGAACTTATCATATCTCATAAAGCATTCCGCTATAATCCTTGTCATCCTATTCTTCGTGCGCATTTGCTTTGCCATTGCGTTCGTCCCGATGAGTATTATCAGTAGTAACCTAACTGTTCTACCTCGCTTACTATTTAATAGCTTGCGTTTTGATGTGCAAGTAGTATGCTACGTGTTGATACTCCCAACGGTTCTAACTTTCGTCTTTGCAGCCCTTAGAAAACCATGGACAGAACGTGTGTTAAGTCGTTTTCGTAGACTTTATTTCTCTATTGTCTGCGCACTTCTGTTGGCTATTAGCGGTATTGATATGGGCTTTTACGCCAATTTCAATAGCCATATCAACCTCACATTCTTCGATTTCTTCAACGAAGGACCAATGAGTTTGATTCAAACAATATGGGAAGAATATCACTGTGTCTACGAGGCTATCGCCTTTCTTCTTATCCTTCTACCAATCCTTCTACTTATCCGTAGAATAGAGTTGGACAAGTCGTCCGCTCGTAACGCTCTCCATTCGGCAAGCAGGCAGCAACCTTCACGCCTCAAAGTCATTAAACTGTCGGCTACCATCCTATTGTATATAGTCTTTTTAGTCATCGGTCTGCGTGGGTCGGTATGGCGCTTCCCTCTACAGATAGAAGACACGTTTGTGTCAAATCAGAAACCTCTGAACGACCTTGTTCCGAACGCTATTTACATGTTGAAAAAGGCTTATAAGGAGAAAAACAACGCTTTCAAGATAGCAAAGACAGACGACTTACTGCATGAATATAAGTTCAAGAGTCTGCAGGAAGCCCTGGATGTCTATACAGATGGGAAGGTGAAGATGGCGAAAAACGACACGCTAACAGCGCTGCAGCATGCTCTCTTCGAAGAAGTAGGCGACAGTCTGAAACAGCCTCAACCAAATATTGTAATCATATATAGCGAGAGTTGGAGCAATTATCTGTTCAATCTCCAACAGAAGGATGCGGAGATGTACTTCGGATTAGAGCGTCATTTCAAGGACGACCTACTCTTCCGTAACTTCCAATCAGTACAGAATGGTACGGTAGCATCGCTTGAGAACCTCTATGTCTCTACCCCTTTCCCACGCTTCTTTGCCTCGGCTTATCGATTTAAGACTCTCCCTACGTCGATAGCCCTACCTTTCAAAGCCAGCAATTACACAACAACATTCATGTCGGGAATGGACGCTGCATGGGAAAACTGTGCCGAAGCGTTGGTTCATCAACAGTTTGATGCTATCTATGATAAGTTCTCTCTCTTAAAAGACTATCCTCATGCGACTTATAATAGCATAGGTGTTTACGACGAATACCTCTTCCAAGCGTTGTTAGACAGACTGCAGAAACCATCAAAGAAACGGCAGATGATTGCAGTGATGACAACAACCAATCATCCACCCTTTGAGTTCCCAAAAGACTTAAAACTCCCCCCTCTACCAGAGTCATTCTATGCTAAGAAGTGCTTTGCAGAGCATAATCGTAAGGTATTGGATAAGTATCTCACAGGATTTCGCTATTATAATAAGGTGTTAAACGAGTTTCTCAACCGCTTCAAGGCCTCTGCTGCGGCAAAGAATACGATACTCATTATCACAGGCGACCATAACGTGCGTTCTATCCTTGATTATGATGCTGTTGACAAACGGTATGAACACTCCGTACCGCTCTATATCTATCTGCCAACCTACCTACGGAAGGAGGCTTACAACAAGCTAACTAATCGTTGGGGAAGCCATGACGATATCTTAGCGACGCTGGCTCCCTTTGCTTTCCATGATACTAAGTATTTCAAGATGGGCCATAATCTCTTAGATACCACCGTGCCAGACAGTACTTATTACAGTGCTAACGTTGACCAGATAGAGTCTGTTCCTACCTATAGAAAGGAAGCTGAGCGACTTACAGCAGCCCGCAACCTACTGCGTCAAGTGTATTTTGGCTTGTATTGGAGGACTGAACAGTAACTAAACAATAGTGGATATAAGCATAGAAACGTACAACTAATATCTCTTTTTCAGCTTCTCATGGGCAGAGATACGATTTTTTTCTGTACTTTTGCACCATGTTAACTGAAAGAGAGAACATTATATTCTTTATTATAAAACAGATAACATAAGCGAAGATATAGCACTATTTCCTTTGTAATAGCTAAGTGTTATGTACATCGGGTGGTATTGTTAGATATTTTTAATAGCCTCGTCTTTGGATGAGGAATAGTCTGGTTAACACTACAATAATAAGTATGGACAATACAGTTAAGCCTCTTTTCTCGATTTTAATACCTACTTGGAATAATCTGTCATTCCTTAAATTGTGCATTGAAAGTATAAGAAAGAACTCTTGTTATGAGCATGAAATACTCGTTCATATCAATGATGGAAGTGACGGAACACGTGAGTGGGTAGAGCAACAAGGACTGAAGTACACGGCTTCCGATGAGAATGTAGGTGTTTGCTTTGCCTTGAATAGGTTGCGCCCATTGGTATCAACAGACTATATCCTATATATGAACGATGACATGTATGTGTGTCCTGAGTGGGATAAAGCCTTATTTGAGGAGATACAGCAGCTGCCTGATAATATATTCTTCTTCTCTTCAACACTCATTCAGCCACGTCCTTTCTATGATAAGAGCGTGATTGCACCTGCTAACTATGGTGAGAGTGTTGACGACTTTGATGAGTCTCGATTGCTGAAGGAGTATGCTACGTTGCCACACGGGGATTGGAAAGGTTCGACATGGCCACCAAATATCGTCCATCGTGACGTGTGGGACCTTGTAGGAGGCTATAGTATTGAGTTCAGCCCAGGTATGTATTCTGACCCAGACTTCTCTGCTAAGCTATGGAAAGCAGGTGTTCGTCTGTTCAAAGGAATAGACCGTAGCCGCGTTTATCACTTCGAAGCACGTTCTACTCATCGCATAGTAAAGAACGATGGAAGCACACAGTTCCTTCGTAAATGGGGTATAACCTCATCTTCCTTCTTACGTGATATCCTTCAGAGAGGCGAACCTTATAATGAAGTTAAGGATATGTCGGCTCGCTTAAAGGCCGACCTTTTCCGCAGTAAGATAAAGAAAGTGCTTACTGTTCTGCGTGATGTTCGTATTAAGAACATCTGGGAAGATTGATAACTTACGCTTAACAAGAAATCTTAGAATCAGTTGGTTAAATAGCCAAACAGTATCTGTATGCTATTTATAAAACCTATTCATCTTCTGAATAACAGCTTGTAAGTCCTTTGGTTTGAGCGGATAATTCGGTATGACGTGCATCTTTGGGTCCATTATCTTTAGGTTTCCTGCTCCTTGCTTCTCAATGATTGTACCGTCAGAACGGATAAAAGCATAATAGAGTTCATGCCCTACAAGATGCCAGTCACGTGGGGAAGAGTCATCAAGATATGTCCCCATTGAATAATCTGAAGGCGGATTAGTCACACCTAACACACTGTGCATCAATGTTGGGGAAATATCATAATGAGTTGTTCGATAGTTTCTTTTACCTGGTTTACAGCCGGGATAATAATAAATGAGCGGCGTTCCAACTTGAAATAACGAATAATTAGAGGCATGACCCCAGTAGTTATTATGGTTCTCATTGAACTCCTGCCCGTGATCACCAGTTATGATGACCACTGTATTGCGTAGTAAGTCTTTCTCTCGGAGCTTGTTTAGGGTCAAACCGATGAGCGAGTCAGCTTCAGCAACGGAATTCTTATAGAGATTAAAGAATGGTGTTGGGTCGGTATCATTGTTAAGTTTCATGTAGTCCACGTACTCCCAGCATGGTTTGAACCGATATTGCTTACTCTTAGGGAGGTCCATATTGTGGGCAATATCGTAGAACACAAAGGCAAAGAAAGGTTTCTTACCATCGTATTTATCAATATCAGCAATGAAGTTATGCGTGATGCGGTTGTCACGCTCAATCGTTGTCTTACCCGGAGTACTTACGTTTAGACCCTTCACATCATGGAACAGCATCTTAGCAAAGGGTGGATACTCTAATGTAGCACTTGGATAAGTTTGCACATGATACCCTTCTTTAAGCAACTGCTTAATGAGTAAGGGCTGCATACAGCTTGATTCGAAGCTTTTCCAGTAGTATGCAGATATCCCAGTGAACATTCCAAAGATGCCACCACTGGTTGCGTTGCTCGAACTAAGGTGCTTAGTGAATGTCTCTGCATGGTCAGCAAACGCACAGATATTTGGTGTACACTCACGTGTAAGAGTACGTGGATTCCAAGAGTCAATACATAGGATGACGATATTATACTTCTCATTAGGTTTACCAAGATGGTCAATACGACTCGTCTTAAGCGGTTCTAATGGATAACGCAATTTGTTCACGCCTCCTTTCAGTTGTATTTGATTAATCTTCTCAATGCTTATGAGTCCTAATTTCTCCAGTAGTTTGTTAGCGCGAAGTGGGAAATAATAAGGTAAAACGTCAGTCGACTCAATGATAGAACTCCGCATCGTTGCCCCTCCATAGATATGTATTCCTTGTGAGAGAAGTACAAAACTAAGTAGTGTTAACAATATGTTTCGATTGAGATGCCTAATTATAAGGCGCTTAGAAATAAACTTTGCAATGAAAGCCAGTCCTATACTAAGTAATACAAAGCTTAAGGCAAGACCAATGGCCTTCATATATGCCCACACACTAAACACAAAGATCTCTGATGCACCAGGCCCTGTTAGCATTTCCAACACAAGCCCATTGATATGAAAATGGTAGATTCCATAAACATAACTATTCACTACAGCAATGATAAACAGTAAGGCATAGACTATTGAAAGAATAGTTCTTGTAATCCATTGACGGCAACCAACAGCAGCCAAGGGCACTTGCAGGATAAGAAAAGGAACAAGCGTAAACAATGCAGCATGCGTAATACATGACGAAACAAAGTAGATCCAACCCACACAATCCATCACTTCCGTACTCTGCCCATTAAAGATATAGGAGAAGAAAATGATGGCCAATGTAAGAGTCGACAGGACATAATAAACGAATCCTTGCTTGATATTATCTTTTCTCTCGGTTGTCATAAATTCTTTTTATCAGTTGTATCACAGCTCAAAGCCGTATAAAGGGTAATAAATGATGATACCTACAAAGATATATAATAATTTTCTAAATAAGAGTATAGCTTTCTCTTTTCTTATGAAAAAAGCCTTTACAGCCCGAAATAACTATGAGAGAACACTATTGAGTCGGTAGGCTTTTCATAAATAATAGGTTATTAATGGCATATATATCATTCTTTATTGTTACTTTTGTGCTGTTATTCGCATATAAAGCAAGCTAACGAATTTGATATGAAAGAAAGAATAAAACAATTCCTTACCCTCCCCTTTCTCTCCGACCGCCGTGTTCTCTTAGGTATATGGACCCTACTATCATTAGTAGGTATGCTGAAATTGCATCGTAGTCACAATAACTTCCTTATATTTAAGGGTGTTTACTGGCACACAGTGAACGGAACATCACTTTATGCAGCCTATCCGTCAGAGTATAGCGACGTCAATCATTACGGTCCTCTATTCTCTTTAATCATAGCCCCCTTTGCCCTTTTACCCGAATGGGCTGGTATGCTATTGTGGTTACTATTCTTATCTGGTTGGTTGTTTGCGGCCATCTATTGGTCAGGACTGCGTAAATCACAGCAAGTCTACATCTATTGGTTCTGCGGATTCACATTGTTAACAGCCCTATTCATGCAGCAGTTCAACATAGCAATTGCTGCTATTATCCTCTCATCATTCTTTCTTATTGAGAAGGAGCACGAAGGATGGGCAGCTTTCTTCATCGTCTTAGGTACGTTGGTGAAGCTTTATGGCATTGTAGGATTAGCCTTCTTTTTCTTTTCACGGCATAAGCTACGACTGATACTATGGTTAACAGTGTGGTCGGTAATACTTTTCTTAGCACCAATGGCCATCAGTTCGCCTGATTATATCATCGGACAATACCACGAGTGGTTCACTTGTCTTGTGGAGAAGAACACACATAACCTCAATTCCTTTGCTCAAAACATCTCATTATTAGGCTTGGTTCGTCGTACAACAGGGCATGCGGACTATTCAGACCTGTGGCTTATCATCCCTGGAATGGTACTCTTTGCCCTTCCTTACCTACGTTTCTCACAGTATAAGAACCTTGCCTTCCGTGAGACCATACTTGCCTCTGTACTCTTGTTTGTTATCCTCTTTAGTACAGGTAGCGAAGCCAGCGGCTACGTGATAGCCTTGTTAGGCGTTTGTATATGGTACACCGCAGCTCCATGGAAGCGTGGTAAGTGGGCGATAGCACTAATGGTATTTGTCTTCATCCTATCTGGTATGGGTAATTGCGACCTCATTCCAAAGACGATAAGACATGATTATATACAGACCTACGCGCTCCGTGCACTTCCTATCAGCATTGTTTGGCTGTGGCTTTGTTACGAGTTATGCACAAAGGACTATACCCCAATAGAAAAGGTTAACGCTCATGAATAAGAAGATAATAGGTTATGATGCCAAACGAATAGTAAGGAATGGCACTGGATTAGGCAGCTATGGGCGTACACTCATCAACGACCTTGCTCCGTTAATGCCTGACACAAACTTACGACTCTATGCTCCTGATGCTGGACGTGACGACCTTCGTAATCAGGTGGAACTGCGAGATAACGTGCAGTTCTGCTACCCCAACCACCTTCGCTTCCGTCTGCAGCGTGACTGGTGGCGTGTGAAAGGGGTAGTAAAGGACCTAAAAGCAGATGGAGTAGAACTTTATCACGGTCTTTCAGGCGAACTCCCTTCTGGCTTGGCAGCAGCCGGCATCCCCAGTGTAGTTACTGTTCACGACCTTATCTTCCTACGTCATCCAGAGTTCTACCCCCCTATTGACGTTTTCTTCTACAAGCGTAAGTTCTATCAAACACTACGCGAGGCAAGCCGTATCATTGCGATTAGCGAATGTACGAAGCGTGACATCTTATATTATGGTGACTTCCCAGAAGACAAGATAGACCTTGTCTATCAAAGCTGTAGCACCCGTTTCAGTCAGTCGGTCAGTCCTTCACTGATTGAAGAGGCCCGTCGTAAATATCAACTCCCACAACGTTATATATTAAATGTAGGGACGGTAGAAGTGCGAAAGAATATCCTCTTGGGTATTCAAACTATGGAAAAACTACCTTCCGACCTCCATCTTGTCATCGTAGGCAGGCTGACGAAATATCAGAAGAAGCTCGATGCAGAAATCAGACGATTAGGGATTGGCAACCGAATCCATTTCTTACAGGGTGTTCCCAACGACCTTCTTGCAGCTATCTACAATCAGGCTGAAGCCTTCATCTATCCTTCTCGCTATGAAGGATTTGGTATTCCTATCATCGAAGCCATACAGAGTGGACTCCCAGTAGTGGCTGCCACGGGTAGTTGCTTAGAGGAAGCAGGTGGTCCAGACTGCCTTTATGTGGGTCCAGACGACGTCGACGGCAATGCAGCTGCAATCCTTTCAGCGATAGAGCATCGCCAGGAAATGGTCGTTAAGAGCCAACACTACGTAAAACGATTTGAGAATCAAGATGTAGCCTCACAGATTCTTGAGGTATATAATAAGGTGTAAAGTATTATCCCCAAGCACCTTCCTTTCCAGAAAGTGCTTGGGGATAACTCTTTTCTTATTCTTTTCTATTAATGTCCTACCGCTCATCTAATACCGTGGTATAAGTCAACACCTATCCTGTGAATACTCAACAACCACCTTACTAACCATCATCACCCAACACTTAACACCCATCACCCATCTACCTCTTTCTTTTCACGAACACAAGACGTAATAAAACAAAGTTGATAGGCACGACTATCACCATCACAAGGACAGGCGACAGCCATTTGCTAACACCTAACCAAAGGAAGAGTTGGAGCAGTCCTATCTCCAAAAGGTAGTTGAGAACATGACTGCCTACAAAGCCTGCTACATTACGCTTTGACGGCTTTCCCTTAAAAGTAAAGTAGGTTGTCAGTCCGTAGTTACAAAGAAGTCCTACACCATAGCCAGCTGTATAGGCTATAGTAGTGTTCGTAAAGAGCAAACAAAGACAATAGACTCCATAGTGAATAAGCGAACACACCGTTCCTGTTATACCAAAACGGAACAGTCGCCAGAAGTCTTTTTGCCATCGCTGCCAAAGCTCTTTGATGCGTGTCGACATATAGAATGAACCTTAATCGAGTATCTGACTGATGTTATAAAGCGGACGCTGCTTCACTTCTTCATATATCTTCGCAATATAAACACCTACTACACCAATTGAAATCATCAGTATAGCACCCACGAGCCAGATGCTCAGAATGAGCGAAGCCCAGCCTGCCACCTCCGTATGGTTTATGAAAGCATGGATGACATAGATACCTATACACAGGCTGATAAGCAAGAAAGCGATACCAAGATAGATGACATAGTAGACTGGTTTGACGGAGAATGACGTGATGCCGTCTAATGCCAAGCCAAGCATCTTACGTAGTGTGTACTTCGAAGTACCAGCTGTACGCTCGCTGATGCGGTCGTCGACAGTCGTTGACTTGAGTCCGATAGATGGGATGAGACCCCGCAGATAGAGGTTGCGCTCCTTATAATGAGAGAGTATCTCTAAGGATTGACGACTCATCAGACGGAAGTCAGCATGATTAAAGATACTGTTCACGCCCATTCTCTCCTGTAGATGATAGAACGCTTGGGCTGACATACGTTTCAACACAGGGTCGGCTTTGCGCGAAACCTTCACTCCATAGACTATCTCGTTACCTTCCTCAAAAGCCTCAACCATCTGTGGAATACATTTCTTATAGTCGTCTTGCAAGTCGGCATCGAGTGTGATAACAGCGTCAACCCAGTCTTTTGCTGTCATCATACCAGCCATGATAGCATTCTGATGACCCACGTTATGGGCGAGGTTAATGCCCTTTATGCGTGGATACTGGCTGTGGAGCTGCTGGATAATCTCCCATGTCCGGTCACGACTACCGTCATTGACAAACACAATCATCGAGTCATCGGAAATCTTCCCTTGACTGATAAGTTCGTCGAAAAGCTCCATGAGCCGTGCTGCCGACTGTTCTAAAACCTCTTCCTCATTGTAACAAGGAGAGACCGTTGCAAGTTTTATCATATCTTTATAGCGCCTATTGCTTCTGTCTATGCACAAAATTGGTATAGGTAATAAACTCTTGTTTGTCTGCCTTCATCGCTTTGATGAAGCGGTCGAGCCGTCCTACTAATTCCTGTCCACTGTGGTTTTTGATGATGAAAGGCATCTTGAACTCTGGATGCGACTTGAGTTCATAAAATTCCCATGGATGGAAATAGGTCACAAAATAGCCATCGTGACGTAATACCTGCCGAACTAAGCGAAGATAGAACCACTCTGGGAAATTGTGTAATGACAACCAGAAGAGTGGGATGCGTAGGTGAGGACTGACACTGGCAGGTATCTGCATCACCTTACCTTGCATAAACCATGTGCGTGGAGTAGTGAGGTGCATGTATCGACCCGGTATGAAAGCAGGATTAAGAGAGGAGTTATAAAGATAGCCAGCCTTCTCTATATCGTCCTCTGACACAGGGAACATACGTGGCTGACGATAGCCCTCAACCTTCAAACCCGTCACCTCCTCGATGATTTCCTTCGACCGAAAGACATCCTCTGGTTTGGGTTGCCAGTGGTCAACACCATGACAAGCCACCTCGTGTCCTTCGTTTTTTATGCGCTCCATGACCTCTGGTGCCAGTCTTGCAAAGTTGCCAGTGCAAAAGAAGGTAGCACAGACGTTATTCGCTTTCAGTATGTCGAGGATACGATTCGTACCCACCACAGACACCTTCATGCCCTCTTCAAGTGAGAAGTCTACGCCGTATTCGCGTGGCACATCAAACTCTTCCGTATCGAAACTTAGTAATATCATTTCTCTTCCGTCTCTTTGTTTATCCTATTTTCCACTATCGAAAGAAAGCAATCCTGCACAGTCCTATTCAGCTGACGACTTATCGTTTCAAGTCTTCTGATAGTGTTTTCATATACAGCAGAAAACTTTCTTCTGTGGAAACTATTGCAAAGTTACAATAAATCTCTGATATTCTTTCAATAAGAAGACATTGATTTTGGTGCTTATTAACCATCGATAAGAAGGTTGAGGAGGACTGATAATCTACATTAACAATGCTTCTTCCATAGTAACCTCTTGTCTTCACTGATTTATTTTCACGAGTGGAAGAATTTATTTTCATGAAAAAAAATATTTCTCTTCACGAAAATAAATATTTTTTTTCATGAAAATAATTCGCAGGAGAAAGTGAGGAGGCAGATGAGAAGAACTGATAACGAGGATAAAACAGAATTTTAGGGCTTAGAAACAGTACTTTTCTCCTTGCATGAACAGCAATTTTTAGTATCAAAATCACTAATAATGAGTAGTCAGAAGTCATCTTTTTTAGAGAATAATTAAAAGTGATTAAGTACTGAAAATATTCCATTCTGGATAACTTCTTCTCGTTTTTTTTCCTTAACTTTGTCGCTAATTAAAACTACTAAATAAGATAACTAATTGAGAGAGTGGTACTTATTAGTAAATAAGTAAATGTGATAAAGTAGTCAGAGTAGAATAAAAAAGAAAACTATACATAATAAGTAATGGATATAACAAAGCGCAATGGAGAGATAGAAGTCTATGATAACAACAAGATTTCGATAGCCATTAAAAAGAGTTTCATCAGTACTGGGAAGGAAGTCTCAGATAGTGAGATAGCCGGAATGGTAAGCGAAGTAGAGCAGTTCATCAAAGAGAACCCTGAACTGCGCACTGTGGAGGATATCCAGAACCGTGTAGAGAAGTGTCTTATGGCACATGGTCATTACGATGAAGCGAAGAATTATATTCTCTTCCGCTATCAGCGTAATGAGCAGCGACAAGCTATTAATTACATTGTGTGGACTGCTGACGATCGTGAGTTGGCTGATGTGTTGCACAGTGTAGCCCGAGAATACCGCGAGCGTTCTTATAGTATGGTGACTCTTCAGGAGAAGTTCTCAAGTTTCACTAAGCCTGGTATGTCACAGAAAGACTCAATTGATGCACTTATCAAGGCTGCTGTAGAATTGACAACACCAGAGGCTCCAGCATGGGAGATGATTTCAGCACGTATTCTTTCTTATCGTTCTGAAAAGAAAATCACCCGTTTGGAGGAAGAATTGGGACTCAAGACCTTCTATCGTAAGGTTAAATATATGACCGAAGAAGGACTTTATGGTGATTATATTCTTCAGAACTATAGTGAAGAAGAAATCAACGAGGCTGCTACTTTCATTGATCCTGAACGTAATAAACTCCTTAATTATTCAGGTCTTGATCTACTTCTAAAGCGTTATGTTATAAAGAATTACTCTGGTAAAGTAATTGAGCGTGTACAGGAAATGTTCCTTGGAATTGCACTTCATCTTGCTATGCCAGAGAAGGAAGACCGTCTTATGTGGGTACGTCGCATCTATGATTTGCTTAGTAAGTTGGAAGTAACGATGGCAACCCCTACCCTCTCTAACTCTCGTAAGCCAAGTCATCAGCTTTCAAGTTGCTTCATTGACACCGTACCAGACAGTTTGGATGGTATCTATCGTAGCTTGGACAACTTCTCACAGGTGAGCAAGTTTGGCGGTGGTATGGGTATGTACTTCGGTAAGGTACGTGCTACAGGTGGCAATATCCGTGGTTTCAAGGGCGTAGCAGGTGGTGTTATCCGTTGGATGAGACTTGTTAATGACACAGCCGTAGCCGTCGACCAGTTAGGAATGCGCCAAGGTGCAGTAGCCGTTTACTTAGATGTATGGCACAAAGACTTACCTGAGTTCCTTCAACTACGTACCAATAACGGTGACGATCGTATGAAGGCTCACGACATCTTCCCAGCTATCTGCTATCCAGACCTGTTTTGGAAGATGGCCGAAGAAGACATTAATCAGAGCTGGTCGCTCTTCTGTCCGAACGAAATCATGCGTATTAAAGGCTATTGTCTTGAGGACTGTTATGGCGAGGAGTGGGAACGCAAGTATCTTGACTGTGTCAACGACCAGCGTCTATCACGTCGTGTCATTAGTATTAAGGACATTATCAGATTGGTTCTCCGTTCTGCTGTTGAGACTGGAACACCATTTACATTCAACCGTGACACGGTCAACAGAGCTAATCCTAACGCCCATAAGGGTATGATTTACTGCTCTAATCTCTGTACAGAGATTGCTCAGAATATGGCTCCAATAGAGACTGTTTCAAAGGAAGTAGAGACGAAAGACGGCGATACTATCGTTGTTACAACTACTCGTCCAGGTGAGTTTGTTGTATGTAACTTGGCAAGTCTGTCTCTTGGTAGGCTCCCATTGGAGGACGAGGAACAGATGCAAGAGAAGGTGGCAACGGTTGTTCGTGCACTTGACAACGTTATCAACCTTAATTTCTATCCTGTTCCTTACGCACAGATAACCAACCAGCGTTATCGTTCTATTGGTTTGGGTATCAGTGGTTATCACCATGCTTTGGCTAAGCGTCGCATTAAGTGGGAAAGTGAAGAGCATCTGCAGTTTATGGATAAGGTGTTCGAGACTATCAACCGAGCAGCTATTCTTGCCAGCTCAAACCTTGCTAAGGAGAAAGGAAGCTATCAGTTCTTTGAAGGAAGTGACTGGCAAACGGGCGCTTACTTTGATAAGCGTGGGTATGACAGTGCTGAATGGCAGGACGTTCGTAAGACTGTTGCCTTGCAGGGTATGCGCAATGCTTATCTACTTGCAGTCGCTCCAACCAGTAGTACAAGTATTATTGCGGGTACAACAGCTGGTTTAGACCCAATCATGAAACGTTTCTTCTTAGAAGAGAAGAAGGGAAGTATGCTGCCACGTGTCGCTCCTGAACTTTCAGACGAGACTTACTGGATGTATAAGAGTGCTTATCTTATCAATCAGAAGTGGAGTGTACGTGCTTCTGGTGTACGTCAGCGTCATATCGATCAGGCACAGAGTATGAACCTCTATATCACCAATGACTTCACAATGCGCCAAATACTCGACCTTTACTTACTTGCTTGGAAAGAGGGTGTTAAGACTATCTATTATGTGCGTAGTAAGTCATTAGAGGTGGAAGAGTGCGAGAGCTGTTCTTCTTAAGAATAGGAATAAGAACCTTTGCAATAGCTAAAAGGGCTAAGGAAGATATAGGATAAAAAACATAAAAACAATAAAGAAAACGTATAAATGATGGACAATCAATTAAAACGTAATACCTTATTCAACCCTTCAGGCGATACAGACTTGCGCTTGAGACGAATGATTGGGGGAAACACTACTAATCTGAATGACTTCAATAACATGAAGTATTCATGGGTAAGTGACTGGTATAGACAGGCAATGAATAACTTTTGGATTCCAGAAGAAATCAATCTTTCACAGGACTTTAAGGATTATCCACGTCTTGAAAAGGCTGAACGCACAGCATACGACAAGATTCTTAGTTTCCTTGTCTTCCTTGATTCGCTTCAAAGTAACAATCTTCCAACAGTCAGTGAATACATCACTGCTAACGAGGTAAATCTTTGTTTGCATATTCAAGCGTTCCAAGAGTGTATTCATAGTCAGAGTTATAGCTACATGCTCGACACTATCTGCAGTCCTGAAGAGCGTAACGATATCCTCTATCAATGGAAGACAGATGAGCACCTCTTAAACCGTAATAAGTTTATTGGCGACTGTTACAATGAGTTCCATGAGAAGAGAGATAAGTTCAGCTTGATGAAGACGCTCATTGCTAACTTTATCCTTGAAGGTATCTACTTCTATAGTGGGTTCATGTTCTTCTATAATCTAAGTCGAAACGGCAAGATGTCGGGATCAGCTCAGGAAATTCGTTATATCAATAGGGATGAGAATACGCACTTGTGGTTGTTCCGCAGTATTATTCTTGAGCTGAAGAAAGAGGAGCCTGATATGTTTACTCCTGAGAAGGTAAAGGTGTATGAGGATATGATGCGTGAAGGTGTTCGTCAGGAAATAGCATGGGGTCAGTATGTTATCGGCAATGATGTGCAGGGTCTTAACGAACAGATGGTGTCTGATTACATCCGTTATCTGGGCAATCTCCGCTGGTCTGGTCTTGGTTTTGGCTTCCTTTATGATGACAACCAGAAGGAACCTGAGAACATGAAGTGGGTTGGACAGTATTCTAACGCTAATATGGTAAAGACCGACTTCTTTGAGGCTAAGAGTACAGCATACGCTAAGAGCACTGCTTTAGTGGACGACTTATAAAGCGTTATCACTATCAGATAGTTCACAACTAAGAATTATAATTGTTTATTTCGGGTATTATGAAAGGAAATCATCCTTACCATAATATTAAGAATTGAAGCTTATTATAATTCTTAATTGTGAACTTTTATTTTATATCTATCTAACTGTTAGAATGGAAGATACCAAGGGACTGTTATCAACCTTTGGTTGTCTAATACTTTATTAAACACATATTCTCTCTGTCTTCTTCACCTTTTATATTATCGTTAAGCCTTAACAAAATTAATGCTTAGCTAACCGTGATTACACAGAGTTATCACTGTGTACCGATAAGA
The DNA here is from genome assembly GCF_900187995.1 of Prevotella jejuni. Lineage (GTDB taxonomy): Bacteria > Bacteroidota > Bacteroidia > Bacteroidales > Bacteroidaceae > Prevotella > Prevotella jejuni. Next base: position 59,826 of record NZ_FZNZ01000006.1, read on the forward strand.
ATTCTTTTCAAGCAAAACAAAAGTTGCTGTCATTACTGTCATCAAAACTTATCACTTAACTTATTAATAGTCAGTAGTATTACACGAAATATTAAAAATAACAGCAATTAAATATAAAAAATAATCTTGTATAAGTTGTTATAAAATCTTGTGTTAGGTAGTCTTTATCATTCCATATATCGGAGAAGAAAATAAAAGTTTTTAGAATGGATTTTAAAACACACATAACTAACATAGAGAAGAAATCAGTATCGCATAAAAACATATAACTTCTTCGTCAATAACTGTTGATAACTATGTGGAAAACTATGTTGATAACTACTTTATAAGTCTATGGATATCCACACAGCAATAGGAGAAGAAGGTTCTTTGTGGATATCCACAGGGTTATTAATACAGTTTTATAGAAGTTTTACACAACTTTCATATCAAAAAAGATATAAACTTATTATCTTTGCATCAACTGTGGATAATGTTGATAACTCAGTATAGTACCTGAATATCAAACGGTAGACATGGGAATAACTTGTTAATAAAGTAACCTCTAAGTTTGATAAGTTTCCAGGCAAGAAAACGGCTGAAAAGTTCTGCACTAATCCACAAGCCATCATACTAAAACATTCTTTTTTCTTTTAGAGAGAAATAAAGAATAATATTAAAGTTGAACGGATAAAACGGAGAATATGAAAAAGTTGAAGATTTATATAGTTTGTCTCTTTGCGATGATTGCCGTCAGTGCCACCGCACAGTGTACATTCCGTAACACGGCTTTTAGTAGTGGGGAGTACCTAACATACAACCTTTATTATAACTGGAAGTTTATATGGGTAAAGGCAGGTACGGCCTCTTGGTACACAGTCTCCTCTACTTATAAGGGTACTCCGGCTTATCGTGCTTCGTTGACAACACGTGGTAATGGTAAGCTTGATGACTACTTTATATTGAGAGATACGTTGCTTGCATACAACTCAAAGCAGATGGAGCCGCTATATTTCCGTAAGGGAGCAAGGGAAGGAAAACGCTATACGGTGGATGAGGTGTTCTACTCTTATCCAAATGGTAGATGTAAGATACGTCAGCATAGGATTAATCATGAAGGAAAACATCAATGGATGGAAAATACTCATGATGATTGTTCTTTCGATATGATGAGTATCTTCCTTCGTGCACGTAGTTTTAACCCAGAGAACTGGAAGAAGGGTGAGGTAGTGAAGTTCCCTATCGTGGATGGTAATAGCCGTCATACTGCTCGTATTGTCTATGGTGGTAAGGAGAACATTAAAGCTGATAATGATCATAAGTATCGTTGTTTGCGTCTCACCTATTATGAATATGAGGATGATAAATGGCGTGAAATAGCTAATTTCTATGTAACGGATGATAGCAACCATATCCCTGTTCGTCTTGATATGCGTCTGAAGTTCGGATCAGCCAAGGCGTTCCTTGTTTCAATGAAGGGTATTAACAGTCCAATTACTTCAGAGGTGAAATAAGCAAGACTTATGTAGATTCTTATCTTATATATATAAAGGATAGGTTCTTATAAAGGTTTATATAGAATCCTACCTCCTACTTATAGGGATATAACGTAATACATGCGTTATATCCCTATAATCGTAGGATAGAGAAGAGATGGACTTTATGAGTAATCTACCTTATTTCCTCTTCTTCTCGGTTATATCGAATTTATTATGTAATTTTGCAGCTAATAAGCAACATAGAGTAAATAGGAAGGAGACATCCTTTAGCCTTGTTTGCTTCATGTAAGTACAAAAGAAATAAACGTTTATTTAAGATATGGCATTAAAATGTGGTATAGTAGGACTGCCAAACGTAGGTAAGTCCACACTTTTCAACTGCTTGAGCAGTGCCAAAGCACAAGCAGCTAATTTCCCTTTCTGCACTATTGAGCCGAACCTCGGCGTTATCACCGTTCCAGACGAGCGTTTGAATAAGCTCGCTGAGATTGTTCATCCAGGACGAATCGTACCTGCTACCTGTGAGATTGTCGACATTGCAGGACTCGTTAAGGGTGCTTCAAAGGGTGAAGGATTGGGTAACAAGTTCCTTGGCAATATCCGTGAGTGTGATGCTATCATTCATGTAATCCGCTGTTTCGAGGACGATAACGTGGTACGTGAGGGTGGTATGGCAGTCAACCCGATTGAAGATAAGGAGATTATCGATACAGAGTTGCAGCTCAAAGACCTTGAAACCATCGAGGCACAGCTTGCTAAACAGCAGAAGGTTGCTGCTGCAGGCAATAAAGATGCTAAGGTAATGGTATCTGTCTTGGAGGCTTATAAGGAAGTGTTAGAGCAGGGTAAGAATGCTCGTAGCGTTGAGTTTGAAAGCAAGGAAGAACAGCAAGCAGCCCACGACCTCTTCCTCTTGACAACAAAACCTGTACTTTACGTTTGCAATGTAGACGAATCAAGTGCGAAGACAGGTAATGAATACAGTCAGATGATTGAGAAGATTGCTGCTGAAGAAGGTGCTGAAGCAATGATTATCGCTGCTAAGACAGAGGAAGATATCGCTTCTTTGGAGAGCTATGAGGATAAGAAAATGTTTCTTGACGAGCTTGGCTTGGAAGAAAGTGGTGTGAGCCGACTCATTAAAAAAGCATATCATCTGCTCAATCTCCAGACCTTCATCACCGCTGGTGAGATGGAAGTAAAGGCATGGACCTTTCATAAGGGATGGAAAGCACCGCAGTGTGCGGGTGTTATCCATACCGACTTTGAAAAGGGATTCATCCGTGCAGAGGTCATCAAGTACGACGATTACATTAAATATGGTTCTGAGGCAGCTATTCGTGAGGCTGGTAAACTTGGCATCGAAGGTAAGGAATACGTTGTACAAGACGGTGACATCATGCACTTTAGATTTAATGTATAGCCCCTATTTAACCCCTCTCTACTCAGAGAGGGGATAATTATTGGTGCTATCTTCACTTTTAATAGCATAACTATGAACAATCTACTTTATATTGCATGGCAGCCAAGTGAAGTGATTTTCCATCTTGGTTCTCTTCCTATTCGTTGGTATGGAATGTGTTGGTTAGTAGGTCTTGCCTTGGGATATTTTATGATGCAGTGGCTTTTTAAGCGTCATAAATTCCCTCCATCACAGTTTGATCCACTCTTCCTCTATGTCTTCTTTGGCGTACTGATTGGTGCCCGCTTGGGTCATTGTCTCTTTTATGAGCCAGAGGAGTTCCTCACTTCTTGGAAAGGAATCATGACTATCTTTATTCCTATCCGTGAAATGGCTGACGGTTCATGGAAGTATGTGGGTTATCAAGGACTTGCATCCCATGGTGGAGTGGCTGGATTATTGATTGCCCTCTTCCTTTATATTCGCAGGACGAAGATGAATACGTGGGTAGTACTTGACTTTTTCGGTATCGTATCAGGTATCACAGCTTGTTTTATTCGCCTTGGAAACCTGATGAATTCAGAGATTATTGGTAAGGTAACAGACGTTCCTTGGGCTTTTATCTTCTATAATGTAGACGATAAACCACGCCATCCAGGACAGCTCTATGAGGCAATAGCCTACTTAATTATCTTCCTTTTAATTTATTTCATATATAGGAAATATCCTAAGAAAGTGGGTACAGGACTTTATTTCGGACTCTGCCTTACACTTATCTTCACCTTCCGTTTCTTTATAGAATACACGAAGGAGATACAAGAAGCATTTGAGGCAGGTCTGCCAATCGATATGGGACAGATACTAAGTATTCCTCTTATTGCCCTCGGTGTATGGTCAATTCTACGCTCAAGAGGCAAAGAAGGAAAACTACCATAACCCGCTTTCGACTACGAATTACGCTAATTGCACGAATATTCCTTATCAATGAGTATTCGTGCAATTCGTTTTATGAATATTAATTAGTTGAGGCTTGTAAACTATTTTTATACAGTTCAAAACCAATACATGCTCTTTTAGCTTCTAAAAGACGCCCTTTTTGCTTGCAGAAGGTGCCCTTTAAGACCCTTACTAACGCCCTTTTGAAGTCTAATTAAGCACCTTTTACTTTACTGTTGATAACTAATTGATTTGCTGTTGATTACATACTTGATTTTTGTATGTGGTTTTGCTGTTAGTTATAGATGTTTTACTCGAAATTATGTAATGATTTTTCAAACCCTTATCTGTAGATTTTCGAAGTCCTAAAATGAAATGATTTTGAATGTTAGAGGATGATAAGAGGACAGATAGTTGACTGTCTTAGCTATGTTTTTGTTTAATGAGTAACTTCGATTTTTCCGTTAAAGCAATACGAAAAGCGTCCACACATTTAACGGAAGAACCTATTTATTTCTGTAAGTAGATATTAAAAAGACGATGAAAAGCAATGGAATATTTGGGCTTTCCTCCTTATTTTTGTAATTTTGTAAGTCTAAGGATAAAATAAGAAAAGACTTAATAAGGAAGTAAAAGATATGGCAAAAGACGATAAGGGACTTACCCCAATGATGAAACAGTTCTTCTCAATGAAGGCGCAACATCCTGGTGCATTGATGCTCTTTAGGTGTGGTGACTTCTATGAGACGTATGGTGAAGATGCTGTAGAGTCAGCAAGAATACTCGGTATAACCCTTACTCGTCGTAATAATGGGGGTAGTGGCGACTCGATAGAGATGGCTGGTTTTCCACATCATGCCCTTGATACTTATCTTCCTAAACTTATCCGTGCTGGAAAGCGTGTAGCTATCTGCGACCAATTAGAAGACCCAAAGAAGAAACGTGAGGCTATCAAAGGCAAGAAGGGTCTGTCGGCAATGGACAAGATGGTGAAGCGTGGTATCACAGAACTTGTTACTCCGGGTGTTGCCATGAGTGACAACGTACTGAACTATAAGGAAAACAACTTCCTTGCAGCGGTACATTTCGGTAAAGGGTCATGTGGTGTTAGTTTCTTAGACATATCTACAGGAGAGTTCCTAACAGGTGAAGGTACCTTTGACTACGTCGAAAAGTTATTAGGAAACTTCCAACCTAAGGAGGTACTCTTCGATCGTTCGAAGAAACAAGATTTCGAACGCTACTTCGGTACACGCCTTTGTACGTTCGAGATGGACGATTGGGTGTTTACTGATCAGACGGCACGACAGAAGCTACTAAAGCATTTTGGAACAAAGAACCTCAAAGGATTCGGTGTCGATCATCTGAATAATGGCGTCGTTGCAGCAGGTGCTATTCTACAGTATTTAGAGATAACACAGCACACACAAATCAATCATATCACTTCACTGGCACGTATTGAAGAAGACAAATACGTGCGTATGGACCGCTTCACTATCCGTTCTTTGGAGCTGATTGCCCCAATGAATGAAGATGGTTCGTCGCTTTTGAATGTCATAGACAATACGGTTACGCCGATGGGTGGACGTATGTTGCGCCGTTGGATGGTCTTCCCACTGAAAGACGAAAAGCCTATCAATGAGCGTTTAGATGTGGTTGATTATCTCTTCCGAGAGCCAGATTTCCGCGAATGTATCAATGAACAGTTCCATCGCATTGGTGACTTAGAGCGTATTATCTCAAAGGTAGCTGTCGGTAGAGTGTCACCTCGTGAGGTAGTACAGCTGAAGAATGCTCTTATGGCTATCCAACCCGTTAAGACTGCTTGCCTTTATGCAAAGAGTGATACACTGAAGAGGATTGGAGAACAGCTGAATCTCTGTGAGTCTTTACGTGATAGAATAGAGAAAGAGATACAGCCTGACCCTCCACAGTTGGTTGCGAAAGGTAATGTGATAGCCTTGGGTTATAACCAGGAGCTTGATGACTTGCGTTCTATTCGTGATAATGGAAAACAGTATCTATTAGAGATTCAAGAGAAGGAAGTAGAACAGACGGGTATTACCTCACTAAAGATAGGATTTAATAACGTGTTCGGTTATTACTTGGAGGTGCGCAATACGTTTAAAGATAAGGTGCCTGAGAATTGGATTCGTAAGCAGACACTGGCGCAGGCAGAGCGTTATATTACCCCTGAACTTAAGGAATACGAGGAGAAGATACTTGGTGCCGATGAGAAGATATTGGCTTTGGAGACTCAGCTTTATATGGAGTTGATACAGGATATGCAGGAGTTTATTCCGCAGATACAGATTAATGCCAATCTTATTGCCCATCTCGATTGTCTGCTTTCCTTTATGAAGGTATCGCAGATGCAGCGTTATGTGCGCCCAGTAGTGGACGATTCGGAGGTTATAGATATCCTACAAGGACGCCATCCAGTGATTGAAACACAGCTGCCGATAGGTGAACAATATGTACCTAATGATGTACTGCTTGATACGGAACACCAGCAGATCATGATGATTACGGGTCCGAATATGGCAGGTAAGTCTGCTTTGTTGCGACAAACAGCCCTTATTGTACTGTTAGCACAGATTGGTTGCTTCGTTCCTGCTGAACGAGCTCGCATCGGAATGGTGGATAAAATCTTCACACGTGTGGGTGCTTCGGATAACATTTCATTAGGAGAATCAACCTTCATGGTTGAGATGACGGAGGCTTCAAACATCCTTAATAACGTCACTCCACGCTCTCTTGTACTCTTTGATGAGTTAGGACGTGGTACAAGTACGTATGATGGTATTAGCATTGCATGGGCGATTGTAGAGTATCTGCACGAACATTCGCGTGCACAAGCACGTACCCTCTTTGCTACACACTACCATGAATTGAACGAGATGGAGAAGAATTTCCCTCGTATCAAGAACTTTAATGTCTCTGTTAAGGAAGTGGATGGAAAGATAATCTTCGTTCGTAAGTTAGAGAAAGGTGGTAGTGAGCATTCCTTTGGTATTCATGTAGCAGAGATAGCGGGTATGCCTCGTTCTATTGTTAAGCGTGCAAACATTATACTTAAGGAGCTTGAAAAGGATAATTCACAAGTAGGTAGTGTCGGTAAGGCTGCCGTTGAGCGTCTTGACCAAAGCAGAGAAGGTGTTCAACTCTCCTTCTTCCAACTCGATGATCCCGTCCTCACACAGATTCGTGACGAAATCCTCGGTCTTGATGTCAACAATCTTACACCTGTTGAAGCCCTTAATAAGCTGAATGATATTAAGAAGATACTGAAAGGGTAAGGCTTAATCAATCTATCAAATACCTGTCAATTCTTGCAAGTTCTTCAAGAACTTGCAAGAATTGGCAGAAATTATACATAGAAATATTATCAAATAGTACTTATACAAGTCTTGTTTTAGAATCAAATAGTTCTCCCTTAATGTAGCTGAATTTTACCTTATTAATAGGTATTTTCTTTAAAAACTGCTGCGAAACAAGCCCATCAAGATCAGATTTTGCCGTCGTATGGCTGACAGAGAAGCGATTTTCTACTTCTTTTACGGTCATTATCATTTTTGGGTTATCACGATACAAAGATAAAATAATAGCTTGTCTCTCATTTATGGAGCCTAACTTAAGCAGATTGATGCTATTTTGTCGCTGGTATATTTTTCGTTGAATATAATCTTGTAGTTTTTTGAAGGCAAGTGAAAGTACTTTCAGATGATAAGTTACGAAATAACCTAAGTCATAATCATCAGTCTCAACATATAAGTAAGCTTTTTCATATTGTCGTTTTGAAGCATAGATAATACGAGAGATAGATAAGTATTCTGTTAGCCAGTAGCCATTTTTGAGCATATACCAATAGAATAATGCTCTTGCTGTTCTGCCATTTCCGTCTACAAAGGGATGAAGATAAGCTAAGAGGAAGTGGATGATGATGGCTTTGATAATAGGATGTATAAAAACGTCCTTTGCTTCATTGTTGGCAAATTCACAAATTCTGTTTATGAAGTCAGGTATCTCTTTATAAGAAGGAGGTGTGTGTACTATCTCATTTGTGATACCATCAATAACAACGATATCGTTATTCTGACGAAATTTTCCTTCATTGGTACTATCATTCAATGTCTTTGCTGTCATCTTAGAATGGATTTTCAAGAGTAGTTCCATACTCATTTTATCATCCTTATGCTCAGCAATAAAGCGTATTCCCTCATAATTATTTACAATCATCTGTTCTGATTTGTTATGAGGTGATATACTTTTTCTTAGCATCTCTTTGGCAACTCTACGGGTGGTAGCTGCTCCTTCCATCTGACTGGATGATATAGCTTCTTCCATTAGTGAGGATATGAGATACCGCTCTCTGTCTTCTGAAGGAATAATAGCTGAATTTTCCCAAGAACCTCCAAAGTTCATGTCAAAATAATGACATAGCTTTTGCATATTATTGGTAATGGATAGTGTGAAAGGACAGTCATCCCATATTTTTATCTGTTGCATGAGACGGTTAAGTTTAGCAGCTGCCCAAATGTGTTCAGATGAAAGATCAGCTGGATGAGACTTGTATTTTACTTCAGTCCAATACAAGTAATCATCATTGATATTGCGTATCAATGGAGTAACGTCTGTTCGTGCAGATAATTTTGTTGCTTTTTGTATAAGTTTGGTATCTAACTTGGGAGGTTGTTCTATCATAATTCTTTTTTGCAAATATAATACTTTTCTCTTATATTAAACGGTTAATAGTGAAGATTTAACATAAATTCTTGCAAGTTCTTCAAGAATTTGCAAGAATTGGTAGGTTCAATTAATGGTTGAAAGAATAGGTTGATAAGAGGAAAAAGAGCATAAAAGACAAGGTAACAAAGTGAACAACTCAGATTAGTTCCTTTGTTACCTTGTCTTTTTATCATGTCATAGAAATAAGATTGTGCTTTTTTCTAATCCAACTTAGTTATTCTGATAATTCTCATAGCTGTACAATACTGTGAAGTAATATTGAACTAATGTATATGCAAGAACATTTTTAATTCTATTTTGCTGTCACTTTTAACATTTAAGACTATTTGCTTAGTTTCCAGATATATATGTATTTTATAATATTGACAGATGTGACAGGAAAAATGATTATAGTCTAAAGCTAAGAGTTATTTCTCATGCCGCTTAATGTTGTTGCTGTCTCATCTTTTGTGTGCTACTCTGTAGTTTTTACTTATTCTCTTTCCTACTTTGCGCGCTGTGATTCTGTATCACGGTTGTCATGATAGGTACGATGAACCTGTTTGCCACCAAATGACCATGTAGCACGAAGTCCGATATATCGAGAATGATTATCAAATTGGTTCGTATTAGTATAATCCTTATAAAATATGGTGTTTCGATTGATATTCTGATGGAAAGGATCGCCAATGGTAAAACTTATTTTTAAACGGTCGTCTAAACAACTATATTTAAGGTTCATCTGCAGATAAGCATAAGATTTACTTTGAGTTTGTGCAAAGTATTCTCTGAACCAGTGGTGATAGTTAACTTCGGCAATAAGTGTCTTCTGATGGTTGAGCATGAAAGAGAGCGAACCTTCAGCCCGTTTGCCCCATCCATGTACCTGTAACACGTCCGTCTGATAATCAGAATGGGAATCATAGTAATATACTTCTCCTCCTATGTTAAGGTTCAACCATGTCAGGACATTGCGGTTATAATTAGCATAGATACCTGTCTTTTCATGGCGCAGGCCGTCATAGGGACCGGTTACCTGACTTCCGTTTGCGAGGAATGTGGTTCTCCAGCCTGTCTCCCCTTTGCCATGACTGCTGTAGAGAACGGCATAAAGTCCTTTCCCATTGCTGTAGTTTATCTCCATGTTGCGAGTATAGGCAGCTGCGAGATAAGGGTTTCCTGTCATGTAATCAGTGGTGGATGTATAGATACGGAAAGGATTGAGGTCGTTGAAATCGGGTCGTTCTATCCCCCAGTTGGCAGCAAATGCCATATTCTGATTCCCTTTCAATTGCCAGTTCAGGTGCAGCGTGGGATAGAAGCGTCCGTAATGACTGCGACTGATTTGTCTTTGTGTAAGCTGGTTGCTTTCCGTCCATGTATGTTCGTAGCGTAGTCCAGCTTGTATCTGGATTTTTTCTGTGAGCAGTTTCTTTGCCGATAAATAGGCAGCGAGGGTTCGTTCCTTATACAAGAATTCATTACTTTCATCTGCATTGTATCTCCACTGTCCGTTGGCAAGGTTCTCCAGCATCAGACTTGTTTTATTGCGGATGGCTGAGAAAGATACCCCAGTCTCCATATAGAGATGCTTGAAGGGAAGGGAAAAATCAAGTTTTAAGGCATTTATCTTGTAATTTGCCTTGCTTTTATTGCGTAGTGATTCAGTCATTCCGTTTGTTACCGATACGTTTTCGCTTTGTGTGGGAGCATTGCTGTTGAAGAAATTATAGTTCACATTGAGTGTCTTCTCCAATGAGTCGAGCTTGTATTCTGCATACAGTGTCGTACTTATGTTGTTGTTCCAGACAGCAGGGGCATGGGCTGTCGTAAATGTCGTGTCCCTGTTGATTGAGACAAACGTGTGATCGGGAGAGGTGTGATCGGTATAGAATGATGTCATAACACCCAGTTCCAACCGCCGGGTGGCATGATATTTCACGATGGCATCTGCATTATACGACGGCCAGGGGGCTATGGTCCGCTTTCTTGTACTGCGCTGATGACCGTCTTTGAAGTCATAGACACAGTAAGACTCGTTGATTACTTTATCCAAAGACATTCCCAGACCTGTGGACAGCTCAAATTTCCTGCCGGCATAGTTGAGGTTTATATCCTGGAAATACCGCCCACGGTACTGCCGCTGCACCTCCTCGCTGATACTCCCACTCCACCCTTTCGACTTGTCACGCTTCATGACGATGTTGATGTATCCCGCATTGGCTTCTGCCTTATATTTTGCTGGTGGAATAGTTATCACCTCTATACGCTCAATATCTTCTGCCTTCAAGCTGCGGAGTTTTGCCTTTACAGCATCGGCAGTCATTTCAAGGATATGTCCATCAAGCATGATATGGGTAATGCCCTTACCTACGATGCTGACACTTTCGTCACTGACATTTAGCATTGGTACACGCCCCATCACTTCTATACCATTCATCCCCTTGGAGAAAGGGTCATTACTGACGAGATATTGCAGTCGGTCAACATCATTTTTAATAACTCGGCGCATACCTTTTACTGTCACGGACTTCAGTGTATATGGGTCAGTCTTCATACGGATAGTACCGATATTGCCGACATTAATCAGCTTATAGTAGGTAGCGAATCCAACGAAAGAAACTCGTAGTAAGACCTTCCGTTGACTACATGGTATGACAAAGTCTCCCCCGTTATTGGTCACTCCGCCATTGATGAAACTGGAATCCGATGGATTCAACAAAGCTACATTGGCAAACGGTACAGGCTGGTTGTGCTGATCAACAATGTGTCCAATGACCTTTGTAGGTACTTTCTGTGTACATTCTACGAAGATAAGGCTATCACTGACGGTCATGCGCATGGGATAGAAACCCAATACTTCCCTTATTGCTTCGGGAATGGTGCGGTTACGTAGTTTTACAGTGACTGTAAAGTCTTCTAATTCATTATAAATGAAGTTGATTGTGTACCTTTGGCTGGCATTGTCAATATCAGTCAGCACATGTGGTAGGGATGTCTTATTATAGTTTCGGGTAATATGCTGCGCCTGTACACCACAGACAATCAGTAGCAGTATACCAAGAAAGAGATGCTTTCTCATAGTGTTTTATTCTATGGTGATTGTACTGTCAGCCAAAGTTAGCTGTACTTTCTCAAACATGTTTAGTGTCTTTACTGCGTGTTCCACACTTTGGTCTCTGTTCCAAAGAAAGCGTAAACGCAGCTGTCCTGCTTCGGGGTTACGACAGACAGTCTTTGTCCCATAGTAATCTGATATTTCCTGGACAATGTCCTGTAACATAACATTATCAAACTGTTTGGGAGGAAGTATCTCCCCGACTTTCTTTTCTTTCAGCTTGCTGTATGTGGCAGTTGTGCGTGTAGAGCCTTTTTCCCTTAATGTTTTTGTATGAGCTATGTTGTTTGTGACCGTAACAGCTGAATCCGTTGCCAACTGTTTTCTACTACCTTTGACAATGCTAACCGCAGCTACGGCAATTCCCGATACAGTGAGAATACCGATGACTACTGCAGCAATCTGTCTGTAATAACGGTGTACAGGTTTGGAGGTAGATTTCTTTTCCATCAACTTGTGCCATTCCTCTTCTATGATTTCATCTGTCAGTTTATCGGAAGTCCGTCTATACTCGTATGCACTGGTAGTGTCTGATATAAGCTGATACGTTTGCCTCAACTCATCATCACGCAACAGTTCATTAAGCTGTTCATCAGTATATTGGTCAGGATGCTCCATCATGTCAAGCAACCTTTCCATCTGTCCGTAATTATCTTTCTTCATTTCTGGTTAGGATTAAATAGTTCTTTCATCTTCTTAATTGCCTGTGCTAAGTGCTTGTATACGGCAGCTTCACTGATGCCAGTTTGTTCTGCAATGGCTTTATAAGATAGTCTCTGATCAAAGCGTAGACGGAAGACTGTGCGCGTCTGTGATGTCAGCTTACTATCTGCAAATGCCAATAATGCCATGTATCGATCAGTCTGGTGCTGTACGTGCGATAAGTCAGGTTCTGTTTCTGTTGTTAACAGCTTATTAATACGCTCTCTCATCTGTTTCTGTCTGATGATATCTAAACACTGATTGCGTACACTTACAAGCAGATAGCCACTTGTTCCTTTCTTAGGCAGGTGAGTATTGTCACGGAATAATCGTGCAAACACCTCACTCACGGCATCTTTTGCCTCATCAGAATCGTGCAGCATTGCTACTGCCAGTCTGAACATTGCACCGTAGTGCATTCGGAACAGGTGCTCAATGGTTTCTTCTTTTAACATAGATATCTATTCGTTTTTATCTGTTCTCATCTTTATAACGAATGAAAGTGGATTTTCCCAACCCCTTAATACAATAAATTGTCTTTAAAGTTGGAAAAGACCTTATTAATTGCTTGTTTTAAGCTCCTAAGCTTTTACTGAAAAGCTCTTAAGTTTTTGCTGAAAAGCTCCTAAGCTTTTACTAAAAAGCTCCAGACAACCCAGCGAATAAGTCCTATCGTACCCAACCGCTGGGTGTAAAATATCTATTTGTTGGGTATAACAATTCTTTAATTGCTGCTATAGTTCATTGGATTTAAGGGAAGAATAAAAGGTTTAAAAAACAGAGTAACATAGGAACAAGCAATAAGTTCTTATGTTACCCTGTACTTTGTTTATATGTTACTCTGTCTTTATTCTTCTTTACTCTGTCTCTTTTTTAAGTTCATCAATCTGTTGGATAATATCGGAATTAATGCGTTGCATACGAAGATATAACCATATACTGATGGCTACTCCGACGATTAAGCCTATTCCACCACCAACCAGCATACCATTGGACATGCATGTATGGTCTCCTCCATTCGCAGCACCTGACCCATAGTATGTCTCGATAAAGAACCAAGGAGTCCATATAATCATTATGATTGTGCCACATAAGAAGGACTTTTTGCGTAATTTCTTCATCCTTTGCATTTGTAAGGAAGCCGCTATGAGGTCGCCATTCAGGAACTCCTTCTTATTAACATGGTTGATATAAGCATCGAAACAAACACTGAAAGTCATAACGAGTACGGTAAATCCGTAGAACCACCACGACATGTTAAACAGTATCCGAACTTCATTGTAACCGTAATAAATAAATAGTAACACTAAGAATGACACCCATGTATACTTCTTCATAAACGACATCTTATTGAGCATTGACTGTCTGATAAGCTTATCGTTGACGAGTGTTTGATTGTCAAGTTTATTCTTGAGGATATCCAATTGCTGACGCATTTCCTCAAACTCTGTATGCTTTGTTTCCATTGTAGTTTTCTTTTTAATGTGATTGTTAAGCTTTGTAGGGTATTGGGCTAATTGGACCAATTGGCCTAATAGGGCTAATAAGACCAATAAGACTAATCCCATTCATTAATGGTTACTCCCCTACTCCTTTGTTGTTTCACTCGTTTTCTTCAGTCTCTCTTTGATTCTGAATAGTCTTACGGAGACATTCTTCGTACTGATACCGACGATTTCGCCAATCTCTTCATAGCTCATATTCTCCAACCAAAGGAGGATGATGGCTCGATCGAAAGGACCTAACTGGCTGATACGGCGGTTAAGTTGCTGTATCTGTCGGCTGTCATCATCACTATCCGTAAAGGGATTGATGTTCATCGTAAGTGGAATCGTTTTCCGTTTCCGTTTCTTTCGGTCACAAGAGATGCAGGTGTTTAGACTGATACGATAGAGCCACGTGCGCACATCGCTTTCTCCTCGGAAGTTCTGCAGACCCTTCCAAAGGTTTATCAACACCTCTTGAAAGAGGTCGTTCACCTCGTCTTCATCCTTTGAGAACATATAGCACACGGTGTAGATGGTGCTTTTGTGTTCTCTCACGATTCGTGAGAAGTCTTGTTCATTTTGTAGGTTGTCCATCTGTTGATAGGTTGATTTTTGCTCATTAGACGCACGTAGTAAATGAAAAACTACACAATTGGGATAAAATTTTTTATTTATCGTGTGCAAAAGTATTGTTTTATGAGGATAAATACAAGTCTTTGCAGGCTTTATTTAGGGTTTTTCCGTTAAATGCGTAGATGGTTAATAGAATGAGATTAATCCACATACATGGTATGATTTCCTCCAATAAGATGGTTTTATAAATGGGGATAAACTACATAATAAACGTAATTAAGTGTGATGTCTATCTGTTTTCTACAAACAACTTATTCCTATTAGCCTAATTAGGCTATTTGGTCCAATTGGGCTAATTAGGCTAATAACTTATTATTCTGTCATATTTTTTCTTATCATAATTTTGAATACATGCTCTTTTGGCTTCTAAAAGACGCCTAATTGACTTGCAATAGGTGCCCTTTTGAAGTCTAACTAACGCCCTTTTGAAGTCCAATTAAGCACCTTTTATTTTGCTACTTTATAACTGATTGACTTACTGTTGATTACAAACCTGCTTTTTATACGTGTTTTTGCCGTTACTTATAGATGTTTTCTTCGAAATTATGTAATGATTTTTCAAACCCTTGTCTGCATATTTTCGAAGTCTAAAAAGAAATGATTTTCAATGTCAGAGGATGCTAATAGGACAGATACTTGACAGTCTTAGCCATTTTTTGTATAGTGAGTAACTTCCGTTCTTCCGTTAAAGCAATATGAAATGCGTCCATACATTTAACGAAAGAAACTGATTTAATGCTTTAAAAGTTTTGATGTTCCGATATTAATATCTATCTTTGCCACAGATAGGAACGTCTGAAAGAATTAGAAGTAGTTTCCGGCGTATTCGCTGGAGTTTGATACGAAGTATCGTTTTATTGTTAACGAAGGTTCACAATAAAAGTAATTCCCTTACAGCGTTCCTATTTTTTTGTTTAAAACAAACGCACTATGGCTACCAGAATAATAAACGGAAGGGAATATACAAAGGCTGATTTTGAGAATAAACTGTGCCATTTAAGCGATGCACAGGAACTTGCAGCGATGCTGAATGAGCTGAAGTTACCTTGGTATTATTCTGACTTTCGTGGTAAACAACTAAGTTTTTTAGCTGATACCAATAATGTCCAACGACGTTGTAAGACTTTCCGACTTCGCAAGAAGCACGGTGGCTATCGCGAGATTACGGCTCCGAAAGGTGGTCTTCGTGGTATATTAAATGCACTTAATATATTACTTCAGACCTATGATGAGCCTACTCCTTGGGCGTATGGATTCGTTTGTGGTCGTTCTGTGGTTGATAATGCACGTCCACATGTGGGAAAACGTTATATTCTGAACCTTGATTTAAAGGATTTCTTCCCCACTATTACACGCCAGCAGGTGGCTGACTGTCTGACGGCAGAGCCTTTTGGCTTCTCATCATTGGCTGCAAAACTCATCTCTGGGTTGGCTACTGTGCGCACAAAGAACAATGAAGAAGTTTTAGCACAGGGCTTTGCAACATCGCCAACACTATCGAACTTTATTTGTCGGGAGATGGATAAGGAGATAGCGAGCATAGCTACTGCACAAGGCATCACCTTTACCCGCTATGCTGATGACCTCACTTTCAGTGCTGACACAGACATCCTTCGTCCACAGGGAGAGCTTGTACAACAGGTAAAGGCTATTGTTGAGCGTTATGGTTTCCGACTGAATGAAGAGAAAACCCACTTGCAACGTCGTGGAAGACGGCAGGAGGTAACGGGCTTGATGGTAACGGAGAAAGTGAATGTAAGCCGCCGTTATGTGCGTGAAATCCGTTCCTTGCTGTATATCTGGGAGCGTTACGGTTATGAAGATGCCTGTCAGGCAGCGTGGAAGAGCTACAGGCAGCAGCATGGAAAGACAAAGGGACATCAGCATTGTGTACCTCTTAATGCTGTTCTAAGGGGTAAACTGAACTACATGAAGATGGTGCGTGGAGCCGATGACCCACTCTATCAGCGTTTTGTTAGTCGTTATACTTCTTTGCAACAACGAAGTAAGGGAGATATAAAAGAGGTGGCATATAAGGCTTATATGGGTAAGTATCTTTCTATATCGGCTAAAGATAGAACGACAAGTGCTAATGTTTTGCCAAATGACAACACATCATCACGTCAGCTCGGAGCTACAAGCAGCAATCCTTATGACCCAAGAAAAAAGAGCAAACGCATTCTTAACTTTATAGTGATGGTGATTATATTGGTTGCTATTATACTCATCAAATTGTTTTTAAAATCACTTCTGTAAGCAGTAAAAAGTAAGTTAATAAGTAGCGTAATTCTCATCTTTCGTCATGTAGATGACTGCCTTTTGCGAATTATTTTCATGAAAAGAAATATTTATTTTCATGAAGAAAAATATTTATTTACGTGAAAAAAAATAATTATTGTCATGAAAATAATTCGCTGTTTACTTAATCTTATCAACTGGTAGTATTACTTCTCCCAATGAAATCATGGCATTGAAGAGGCTTATATACTGATAGTTAGGAATGTCAGAGACCATGATTTCACGCTCTTGAAGCAGTCCACAGTCGAGCAGTCGTTGGCGCATCGTACCGCAAAGGAGTGGCGTAGAGGGTGTAAACCATTGTTCGCCATCATAGAGTGCAATGTTGGTATAGGAAGTATCTGTAAGGTGATTGTCACGAACAATAAGTATTTCGTCACAGTCACCTTGCTGTTTTTTTAGTTCGTTAAGTGCCGAGCGGTCAGTACTCTTGTAGGGATAGCTGATATTGTTGTCGTAGACAAGGTGTAAAGAGTTGATTTCCTTACATATATAAGGAGTACAGGTGATATCGTGGATGCCCTCTTTATCATAGACAAAGCGTAGCTTTGAACATTCCATCGGTAAGCTAACAGACTTTAGAAGGTCAGCTATATGCAGCGGTTCTGTCAGTCCTAACATCTCTTTGCGAGTGCGGTTCATCCGCTGTTCGTGGTAGGCAAGATTGCAGGCACAGCCGTCTATTACCCTTATTGTCTCAATATATTGGCACATAAACCTTTTCTATCACCTCTTTATATTCGTCATCATTATTGCTTTGAGCCGTAATACCGCCCCCAGCCTTGTAGTGAAGCTGTCCGTCTTTATCCTGATCAATAAAGCGAATCATCACTGCACTGTCTAATTGTCCTTTACTATAACAGCCCATCACACCCGTATAAAAGTCTCTTTCGTAGGCCTCAGCCTCATCGATTATCTCCATTGTACGAGGCTTAGGGGCACCTGTAATGGAGCCAGCAGGGAGCAAATGGAAGAGAAGTGTACCGATGTTCTCACGATAGTCTGCAGGAAGTTGTCCTGTAATCTCCGAACTTGTCTGTAGGATTTCACCCTTGTTTGTCGTCAGATGGTCAACATAGCGATAGCGTTTCACCTGCACTTGCTCTGCTATGATACTCAAGTCGTTGCGGATAAGGTCGACGATGGTAGCGTGTTCGGCTGCTTCTTTCTTATTTTCCATCAGTTCCTTCTCAGCTTCAGGACGTGTTGCATCAATCGTACCCTTCATTGGGAAGGAACTGATAAGTCCTTCTCTATTGATACGAACGAATATTTCTGGAGAGAAACAAACGAACTTTTCTTTCATCCAACAGCGATATAACGCCTTTGAACGCATGAAGATATCGTGCAAAGAAAGGTTGGTATGCACAGGAATCTTGCATGTCAAGTTGGCTAAATAGCTGTCGCCTTCACGCTCTCTTTGCTTGACAAGGTTGATACGCTGTTCATAGTCATCTCTTGTGAGTGGTTCTGTATGCCATTCCACAGCCTCATTGCTGTAGCTTTCGCCCTCAGGGATATTAGAAAGGCTTGGGAAAGCAAAAAGCAATTCATGTGGATTGATGTCCGTAGACTCCTCTATGTATGCACCATCGGCTTTATAATTGATGATAAAGATAAAGTCTTTACCTTCCTTAGCTAATGTGTTCATCCGCTGAATGGCACGTTCACGGTCGTATAGTATCATATTCTTTTATCGCAAGCAGATGGGATACTCTATCCCTTTGTTTATCTTTCTCCAATCTTGAAAATATCCTTTGGCTCAAATACTCCTGACTTCTCTGTTTTCGCAAGTTCAACCATACAATGCGCAACGACTTCTGTTTTCATAGGTCGTTGGCTCTGTAAGAGTCCTATTTTATTGAAGAATTGCAGTATAGAAACAGACAGTTTCTCAGAGCTTCTTGTAGTATTCTTACGAATTAAAACAGGTGGACGAAGGATGGAGATATGTTGGAAAGGAAGCTGTTTGATAGCTTCTTCTAATTCACCTTTTATCCTTGTATAGAAGAAATGTGAGTTAGCATTAGCCATAGCAGCCGATACTAAGACAAAAGAAGGTACTCCCTGCTCTGCTGCTATCTTAGCGAAATTGTATTGATAGGTATAGTCTATCTTGTATTGATTCTCCTTTGAGCCAGCCGCTTTGCGCGTTGTACCCATGCAAGAGAATACGACATCGCCTTGTACGGAGAGTCTCCACTTATCCGACTGGTCGAAGTCTACGATATGTGTTGTTACCTTTTCGTTATTTATGCCTGGGTCTCTTCTGACGAAGATAGCTATTTGTTCGATAGTATCATCATTGATAAGCTCTTGGACAAGGTCTTTACCTATTGCGCCAGTAGCTCCTAATATTATTGCTCTCATTGAGGGTGTTGGGTGATGGGTGTTAAATGTTGGGTGGTTATGATATGTGGGGAGTGGGTGTTGGAGGTGAGAATTACATGATTATTACGGCTTAATAATAATCTTGAGGTGGTAAACCTCTGGTGTAATACGCTGTTCGATGTGATACCTATCAGGGTAAATCAACTCTAAACGGCGGTACATATTCTCCAATCCAATACCCTTTCCACTCTTGTCAGTGTCGTTCTTTGGATAGTTACTGTTCTCACAGAGAAAAACTATCTTGCCGTTATCTTCTGTGATAGATATGTGGATAAACGATGGTTTATTGGCACTTATACCATGCTTAAAGGCATTCTCAATAGGTGTTAGGAATACCAATGGCGCTATGAGTAGTTGTGTGTTATGGATGATGAATTGGCTCTTTATCTCTACATTACTACCCGACCGTAGCGTCATCAGGTTGATATAGTTCTTGATAAAGGCTATCTCACCATTCAGACTCACCTCCTTAGGCTGTGTCTCATAGAGTGCGTAGCGTAGGAGTTCAGACAGTTGACCGATTGCCTTTTGGGCATTATTCGGACTTGTCTGAGTGAGTGAGGCTATGTTATTGAGCGTATTGAAGAGGAAGTGTGGGTTTAGCTGGTTCTTAAGCCATGCCAATTCGGCTTCCGTCATCTTTTGTTTCTCCTCTCTTAGTTGCCTTCTGAGCGTACTATGGCGGATATAATAACGCACGAAGATTGCCGCAACGACCATTGCATAGTTGAGAATCATCCACATCACACCAAACTGATAGAAGCCTATTCGTATAGGTGCGTTCGGTAAATCAGCATTATAAATGCTGAAGATATGATGATTCCAAAGAACGATAAACAGCAGATTGATTACCCAGAATGCCCAGTGCTTTATCTTATTCTTTGCTTCAAAGAGATAAGGAACCAGCACATAGAAATTCGCCATGAAGACAATCAGTAACAAGAAAAGTACGAAGGCATTGACACACATGGACTCCTTGGCGGCTTTGACATCATGTTCAAGTAGCATAATGACCAATGACCAGATAGATACAAGGAGCGCATAAATGCCTACCTGTGCGCCAAGAACGGACAGGTTGTAGCGACTCAGGCAATACTTCTTTATATCCTCCAATACCTTCATGCTGCAAAGATAGTCTTTTATAAGGAAAGAAGCAAGCAGAATCTATACTACATTTTTACTTTTTCTTGTTTTAACACAGAAATGTAATTATCGGTAAATCAGTGCTTTATAAGGGTAGATTGTCTCGCTTGTTAGGCAAATAAGTCTAATTGGTACATTCTTTCAAGGTGATTAATCGCCTTTTTATGCCTAATTATCTAAACTCTATTTGCTATTTACCCCTAATCATTAAGCACCAAATCTATCCTCTCCTCTTATCAAAAGTATGATTTATTGTAGAGGAGTTAGCCCTCCGCACCATTGGTGCTTACGGTCCGCACGTATGGTGCTAAGCATGAACACCACGCGTGCGGAGTATTAAGAGCACAGTAGGAAACGACAAGGAAGAGGTGTTCCTGCCGTTGGGATGATAACGAAAGACACCGATGTTGAATTACATCTATTGAGTCCTAATCGCCGATTTAAGCCTTATTCTGATCTGCCTTGATTAAAGCAAGCAATCGCTCGACTGCTTCCTCCTCTGGGATATTGTGCTCAACGCATACCTGTTTGCGGTAGAGGCTCACCTTCTTTGGACCTGCACCCACGTATCCATAGTCTGCATCAGCCATCTCACCGGGACCATTCACGATACAGCCCATGATACCTACCTTCAGTCCTGTCATTCCCTTGGTAGCTTCTTTGATGCGAGCAATCGTCGTACGAAGGTCGTAGAGTGTACGTCCACAGCCCGGGCAAGAGATGTATTCAGTCTTCACCATGCGCAATCTACCTGCTTGAAGAATACCGAAAGCCGTTTGCTCAACATCCTCTTGTGAGAGGTTGCCATTGTTCATCAGCCAGATACCATCGGTAAGTCCGTCCATCATGAGTGCACCCATATCTGCTGCCGATTCCAATTGGAACTTCTCTTTAGCCGTAGTTGTCTCAGCCTGTTGGCTGTTACTGCTTTCTTCCTTCTCTTCGGTAGTTGAATGCTGATACATCTGGGCGAAGATGATAGGGTTCTTTACCCCTGCTATCATCAGTTGATGCGCCAATGCACGTTGGTCGCCAAGGCGGTTCTGATGGCTTGTCATACATACCACAACCACCTCTGGATGTGTTTTCAGACAAGCAAGGAACTCCTCAGAAGGTGTACCAAACTTCAAGACGAGGAACTTAACATCACTGTTTATCGCACTGATGAAAGGCATTCCCGTCACAGGGAAGATTGGATAGACGTTTTCTAAGGACTGCTTACCACTGTTGGCAAGGTCCATATAGGCGTCATAATCAAGGATATACTTCTGTTTCTTACCTAATTTCTCAGGCAATTCACCCTGTACATAGATATAGTCGGGCTTTGGTAGTTCTGGTGATGATACCTCGGCAGTTGCTTGGTCAGCCTTTCGAGTGGCAATAACAACAGGGACATTCTCGCCACCGATGTTGCCTGCAGCCACTGTCTCACGTCGATTAGGATGGAGATAATCAAAGCCATCATACTGTTCGGCAGGGATGAGAAGATGTTTCTCGTGTCGACGGATATACCATGTAAGGTGTTTAGCCACTGGAATCTCGCACTCTGGATCTTCACTCAGTGATACACGGATCGTGTCACCGATACCATCAGCGAGCAAAGCACCAATACCTACGGCACTCTTAATGCGTCCGTCTTCACCTTCACCAGCCTCGGTAACACCAAGGTGGAGCGGATAGTGCATACCTTCCTTGTCCATCTCAGCCACAAGAAGGCGTACGGAACGAACCATAACAACCGTGTTTGAGGATTTGATAGAGATGACAATGTCATGGAAGTCATACTTACGGAAGATGCGGAGGAACTCCATACAGCTCTCTACAATACCTTCTGGTGTATCGCCATAACGGTTGCGAATACGGTCAGAGAGGCTACCATGGTTGACACCAATACGTACAGCGGTGTGGTTCTCCTTACATATATTGATGAAAGGAATCAGTCTGTCCTCAATCTTCTGTAGCTCCTGAGCATATTCCTCATCGGTATACTCTAACTTTTTGAACGTACGAGCGGGGTCGACATAGTTACCCGGATTGATACGAACCTTCTCTGCATAGAGTGCAGCTACGTCTGCTACATTCGCATTGAAGTGAACATCCGCACAGAGCGGAGCCATATAATTGTCTGCACGTAGTTGTGCATTGATATTCTTTAAGTTCTCTGCCTCGCGCTTACCTTGCGTTGTAAGGCGTACAAGCTCTCCTCCTGCATCAATAATACGCTTAGCTTGTGCAACACTTCCTTCGGTATCATCGGTGGAAGTAGTTGTCATTGATTGTACGCGTACAGGGTTCTCTCCACCAATGTTGAGTGCACCAACATGCGTGACAGAGGTTTTCCTTCTTTCAAAGTTGAATAAATCTATCATGTTCTATTTGGATAATGGGGTACCTCCCCAAGCCCTTTTGGGATGATGAACAACCTCCCTAAGCCCCTCTGAGAGAGGGGTTATAGTAAGAGGTAATAAGTGGTAACGACCTTTACCCTAATTGTTTCCCGTTGTTACTCCGCCTTTTGGAGGGGTTAGGGACGGTCTTAGCACTTAAACTTATAATCCTTTAGTTCAGCTAACTCCTTGTTAGCCTTCTCTATCTTCTTTCCTAATGAAGCCTTCCAGTTGTCAATCTTCTTTGCAATAGCCTCATCACCGAGTGCTATCATCTCAGCTGCAAGGATGGCAGCATTCTGTGCTCCATTGACGCCAACAGTAGCAACTGGAATGCCAGGAGGCATCTGAACGATAGAAAGTAAGGCATCAAGACCATCGAGCATACCCTTAATTGGCACGCCAATGACTGGAAGTGGTGTTGAAGCAGCGATAACTCCAGGCAAAGCAGCAGCCATACCAGCCGCAGCAATGATAACTTTTACGCCACGACCTTTTGCTTCCTTGGCAAAAGTCTCTACTGCGTCAGGTGTACGATGAGCAGAGAGTGCATTCACTTCAAAAGGAATCTCTTGCTCTTCCAACCACTTACAAGCTTTTTCCATTACGGGTAAATCGCTTGTTGAACCCATGATAATACTAACTAATGGCTTCATATTCTTTATGTATTAAGTTTATTTTCTTTGTTTGTTTTATGTGTATTTATTCTTAAGACAGATGTAATTTTCTGTCAGTTTATTCTTTATTCTTTGGCAATCAGTGGACTTTTCTACTGCTATTGATTCTATACAACGATGATTGTAATGAATGAACAGATGATACCTAAGAAGAAACCCGATGCCACTTGCTCCAATGAATGTTGCCTGAGAATCATTCTACTGCTACCTACAAAGCCCGAAACGATGAGCGTAAGACAAAGCCACCACATCGGATTGAAGTTGAATAGCAGTGAAAAAGCTATTAAAGAGCCTGTCACACCACCGATAGCTGCCGTATGTGTTGATATCTTCCACCATACGTTGATGATAGCACATAGAATCTGAATAATCAATGCTACCATAAGTATGGACGTCAGCATGTGAGGCAGGTGTAGGATGTTCATGATATAAAAGCACGTGAAGTAGCAAAGAATAGAAATCACATAAGGAACCATTCTTCGCTCTCGTTGCCCTAACTGAATCAATGTCCAGCCGTGGTATTGGCGGTAAAGGTGGATGAGTAAGGTTGGAATAAGGACCGTAAAAGCATAAACCAAAAAGACATACGACAGCTTTGCCTGCCATGGGAACATACTTAGATAGCTAAAAGTAAAGATAGCTAAAATGCCCACAACGGGTAAATAGAATGGTGTGAGAACCATACTCACAACCCTTGCTGTTAATATAATGTTCTTTTCGTTCATACTTTAACACCTAACACCTAACATCCAACACCTAATTACATCACTCCTTCCTCAGTCTTGCCACAGGTAATCCGAGTTGTTCGCGGTACTTAGCAACGGTGCGGCGGGCTATTGGGAAGCCTTTTTCTTTCATCACTTTAGCAAGTGCATCATCGCTGAGAGGCTTGCGTTTGTCCTCTTTGTCGATTACTTCCTTGAGTGCCAACTTGATTTTACGAGTAGACATTTCCTCGCCATCTTCCGTTGTATAGCTATCAGTAAAGAAGAAACGCAGTGGGAAAGTACCCCAACGTGTCTGTGCATACTTGATGTTGCTCACACGTGATATGGTAGAGATGTCTAAGCCTGTACGGTCGGCAATATCTTTAAGAATCATTGGTTTGAGGTCAGCCTCATCTCCATCTTGGAAGAACTTCCGCTGAATATCGATGATAGCCTTCATCGTCACTTGTAAGGTATGGCGTCTTTGCTTTACCGCTTCGATAAATCCTTGTGCCTTTTCCACCTTCTCTTTGGCATAAAGCAACGCCTCTTTCTCCTGTCGGTTCATACCGGCTTTGTTGTTGCGGTAGGTCTCCATCATATCGTTGAAGGCCTGCGAAACGTGCAACTCTGGTAGATTGCCGTGGTTTAAGCTGAAAGTAACCGTACCATCATCCTCTGTGTCGATGATAAAGTCAGGTGTTATCTGTTGCAGGTTACGTCCTTGTGTCTCACCCATTGACGACCCCGGCTTTGGATTCAACTTACGAATCTCACGCTGAAGTGCCTCTACTTGAAGGTCAGACAGCGACAGTGCGCTTTGAATCTTATCCCAATGCTTCTTTTTGAAAGCATCGAAATGATGCGAAAGGATATTGTAGATGTATTTATACAGATGACTATCTTTCTCCCACTCACCGTTCTCAACCTTTCGGTCTATCTGTAACAAGAGACATTCTTGCAAGTCTCTTGCACCGATACCAGCTGGGTCAAAGTCCTGCAGAATCTTCAGTACCTCCTCTAATTCCTTAGTAGACGCGTCAATCCCATAGTAGATAGCCAACTCATCGCTGATACTATCAAGATCTTTTCGCAATAGTCCGTCATCATCTAAACTACCGATAAGATACTCCAAGATACTCTTCTGCCTTTCCGTAAGCTCTCTTTCACCCACCTGCTCATTGAGTTTATCAATGAAGGAAGTTGTGTCTCCATACACAATCTCCTCATATTCAGCATTATTTCGTTGCTGTCTTGAATCGTATGTAGGAAGATCATCATCCGAACGCATACGCTCCAGTGCCGAGTCGAGCGCATCTTGTCGTTCTTCTCGTTCCTGAAGTGTGTCGAAATCATCGTCTTCTGAATGCTCTACAGTATCGTTGTCGTCAATGCTATCAGTCTCCTCTCCTCCTGCTTCTAAGGCAGGATTATCATCGAGTTCAGCATTAACACTTTCCTCTAATTCTGTCAGTGGCATCTCCAACAACTTTACTTGCAGCATCTGCTGTTGTGAGAGACGCTGCACTTGTTGCTGTTTCTGGTTTTGAATCTGTACTTGTTCCTGTGCCATTGTTTACCTGAATTGTGCTACAAAAGTACTAAAAAAACAAGTATAATCAAGTGAAATATTCCTTTAATTGTGCTGCCAAGGCAGAAAGTTTCTCTGGGTTATCATTTCCATAGCGGTTCCATACCTCCTGACAGGGCATTAATAAGGGCGATATCAGAAGGTCGTCACGGTTCAGATAGGGGTCGCAGAGTTGGAACACATCCATTACCTCCACAACCATTTGTGGCTTTATCTTCATCAGTTTGGCCAGTTCTATCACTTCAGGTGTCTCCGCTGCCATTGTAATAGGAGTAAGACGGAAATAGAGGTCGAGAATCATAATGAGCATAAAAGGCTTCAACTCCGTAGCCCCTTCCACTGGTAGGAAGTCATGTTCAAAGGTTTCGCGTACCTTCACACCATCGTAGAACTCCCTTGACTGGCCGAATCCTTTCATTGAGCGCAGTTTCTTCACGTCTTTATTCAGCCTTCGTGTGTTCTTACCATAGGTCTCCCAAATCAAGTTAATGATGGGCATGTCACGATGACGTAGCTTAAAGAGCTGTTCATAGAGGTTCTTTGGTGGTATATGTAGTTCCAAGCTGAGGTCTACCAACGCACGTGAATACATCGGTTTCATTCCCTCTGGCTTTTTAAGATAAAGCTGTAGGAGTAGTAGCCAGTAGTCGTCAGACCATAAAGGATGTGTTGCCATAAGCGTAAAATATCCACTCTTGCTCCTCTCTTTCGAGTAGAGAAGGAGGAG
This sequence comes from Prevotella jejuni, assembly GCF_900187995.1. Lineage (GTDB taxonomy): Bacteria > Bacteroidota > Bacteroidia > Bacteroidales > Bacteroidaceae > Prevotella > Prevotella jejuni. The sequence goes on from NZ_FZNZ01000006.1 coordinate 86,231, forward strand.
AAATACTTGTCTAAAGGGTATCTATATTTGTCTTTCGCAAAGATACTCCTTTTTTATTATAATGGCAAAAGATAGTGGCAGAAAGTTAATGAGTTAACGGATTGACGAGTTGACAAGTGATGTCTATCTGTCTTCTACAATCAATGTATTCCCTATTAGCCTAATTAGGCTAATAAGTCCAATAAGCCCAATAGGGCTAATAGCCTGTTACTTTGTCATAACTTTTCACATCATGATTTTGAATACATGCTCTTTTGGCTTGCAGAAGACGCCCTTTTGGCTTGCAGAAGACGCCCTTTAAGCCCCTTACTAACGCCCTTTTGAAGTCCAATTAAGCACCTTTTACTTTATACTTGGTAACTAATTGACTCTCTGTTGATTGCAAACTTACTTCTTATATGTGTTTTTGCCGTTAGTTATAGATGTTTTCTTTGAAATTATGTAATGATTTTTCAAATCCTTACCTACCTATTTTCGAAGTCTAAAAAGAAATGATTTCCAATGTCAGAGGATGATAAGAGGACAGAAAGTTGACTGTCTTAGCCATGGTTTTTATTTAATGAGTAACTTCGATTCTTCCGTTAAAGCAATACGAAAAGTATTCACACATTTAACGGAAGAATCGAAAATAGGTGCGTTAAGTTGCTGTGTATGCAGTCCTACCGACCTGTTTCTACTTCTTTCCTCCACCCACTAAGTCATCATTCTGAATGCTTCGTACAGCCTTCTTGACGCTTGCTTTTAACTTACCAAAGCTCCATGAAAATCCGATATTAAAGTATCGAGGGTACATAACGGAGCGTTCATAACCAGTATAATCGCCTCGAACGATATTATATGTAGTTGCTTTATCTTTGCTGAAAGGCGAATTTGCTGATAAAGATACTGTCAGCTTGTCCTTGAAAAAGAGACGTGTCAAGGTGAAATTATAGTAGAACCAACGTCCCTCGATAGCATACGGATTGTAAATCCTGTTGCCATATTCACCTCCAATACTGGTTGTCAACGTTAAGTCCCAAGGTAGTTTCTGCTCCCAATTAAAGTAGATATCACCACCGCATCCGCTGTTCTTGGTAGAAGGTGTGGGCAAGGTGATTCGGGCATAACGCATGGAAGCGTTGAGTGTAAACGATGTTCCGGTGAAAGGAGTCCATTCTGTGTAAGATGAAATACCGAACACTTTACTCTTCAGTACGTTCTGATAAGTAGAAACATCTTTACGATTTTGTTCATACAAGATACGACCTATACCATTGTTGGTAAATGAATAATAGGGACTTAATTGCAAAGTAAATTTTGAAGTAACCAACATATACACAAGTTGTAGCTTTTGGTTACGACTGCTTCCTAAGTTTGCGTTACCGAAAGAGACTGCCGTTGGTGTGCTAATGATGGCTGGATTGAGATAGCCGATGCCGGGTCTGTTGATGCTGGTATTATAGCTAAACTTCAGTGTTTGACTATCACTAATCTTGTATTGTAGGCTTGCTGATGGTACCCAGTCATTGAGATTAGCATGGTAATCGGCATTACTACCATCGGGATAGGATGCTTTCATGCGAGTAAACTCATATCTCAAACCTGCACGAGCAGCCCATTTGCCAGCGGTGAAGATATATGAGAGGTAGGCAGCAGCCACTTGTGCGTTATGCTTGAACTTACTTTCCATGTCAGGGGTAGTTCCTTGATAGTCCATTAATGACGTACTGTTGTTGTTACGAAGGATATATTTTGTTCCGCTTTCTATCTTGTGGTATTTTCCAAAGGGGCGTACATAGTCAATTTGGAAAGTATGTTCTGTGAAGCGTTCACGGGTGTTCTGGTCGTAACTTGTATAGTTGACAGGGAAGTTAACCATGTTGTTATACATCTGACGGAAGATGGTGTGTGGTCGTGTAGCTGCCAACATATAAGAAAAAGTAAGGATTTCTCCATCTAAATGAGTCTTATGTTGATAATCCAAACGTCCTCCAATATTAAGATAAGAGTAGCCCGGAGTAGTCATATTATTGTCGAATTTGTAAATCAACTGGCTGTTCTTATCCCATCGTTCATTTGTGTTTTGTGCGTTGGCATCGGCTTTATAGCCAAGAAAAGTGGTCGATGCGGTCAGCAAGTTGAGTGAGTCAATCTCGTAACTTGCACTGATATTACCGAAATGTAATATCGCTGCAGTGCTATTAGTCCCATATTCACGTTTTTGTTCGCCCGTCTTTACGTAGTTGTAAACCTCCTCTCTATAGTTTTCTGTTCGTTTTCTGCTTTGGTTCCTGTAGTTATAATTGACGGTTGTCGTGAGCTTTCCCACCTTTGTTGTTAGATAAGTACCAAGCCTTGTAGAGCCGTGAGTGTCGACATCAGAGTTTACATTGCCTGATATTCCTTGTAGTTTAGTATTGCTCATCATGACAATATTGAGGATAGCCGTAGTTCCTTCAGCATCATACTTGGCACCGGGGTCAGTGATAACCTCAATCCTTTTGATCGTAGAAGCAGGTATTGCCTTGAGAATATCCTTAAGGTTCTGCCCTGAAAGACTTGGGTCAGGATGTCCGTTCCTATACACCTTAAAACTTGTAGAGCCTTGAACCCTGATGTTTTCTTGTCCGTCAACGGTGACAAGGGGTATTTTCTTGAGTATTTCTAAGGTCGTCTTTGTCTGTGCAGTCTTGTCATGCTGCACATCATAGGTTAGCTTGTCAATATCATTCTTGATAAGCTGACGCCTTTGTGCTACGACGACTTCCTCCAACTTCTGTGTCTTTGTGGAGTCTGTTTTAGTTGTATTCTGGGCTGATAGGGCTGTTGCAGAGCTGCAAACTGTGAGTAATAGTATTAATTTATTCCACATATTCAAAGCGTTAAGTTCATAGTTATCAATATGATGCAAATATATGTTTTTTCTTAATAAGTTGCAATTCATTTCAAAAATATTTTTACTTTCTTGTCTTTATGTCTCATAATTGACTCCTTTTTAGTGCTCTATTTCTATTAATATGCAAGAAGATTACAATGCAGAAAAGCTCATAGTGTTCGGTTAGAAAGTAGATGGTCAAACGGAATGAATCCTCTTTTAATGTGTTGATTAATAGGGTTTTGATAATACTTTTTCCATATCTGTATGTCAATAGAGCCTTACCAATGGTTTAATGTAACAACAAATCCCCCTCTTTCTACCCTTAACGACTGACGTATTGAGGCTTAGCACAAGTGGTGTTGAGGCTTCGCACCAATGGTGCGGACGCTTCGCACGTGTGGTGCGGAGGAGTGAAAGTCATGCGATATGCAGTTGAGAGAAGAGCAGTTTATTGTTATAAAGGACTTATTCTGCCCTGAGTAAACAAAGAATATTATATTTTTTCGTTCTATAATTCCCAACGAAACGAAGTGTTTTACGGAAACTTTTTGTAAATTTGCACATTAGTTATAATAGAAAATAAGAATGGAATACAACTTCATAGACATTGAGAAGAAATGGCAACAGAAGTGGGTTGAGAATAAGACCTACAAAGTTGTTGAGGACGAGAACAAGCAGAAGTTCTATGTACTTAATATGTTCCCTTATCCATCAGGAGCCGGATTGCACGTTGGACACCCATTGGGTTATATTGCAAGTGACATCTATGCACGCTATAAGCGACTGAAGGGTTTCAACGTGTTGAACCCTATGGGATATGATGCTTACGGACTTCCTGCTGAGCAGTATGCCATTCAGACGGGTCAGCATCCACAGCTGACAACCGACACGAACATTGCTCGTTACCGTGAGCAGTTGGATAAGATAGGTTTCAGTTTCGACTGGGATCGTGAGGTACGCACCTGTGACCCACGTTATTATCACTGGACACAGTGGGCTTTCGAGCGTATGTTCGAGTCTTATTATGACTATACACAACAGAAGGCATTGCCTATCAAGGACCTTGTTCGCCACTTTGAGGAAGAAGGAACACTGAATCTTAACGTTGCACAGAGCGAGGAACTGATTTTCTCAGCACGTGACTGGTCGAGCATGGACGAGCAGGAACAGCAGGAGAAGCTCATGAACTATCGTATTGCTTACCTCGGTGAGACGATGGTAAACTGGTGTCCGGGACTCGGAACGGTGCTTGCTAATGACGAGGTTGTCAATGGTGTGAGCGAGCGTGGAGGCTATCCTGTCGTACAGAAGTTGATGAAGCAGTGGTGCCTTCGTGTGTCAGCCTATTCACAAAGACTGCTTGATGGTTTGGAGACGGTTAACTGGTCTGACTCTATCAAGGAGACACAGAAGAACTGGATTGGCCGCTCTGAGGGTACAGAGGTTGAATTCAAATACCTTACACCAACTGGTGAGGGTCAGAAAGAGGGTAAGTTCACGATCTTTACAACGCGTGCTGATACGATGTTTGGTGTTAGCTTCATGGTATTGGCACCAGAGTCAGAACTCGTTGCAGAGCTCACTTCAGAGGCTCAGAAGGCTGAGGTAGAGGAGTATTTGGCGTATGTACAGAAGCGCACAGAGTTAGAACGTATGTCTGACCGTAAGGTGACAGGTGTCTTCTCAGGCTCATATGGTATCAATCCATTCACTGGCGAGCAGATTCCTATTTGGATTTCAGAGTATGTTTTGGCTGGATATGGAACAGGAGCGATTATGGCTGTGCCTGCTCACGACAGTCGTGACTATGCCTTTGCAAAGCATTTTAACCTCCCAATCATCCCATTGATTGAGGGTGCTGACGTCTCTGAAGAGAGCTTTGATGCAAAGGAAGGAATCGTAACCAACTCTCCTGCTGCAGGAAAAGAGAGCATGGACGGTTTCTCTCTCAATGGTCTTACGGTGAAGGAGGCTATTGCCAAGACAAAGCAGTTTGTTACTGAGAAAGGTATCGGACGTGTGAAGGTTAACTATCGTCTGCGTGATGCCATCTTCTCGCGCCAGCGTTACTGGGGTGAACCATTCCCAGTCTATTACAAGCAGGGAATGCCTTACATGATACCAGAGGAGTGTTTGCCACTTGAATTGCCTGAAATCGACAAGTACGAACCAACAGAAAGCGGCGAACCACCATTGGGTCGTGCGAAGGTTTGGGCTTGGAACGAGGCTGAGCGTAAGGTAGTTGAGAAGTCATTGGTTGACGATAAGACTGTATTCCCATTGGAGTTGAATACAATGCCGGGCTTCGCAGGTAGCTCAGCATACTATCTTCGTTACATGGATCCACACAATGACGAGGCACTTGTGGGCAAAAAGGCAGACGAGTATTGGCAGAATGTAGACCTTTATGTCGGTGGTACCGAGCATGCAACAGGTCACTTGATTTACAGTCGTTTCTGGAATAAGTTCCTCTTCGACTGTGGTTGCAGCTGTAAAGAGGAGCCATACGAGAAGTTGGTGAACCAAGGAATGATTCAAGGACGCTCTAACTTCGTTTATCGTATCAATTCTGACGACCACTCAAAGGCACCAGTCTTTGTCAGCTTGGGCCAGAAAGACAAGTATGAAACTACTCCTATCCACGTTGATGTGAACATTGTTCATGCTGATGTATTGGATGTTGAGGCTTTCAAGGCATGGCGTCCAGAGTATAACAATGCTGAATTCATCTTCGAAGATGGTACATCATCATCTGATCTCATCACCACCCAACACCCAACACCCGCCACCTACAAATGTGGTTGGGCGGTTGAAAAAATGTCAAAGTCTATGTTCAACGTTGTCAATCCAGATGTGATTGTTGAGCAGTATGGCGCAGACACACTCCGTCTTTACGAAATGTTCCTCGGTCCTGTAGAGGCAAGTAAGCCTTGGGACACGAACGGTATCGATGGTTGTTTCCGTTTCTTGAAGAAGTTCTGGAAGCTTTATCAGCAGGAACTCAACGATGATGAGCCTTCAAAGGATTCATTGAAGAGCGTTCACAAGCTTATCAAGAAGGTGACAGGCGATATTGAGCAGTTCTCTTACAACACAGCTGTTTCAGCGTTTATGATTTGTGTTAACGAACTCGGACAGCAGAAGTGTGCTAACCGTGAACTATTGAAGAAGATGGTTATCGTCATCGCTCCATTCGCACCTCACATGGCAGAAGAGCTGTGGGAGCAGTTGGGTGGTGAGACAAAGAGTGTCTTCGATGCTGAATGGCCAGTATGGGACGAGTCTTATCTCGTAGAGAATGAGGTGCAGCTGACTGTATCTTTCAATGGTAAGGCACGTTTCCAGATGACTTTCCCAGCTGATGCAACGAAGGAAGATATTGAGAAGAAGGCTTTAGAAGACGAACGAAGCCAGCACTATATCGACGGTAAGACAATCGTAAAGATCATCGTTGTGCCGAAGAAGATTATCAATATCGTTTGCAAATAACTATTCAATAAACCATAGAAGAGGCTGTATGGAAACAGTGCTGTTGGCTTGTTTCTCTATAAGCGGGAGCCATCTACGAAAGTGAGGTGCGTTTGTGAAGAACCGCTACAGCTGTGTTTCGATACATCCTCTTCATTATAACCATTCTAAGAGCCTATGACCATTGATCAACAACTCATCCGATCCGAAGCCAAAGATTATTTTTTCTTGACCGTTGGCTTACTTATCTATGCAGCAGCCTTTACCATCTTCCTCATGCCTTATGAGATTGTTACGGGCGGAGTGACGGGTATGTCGGCTGTTATCTACTATGCTACAGGCTTTAAGATACAAAACACTTATATCATCATCAATGTCTCCTTGCTGATTGTTGCACTGAAGATATTGGGCTTTAAGTTCTTGATGAAGACCATCTATGCCATCTTTGCTCTTTATTTCCTATTGATTTTTGCACAGGACTTGATGCCGAAAGATGCCACAGGGCACTTTGTCAAGATGCTTGGTGAGGACCAGGCTTTTATGTCATTGATAATAGGTTGCTGTCTAACGGGTACGGGATTGGCTATTGTCTTCCTAAATAATGGAAGTACGGGAGGTACGGATATCATTGCTGCCTGCGTCAATAAGTATCATGATATCTCGTTAGGACAAGTCTTAATGGGCGTCGATATTCTGATTGTGGGTAGCTGTCTCTTCTTCCCACAGTTTGGTGATATCATGGAGCGCCTACATAAGATGGTCTTTGGATACTGTACGATGTTCATCGAATGTTTTATGTTAGACCACGTGATGAACATGAGACGCGAGTCAGTACAGTTCATGATTTTCTCTTGGAAACATGAGGAAATAGCCAAGGCTATCGTCGATGAGACCGAACACGCCCTGACCATCCTTGACGGACACGGCTGGTATACGGGCAATGATATGAAGGTTATCTGCTTGTTGGCAAAGCGTAACGAGAGTAAAACTATATTCCGTATCATCAAGATGGTTGACCCAACCGCCTTTGTAAGCCAGAGTTCGGTGATTGGTGTCTATGGTGAAGGTTTCGATCAGATAAAGATTAAGGCTAAAAAGGAAATGAAAAAGCAGGAAAAGAAGTTGGCTGAAGCCATGAAAAAGCCTGCGAATGAACAGAAATAAATAGACAGTAGAGCTGTGTTCTAGCTGCTAATTAGTAGGGACGCATGGCTCGTGTGTCCACTGAAAATAAACTTTTAAGGACATACGAACCGTGCGTTCTTGTTGTTAGAGTAAGACTTGGGACTTTCAAATATAGCTCTTTTAGCATTCTAAAAATGTTTTATAAAGATGAAAATAGTATTTGCAACGAATAATAAACATAAGCTCGAAGAGATAAAGGACATCCTTGGAAAGGACTTTGAAATCGTTTCTTTGGCTGAGATTGGTTGTCATGAGGATATCCTTGAGACTGGGGCAACACTGGAGGAGAATGCACGTCAGAAGTCTTCTTACGTCGTTGAACACTACGGTCAGAACTGTTTTGCTGACGATACTGGACTTGAGGTGGAGGCGCTCGGTGGTGAACCCGGTGTACATTCAGCTCGTTATGCAGAGGGAACTGACCACGATAGCGAGGCGAATATGTGTAAGCTATTGGCAAACTTAGAAGGGAAAGCCAATCGTAAAGCCTGCTTTCGCACCATTATCTCACTCATCATTGATGGTGTAGAACATCAGTTTGAGGGTAAGGTAGAGGGTAGAATCGCTACCGAGAAGCATGGAACGGAGGGCTTCGGATATGACCCTATCTTCATTCCAGAGGGTTATGACAAGAGTTTTGCAGAGTTAGGTGAGGAGATAAAGAACCAGATTTCCCATCGTGCAAGGGCTGTAAAGAAGTTAGCAGAGTACTTATCTTCATCTTACTAAAGTATTCGTCTACATGCTATCGATACTCCTTCCTGTTTATAAATGTAGCTGTGTGGCTTTGGTAACAGAGCTCCAACGGCAATGTATGGAGTGTGGTATTGCGTATGAGATTATCGTGGCGGACGATGGGACAATGGCTGATAAAACGAATCAGTACATTGTTGAGCGTAACAAAGGCATTGTTCAGTTAGAGGGCGTGCGGTATATTATAAGGCAGGAGAATGTCGGTCGGTCAGCCATACGCAACTTTCTTTTCTCACAATCAAAGGGTGATCGTATCCTCTTCATAGATGGTGACTTATCCCTTGATAACCCCGATTTCATTCGTAGATATATGCAAGCAGAAGGCGATGTAGTCGTTGGTGGCATCAGAATAGGTGGCAATCCAGAACAATGGAAAGGGAATCTTAGATATAAATATGAGTGTGCTTTCGAACGAAAGCATAGTTTGAGTGATAGACAGAAGAGACCTTTTCAAAGTTTCCGCACTACCAATTTTATAGTAAAAAGAGCTGTTTTTGTACAATATCCATTTGACGAGAAGCTCACTCATTATGGTTATGAAGATGTATTGTGGGGTAAGACTCTTGAAGAGAACGGGGTTCAGATAATCCATATTAATAATCCCATAACCCTAACCGACTATGAAAATAACACATTGTTTATAGATAAGACAGAGGAGTCTTTACGAACTCTTTATGAGTACCAGATGCTACTGAAAGGATATTCTAAGTTGTTAGAAGCGAGAGATAGGGTGGTTCTATCTCATCTACTGAAGGTTGTTCTAATAATTAATAAATTGTTTGGCAAGAAGGTAAAGAAACTTTTACAAGGCAATAAACCAAGTATTTTTCTGTTTAATGTATATAAGCTCATGTATTATATAAGCCTTGAGCAGCAAACAAGATAATATTCATTTCGACAAGAATCCACTATGACAATAAAACGAATTATTCTATCTTTTATCATTCTTATATTCTCTCTCTCAGCTATTGCAGGAGGTATCGGGACATGGAAATCTTACCTTTCTTATGCCAATATACAATGGGTTGAGCAAGGAGGCAATCGGTTATATGTACTTGCATCTAATGCCCTTTACACCTATAATAAGACTGATCAAAGTATTCAGGCATACGATAGACAGAACGGGCTAAGCTCTATTGATATCCGATACATTGGTTGGAATGAAGTCGCCAAGCGCCTTGTTATTGTCTATGAAGACGGTAATATCGATCTACTGGACGCTAAGGGGAATGTAACGAACGTACCCGACTATTATTTAAAAGCTTTGACTGCCGACAAAACGGTCTATAATATTGATATGAATGGGGCTTATTGCTATCTTTCAACAGGTTTCGGACTTGTCAAACTGAATGTTGCTAAGGCAGAAATAAGCGACAGTTACAACCTCTCCTTTCCCGTTAATTACAGTTATATAGATGGTTCTTACATCTATGCCGCAAGCCAGTCTAATGGGCTATATCGTGCTCTGTTAACGGCAAACTTGCTCGATAAGAACAACTGGACACGAGTTGGTGGCTATGTGGAAAGACCGAAGACGATGGATGCAAACCTCCTTAATCAAGCGAAAACATTGAATCCTGGAGGTCCAAAGTATAATGGTTTTACCTATATCCAATACCTTAATAACCGCTTATATAGCGTCCCTGGTATGTTTAAATCAGGTTATGGAGATTCTAATACACCTGGTGCTGTGCAGATTCTACACGATGGCGAGTGGACGAATTATCAAGAGAATCTATCGTTAAAAACGGGCTATGACTATCTTGATAATAATGTTCTTGCAGTCAATCCACGCAACGCAAACCATGTATTTGTTGGTGGAAGGACAGGCTTATACGAGTTCCTTGATGGGCAGTTAAAGGCTTATTACAACAAAGACAACAGTTTGTTGCAAGGCGCAATGGACCGAGGACGAGAGTTAGGAAACAATTATGTGCTTATTAATGGACTTTGTTTCGATAATAAAGGCAACCTTTGGATATTGAACAGTCAAACCTCCAGAGAGAATCTCTTGCGTCTTTCGGCTGATGGACAGATGACTTCTTTCAGTAAGCCAGCCCTTATGAAGAATGGAGTAGGGGGCTCTGTCCTAACAAGTATGGTCTTCGATAACCGCAATAACTTATGGTTCTGTAATGATCACTGGGACTATCCGGCTTTGTTCTGTTACCAACCTGCAACCGACAAGTTGCTTTCTTTCACTCGATTTGTCAATGAGGATGGTTCGAGCTTAGACTTAGTACCCCATAGTGTGACGCCTTTGTCGAATGGAGATGTATGGGTTACGACTACAATAGGACCACTTCTCTTGTCTCGATCGGCTATTGATAACCCTGAAACAGCTGTTTTTACGCAGGTGAAAGTGCCTCGTAACGATGGTACCAATCTTGCCGATTACCTTCTGTCAGGCATTGATGTCACCTGTATGGCTATTGATGGAGGAGGCAGAAAATGGTTTGGAACAAAGGCGAATGGTGTTTATCTTATTAGTGCCGATAACATGACACAGGTGAAACATATCCTTTCTTCAAATAGTCTGCTTCTATCGGATAATATCCTTTCTATCGCTATCAACAACGCAACAGGCGAAGTATTCTTCGGCACGGACAAGGGTTTATGCTCTTATATGAGCGATGCGACGACACCATCCGACCAACCGAGTGAGGACAAAACATACGCTTATCCAAATCCAGTTAGGCCTGGTTATACAGGCTCAATCACCATTGTTGGACTCTCAATGAACGCTGATGTAAAGATTGTCACTACAAATGGCGTACTCGTTGCAGCAGGTATTAGCAATGGTGGTAGCTTTGTTTGGGATGGCAAAGACAAGTCTGGTAAACCCGTTGCATCAGGTGTTTACATGGTTGAAAGTGCTGATGAGGATGGTAACAATGGCGTTGTTTGTAAGGTGGCGATTGTTAGATAGAGAGGAAGTATTAGTGAATTTATAATAATCTTACTATAAGGACACTTATAATGGAGGTTTGTCAATAGAGCAAATGAAGGTAGAGAGGGAACGTTGGATAGACATGCTACGAGGTTTCTGTATGTTGGCAATATTATTGGATCATACTGAAATCTATTATACAGGAGGTAATCTTATTCCTTATGATTGGTATGTTTCGAATGTTCTAATCGTCTTTTTCTTTCTGTCAGGATACCTAATGTACAAGCAGCAAGGCTTTTCTATGAAGCGTAAGATGGTTTCATTAGGACATAGTTTACTTCTTCCTTATTTTCTATTTACTATAGTTTTGGCACTTCCGAAAGCCTTAGTACATGGTCATAGTTTAGACTGGGAGAGTTTATTATTACCTATCTTGACAGGACGAGCCTCTTGGTTTATTACTGCTTTGGTAGTTTCTGAAATTGTTTTCAGCCTTTTCTTGTGGATAACTCGTGGAAAAGTAATACCCTTATTCATTCTCTCCTCTTGTGCTTTTGTTGGTTCGATACTTTTAACGAAACAATCCACTGATTATCCTTGGTGTATCAACAATGCCCTGCAAGCAGTTCTTTTCCTTTATATCGGATGGTTTTATCATCTTTGGAAAGAAGTTTTCAACCGTATCAACACACCATTATACACATCATTTCTCTTTATATCCCTTATAATAATAAAAGGTTATGCAACGTGCAAAGGGATGCATACGATGATATACCCATTGAGTATAGATTCTTATTTCCTATTCTTTCTTGATATGTTGACGAGCATTTTCTTACTTGTTAATGTTTGTAAGCAACTGCCAAGGTATAAACCATTAGAGTGGGTTGGAGCACATAGTATTGTTTATTATTTCGTCTGTGGAGGTGTTCCCCTTTGCTTATCTTTAGCACTTGAGAAGGTGGGAGTAGACTATCATGGGGCTTATTATAGCGTACTGATAGCCTATGCTTTGGTCTGCGTAGTGGCAAGCTGTATTGTTGCAATCGTCTATCGCTACTTATCATTTATGATAGGAAAGAGGCATTAGCTCCTTTTTAACGAAGAGATAACGAACAAAAAGCAGTTGAAATCTTTGCTCCCAAAGGCTGAGAAAATCGGTTGTGATGGTGTTTGGTATGCTGAAGGCGAACAGATAAAACGCTTGAAATAAGACAAAAGAAAGCTGAAAATCGCAATCTTCGTATGTATGCTATCTTCTTGGTAACACTTGACAAGGACGGATATGTTGTTGTTTCTCTATTTTTAACGCCATGTTAATGGTTCCTATTGAGTGCTGTCTGTCTTATTCTTTGGCTTCCTAAGCACTCCTTATAGGTCTTTTGATGTCTCTTTCCCCATGTTTACTCAATAGCCGAACAGTGTGATATAAACTTGAACTGATACGCTTTATCGAATTATTTTCATGAAGAGAAAGAATTTTTTTCATGACAAGAAATATTTATTTTCATGAAGAAAAATATTTTTTTTCATGAAAATAAATTCATGAAAAGAAATCTTATGGGTTGTTTACCTTACTTTTATCACACCTAAAAGCCTATTTCGAGGTGTTTGTTGATACTTGTATGCAATATTGATGAGGGTTGAAAGTAACTGATTTACTTGCTTTTATCAATAAAAGAGAGTATCTTTGCAAAATAAAGTAATGACTATTACGGTAATAGCTATTACTAAAAAGGAATGTTTATGAGGTTTTATGATAGAATTAATGAACTAAAACTGCTCTCTGATGTAGAGCTATTGAGCCACCAAGAGGCCCAAATGACGGTGCTGATTGGTCGTAGACGTATTGGCAAGACCGAGCTTACCTTGAAGGGTGGAGAGCGCCTTACGCTGCTTTATTTCTTCGTAGCACGTAAGTCGGAAGCACTGTTGTGTGATGATTTTCGTGCTGTGATAGAAGAGACACTGCAGGTTCCTATTGGACGATATACATCTTTTTCAAAGCTCTTTCATCATGTGATGGAATTGTCTAAGACACGTGCTTTCACTTTAATCATCGATGAGTTTCAGGACTTCGGGCGTGTTAATTCCTCTATATTCAGTGAGTTACAACGTGAGTGGGACTTGAATAAGGGTGGAAGTCACCTTAATTTGATAGTTAGTGGTTCGATTTATTCGATGATGCATAAGCTATTTGAGGATAGTAAGGAGCCACTTTTCTCACGTGCAGGACGCATTATAAATCTGCAGCCTTTTACTACTGACACCTTAAAGGAGATTCTTCGTGACTTTAATCCATCCTATACTGCAGAGGACTTATTGGCACTCTTCACTGTATCGGGTGGGGTAGCATGGTATATCAGTTTACTGATGGATAACAAGCGGACGGTAAGAAAGTCGATATACAGTATGCTTACGGAGGTCAATTCGCCTTTTATCAATGAGGGCAAGAACGTTTTGATAGAGGAGTTTGGGGCTGATTACTCCATTTACTTTTCTATTCTTATTTGTATATCTGAGGGTCAACTTACGCGTAAAGAGATAGAGAATAAGATCGGAATGGAGGCCAGTGGCATTGGAAGCTACCTTGAACGACTGGAGAAGTATTATGGTTTGATAGAACGTCATCAGCCTATTTTCGCAAAGAGTAATTCTCGGAAGGTGCGCTACACACTATGCGATAATTTCCTTACATTGTGGTTTCGTTTCTTCTTCAAGTATCAGGCTTTCGTTGAGAATGGTGCTTTGAAGCAACTTGCACGCCTTATCGAACGTGATATCAACATACTTGAAGGCTTCATGTTAGAAAGGTATTTTGAGCGTAAACTGCGTGAGACAGGTGATTATACACGGATAGGAAAGTACTGGGACCGCAAGGGCGAGAATGAAATAGACCTTATTGCTGTGAACGAAATAGATAAGGTTGCATGGGTGTATGAGGTGAAACGCAATGCTAACAAATATGACGAGGATATCCTTCGGGCTAAGGTAGATAATCTATTGCAGAACTGTTCAGAGTTTCGGAGCTATAAGTTAAGTCTTGGTTGTTTATCTTTGGACGATATGTAGATAATTGGTTTGACCATTACACAGGGATATATATAAGAATTAAAAATGCCCTCGTCGACCCTAAAACTTAATAGAGTAGGGGATAGACGAGGGCGTTTATGGATATTGATAGGTTGTGATAAACCTGCGTTTCGTGCGTTATTATTTCTATTGTCTCTAATGAGCTGTGTTGATGAGGTCGGCAGGTAGAGGGATATCAAGGCTGCGAGCGCGTTCGGCATTACGCCTCTTTATCTTGCGCTGGGCATCAGCCTTCTGCTTTGTTATGGCTCCCGGCTTCTGCTTGTAGAGTGGGAGTAGATGCGGATTCCACGTACCCTGTACGTCACGCTTGGCCTTACACTCGATAGACTTGGGGTAGTAATAGACGGCTTCGGGCTGTCGCTGGGTCGCATAATCACCTGTATCCCATCTACCATTGTCGTTTTCATCGACGATGACACGTAGGTAGTAGACCCCAGGCTTTACGTAGTGGAAGGTCGCTTGATTGTTCTTTGCATACGTCTCCTTCACAGGCTTGTCGCTTTCATTGAGTAGTTGCAATAGGCAATTCTTACCTTCCATGCCCTGTAAGGTCATCATCAACGTGCCATACTCGTCTATTGATGGGATACGGATGCCCTGTTTATACTTTGCAGACACCTTTCCATAGATATCTGTGAAGGCTGCTGAGTCGACCTCAAGACTATATTCATGACCCGGATCCCAGGTGCTGACGAGTTTCATTAACCGTGGTCTACCAGGTTCGGCACCGAAGCTGTATTTCGCTCGATACCACATAGAGTCTATCTTCTCATAGAGATGTATCTTGGAGGTATCGGTCTTTTCAAGTGGAGTAGGGAGCTCGAACGTTGGGTTTTGGTCTGGGTCCATTTGCGAGGAGACATTGTATCTTACCTCTAAAGGTGTGACCGGCATAGCCGTTTGGAAGTCTTTTCCACGTTCTTTGGCCTTCTCCTGCTTCTTAAACCACTTGTCGTACTCTTCTTGTTGACGCTTCAGACGTTTTGCGTAGGGCACCTTTGAGAGTATCTCCAGCGTGTCTGTCTTAGGCACAAGTTTACCCATACTGTCCGTCATGTTATAGGTCATCTGCATTCGCAGCGTGTCTTGATTGACAAGGGCCGTATCACGAAGCCAATAGATGATGGTGTCTTGGTTCAGACTTGGCTCTGTTATGAAGGCGTCTTTAGCATTGAAATTGAGTCCTTTAAGCTGTGGGAGGTCGGCATCACCATAGCTATAAAAGAGCGTGAAATGGTTTGGCTCCTTGCGTTCAGACTTGAGGAAGAAACGGTCAGTCTGCGTAGGTGTAAAGGAATTCAGCACCACATCATCTGGAAGGAAATGGGTGTAAGGCACCTGTTTGATGTCTTTAATATGCAAAGAGTCAATCCAGAGTGTGTCTTGTCGTATATCTGGCTTCCATGAAGGCATAATGACTTCGGGCGTGAAGGCCAATTTCTCGCTCTTTTGATTGTACCTATAGTTACCGTCCATGTCCTGTAAAGCGTAAATGCGGTAGTCTCCCTTGGCAACACCTCGTATGCTGAAGCGACCACGACTATCGGTACGTGAGACGCGAAGCATAGGTAGTTTCTCGAAAGCAGAGTCGTTCTGATTACTGTAAAGACCCACGAGAATACCCTTCACAGGCTCCAGGTTCTCTGCTTCTAACACGTAGCCAGACACCTCAAGGGTATCAATATGATCGCCAGTAGAGAAGCTGTAGGTGTAATTCCCTAATGGATTGCCCTCGTTATTGTCTGAGATAGCATCAGAGAAATCGATGGTGTAGGTGGTGTTTGGCTGTAGCTTGTCTTGCAGACTCACTGTGATATGCTTTCCTGTAGCCTTTATTTCGGGTGCTTCTATCTGTGGAGGCGATACGACAACCTTCTCAGATGCGTTGTCTAACTTGATGAACTCGTTGAAATAGATGTTCACCTTCTTACTGTTTACATCAGTTGCTCGTTCAGAAGGGGAGGCAGCCAACACTCTTGGTGGGGTTTCATCGTACCATCCACCATCTGGTTGTCTCATCTTCGCACAGGACGACAGTGTCAAAAGGAGTATGGTAAAAAGGAAAAGAAGTAAAACCTTTGGTTGGTAGAACACCGCAAGGTAAGGACTAACCTTAGCTGAAAGGCCATCCCTTCCACCCATAACTTCTTGGCAATATCTCTGTTGTTGTTTCTTCATATCGCTGGTTTTACTTGTTTACCCTTTTGCTTTTTACCTCATAAAGGTTGTTTTATCCTTTTTACTCTGTAGTCTTTTGCTGGTTCATACTCAGTAGTTCTTCAAGGTTGTTACGGCTGTTTGAAAGGCGTGGAATCTTATGTTGACCACCGAGCTTACCCTTTATTTTGAGCCAGTCATTGAAGAGATCCTTGCGTGCAACTATTATCTCAAGTGGTTGAAGGGTAATGTTATGAAAACGTTTCGCCTCATAGTCAGAGTTTACCTCTTGTAGTTTGTCATCAAGAACCTTAGCAAACTCGTCAAGTGAAGAGGGTTCTTTCGCAAACTCAATGAGCCACTGATGACGACATTTAGCTTTCGCATCCATATACATTGGGGCTGCTGTGTAGTCAGATAGCTGTGCGCCAGTGGCCTTGCAAGCGGCTTCGAGCCCCTTCTCGGCATTGTCCATGATGAGCTCTTCACCAAAAGCATTGATGAAATACTTGGTTCTTCCGGTGATAACAAACTTATAAGGATTGGTCGAAGTGAACTGTACTGTGTCTCCTATCTCGTATCTCCATAGGCCACAAGCAGTACTAATCAGCATCGCATAGTTGCGCCCTATCTCCACACCCGACAGTGGGACGATATTCGGATGTTCACTTTCAAACTCGTCCATAGGCAAGAACTCGTAGAATACGCCATAGTCGAGCATGAGCGACATACTGCTGTCTGTTGGATCATCCTGTATTCCAAAGAAGCCCTCAGAGGCATTGTATGTCTCCATATAGTTCATCCCTTGCTTGGTAATGAGCTGTTCATACTGCTCACGATAGGGTGTGAAGGCAATGCCACCATGGAAGAACACCTCTAAATTAGGCCATACTTCTTCTAAGTGTTGTTTACCACTCAATTCAAGAACACGTACTATGACAGAGAGCATCCAAGACGGAACACCGGATAGATTGGTCACGTTCTGCTTGAGAGTCTCCTGTGCAATTCGGTCGCGTTTCACCTCGAAATCGCTCAGTAAAGCTGTTGATTTCTTAGGTACACGGCACAGGTTTGCGAGTGGATTGATGTTCTCTATGAGGATAGCACTTAGGTCGCCTACAAGAGAGTTGTATAAGTTGTAGTTTGGAGAATGGCTCCCACCTAAGATAAGACTCTTACCGTTGAAGAGTCTACTCTCTGGGTGATTACTAAGGTAGTAAGCGATAACGTCCTTTCCACCTTGGTAATGAATTGTCTGTAATCCTTCGTGGGAAACAGGAATGAACTTACTCTTATCGTTTGTTGTACCAGACGACTTAGCATACCATCTCACCTGTCCTGGCCATAGAATATTGCGTTCTCCATGGCGCATACGGTCGATGTCACCCTTCAATTCCTCGTATGTGTTGACTGGAATGTTCTGTGTGAAATCTTCGTATGACTTTATCGTTGAGAAGAGATGTTTGCGTCCGTATTCGGTGTCTTTGGCTCGTTCAACGAGGTATTGCATGACTTCCCGCTGGATAGCCTCTCCATCCGTGAGGTAGTGCTCAAGCTCCTTACGCCGTGGATGGAAGTACAACTTGTTTACTATATTAGTAAGACTCATTCAATTTCTCTGGTTGATTAAATTGCAAAATTACGCCAAAAAAGCTAAACGAGTAGCCTTTTTCTATATTTTAACACTGCTTTTAAGCTGCATGATAGGCCCTTCCTTGTATTCTGTGCATGATTAGTAAGGTGACTTTTCATCCTCCTTTATTCTCATCTTTCAGCCCCCCTCTCTAATTTATTTTCATGAAAAAAAATATTTTTCTTCATGAAAAAAAATATTTCTTGTCGTGAAAATAATTCTTTCTTGTCATGAACAAAATTCGATGAAAGGGGTAGGGTAGGGTCTTAATCCTTTTCTTTTGCGACAGTATAGCCTATTTTTTAGCTATCTAATTGGCCTTATCAGTACTCATGGGGATGCTTTATAAGGACGTAATAAAGCCTTTTCTTATGCTTAGTTGATTATTATAGTCTATTATTATACTTATTATAGTCTATAAAAGAAGCATTATTTGATTTTCTATATACTCCTTATACCTCTTTTTGTAAGCCTCCCCCTGCCTTCAGAGGGACAAGGGGAGGCCTTTTCTTTTTAATGTGCTTCTAACCAGTTTTTGCCCCATCCGGCATCAGCTATCAGTGGGACGTTCAGTGGATATGCGTTCTGCATCTCTTCAATGACAATGCGTTCCACCTGTTCGCGCTCTTCTGGGTAGACGGAGAAGTTAAGTTCATCATGTACCTGAAGAATCATCTTTGAGCGGATTCCTTCTTTCTTAAATCGTTCCCAGATGCGTACCATTGCCACTTTGATGATATCTGCCTCCGTTCCCTGTATCGGTGCGTTGATGGCATTACGCTCAGCAAACCCACGTACGGTGGCGTTACGGCTGTTGATATCAGCCAGATAGCGGCGGCGATGGAAGAGTGTTTCAGCATAGCCTTTGGCTCTTGCCACCTCTTTCGCATGTTCCATATAGGCTTGTACCTTTGGGAATGTGCGGAAGTAGTCTTGTATGAGGTCTTTTGCCTCGGTATTTGAGATGTCCATGCGCTGGGCAAGTCCGTAGGTGGTGATACCATAAATAATACCGAAATTGGCTTGTTTTGCCTTCTTTCGCTGTGCGTCAGTGACCTTATCGATGTCCTCATGCCATATCTTTGCAGCCGTTGCACGATGGATGTCATGCCCCTCACGGAAGGCTTCCATCATGTTTTCGTCCTCAGAAAGGTGGGCCATAATGCGTAACTCAATCTGACTATAATCTGCTGAAAAGAACAGACAACCCTCTTCTGGGATGAAACACTTACGTATCTCCTTACCATCATCCGTGCGTACAGGTATATTCTGTAAGTTAGGATCACTCGAAGAGAGTCGCCCTGTGGCTGTAAGTGCCTGATTAAACGATGTGTGGATATGTCTTGTACGTGGGTTTATCAACTTTGGAAGTGCGTCAATATACGTACTGAGAAGTTTCTTCATCCCTCTGTAATTAAGGATATTACGTACGATAGGACTTTTATTTTCAAGACTCTGAAGCACCTCCTCACTCGTCACGTATTGTCCTGTTTTTGTCTTCTTAGGTTTGTCCATAATCTGCAACTTACCAAAGAGGATGTCACCCACTTGTTTTGGACTTGAGATATTGAACTCTTCACCAGCCTCCTTGTATATTTCCTGCTCGTATTCTTTCATACGTTCAGTGAATATCTTTGACGTATCTTGCAGTGCTTCAGTGTCTAAGCAGACGCCGTTTAGTTCCATATCTGCTAATACACGGACCAAGGGCATCTCTATATTCCAGAAGAGTTCTTCGACGCCAAGCTCCTTTAATCGAGGCTCAAGTACGTTTCTCAGTCGCAAGGTGATGTCTGCATCCTCTGCAGCATACTGATAGATGTCAGTAGGAGAGAGGTCGCGCATGTTCTTCTGCTTCTTTCCTTTTGGACCGAGCAGCTCTTCTATGTGTATCGTCTGATAACCAAGAAGGGTCTCAGCCAGATAGTCCATGTTATGATGTAACTCTGGTTGGATGAGGTAGTGGGCAATCATCGTGTCGAACATCTTTCCTTGTATGGTCACTCCATAGTGGGTTAATACTTCATAGTCATACTTGATGTTCTGTCCGATTTTCATGATTTTGTCGCTCTCATATAGTGGTTTAAATATTTGAACGACTTTTAACGCTTCTTCGTAATTGGCTGGTACGGGGACATAAAAGGCCTTGCTTTCCTCAGCTGAGAAGCTTAAACCTACTAATTCGGCGCTAATAGCATCGGTTGAGGTCGTTTCTGTGTCTATACTAACAAACTTCTTTGTAATAAAAAAGTCACATAATCGACGTAATTCGCCCTCATTCTCAATTAGTTGATACTCATGTTGAGTCGTTTTTATGCACTCATATTTCGCAAATTTGGGTTCACTTGACTCATTGGCCGTGTTTTCTGCAAATAAATCAAGCTGATTGTTGTCGGTTTTTGACTTTACTTCACCTTTGTTAAGAAACTTGTTAATAAGTGTCCTAAACTCTAACTCTTCAAATATCGTACGCAATTTAGCCTCGTCGGGTTGCTCTACTTTGAGTTCATCTAAATCGAGTTGCATTGGAACATCAGTTCGAATCGTGGCGAGGAACTTAGACATCTTTATGTCTTCAACGGCATTCTCTACTTTCTCACGTAGTTTACCTTTTATCTCGTCGGTGTGTTGAAGCATGTTGTCAATGCTTCCGAACTGATTAATTAACTTGGCTGCTGTTTTTTCACCGACGCCCGGACAACCTGGAAAGTTGTCGGCTGTGTCGCCCATCAACGCCAAGAGGTCGATGACCTGGGCTGGGGTAGGGATGCCATACTTGTCTCCTACCTCTTTTTCTCCTATTATCTCATAGCCGCCACCATGGCGAGGACGATACATAAAGACGTTAGGACCGATGAGTTGACCATAGTCCTTATCGGGCGTAAGCATAAAAGTCTCGATTCCATCGGAGCCAAAACGTGTTGCTACAGTACCGATGATATCATCAGCCTCAAAGCCATCTACCTGTAGAATAGGGATGTGCATCGCCTCAAGTATCTGCTTGATAAGGGGCACAGAGAGCTTGATGTCCTCTGGTGTCTCCTCTCGTTGTGCCTTATATTCAGGGAAGGCATCATGGCGGAAAGTCTTTCCATGGTCGAAGGCTACACCGATATGCGTTGGACTCTCCTTTGTAAGCACTTCATTAAGTGTGTTACAAAAGCCCATGATAGCGGATGTATTTAGTCCTTTCGAGTTTATACGAGGGTTCCTAAGGAATGCGTAATAGGAACGATAGATGAGCGCGTAGGCATCAATAAGAAAGAGTTTCGACATAACTAATTATTCTGTTTATGCTGTAAAATTACTAATTTTCTTCCATAATCTCCGATAAAATGAGTAAATTTGTATCAAATTTCAAGTCAAAAATGGATACTCTTTCACTCATAAAACAGCCAATTGAGACAGAATTAGCCGATTTCATCGACCTTTTCAATCATGCTCTCGACCATGAGGATGGCTTGTTGCAGACGGTACTTAACCATATTAAGCAACGTGCTGGGAAGCGTATGCGCCCTATTCTAATCCTCCTGATGGCTAAGAACTTTGGTAAGGTCTCTCAAGCAACACAGCATGCAGCTGTGGGATTGGAGCTTTTGCATACAGCATCACTTGTTCATGACGATGTTGTCGACGAAGCTGATGCACGCAGGGGACAGGCAAGTGTGAATGCTGACTATGATAATAAGGTGGCTGTCTTGGTGGGTGATTATGTTCTCTCAACGGCCTTGTTACATGTTAGTTACACGCATGCTGAGATTATCGTACGTCGTTTGGCGGAGTTAGGACGTACGTTGAGTGACGGAGAAATTCTTCAGCTTTCGAATATTCAGAGTAAGGCTATCACGGAGGAGGTCTACTATAAGATTATTGAACGTAAGACGGCTGCGCTTTTTGAAGCATGTGCTGCTATCGGGGCTGAGTCGGCCAATGCCTCTGAAGAGGAGGTTGAAGCTGCAAGACTATTTGGTAAACACCTCGGAATAGTGTTCCAGATTCGTGATGATATCTTTGATTATTATGACTCTGAGGCTGAGATTGGTAAACCAACGGGGAATGATATGGCGGAAGGGAAGCTTACCCTACCTATTATATATGCGTTGAATTCGACAAAAAACGAGGATATGTTGAATTTAGCTCGTAAAGTTAAGTCACGTGAAGTGACACGCGATGAAATCGACAAAATGGTGAGTTTTGCGAAAGAAAACGGGGGTATTGAATATGCAGAACGTCGTATGTGGGACTTCCATGCTGAAGCTCAGACCT
Source organism: Prevotella jejuni (assembly GCF_900187995.1). Classification (GTDB taxonomy): domain Bacteria; phylum Bacteroidota; class Bacteroidia; order Bacteroidales; family Bacteroidaceae; genus Prevotella; species Prevotella jejuni. The sequence continues at coordinate 108,533 of NZ_FZNZ01000006.1, forward strand.
TCATTGATAACTATGTGAAGAGTGATAGTATCCGTTCTTCGCTGCAGGCTTACCTTGATTACGTTATTAAAAGGAAGAAGTAATTAGGCTATCGCAATACTAAAAAGTCCCTTTTCATCGTTAATAAGGTTATTTTTTGGGGTGATTTAAATAGTTTCTCTTTATGTCGATGGATTATACATCACATAAAGAGAAATTCTTTTTATGCCTTTTATAGATGTAGCTGTTGTCTAATATTTATAGGACTATTTGTTGATAATATACGTGTTAGGACTTTGTAAGATAAGGAGAATAGCCTTACATAAGGAGACAGATGGTTTAACATCAGTGCTGATCATCATCTTTTACAATATATTCTATTGATTAGTTGATAGTGATATGTGCTTATAATGATATTATCTGACTATCATCTAATTTCAATAATGTTCTTTAGTGAGTTCTATAAGGCTTTTCTGTGTTGTCTTATTTACTCTACATAAGGGGAAAGGAGATGCTTTTTTTATAGTTGTTCTTACTATTTTTGTGTAATTTTCTTGGCCTTTTCTCCTCTTTTACGGACGGTTTTCTATGGTCTTTTTTACGACTTTTTTCGATAATATAAACTATATATAAAAGTATTATAGACTATATTATAAAATATAATCGAATTTCTTCTTCTCTAAAGGTTGGCTTATTTGTCGTTTTCTTTCATGCTTATATACAACAAAGGGGCATGCCTTGTGGATGCCCCTTGATAGTTCTTTTTATTTTACCTTATCCTTGTCTATGCTATTGCTTTGCACAGACAAGATGATAGAAAAGGTTAGAAGAATTTGGTCTCAGTACCGATAATTTCACTTAGTAATAGGTTGGTCAGACGGCTGGTACCCATGCGGAACCAATAGTTGGTGAGCCATTTCTCACCGAGAATTTCCTTAACAATGGTGTAGTAGATGACTGCGTCCATTACTGTATTTATGCCTCCGGCTGGTTTTAAACCAATCTGTATGCCTGTCTTATCGTAATACTCCTTAATAGCCTGGCACATTACATAAACAGACTCAGGCGTTGCACTAATCTTCTCCTTGCCTGTACTTGTCTTTATATAGTCTGCTCCAGCATACATAGAGAGGAGGGAGGCGGTCTTGATAGCGCGTGCATTGCCAAGGTCACCAGTCTCAAGAATAACCTTCATTGGTACGTCTCCGCACACTTGTTTAAGCTCGTTGATGGTGTCGCATACGCCCTCGTAATCACCAGAAAGGAACTTACCTACTGGCATAACGATATCTATATGAGTTGCTCCATCCTTTATTGCGAGTGCTGTTTCAATGGTTTTCACCTCTAAGAAGGTTTGAGAAGACGGGAAGTTACCCGTCACGTTTGTAATGTCAACACCGTCTATTTCAAGGCTGTCTGCCATTAATTTAGTAAAACAAGGGTAGGCGCAGAGGGCTGCAACATGAGGAAGATCAGGGTACTCACTGTCGAAACGGTTCACTTTCTCTACCATTTCGAGTACTTTCTCTTCTGTGTCTGTTGTGCTGAGGGTTGTAAGTTCAACGCTACCCAATAGGAATTTCTTTACTTCGAGATTGTCGTTCTCTGATACTTTCTCAGCTATTATCTTTGTTACAGCTGCCTTTACTTCCTCGTCAATGATGTTAAGGTTGTACTGAGATAAGGCTTGATCGTACTCGCTCTTTTCGACTATCCCAGCGGCTTTTTGTGCCTGGATGTCTTTTGAAACAGTGTCTTTAATTGTTCCCATGATTCTTTTTAATTATATTGTTTACTTTTAGTTCTGTATAGAATGAGGATGGGGTAGAGGTGTACTTGCATTCTTTAACGTGCGTTGTGTCCGTCGCTTAAGTTTAAAGATAGCTTTTGTTGCTATCAAGACCAGCCTTTTCTTTCCCCTAAATCACCCTTATTTTTTGTATTATAGTCTATTTTATCGGCTATAATAGACCTATTTCAACTTAGGATTGTTTTTATGTCTTTCCTTGTCGCGGATGGTTTTCTTGTCGAAACTCTTGCGTAGTTCCTCTGTGAGATTGACATTAGTTTGATTGGCGAGGCATAGAAGTACCCATAGAACGTCAGCCATTTCTTCTCCTAAGTTAGCCTTTTCTCCCTCCTTGAAGCTCTGGTCTCCGTAGGTACGGGACATCACACGTGCCAATTCACCAACCTCTTCTGCGAGGCAGGCCATGTTTGTCAGTTCGCTAAAATAGCGTACGCCGTTCTCTTTTATCCATTTGTCAACGGCTTGTTGTGCTTCTTCTATTGTCATTGTCTATGATTTCTTTATTTATTGGATGAATGTTTTACGTAGCTTCTCTGTGCTTGAAAGGTAACATAGGGTTTGCAGTCTTTGTTGGTAATAACGATAAAAATCATCGAATCCATCGTTGTTTTTGGCTGTTATATTGCCTTCAAAGCACTTTAATCAGTATCTATTAAATGTGTGGGAATGAGGCATCTGCCTTCTATTCCTTATTCTTTGTATCCATACAGATTGTTACAGGACCATCATTGAGGAGCTCTACTTTCATGTCAGCACCGAACTCTCCTGTGCCAATGGGCTTGCCCATAGCTTTGCTTAGGGCGTCACAAAAGTGATTATAGAGCGGTATTGAGATTTCATGAGGGGCTGCGTTAATCCAGCTCGGACGGTTCCCTTTCTTATAACTTGCCATGAGTGTGAACTGTGAGACGACGAGTATTTCACCATTAACATCCATGATGCTGCGGTTCATTACGCCCATTTCATCGTCGAAAATACGTAAACCTATGATCTTCTTTACCAGCCAGTTTATATCTTCTTCAGTATCGTTTTTCCCAATGCCTAATAGGATCAGTAATCCTGTCCCTATTGAAGACTTTACTTGTTCACCGATAGTAACAGACGCTTGGGTGACCCGTTGTATTACAGTTCTCATATCGCAAATGTACAATATTTATTTTAATTAGTTACTGATTGGCATGGAAATAATTATAGACAATGGTTGCTTTACTTGCTCCGATGGTGTTTGTAAGTACTTGAATATCAGTTTCTTTGATTCTTTTTACGGTCTTTAAAGCCTTTAATAATGCATCCTTTGTCTTCGGTCCGATACCTTTTATATCGTCCAACTCGCTGTGCAGTTGTGATTTAGAGCGTTTATCTCTATGGAAAGAGATAGCGAAACGATGCACTTCATCCTGTATCTGTGTAAGAACCTTGAATAGTTCGCCCTTGATGTCGAGTGCTATTGTTTGCTGAGGAAAGCCGAAGAGGAGTTCATTTGTGCGGTGACGGTCGTCTTTCGCCAGTCCGGCAATAGGGATATTCAGGTGGAGCTCGTCTTCAACAACCTCTCTTACCACCTCCATTTGACCCTTTCCACCGTCGGTAATGATGAGGTCGGGTAGTGGAGACCCCTCCTTTTGCATACGGCTGTAACGTCGTCTTACGACCTCCTGCATGGACGCATAGTCGTCAGGACCTACCACTGTCTTGATGTTATATTTGCGATAATCCTTCTTAGAGGGCTTCATCCCTTTATAAACAATACATCCTGCGACAGCGTCCGAACCAGAGATATTAGAGTTATCAAAGCACTCTATGTGGTAAGGGAGCTTCGATAATTTCAGCTTTTCTTGCAGTTCTCGCATCAAACGTGTCTGTTTCTGTTCAGGATTAAGCTTCTCAGTCTGTTTTAATCGGTCGAACTTATACTGTTTAGCATTCATCTCAGAGAGTTCTAATAGATGATGCTTATCACCACGTTGAGGTATGAAGAATTCAGCATCTTTCACCTTAAAGTCAAGTTCAAAAGGTACGATAATCTCTTTTGCAGTACTGTTGAAGCGTTCTCGTATCTCTGGTATAGCCTCGTTAAGCAACTCTTCATCGGTTTCATCGAGCTTTCTCTTGTATTCATAAGTAAAGCTTTGATTGATTGCACCATTAGTTACATGGATATAATTAATAAACGCATTCTTTCTTGAATCATCACTTACGATAGTGAAAACATCAACATCTGTAATCGTGTAACTTACTATTTCGCTCTTTGCAGCGAAGTTATCGAGAGCCAGATAACGTTGTTTACATATCTCTGCATCCTCAAAGCGCAATTCTTCGGCATACTTTTCCATTTCTAGTTTGAGGAGTTTTTGAACATCACGCGTATTTCCCTTCAATACTTCTCGTGCTTGTTTTATAGCTTCTTGATAATCTTCATAACTCTGTTTATTGATACATGGTGCACCACAATTATGTAGATGATATTCTAAGCAAGGTTTGTATTTACCCTGTTCGATACCTTCTTTCGTAATAGGGAAGCGACAAGTACGCGGTTTATATACCTTCTTAATAATATCAAGAATAGCATACATACTACCAATATGGCTATAAGGACCATAAAAAGTACCATAGCGTTTATTGATAGTACGTGTTTTGAAGATACGAGGAAAATACTCATTCGTTACGCAAATACTTGGGTAAGTCTTGCCATCTTTGAGTAACACATTGTATTTCGGCTTGTATTGCTTGATAAGTTGGTTCTCTATTAGAAGTGCATCTTCCTCTGTCTTAACAACAGAATATGAGATGTCATGAATCTTAGAAACCAACACCTTCGTTTTGAAACGGTCTACCTCTTTATGGAAATAAGATGATACTCTCCGTTTAAGGTTCTTCGCTTTACCCACATAGATAATTGTTTTCTCATTATCATAGAACTGATATGTACCCGGTTTCTCTGGCATATTGAGTACAATGTTCTTAAGGTAAGCTATTCGCTTCAAGTTCTCTTCTTTATTCATTTGGCGTAACTCCTTTGTACAAAGGGCTTTTAAGACGATTTGTTTCACGTGGAACATGAATCGTGTTCCACGTTGTTATGAATCCTGCTAAGCGTCAGCGAGGATAATAGGGGACGTTATCTTTGTTTTAGGAAGATAAGTTCTATCTTCTTGGACAACTTCTTAAAGCAAAGAGGAGCGACCCTTAGTGTTGGCTGCTCCTCCTTGATTTGAATTTATCTCATTCTCACCTTTTATATAATTCAGCTTTTCCACCTTATATATATGGGGTAGGAAAGAACGTTTCTCATCACAGTCTGTTTGTTAGAATTGGAGCAAAGAACTAATTTCAATATCCTTATCAAACTGTTCACGGCTGTTAGGAAATTCCGAATGGAGTTCGATGATGAAATTACAATACACCTTTTTAGGATTGAACTTCTTAACCAAGTCACATGCAGCCTTCATCGTTCCACCTGTTGCAAGGAGGTCATCATGGAGCAGAATAACGTCGTTCTCGTCGATAGCATCCTTATGAATTTCTATCGTATCTACGCCATACTCCTTCTGGTAACTCTCTTGAATAGTCTCACAAGGAAGCTTTCCCGGTTTACGACAGAGTACGATACCAGCACCCAAACGGGTCGCTATGGCAGACGACATGACGAAGCCACGACTCTCGATACCCACGATCTTGGTCACACCCTTATCCTTGTATAAGTCGACCATCTCGTCCGTAATCTCCTTGAGAGCCTCTGGCGATTTGAATAGGGTAGTCACATCACGGAAATTAACTCCCTTGATAGGCCAATCTGGGATACATCTCAGGTTGTCTAATAATAGTTTTTTGTTCATTTTCAGATTGTTATATAGTTTTGTTTTATGCAATTGTTTCACGTGAAACGAGGCCTTTCTCTACCTTATCTGAGGCCTCTCTTGTTCACATTTTTGTACTGTTGAGACCCGAAGACATTATCTCCCCATCAAGACAAGGAGCACATTAATATCGCTTGGGCTTACTCCTGGGATGCGACTTGCCTGTGCGAGCGTCTCCGGTTGGATTTGTTCTAACTTCTGTCGGCACTCTGTTGAGAGGTCATGCAGCTCACTATACTTAAAGTGTCCTTTGATTTTTATATCTTCAAGTCGGTGCATCTTCTCAGCGAACACACGTTCACGTTCAATATATCCCTTGTACTTCAGTTTTATTTCTGCAGCTTCGGCAATCTCTTCTTTACGGTTAGGAGAAGCCTCGATAGCCTCCTTCAAACTTGGAACAACAGCCGAAAGATTATCAAAGTTGACCTGTGGACGTGCAACAAGGTCAACTATCTTCGTTGCTCCCTTGATAGGAGAAGTGCCCAACTGAGCCAAGAATCCATTGACAACCTCGGGCTTAACAGAAGTGTTATTACAGAAGTCAAGGATACGATTGATATGCTCCTTCTTCTGTATCCACCAGTCATAACGGTCCTGTTTAGCTATACCTATATTATAAGCACGCTCCGTCAGACGTGCATCTGCATCGTCTTGGCGTAAGAGAATACGGTATTCCGCACGCGAAGTAAACATACGGTAAGGTTCGTCAACGCCCTTTGTCGTGAGGTCATCAATCAACACACCGATATAACTCTCGTCTCTATTCATCACGAAAGGCTCCTTACCCGCACAGAGTAGGGCAGCATTAATACCCGCCACTAAGCCTTGTCCGCCAGCTTCCTCGTATCCTGTCGTACCGTTCACTTGCCCAGCAAAGAACAAACCCTCGATGACTTTCGACTCCAAAGACTGCTTCAGCTGTGTAGGATCAAAGTAATCATACTCGATAGCATAGCCGGGACGATAAATCTTAGCGTCACGCAGCGCAGGAATCTTGTGTATAGCTTCCAACTGAATATCCCAAGGCATACTCGAAGAGAAGCCATTCAGATACATTTCATTCGTGTCAACACCCTCTGGCTCGAGGAAGAGAGGATGGCTATTCTTGTCTGGGAAGGTTACAAGTTTCGTCTCTATCGAAGGACAATAGCGTGGTCCTGTACTCTTAATCTGCCCATTGAATAGGGGAGAGTCAGCCACTCCACGTCGCAAAACCTCATGTGCTTCCTCATTCGTATTACACGTCCAGCAAGGCAACTGTGGTAGATGACGATGCGGACCATAGAAAGAGAACTGATGATAGTCGGTCTCTCCCGGTTGTGGTTCCATCTCATCAAAGTGTACCGAACGGCGGTCAATGCGTACAGGAGTACCCGTCTTCATGCGGTCAGCACGAATCCCATGGCGCGTAATGCTCTCTGTAAAGTTGTGAACAGCAGGTTCTGCACATCGTCCACCCTCCACCTTTCGCTTACCGATGTGCATCAGTCCGTTGAGGAAAGTTCCTGCTGTGATAACCACTGTACGTGCATAGATGTCAATACCCCATATTGTCTTGACACCCAACACCTTATCATTCTCTACCAACAACTCGTCGGCTTGATCCTGAAAGATGTCGAGGTGGTCCGTATGGTCGAGTATTGTGCGCCATTCCCAGATAAATTTACCACGATCACACTGTGCTCGTGGACTCCAAACGGCAGGTCCTTTAGATCGGTTCAGCATACGAAATTGAATCGCTGTAGCATCGGTAACCAGTCCCATGTGGCCTCCAAGAGCATCTATCTCTCTGACTATCTGACCCTTAGCAATACCTCCGACAGCTGGATTACAGCTCATCTGACCGATTTTATTCATATCCATTGTTACCAAACAGGTCGTTGCACCCATGTTGGCAGCTGCTGTTGCAGCCTCACAACCTGCGTGTCCACCGCCGATAACAAGTACGTCATACTTGAATTTCATCGTCTTTTTACAAAAGTATAGGGGCACAATACCCCTAATTTATATCGTCACAAAATTAAGAAATAAATTCGAATTATATCTATATTATGGATAGAAAAGTTCCTTCCTGACTCCCCTCTTTCGCTTAATTCAGCAGCCACGCAACGCCTAAACCAATGTTACTGTATCGTGAGAACTCGTTGAAAGAGATGTCATAGAAAGTGTTTACGTACAGACGTGGTGATACCTTATAAGCCAATCCCGCCTCACTCATAAAGTTGAAGTGGCTGTCTTGTCCTGGTTTAGCCCAATCGTCCTGTCGTTTTGAGTTATATCTATTATAGCTCTCAACGAAGAAACTCCATCTTTCTGACGGTTGATACGTGAGGTTAGCACCAAGGAAAAGGTCGGGACTCTCGGTGTCTCCGTTCCATTCAGCTCCCAAATCATAGCCTAAGGTGAACTTACTACTCAGCTCGTTTTCGAACAAGAGGTGAGCTTGAAAGCCCAAATGCTTAGGTAGATAGTGTGCGTTACTACCGCCAGGGATGAGCATCGTGCCCATAAAGGCAACCTTTGGAAACACCTTCCCACCCTCATATACCTTGATTTTCGTACCGATAGTGGCATTAGCGATACCTCCAAAGTTCCCTTCAGGCGTATGAGTAATACATTCATCAATCTGTAGTCTCACTTCCGCCTGAGGTGTCAGTCCGAGTCGAAACATAGATGTGTTGATAGTGAAGGTACGTGCGTATTCGCCGTTCCTCCTGTCCCATTCGAGTCCGATACCTGTCTCCCAATCAATCTTTCCTTGCTTCATGATGTCGACACCAGTCGTTGCGCCGGGTGCATCTGGTGAGTAGTCAATCGCCTCTTGTGCCATAGAGCGCACAGAGCCAAGCATAAGGAGAGACAGACATAGAGTTCTCCTCAAACCACTAATAAGATAGGCTATCATAGTCTTCTTTCTCTTTGATAATGTTTCAGTTTGTTTTAATGTGAATTACAGTCCCCTATCTGTACTATTATCCTTTGATACTCATCTTCATATAGGGGACTATCATGCCAGCTACAAAGATACGCATTAATCGGTTGAAAACAATCTTTTTAGGGTTAAAGTATGCCTTATCCTCGAAAATCACAGCTGTTTTGCGCTCTGTCTTATGGCTAATAACCCTCCTTTCTGTCCCTTTCTATCTTTGTGTTAACGTTCCACAGATGTTACAATACTGCCCCACAGAAGTTGTACTAATGTCCCGAACCCTCTTAAGCGGTGGTGTTGTCGACGAAAGAAATCAAACGCCTAAACAGGCGGCAAGGCCTCATGGTTATTACGCCATACGTTCTTTGTTTATAAAGATAATGTGTAACTTTGCATGTTTGGACATAATAACAGAAAAAAATGGAACTAATTAAAAAGACAGAAGAAAGCAACGAAGAACGCACAGCCTTAGGTATTCTGCTCACGATAAGTTTTTGTCATCTCTTAGACGACACGATGCACTCCATGCTACCAGCTATCTATCCGATGTTGAAAAGTGAGTTTGGATTATCCTTCTTTCAGGTGGGTATCATAACGTTAGTACTACAGTTAACCTCCTCCATCATCCAGCCCTTCGTCGGACTCTATGCCGACAAGCATCACGGTTGGTGGCAGTTACCAGTGAGTATGGTGTTCACGCTTATTGGTATCTTTATGCTTTCGTATGCCGATAGTTTCCTTGTTATCTTAGTCTCAGTGTCGTTGTTTGGCTTAGGCTCTTCTATCTTCCATCCGCAAGGTTCGCAAGTAGCGCAGCAAGCCTCTGGTGGTCGCAATGGTTTAGCACAAAGTATTTTCCAGGTAGGAGGCAATGGTGGCTTTGCAGCAGGACCATTGTTTGCAGCTCTGATAGTGATACCAGTCGGCCTGAGTGGTGTACGCTGGTTTGCTGTCGTAGCCCTTCTTTTAGCCGTAATACTAATTTTTATAGGGAAGTGGCACGTCAAACAACTGAAAGTTGTCCGTAAACGGAGTAGGGCACGATGGACCACAGCAAAGAACTATAGCCGTCATCAGATCTATGGATTTGTCTTTATCCTCTTCATTTTGATGTTTTCTAAGAACTTCTATACAGAGAGTATGGTCAGCTATTTCACCTTCTTTCTGATAGAGAAATTCGGTGTCTCTATTCAAACCTCCCAACTCTGCCTGTTTGTTTTCTTAGCGGCAGAGGTCGTCGGAACGCTCCTTGGTGGCTGGATAGGCGACCGCTACGGGCGTAAATACGTGATATGGTTCTCTATCTTTGGTGCAGCGCCATTCACAATCATGCTCCCTTATGTGGGTAGTCTTGCTGGAACAAGCATCTTATCAGCTATCATCGGACTCATCATAGCATCAGCTTTCTCTGCAATATTGGTCTATGCAACCGATCTTATGCCCAATCATATCGGTACGATAGCCGGTATCTTCTATGGACTCTCGTTCGGTCTTGGTGGTCTTGGAAGCACTTTCTTTGGTTGGTTAGCCGACCAAACGAGTATTCTCTTTGTCTTTAAGGTCAGCACGTTACTCCCCTTGTTAGGTATTATAGCCGTCTATTTGCCAAAGATGAAGCGTGAGTAGGGTGATAGCCGTCAACACTTTTTGCCCTTTCTCCACGTCTGCTGCCATACTCGAAGTCCTTTCTACGGTTAGGCATAGTTATCTGTCAGTCGTTTATGTGTACTGGTAAGAATGATAGCAATTCTCTCTCTAAATTAGTTAGGGGTGTTAAGGGTAATAGAGGTAAGAATTATTCAATAGCTCATCCAACGTGTTGAATGACGTTTTATTTCTTTCACTCCAGACATTAAAATACTCTGCAAGGTCGTAAAAAATAATTACATTGCGTCGAGCTAAACTCCTTCAATAAAAGAGAATAAGATTTCTTGTATTTAAGCCTATAACTTTCAATAAATCAATACGTTATAAATAGCGTTTGAGAAGACGCCTTTCTTGCTCCAAGAAGGGCGTCTTCTATATGCAAGAAGGGCATGTTCTCGAACGTAGAAGGGCATGTTCTTGATGCTTCCTCGGCCTCTTCTCGAGCGAAGAGGAGAATAGTTGCTGAAAAATCCTAACATTCCCTCGCTATCTATCCAGCCTCCTGTCTTCTTTTGTTGGTAGTCTTATAGAGGTCGCTTCGGTGATTTCTCTCATAGATAAACACAGATGTTTGTTTATAGGAACAGTTCCACAGAGGTCTGTTTATGCATGCGATGTCGCGGAGATTACAGCCAATAGTAGCGAAAATGCTCTGTGTTCTCTGTCGGTCGAAGGGCGTCCGTGGTCTCTAAACATGTGCTGAAAGCTTCTGTAAGCTCTGTGCCCTCTGTGAGAGATAAGACTCCCAAGGACCTTTACGAGTAGCCTTATAGCGGTAAACTTACATTCTCCTCTCCCATTCGTTACTTTTCTTCGGTCAGTGAGTTTTGGCTTGTTATGGAGCTGAGGTAGCTTATATAATGGATACACCAGCGTGCCAGAAATCATGGAATAAGTGTATAATCTTACAAGAAAAGCGTTATTTACGATAGTACAGGTCGTTTAATTCCAATTAATTCATTATCTTTGTGGCATCAATCAATTTTATTACGCAATAATAATCACACATGCTTGTTCGATAGGTAAGGGCAGGCAGGAATCTAAACATTAATAAACCTACATGAAACAAAAGAAGTTTTTAGTGACTTTCGCTTTGGGTCTCTGTGCCCTAACGGCAGCCCATGCACAGGATAATGACTTCGACTTAGGCAGTCAACGTTCGGAAGTGCAGTTAGTTAATCCTGTTCCTGGTAAGAAGATAGACCATCAGGGACTCGTTATTAACCCTACACCACGTTACGTGAAACTGACAGGTGAGGGAACAGTAGACATCAGTGGTGGTGTTAAACTTGACCAACCGCAGCCTGCTCGTAAGCAGAGTTGGGACTATTGGACTGATCTTAACTTCCTTTCTCGGGCTGAGAAGGGCTTCCCAATGAAGATACAATTAGTAAAGATACCTGTTGTTTTGAAAGATGGGGAGAAGAGTGGGGCCGATGTAGACGGTGCTTACACACTAAGAATAACCAAGAAAGGAATCACACTTATGGCTGCTGATGACTTAGGAGTGTTCTATGGCATTCAGACACTACGTCAGATTATGGAGAACCCATCCGTAGAAGGCGGTAAGAAACTACCTTGTTTGGAAATCGGCGATGAACCAGTATTCGCCTATCGTGGTGTTGTTGAGGGTTTCTATGGTACACCATGGTCACATGCAGTGCGTCTTTCATTGATTGACTTCTACGGTAAGTACAAGATGAATACTTATATCTATGGACCAAAGGACGACCCTTATCACAGTTCTCCTAACTGGCGTCTGCCTTATCCAGAGAATGAGATGAAGGAAATTAAGGAACTTGTTGCAGCCTGCAAGAAGAACCGTGTAGACTTCGTTTGGGCTATTCATCCAGGTAAGGACATCAAGTGGAACGAGGAAGACTATCAGAATCTTAAGCACAAGCTCGACCTCATGTATCAAGCTGGTGTTAAGTCGTTTGCTATCTTCTTCGATGATATTTCAGGCGAGGGAACCAACCCTAACCGACAAGTAGAGTTATTGAATCGTTTGACAAAGGAGTTTGTAAAGGCGAAGGGCGATGTTGCTCCGCTGATTATTTGTCCTACAGACTATTCTAAGTTATGGGCAAAGGCAGACGAGAACGGACCATTGAGCATCTATGGTAAGACCCTCGACCCATCTGTACGTGTGTTCTGGACAGGCGATGTTGTTTGTAGCGATGTGACAAAGAGTACGCTCGATTGGGTGGACAGTCGCATTAAGCGTCCTGCTTTCTTCTGGTGGAACTATGCCGTAACAGACTATGTTCGCAACCTTGTCTTGCAGGGACCTGTCTATGGTTTGGATACTTCGCTCACCGCAAAAGATATGTGTGGACTCGTCAGCAACCCTATGGAGCATGGAGAAGCATCAAAGCTCTCTCTCTACAGTGTGGCCGATTATACATGGAACCCATCTGATTATAACCCAATCGACAGTTGGGAGCGTGGCTTGGAAGTGATGATGCCACGTGCGAAGGACGCTTACCGCACCTTTGCTATCCATTCTGCAGATACGGAAACAGGCTATCGTCGTGACGAGTCTTGGGAGACTGAGACCTTCCGTTTGGCTGATTACACTAAGGAGAAACGTGATAAACTATACGAGGAGTTCGAGCGTGTGGCTAAAGCACCTGCTGAAATTGAGGCTGGTTGCACAGATAGTTTGTTGATGAAGGAGCTGAAGCCTTGGCTGACTGAGTTCGCTAAGTTAGGCGAACGTGGTAAGAAAGCTATCGAACTGATGGACCTCTATCGTAGTGGTGACAACTTGAAATTCTGGAGTCAGTACGTTAAGAGCCGTATGACCATGGACGATAAGAATGCTTATGAGGCACATAAGTCGGGCACAATGAAATTGCAGCCGTTCTATGACGTCGCTATGAACGACCTCGGTGATGCTTTCTATGAGAAGCTCTCAGGCGAGAAAGCATTCACATTACGTGGTATCGGGTCTTATAAGAGCCTAAAGACGACACAAGCAGGATTGATGCTTGATGGCGATAGTACACATTACACCTCTGGGGAAGCTCAGAAGGCTGGTGACTGGATGGGTGTTGCCCTCCCTGAACCAATGGCTGTGCGTGAGGTGCATATCCTTCAGGGTCGTAACTCTAAGGATGATTGTGACTTCTATGACCATGCAACACTTGAATATTCGGTTGATGGCAAGACATGGAAGCCAATGTTAGGTGATTTGAAGAACCAGTATGACATCCTTTGGCAGGGTGAGCCGGTGCAAGCACGTTATATTCGTTTGCGTCGTCTTGACTCCGACCGTAAGAACTGGGCTGCTATTCGCTCGTTCGTAGTGGTTCCTGATGGTGCTGCAACACTTGAGTTTGGTAGTACTAACGCTGCTTCTGATGCCGTCCTTCGTGCGTTCGACCATCAGCCAAGTACGTCTTTCAAGAATACAGGTGCTGTTTCGTTTGAGGTACCAAGTGGTATGACTTCTTATACCTTCCTTCTCTCATTGCCAGAGGGTGGCTCTGTTCGTATTTGCCAGTATGATAAGCGCAACAAGCTAAAGGCTGAGTTCACTTCTAATGAGCCTTTCTTCACTGTTGATGTGGCAAAGAAAGTAACGCGTATGGAGCTGATTGGCAAGGCGGAAGTGTTCGAGATTATTCCAAAGAAGTAAGATATTGATTGACGAGGTGACGAGTCTACAAGTAGACAAGTTGCTTGTTGAAAGACAACAAATAAATAACAATAGGGACAGACGATGGCGTCTGTCCCTATTGTTTGTGATATGTTCGAGTGAATGATAATCTAAGAAATGAGGTGAATAAGCCCGAATTTATTTCTTTACGTTAAAGGTTAACACTGAACCTTTCTTCAAGATAATCCTTCGATTGGAATTGTCACTAAACAAAGGAATGTCTTTGGTGCAAGTCAACGTTAGGATTTCTCCGGTCTTAGTCTTCTTATATTGATGCCTTAAGTTTTTGATATGCGAATCACAGGCACCATCATATTCGTTTATATGATAGTCTTCTTTATTGATAGTCAGACTTAATACGTCTGCATAAGCATAGGTACTGTATTGTACGCTTACGCCGTTAAAATGAGCGTTGTAAACCTTATAGGACTTGTCGCACACGTCATCTTCGTCAGGTTCAATCATGAAGTATGCTTCTGGAGCTTTCCCCTTAATGGCGATTGTCTTACCCGCAACGATATGGAGGTTGGCATAAGCATCCATAGATAGCCCTATCTCGCTTTTACAGTTGTTGAATATTGATCTCAAAAAAGCTGGTCTGCTCTTGTAGTCCAGATTGTTATCTTGTGCGTTAATAGCTATGCAGGACAATGTAAGTAATAAGCTTAAAATAATCTTTTTCATTGCTTAATTCTTTAATGTTGATACATTCATTCATTAGAATTCTGTGAATGTTCGAATTCAATAAATGCTTTTCGTCACCTTTGTTTGCGAATAGTAGCTGTTTTATCGCTGTTCTTGTAAAGTAGCATTGATATTGCTGCAAATGTAGATAATAGTTTTTAAATAAACAAACGTTGGATGGATTTTAGATAGGTTGACTTTGTTTTCGGTATTTGCTAACAATAAGTTACCTCTACTTCGGTAACATACAGCAAGGATAAAAACGGTATGGACTATACTAAACAACTATTACCACAGAACTACGAATTACGCAAATTGCACTAAGACAGAGGGGACAGAATGGACTATGCTTTTAATGTTCTCAGACAGAATGACATAATGACAGGAAGAGACTTAAAAGCTCAGAACTATTGGAGATTTTAATGTTCTCAGACAGAATGACATAATGACATAGAGTGACTGAAAGCTCTTACATAGACGAAATGACATAATGACAAAGAGTGGATGAGGGGCAGAATGAAGATGGCTTTGAATGTGTATAAGATATTAAACCTTTGTTATTTAGTGTTGTATCAATTGCTTTTATGAAATTATATGATTAC
>NZ_FZNZ01000010.1 GCF_900187995.1 Prevotella jejuni
CCGAGAGATGCAGACAACCTCTCGCTACGCGTCGAGAACGTCTGCATCTCTCGGAGAGGGACACTCTTTTATTGCACTTCGTTTTGGAACTTGCACCGTCAGTCTGCTTGTTAATAAGAGGTACGGAGCGTGAGGGGGTATTGTTAAGCAAAAGAAATGGCGATATAAACGTCTTATAATCAGCTGGTAACGCATTCAGAAGACGTGAGAAAGTCGGGATGTAGGGCTTGATGAACAACATCGTTCAGCCTGTTTATGTGCTCATTCTCACCATCGGTATCAGATAGACAATCGTCTTTTTGAGCCCATAAGATAGTGGCCCCTCCCCCTTCCCCTCCCCCGCAGGGAGGGGCGTAATATGTGAGGTTACCCCTATAGGCCTGCTTGCATACTTTGTAGAGGGTTTTCTCTCACAGAACTCACAGATGTAACAGAACCTTTTGGCGCACAGTTTCGATCTCACAGAAGGCCTCCGGCATACAGAATTCACAGAGCGTTACAGCCATTGTAAATATGAATAAGGAACAACAAAAAGCCTATATCCACTCTATAGGGGTATCTCGGTGATCACTCCCCTTCCCTTCGGGGGAGGGGACGGGGGAGGGGCCTCTAACTTATAGGGGTATCTCGGTGATCACGCCCCGCCCTTTGGAGGAGGAGACGGGGGAGGGACCAGTTGGGGACGGAGGAGGGGCCTATACCTTTCCTCTGTGTTCCTCCGTGAGAAGCAGACGTTTTTCTGTTTCATACTAAGAGTTTTATAATTTGTGTAAATACTATAGTTTCATATACATAGAGTACTAAAAAAAGTAGAGTAACATGCTCATCTGTTACTCTACTCTTTCTTAGTTCATCTGTTACTCTGTCTTTCTAACATCCTTCCAGAGCACATAACTTGTCGACTTGTTACCTCGTCTACTCATCAACGGGGTACTTGTCCTCCTGTTACTCTGTCTTTCTAATACCCTGTCAGAGCACAAAACAGACTCGTCATCCACCCCCTCCTCATTCCTTCCCTTCGGTCGGCGACCATCGGAATGGAGAGGAGTTGGATGAGAAACTGCGGTAGAGAGATAGGAAACTCTCGGTGTTCACGTCCCTTCCCGTAGGAGAGGAGTTGAGGGAGAGACCCTTCGGAGGTCTATATTACATGCTCCGTTCTGTTACTTTGCATACCCAGGATTCTGCTCCAACTTAGGGTTGTCAGAGATATTCCATTGTGGTATAGGGAGGTAACGGTTGTAAGTTTGAAACGAGCGGTCCTCAACCTTGCTTGTACCACTTACTACGGCACGCATGGTTGGGTCGGTAGCTGTGTTGTCGATAGTACCTGTGACGCGGGTTAGTGGACCGTTCAATACTGTCTCAGCAACCATCTTACCGTTGCTTGTCCAGCGCAAGATGTCAGCACGACGAAGGCCTTCACCAGCGAACTCTGAGCCACGCTCGCGGCGAATTAGCTCACGAAGCTTGTCCTTAGTGTTATACTTAGACTGGTCGACAGCTGGCATTCCCACACGTGTGCGCACCTTATCGAGCATTGCATAGACGTTTGCAGAAGGACCGTTCAGCTCGTTCTCGGCCTCAGCCCACGTCAAGAGCACCTCAGCATAACGGAAGACAATAGGCGAAGCCTCCGTGTCCCATACGTCAGCATACTGTGTCTTAGGGTCTAAGTACTTACGCCATGTGAGCGCAGTCTTGGATGAGTTGGCCGCATTGGTTGGGTAGTTAGGGTTCTTCTTACCGTTGACATTCTCGTCGAGGGTATTGAAGACGGTGCCATCCCAGTCGCAACCAGGATAGAGAATAGTCATTGCCATACGTGGATCACGGCCATGGAAAGGATGCGTAGCATCGTATCCAGACCCCGCCTCGTCGATGGTCATACCATTACTCATCTCATAGTTATCGACACACTTCTGCGTAGGAACGACAGAAGACCAGCCTCCGTCACCATTGTTATAAAGCTGTCCGATAGTACTCAGAGGGCGTGTACCGCTCTTATACTGTACTGCAAGGATGATTTCCTTAGAGTCTTTACCAGCCAACTTAAACAAGTTCGTGTAGTCAGGGTCGAGTTCATAGAGACCTAAATCGATGATAGCTTGTGCGGCATCCTTGGCCTTCTGATAGTCACCCCAGTAGAGTGCAGCACGCATCTTCATAGCCAGTGCGGCGCCCTTAGCGATACGTCCGCGTGCAGCAGGGCTCGTGTTGATGTCGGCAATAGCCTCGTCAAGGTCTTTGAAAACCAAGTCCTTCACCTCTTGCTCCGTATTTCTTGGTACGCGAGCCTCCTGTGCACTGGTGAAGGGCTTGACGATTGGCACACCACCATATAGGAATCCCATACGGAAATAGTTGTAGGCACGGATGGCCTTCACCTGTGCGATGAGGTCTTTCTTAGCCGCCTCGCTACTGAAAGCACACTTATCAACATTCTCAAGGAAGGTGTTGCATCGTCCAATGATGGTATAGTCGTAGAACGACCAACCCGGAGAAGAAGGCGAGAGCGAGCCATTACCTATATTAGTAAAGCCCTCCCAAGGGAAGTTATTATACGCAAAGTCAGAGCCAGCGTCCCAATACAACAATGCTCCACCGTCTTCCCAACCATCGTAACAACCCACGAGGAACTTCTCAGCATCGTCACTTGTCTTCCAAGTAGTTGATGGTGACATAGCGTCCTTAGGTACGGTAGTGAGGTAGTCATTACAAGATGTGAGTGCAAAAGCAGCCACACCAGCCAATATATATGTTCTTACTGTTTTCATAATGTATATCGGGTATTTACGGTTAGAATGTGATATTGATACCGATAGAGTGTGAACGGAGCAGCGGATAAGATGATCCACGCTCGCTGGTTACCTCTGGGTCAATATTAAATGGCAATGCATCGAAGGTAAGGAGGTTCTCTCCAGCATAGTAGATACGCACCTTCTCGAGTCCAATCGCTTTGAGTGTGCTCTTAGGAAGGGTGTAACCTATCTGCAAGGTCTTCAATCTCAAGTATGCTGTATTCCACAACCAGAAGGTCGACATAGCACGTGTCATGTCGCTTGGACTGTTTCCTGTCTCGAAGACACGAGGGAGTTTAGCATTGTGATTGTCGTCTGTCCATGAGTCTTTCCACAGTGTTGATGGGTGGCTGGCATCGCCAGAGAACTCGCCAAGAACCTCACGGTTGTAGATATGAGATACTGCTCCAACACCCTGCCAAATCATAGATAAGTCTATATTCTTCCATGTTGCGCCAAGGTTGAAACCGTAGGTAATAGCAGGGATGTCCGTATGCTTGGTATAAATACGGTCGTTTGAGTCGAGCTTACCATCGCCGTTAGCATCCTCATAGATAAGGTCGCCCGCCATGAACTTACGTCCGAATGGGTTGCCATACTTGGCTGTGTAGTCGTCAGCCTCCTGTTGAGAGTTGAAGAACTTACCCGTTGCCTTGTACATATAATAACTCTTGTACTGCTGACCAATAGCTGTACGGCGGTTGCGGTTATCCTTATCTACAACATATTCGGTTCCCTCACCCAAGTAGAGAATCTTATTCTTGTTGTAAGAGAAGTTCGCACCAACATTGATTGTCCAATCCTTGTTCAACTGCTTTGCATAAGCCAATGAGAGCTCAACACCCTGATTGCGCAATGCACCGATATTATCCTTGTAAGCACCGAGGGCAAACTCTGCTGGAGCAGATACGTCCATGATGATACCAGTAGTCTTGCGGTTGTAGTAATCCAACGAACCTGTCAAACCACCGAAGAGGGTAAAGTCAAGACCAACGCCCCATGTGGTTGAACGCTCCCAAGAGATTGTCTCAAGGTGATAGCTACCCTGATAGTAACCCGGAGTGAGCTGACCACCAAATGGATACTTCGCATTGAGGTTGTAAGTGTTCATCCAAGGATAGTAATCGTTCAGAGCGTCCTGATTACCAAGCTGACCCCATGATGCACGCAGCTTCAAGTTGTTCAACCATGACTTTGAACCCTCCATGAATGGTTCCTCAGAGACCCTCCATGCAGCCGAGAAGGATGGGAAGAAGCCCCAACGATGACCATCGGCAAAGCGTGAAGAAGCGTCAGAACGGAAGTTAGCCTCAAAGAGGTAACGACCCGCATAGTCGTAGTTCAATCTTCCAAAATATGACACCATCGCCAGCTCACGAGTGTTACCAGCATTCTGTTGGGTCGATGCGTCACCAGCGTTCATATCGGTCAAGTCGTTGTTAGGGAAGCTCTTTCGATACATCCAGTCAGGTAGATACTTATAGCGTTCAGTATGCCATCCAAGCATAGCCTTGATGTTGTGCTTCGCAAAAGACTTGTCATAGTTAAGGAAAGCATCAAAGGTTGTACGATGCCAGTCGTAGTGAGCGATCTCTAACTTATTAGGGTCAGAAGCCTTGTTAGGGTTATACTGAATGAATTTCTGGAAATAAGAGTAACGCTGTGAAGCGTCAACGTAAGCACCTTGGAGCGTCAGCTTCAAGTCTTTTAGTATCTGATAGTCAAGCCCAATCATACCTGTAAAGTTGCGATTGTTGCGGTTCACGGTCATACCCGACTCCAACCACGCCATTGGGTTACCATCAGAAACAGTGCCGTAAGTGCCATCCTCATACTTATAAACTATCCATGGAGCAATGATATTAAGCTGTCTAATAATCTGATCACTACTTCCTCCGGCGTAAGCACTACTTGCGTCGCGGTAGTTGTTTTGGATATAAGCGAGGTTGAGATGGGCAGTGATGCGCTTAGATAACACCATGTCGATATTTGCACGACCATTAAACTGCTCACGACCAGCATTAGGAAGGATACTGCTCTGCTTTAGATAGCCTGCAGAAGCAAGGTATTTTACAAACTCATTACCGCCAGTGATGTTCACACTATGGCGGTTTTGCCATGCTGTCTTGAATGCAAGACCATACCAGTCGGTGTTTGGATAGTTGTAAGGATCCGACCCATCACGGAACTTCTGAATAGCTTCTTCAGAGAAGCGGGGCGCCTTACCGCTGCGTTCCAATGCCTTATTATAATAGTAAGCGGCATCGGCTGAGTTCATTCTATCCATCAGAGCAGTTGCATTCTGAATACCGAAATAACCTGAATAACTAACCTTTGGCGCACCGTTCTGCCCTCGTTTTGTAGTTACCAGTATCACACCATTAGATGCTTTAGAACCATAGATGGCTGCTGAAGAAGCATCTTTCAGAACAGAAATACTTGCGATATCCTCCGGATCAAGCGAGTTTAACGTTCCAGCCTCAACACCATCAATCAAGATATAAGGTGATGCAGAGTTCAAAGTTCCCACACCACGCACAAGAATAGAGCCATTGTCAAGACCTGGCGCACCGTCGGCTCCAGTCACCGTGATACCTGGCAATAAGCCCTGCAAGCCTGAAGACACATTAGAGATAGGGCGGTTTTCGAGCGTCTTACCGTCGAGTTGTGCTACAGAACCAGACAGATTGGCCTTCTTCTGAGTACCATAACCGACAACAACAACCTCGCTCAGCGCGCTGTTCTCGTCCTTCAGTGTAATGTTATAGCTTGTCACGCCACTTCTCACCGTCAGACTCTGAGTAGCGAAACCAACATAACTAATCTTCAACTCCGTTCCGGGAGCGACAGAGATTGAGAAGCGACCATCCACATCGGTCACTCCTACGGGAGTACCATTGGCAAGTACGGATGCACCAATGACTGGTTCGCCATTCACATCTTTAACTACACCATTAATACTCTGCTTTTGCTGCTGAACACTCATACTCGTGTTCGCATCCACATTGGCTAATACTGGGGACGGAGCAACGGCCATCAACCCAAGAGCAAAGGAGAAAGCGACGCTACCCGTTACAAAGGGAGGGTGCTTCCTACGGTTCTTACTAACTTTCATAAAATTAGACATATATTCTTCTGATTTAGGTTTTGTGCTACAAATATAGTTGTTTATACAATAATAAACAAGCATTTAGTTCTTTTTTTTTGGTTAGAAGTGTTGTTCTCGCACACAAGTAAGAATCTTCCTCCGCCTCCTCTCCGAAAGTATCGTTCATTGGCTTGCTTAGTTCTCTCGCTCTTCTCCTTTCTCATCTTACCCTTTCTCGTCGCCAACCTCTCCTTTCCTTGTCGCCAACCTCTCCCTTTCTTGTCGCTTTCCTCTCCCCATTAATCGAAGAATATCTCCTCTTCATTGTGCTATCTTAGTAATCTCTCCGCCCTTCAAAAGTATTAGTAATTCTGCGAAAAAACCTTACATCTTATCAACCTAAACGTCCTCATAATTAGGAATAGGATACCTTCTATAACCGATACTATAACCCTCACAGTGTCAATACGTTATATATAGCGTTTGAGAACATGCCTTTCTTGCATGCAGAACATGCCCTTCTTGCCCCAAGAAAGGCCTCTTCTCGAATGAAGAAGAGCGTGTTCTTGGAGCTTGAAGGGCGTCTCGCCGAATGGAGAGTGGATTGGTCACTGAAAACTCTTGACATTTTCTATGAGTAAGTTCAGTGTTCTATCTCGCAAACGCACATTCTATCTCTCACGCTGGTGAGGTTTTTCTCTCACAGAGCGCACAGAGTTCACGGAGCTTTTTGGCGCACAGTTTCGAGCCCACAGAACGCCTCCGGCATACAGAGTTCACAGAGCGTTACTGCTAAAGGTGGCTGTAAGGTTCTGTGTTATTGGTTGACTTAATGTCTCTGTGAAGCTTTATGTGTTCTGTTCATCTGTGTTATTCTGTGAGAAAAAGAACATTGTATGTGTGTGTGGATAGGTTTTTCTCTCACAGAGCGCACAGAGTTCACGGAGCTTTTTGGCGCACAGTTTCGAGCCCACAGAACGCCTCCGGCATACAGAGTTCACAGAGCGTTACTGCTAAAGGTGGCTGTAAGGTTCTGTGTTATCGGTTGACTTAATGTCTCTGTGGAATGCTGTGTGTTCTGTTCATCTGTGTTCTTCTGTGAGAAATAGAACGCACCCTCTGGATGAGATAATAACCACGAAAGTAGCTGGAGAGTTCCTTCTCTCACAAAGGGTATTTCTTTCTCTCACAGAACTCACAGATTTAACAGAACATTTTTGCGCACAGTTTCGAACTCACAGAACGCCTCCGGCATACAGAGTTCACAGAGCGTTACTGCTAAAGGTGGCTGTAAGGTTCTGTGTTATCGGTTGACTTAATGTCTCTGTGGAATGCTGTGTGTTCTGTTCATCTGTGTTCTTCTGTGAGAAATAGAACGCACCCTCTGGATGAGATAATAACCACGAAAGTCGCTGGAGAGTTCCTTCTCTCACAAAGGGTATTTCTTTCTCTCACAGAACTCACAGATTTAACAGAACATTTTTGCGCACAGTTTCGAACTCACAGAACGCCTTCGGCATACAGAACTCACAGAACGTTTCAGCTAACGTTGGCTGTAACGTTCTGTGAAATCGGTTGACTTAATGTCTCTGTGAAATGCTGTGTGTTCTGTTATTCTGTGTTATTCTGTGAGAAATAGAACGCACCCACTCTATGAGATAATGCCTATGAGATTTGCTGGGGAGTTTTTTCTCTCACAGAGCACACAGATCTAACAGAATATTTTGCGCACAGTTTCGAGCCCATAAGATAGTGGCCCCTCCCCCAACCCCTCCCCCGCAGGGAGGGGTGTAATATGTGAGGTTACCCCTACAAGATTGCCAATAAGAGGTATCACGAAGCCAACATCCACTCTATAGGGGTATCTCGGTGATTACGCCCCTCCCTTTTGGGGAGGGGACGGGGGAGGGGCCATCATCTTTCTGAACCCTGTGTGTTCTGTTATTCTGTGTTATTCTGTGAGAAAAAGAACATAGTAGGTGTGTGTGGATAGGTTTTTCTCTCACAGAGCGCACAGAGTTCACGGAGTTTTTGGTGCACAGTTTCGAGCCCACAGAACGCCTCCGGCATACAGAGAACACAGAGGCCTCACCCCCAGCCCCTCTCCGAATGGAGAGGGGAGTGGTATGTGAGGTTACCCCTATAGGACTGCTGATAATAGGAGATGGGCTGCTAAACATACAGAGGACACGTAGGGGTATCTCGGTAATCACTCCCCTCTCCATTCGGAGAGGGGCTGGGGGTGAGGCTTCTGTTGGCTGTAAGGTTCTGTGTTATCGGTTGACTTAATGTCTCTGTGAACCTTTGTGTGTTCTGTTATTCTGTGTTCCTCCGTGAGAAGCAGACGTTTTTCTGTTTCGTAGTAAGAGTTTTATAACTTGTGTAAATACTATAGTTTCATATACATAGAGTACTAAAAAAAGTAGAGTAACACGCTCATCTGTTACTCTACTCTTTCTTAGTTCATCTGTTACTCTGTCTTTCTAATACCCTGCCAGAGCACATAACTTGTCGACTTGTTACCTCGTCTACTCATCAACTGGATACTTGTTCATCTGTTACTCTGTCTTTCTATACCCTGTCTGAGCACGTATCTTGTCGGCAGGCCACCCCTGTCCCCCTCTTACTCTGTCTTATTTAATGAGCAACTTCTTACCATTACGGATGACAATACCTCTGTGGTTTTTGCCAACAGAGCGACCTGTTAGGTCGTAAGTGGTAGTGGCGTCTTGTTGAAGAGTCAGACTACTAATACCCGTAGAAGTCTTTTTAACTTCTGTCGGAACGAAGGTTGAGCCACCATCCTTACCCCCTGTCCAATAAGCGAGGTTGTTATTAGCACGATAGTTGAGGCCGTAGCCCTCTGGATTACAGATGTAGAAACCTGCCTCATCATTAGGACTAACATTCAAGAACCAGCCACTTGTGTAGCCTATAGGAAGTTCGCTTGCTGACTCAAGGGTAGCGAAGGTGAAGCCACCAGCATTACCCGAGCCCTTTGGAGACGCCGACGCAAGCACATGTGTAGGTCCTACTGCCTTATTAATAAGGTGGAATCCGCTGTAAGGGTCACCTGTCAATGCCCAGAGCGCAGCATCCTTGTCAGTGTCAGACTGGTCTATGAAGTAGACATTCGGAGCGTAGGTTCGTGAAGAGACCCACTTTGGCTGTGAGCTAACCTTTAGGTTATACCAAGTCGTGTCAGTAGCTGTTGCAACCTTCATCGGACCCGTCCACATGGCGTTAATACGTACGGTGGCAGGGAGAGAGGTAACGGTCTGTGTATCAGAAGATAGTTCTACAAAGTCTCTGTTGAGGCTTTCGGGAATCGTCACCGCCCCCGTCTTGGCACCATTGACAGCCGTTGAATAAACAAACTTATTGTTGAAATAAACCTCGTAGGTCAAGGTTGTCTTCGCATCTATGAATATTCCTTCAAGCGAAACATCCCCATCAATCATCTCAGCAGGCAGGGTGAAGGTGCCATCTTCATTGAAACGCTCACGTGGAACGAGCTCGTCAACATACTGATAGGTGCCGTGGCTGAGGCTGTCGCCTGTGAGGTTGTAGCCATGACGTACCCTTAAGCCATTGAAGTTGAACCCGTGTTCGGGCTTCATCTTGATGGTGAAGGGTTGTCCGAATGGTATGCTGAGGTTGTTGAGTTCGGTGTCATCGGCCGCAACAACCTTTCCGTTGAGTGCACCTTGGGTAATCGTCACATTGTCACCATGCACATTAAGGCGAATGTCCATGGCTCCTCCGCCATTATTAATAATGTGGTTATTAGTCTCGATACTACCTCCTGCATCCGAAGAGTTCCAATCCACCTTGTAACGCATGCGGTAGAAACCATGCTGAAGGGTGTCGGGAAGGGTGAAGGCCGGCATGGAGAGTGTGTTACGACCATTGCCTGAAATCTCCGTACCAGCACTGTTAAAGCCGCTGTTCTCGTCAGATGCGGATAGGAAAGAGTAGGCCATCAGCTCGTTACCAGCGTCAGGAACAATCTGTCCTGCCTCCACCTTCGGTTCAAAGCGCCCGTTGTTGTTCAGGTCGACATATACATAGCTGTGCATCCAGATGCCCTTGTACTGAACAGCCGGGGTGAGTGTCTCGCCCGGTTTGGCCCAGAAAGCCCGCTTGCTGAGGTAGGTGTAGGCTGGAGTAGACGACGAGATGTCGCCGTAGACAGCTATGCTTTGGTTGCCGAGGCTGATACCCTTGAGTCCACGATCAGTTCTTGTGCACTTCTGATCTTTGTTATAATTCATCGGATAGTCCTCACGGTTGGTTGTTGTGAAGGCCTCGTTGTTCACGACGATATTATCGATATAAGCAAGGAAATCATCTTTAAGACCGTTGGAGTCCTCACAGTCGACTACAACTACAAGACTATGGATGTCAATACCACCTGCCCCTTTGACCGGGAAGACCGCATCTACCCACTTGTTAGGCTCTATCTCCTTTGTAGAGAACTCCCAGAACTGCTCTGTATCAGCACTCTGACCAGGGCGGTCGGTACGTTTTCCGAGTCCGATGAGCATGGTGCGCCCCGCTTTCGGCTTGTGTATCATCACATGAACATACTTAGTTTCCTTGGTCAAAGCGAAGGGCTGCTTAAGATCTATGCGTGCACCGAATGTGTTTGAACCGTAGCGTGAACGCTGGAAGCCCAACACCTTGTCTGAAGCATTCGGTGTTGACTTCAATACATCATCATAGTTTTTATCGATGTTGCTCACCACCTGCACGTTACCTTGCAGTGTTGCGGGCTGTCCGTCATGGCTACGGAAAGGCGACTTCAGCCATGTGTCGTAGACACCAATAGCCTGATAGTCTTGGTTCTCGAAGTCTATTCTAACTTCATCTGTGGTCTGTGCGTGAAGTAATGAGCTGCAGAACAATAGGCCACAAGCTGCTAATATATTCTTTTTCATACTGTTTCTCATGTCAAAGGATTAATAAATGGCAATCTCACTCATAACAGGACAAGCCTTGGCGTCCTTGATGTGTATGCGAATAGCACGTGCTTCATAGCCCGAGCCATAGCTGTTTGCGGTGCTCCCATTGAGCGGAATGATGCGCTTATAGCCTATGGTGGTCTGCTTCACCTTATTGGCAAGTGGCTTCCATGTGCTGCCATCGGTGGTGTACTCAACTGAGAAGCTCTTGACACGTTGCCCAAGTCTGACATACTCTTGTAGTGTCACGTAGCGAACAGTCTGTGGGTTGTTCCATTTCAAGGTAAGGGTAACATCCTTTACGTCGTCTTCTGCGGCCCAGTAAGTGTCTGGGTTCTCGTCAATAAGGTTGTTTGCTGCGTAGGAACGGGTTGCGCCATGTGCACGAGTACTGCTTGCCTCGATAGTAGCCGACTTGGCAAGGTTGGTCTGGAAACGGCTCTTTAGCATCTTACCGAACTCTTTCAATCGGCTTACTTGGTCTTGTGGGAGTTTACCACTCCTGTCGGGAGGACAGTTAAGGATGAGTGTTGAGTTGCGACCCACTGTCTCTAAATACATCTGGAACGTGCGTTCTGCCGTCATCGGCTTGCTTTTTTGACTCCAAAACCAGCCAGGGTTCGTAAACTTAGCATCGCTCTCACCAGGCAACCAGAACCATCCGTTCTCCGTACCATACATACCATTGCGCTCAGGAGCAACGCCGCGATTCTCGTTACACCAGTTGGTCTCGCCTGCCCATCCGTCTTCGTTACCAATCCAACGGGCCTCACCACCGACACCCCAAAGGATGATGTTCGGGCTAAGCTTGTGTATTGAGTCACGGAGGTTAGGCACGTCATAGTAGGTGGAACGGTCTATGTGGATGGTTGTGTTCTTACCTCCATAGTAGCCATCACCGCCGTTAGCACCGTCAAACCACATCTCGAACTGGTCTGACCCATACTTTGCCAACTCAGCACACTGCTTTAAGAAGACGTCCTTCACATAGCTGTCAGTACCGTACTGACCGTTGTTTCTATCCCAAGGCGACACGTAGAAGCCATATTTCATGTGTAGTTCTTGTGCTGCTTTGGCAAAGAGTTCGGCAATGTTAACGCCTTGTGCGTTAGGACTCGACGAATGTGATATATTATAATCGGTAGACGCTGTGGGCCATAAACAGAAGCCATCATGATGCTTAACGACTGCAATACCACCCTTCATGCCAGCTGCCTGCACAGCCTCCAACCATTGTCTCGGGTCTGGTTTCTCAGTCGGAGCAAAGCTGTTAGGGCTCTCGTTGCCCTTTCCCCACTCCTCATTAACGTAGGTATTCATGCCATAATGGAAGAAAGCATAGAACTCTGTCTGCTGCCACTGCCATTGTCTGTCAGAAGGAACAGGGAATACTGGACGCGGCTCGTTCTCTGGGTTCGGAGCAACTTGCGTCTGAAGCGTCATAACGGTAGGGTTCTGAGCAAAGCTCGTAGCCGTCGCCGTTAGTGCAAGTGCGGTTAGCACACCGTGTAGAAATCGGTTGTTCATATTAGGTTTATTAGTTATGCAGCACCTTGAATGTTACATTTTTATAAGTATTTGATTGACAATGTATAGTTTAGGTAATATCGTCATTGGGAGTAGCTTACATGCCCCCGTGCTGCTGTATGAAAACATTAAGCCACTCAAAAGATGTCCGCAAATATACAAATTAATTCTTATATTCGTGTCATTAGGACCATAATTTGTTCAAGGGGACAGCAGCCTTGCTCCTAACTTAGGCGGCCCCTCCCCCAACCCCTCCCCCGTAGGGAGGGGCGTAGTATGTGAGGTTACCCCTACAAGACTGCCATCAAAGAACATAATGAAGCCTACATCCTTTTTATAGGGGTATCTCGGTGATTACGCCCCTCCCTTCGGGGGAGGGGACGGGGGAGGGGCCTCTAACTTATAGGGGTATCTCGGTGATCACGCCCCTCCCTTTGGGGGAGGGGACGGGGGAGGGGCCACTACTTGCTTTGAATGCTGTGTGTTCTGTTCTTCTGTGTTTTTCTGTGAGAAATAGAACGCACCCTCTGTGAGAAATAATGCTGATTATATCTTCAGAAACTGTAAGGATATTTCGCTAATCACTCTCTTCTCTTTTCGAGGAAACGCTGTTCATGGTTGGAGAAGACGCCCTTCAAGGGTCGAGAACATGCCTTTCAAGGGGCAAGAAGACGCCCTTCTTGATGCTTGAAGAGGCCTTTCTTTAATGCTGTTTATAACCTTTTGATTTCGTGTGGGTTATAAGCTTGCTTCTTGTCGGTGTGGCGGTGGTTTGTAGGTGGACTTTTATAAGGATGGTGTAAAGAAATTTCCAAACTTCTAAAGACTGCTAATTTGTCGAAAGACTACGAATTACTCGAATGGCACTAATGCTGGATGGGACGTAAGAATACAACCTTTAATGTACGAGACTACGAATTACACGAATGGCACTAATGCTGGATGGGACGAAAGAATACAACCTTTAATGTACGAGACTACGAATTACTCGAATGGTACTAATGTTGGGTATGAGGAAAGAATATAGTCTTGAAAATGGAAGACTACGAATTACTCGAATGGTACTAATGCTGGGTATGAAGAAAGAACATAGTCTTGAAAATGGAAGACTACGAATTACTCGAATGGCACTAATGCTGGATGGGACGTAAACACATAGTCTTGAAAATAGAAGACTACGAATTACTCGAATGGCACGAATGCTGGATGGGACGAAAGCACATAGTCTTGAAAATAGAAGACTACGAATTACACGAATGGAGCGAATATGAGTTACGAGGATACTTGTGTGGGGGTATCTCGGTGATTACGCCCCTCCCTGCGGGGGAGGGGACGAGGGAGGGGCCAGCTGGGGAGGGGGGAGGGGCCAGCTGTTGTTTGTTGAGGGCCAGCTGGTTATACGCTTTCTTGGCAGTACTTAGCCTCCTTTTCATTATATATACACAATGGGAAAGGCTGCAGCAAGATAGGGTGGACCTAAGATGCTGCAGCCTTATTATCCTTTTTGTGTGTTGTTCTTTTACCTTGTTGACTATTTACTCATGTTGTTATCACTTTATTGCGTTGCCCTTCTCATCCTTTCTTGATAGCGAGGCAACCTTGACTTCAAAGTCGGCAGTGGTGTTTACTCACCTTGTTATCACTTTATTGGGTTGCCTTTTTCATCCTTTCTTGATAGCGAGGCAACCTTGACTTCAAAGTCGGCAGTGGTGTTGTTGTCGTCAACAAACTTCTTTCCATCCCACTTTCTCACCAGGGCTAAGCCTGAAGAGATAGGGTAGTCGCTTTGTTTAAGGCCAGAGAATGAGTTGTCGGTAACGGCATTGTAGCCCCTGTCTAACTTGCTTGGACGCATTTGGAACATACGACGTGGACAGATGGTGATGCAGTCGATGACGCACTCTAAGGGTACTTCTATGGCATAGAAATCGCCGTGAGCACTACTGGTGACAGTGATATAATGCAGATAACCTTTACTATCCTTTGTTTCGGCATAGTTCTTCTTGAATTCCTCTGGTGTCCAAGGGAGTTTTATCAAGGCTATACCGTTGCTTTCAGACACACGAGAGAAGTCATAAGAAGGTCCGATATTACCGCTGGCGTCGGTAGATGTGAGGATAGCACACATATCAGGTACGTTCGGATTGTTCTTCTGTCCGGGGTCATAGTTGATGTTTGTCCATTCAAAGTCGGCTTTGCTCAAATCTAAGAAGGCATTTAGACCGCCATACATGCTTAAGTCCTCACCCTCTAACTCGGCTTCGAAGCTAGCTTTATGGTCGATGGCATACTTTGCGACGATGATGGTCTGGCCCGGTTTGACAGGATAGTCATTGCCCTTGCCAGGGAAGTAAGAGATACCAGAAGCACCATAGTAGCGATTGACGAAATCGTCTTTTGGTGCGAACTGAATGGCTTTGCTTGGGTCGATAGCATTGACACACAAGGCCAGACCGTCAAGATATTTCACCTCATCCGTAGGGTTGAAGATGGTAATATACTGGTCGTCATTGTACATCTGGTTCATATTCTTCATTCCCCAAGCACGTACATCACGATACCAATAGTGGCCTACATAGAACACTTCCTTTATGATTAAGTGGTCTAACTTAGTCTTAGATGTTGATTGCTTGACGGGCATCTCGTTACGTGTACAGCTACTCATCGCTAAAAGCATTAGGCCGATGAGCAGGCACGCAGCTATCTTCTTTTGTATCATTTGTTTTCTTCTTTATATGTTTATATAATTGTGAGCAGTGGGAGGGACGGTTGTCACGAAGGGAAAAGATTGTGAGTTACAGACGTCGTGTTACTTCCTTATCGTCGAGACCACCCACTCCCGCTGTCTATGTTACAGGAACCAGTTGCCGAAACCAGAGCCACCACCAATGCCGTGGGTCTGTACATTCTGCGAAGCCTCCAATGCATCTAATGGTGACAGGCCTATCTCATGTCCTAAATAGAAATAGAGAGGGTCGTTCGGGTCGATGGTTGTTGGGTCAGTATCAAAGCTACTGCAGAAGACTTTGATAGGAATATTAAAGCGGAAGAGCTCCTTCCATTCGGAGTCAGCGCCATACTCCTTCGGTTCATCGGGATTGTAAGCCTCTGAACAGATGTAGGGACTACGGAAGACGTAGGTGGAGTGGCGGCTAAGATACTCATCCTTCGGTATCAGTGCCTTCTTTCCTTTCGGACACTTCATCACCCTAACCGATAGATAAAACTTAGGTAAGAGATAAGACGGACGTGTGTAATGACCCGTCTCACCCGTAGCTGGGTCCAAGCGACGTGTTATCTCTAATGGCCACTCCTCATGGAGAGCATCGTTCTCGTCGGCTTCAATGTCGAAATTAAAGTGCCCCTTCAGTCCAACACGGTCCTGGTCGTAGGGAGCAACAGCCCAGTCAGCATCCTCACGGGTCAACGGCGGCAGTAGACGTTGGTTGAATAACTCACGCGCACCATCGGCCATTGCGTTATGAATCCACGTGTCTCGGTAGGTATATTCAAATATCTTCGGTGTGCGTTCGGCTCTTTCTTTCCACGTAGTCGTATTTGCGAAGAATGGTGAAGGTACTGGTGTTGTGTCTATCGTACCGCCTTTCTTCCAGTCACCAAACTTGTTCTTCTTCGGTTTCCACGTACCACGGCAGTCCATCACCTCGTAAGGATTACCCTTGTCGTCGACCTCGCTCACCGTAAAGAATATCTGATACTCATCAGAGTGGTCGAGGATATCATCGTTCATCAGCTTTCCCTCCTTATTAAAGAAGTAGAGGCAGAGTCCCCAACGCTTTAGTTTTCCACCGATGATGCGGATGTAGTCGGGGCCAGTCTTGCCATCGCTCTGTTCAAGATACGTCACTGTGCTCTGGCGTTGCACCTCAACAGTAGGCCACTTAGCCGTGTTGTTGCGAATGATAACGAACTCCTCCTGCTTCCAAGGGGCGTTATGGTAAACGAAATTACCGTGCATCATACCGTCACCGTGGGAGTGTCCCTCCTTAAACATAGCCAGACACGTAGCCCAACCATTGAAGGCTCCGTCTGGATCAGGGTTGTTTACCTGCTCAGAGACCTTTATCTTCGACAGACTATCTACATATCTGTCAGCGCCACTACGTGCTAATCCCTTACTCTCTAAGGGGTTCTCGTTATAATCAACATGTACATTGCCAAAGACAAAGTCGTCGCATGAGGCGAAGACAACGGCAAGGCATGATAATAAAAGGATATTTTTAACTATCTTATTCATGTTTCCAATTCGTTATTACATCAATACTACGTTCTGTCTGTACTGTGTGAAGAAGTCTTGTGGACGTGTTAGCATACGCCAGAGCTGTGCCTTGTTGGCAGCAGGATAGAATCGCTTAACATCCTCAAAACACTTGTCTTCACCGTCCTTGGTATTGGCTATCACACGAACAGACAGTGGATAGTCGATATCGAAGCTGTCCCAACCGGGTTGTAACTGGTTGAAGTCCCATAGGAAACTATGCTCGCTATTGTTTGTATTGCAGTACTTTGCAGGCTTTTCCGACTCTCCTACGTGCTGCTGTCCTTTGTTGAGAATATGACAGATGCGCACCTGCAGTTGGAAAGCAATGTCTGACTTGTGGAACTGCATGACGCCCTTAAAGCCCAAGCGGTCTAAGTCTGAGCCAACGTCTAAGCTGCGTTTCTGATGCAGCAGACCCACAGTATGACCATAACGCTGGCGTGGTGCCTCGGTATCTGGGTCGGTGAAGTCATCGTTATAAGCCTCTGTAAAGAGTTTTCCGAGTTCCTCCTCCACTGGATCAGTGTCTCTATACTCGTATGTAAAGACCTCAGGTGTAATCTTATTCAGCTCCATTGGATCAATAGTCTTGTAGAGATGATAAGTCTTCCCACCAAAGGTAAAAGGCTGCAAAGCCTCTGGCTTACCCGATACCTCAATCGCTCTCCAAGCCAGTTCACTGTTAAATGGCACCTGGTTAAGGCCGAACGTGTAGCCGTCAGGCACAT
Organism: Prevotella jejuni; assembly: GCF_900187995.1. GTDB lineage: Bacteria > Bacteroidota > Bacteroidia > Bacteroidales > Bacteroidaceae > Prevotella > Prevotella jejuni. The sequence continues at coordinate 17,391 of NZ_FZNZ01000010.1, forward strand.
AGATGTTAGATGTAGAGAACTTTGTAGCTGCTTCCATAGCTCCCCCTTGCTCCTTGAAGGTGTATCGGTCATAATAAGTAGGTATTGAAGCCAATGAGCGAGGATAGGCCATTTGCATCCCTTGAACCGCTTTCTCGTGTCCAGAGGAGGTACTATCAGCCACCAACTTGTCTAAGGAAGCGTTGCCAATACCGAAGAAGTGTTGGTGAACAAGGAGTGTTGCGTTGTCTTCATCAGGCACGTTATACCCTTCCTTGTCCTTCATGAAGGGATAACCAGAGAACTGATGATTGATGAGCATACCGTTCTGATCGTAGTACTTCAGCTCCAATCCATAGTAAATATCATCTGATGCAATCACGTCAAAGCAGTCGCGTTCGGTCGTGATGGTCATCTGTCCGTCGTCATCCTTGGCTATATCAATCTCTTGCATGACTGGTATAGAGGTCGAACTACTGACGAGGTGATAGGTGTTATAGGCTTGAATAGAGTCGTTTCCATCAGGTCCTACACCAATCATCCCGCCCTTATAGCCCATTCTCAAGATGGCATGAACGGCATAGATCTGCTCATGTCCCTTCACATCTCGCTCTATAGAGGAAGGAGGGGCTTGTATTATCTTCTTGAAGAAATCGTCAACTTGGTCGTTAGAGCAACTCCCGAAGACGAGTCCTACCGCTGCTGTGGCAAGTATGAGGCGTATGTCTTTATATAGTTTCATATTCTTTTTCAGCTAATTAGAACTTAAACAATGTACGTAAAGAGAAGTTTGCACCACGCTCATGGGCGTAGTATCTGAAGCGGTCGGTGTACTCCTTATAGAGTGCATTGAGTATGTTATCACCGACAATCATAAACTTCAACTCCTTATTCTGCGGCAGTCCGATACGCAGTTCAGCTGTCCCGTTCAGTAGGAAATAGGCTGGTGGCGAGTCTGGAACGAGGTCTTTATCAGGGTCAAAGCGGGTCTGCTTGGTCACATAGATACCTGAGAGCGACAGCGACGAACGATACTTCTGAGGCTTCTTCAGCGGTAGCTCGTAGGTAGCAGAGAGTCCGTAACGGTCTGAAGGCATGAAGGGTAGCCAGTCATTGTGGGTTAGGTTGCGTGCAAACATCCATTCTCCCTTACCGACAAAGGTAAGTCCACGTACAGGCTTCACGGTTGCCTCGATATCACCACCATAGAGTTTCACATCGTCTTGGTCGTAGATAAACTTCGGATACTTACCACTTGGGTGGTTATGGAAGCGGTCCTTACCTTCTCCGATATGGTCGTATATATAGCTGTTGATACGTTGGAAGAAGAAGCTGGGCTCTACCGAGAACCAAGTATTCCTATATTTCGTACCTAACACGAGCTTATATCCACGCTCACTGGCAAGGTTCTTATTGCCTACTACCCAATAGGAACCGTCTTGAAGACCAATGGCATAGAGCTCATTGATATCTGGTGGGCGCCATGACCAACCGATATTCGCACGTGCATCCCACTTGTCACTGAACTGATAGTGGGTAGCCAGGCTCATTGTGAAGTTACTATAGAGTTTGAAGTCGTCGTAGTAGGTGTAGTTGCTGAGGCTGCTATAGCCATTAACCGACAGTACACGGAAATCATAACGCATACCGAGTGCACACTGCAACCTGCCGAACTCGGCTTTATGAAGGAAATATCCGCCCATCGAAAGGGCTGCGAAGTTAGGGACGAAAGCCGGCTGCTTCGTACCGGGATAGTTGAAGTTCGTTTGGTAAGTATTTGAGAGACCAGCGTCAGTGGTCATCTTCCATAGTTTCCATTTAGCTTGCCAAAGTACGTCAAACTTATAGGTTTTCAGTATCAAGTCCTGCATTGGGATCCAACTCCACTGTGTCTTCTTTCGGTTCTCGAACTCTTGACGGAGGTTCTCTTGGAACGACAGCGTGAGATTTAGGTGATGGTTGGGGTTAAGCTCCCACTTGAGTTCACCCTTCAACGTCACGTGTTGCGACTGTTGGAACGGTGGTTTGATATCGTAAGAGAAGGGTTTAACAGTCTCTGGGTCGGGTCGTCCGTACTCAAAGCGCTTTATCAACTGTGATAAGTCAGATATCTTACTGGCGTAATAGATGCCGCTTCGCTGATAGTAGATACTTGAGAAGAGCGTTGCTGTCAGTTTTCTTCCTTGCCAACCAGCTAAGGCTGAGAAACTGATGGTGTTATATCCCGTGTTATTCAACACGTAGTCGGCGGTATGATAGTCGCCTCCTTTCGTGTACATACCGTGTAGGCGCAGGCCAAACTGCTTATAACCAGTCTCAACAGTACCCGATCCACTGAAGCCACGGGCATTGGTATCGTAGCCTACATTGACGTTTCCATTGACCTTAATCTTCTTGTTTTCGTAGGGTAGGGGCGCATCGTTCAAGAGTACTACACCACCCATCGCACCAAAGCCATAGCGAATACACTCGGCTCCCTTCACCACTTCTACCATGCTCGAACCTGTATAGTCAAGCTCTGGTGCATGGTCGGCACCCCAGCTTTGGCTTTCCAGACGTACACCATTGTTCATCAAGAGGATACGACTACTGTGCATACCTTGAATAACAGGCTTTGCTATCGTGTTTCCCGTACTGATAGAACTAACGCCGGGAATGGTTTCAAGGAGTTTTGCCAAGGAGGTTGCACCACCTTTCTCTAAGGCTTCTTGACTGATGGCAGACGACTGCTGCAACACTGTTGTGTGCCGTTTCAGGGCGGTAACAGTGACATTATCCAACTGCTTGGAGTCGTCCTTTAACTGTAAGGTTATCATGCGACTGTCAGGAACATTAACGACACGGGTCACAGACTTATACCCTACGTAGGTTACCGTCAGTTTTATGCGGTCGGCAGCACGCTTGAGTTTAATCGTACACTTACCATCGATGTCTGTCACCGAGGGATTTGAAACACCTTCGCAACGTACGACAGCACCGATGAGCGGCTCCTGCGACTGTTCAGAAACAACCCGAACGGTTACAGATGTTTTGACATCTTTGTCCTCATCCTCAACTGTTTCCTGCCCATGCACAGACGTGGCATGGACGTAGGTGGGCGGGAATAAGAACAAAGAACTTAAGAGAGTGGCGGACAGATAGTATCTGGCACGCCTTTCATAGTTCACTTTTAATTTGTTCATATATACTCAGATTACAAATAGGTTTTTAATGAGTAGACATCAATCTCTCCCTACTTTCGCAGCAAGAGAACCGAGTCCATATAGTTTACCCAGGCTTAAGACTAAGTCACAGGTGTCTGCAAATGAAGTCAGCCTTGTATCTTCTTTTTTTACGATAAGCGTCTGCAAAGGTATAGAAAATATATATATCGTCCAATACTTACTTTTAATGAATTTGCAAAATCATCATTTTTAGGTAGGTGAAGGGGTAATAGAGACCTCACCCCCAGCCCCTCTCCGAGTGGAGAGGGGAGTGATTAGCGAGGTTACCCCTCCCCCTTCCCCCAGCTGGCCCCTCCCCCTTCCCCCAGCTGGCCCCTCCCCCTTCCCCTCCCCCAAAGGGAGGGGCGTAATCACCGAGATACCCCTATAAGAAGGATATAGGCTACTTGTTGTCCCTTATTCGTGCCAACATTAGCAGTAACGCTCTGTGAACTCTGTATGCCGGAGGCCTTCTGTGGACTCGAAATGTGCGCCAAAAAACTCCGTGAACTCTGTGTGCTCTGTGAGAGATAAACCTATCCAGCGTGAGAGAAAGACCTCACCACGCCCCATGCAAGCAGCCCAATAGGGGTAACCTCACATACTACGCCCCTCCCTACGGGGGAGGGGTTGGGGGAGGGGCCGTAGTTTGCTCTATGAGAGAAAGAACAGTTCTATGTGAAAAAGGAAAGGTATTCAAGTAAACAGGAAATGTCAGGATATTTCACAATTCATATCCGTCTCTTTTCGAAGAAACGCTCTTCTTGAACGAAGAAGACGCCCTTCAACATTCGAGAACATGCCTTTCATGGAACAAGAACATGCCCTTCTTGATGCAAGAAGGGCATGTTCTTAAACGCTGTTTATAACGTACTGATTTATTGAAGGTTATAGAGTAGGTGATAGAAGAGGCTACGCCTACTTCATGGGGATGATTAACACTATTCGATGTAATGATTTTTTACGGCTCAGTTAGCTCACCGAAGAAAGGGGACAATTACCTTTCTGCATTCATCAACAGCTCATAAAGGAGAATAGAAAACACCACTAATGAGTGGTAGGAACTAAGAATAAGAGTACTAAAAAAGCCCATATACCACTCCGCTCATCTATCCTCTTAATGGAAAGGAGCGAAGGGAGGTGTAACAAAAAGGGCATACACCACACCCACACACCTATCCTTGTAATGGAAAGGAGCGAAGGAAGGTGTGTCTAAAAAAGGTACATACTACTCCCGACAGATATCCTCTTAATGGAAAGGAGTTAAGGAACATGTAGTAAAAAGCTCACACACCACTCCCACACACCTATCCACATAATAGAAAGGAGCGAAGGGGAGGTGGTGATGAAACAGCCCTCACCACCTTATTATATTATATATACTGTCTGACGAAGCCGATTACTTCCAGTTATGTCCTACTAATTTAGACACGGAGTTAGTAGTCATTACGGCGCCCATCACCTTTGACTTGATAGAAGAACTATACTCTGTGGCCCAGCCAGAAGGGAGGAGACGGGTCGTAATCGTACCGGCACCGTCCATTTTCGTTAGTCCCATCTTCTTCATCATCAACCATCCTTGCTCGAACTTAGCTATCATCGACTCGTCAGAACCCATCAGTTTCATCTTGTCAATGAGGAAACCTTTCACGTCGTCTTCGCTCATGTTGTTCTGTGTCTTACCTATGATGACGAGCTCGTTAGGCTCCTTAGTCACCTCGTATGTGACGATTGACTTTATTCCTTGCTGATTGACATCCTCTTTATCACCTGTCTTTAGCGTCTTACCAAAGAGGTTGAAGAAGGTTGAATGTTCCATTATTTCAATGAAAGTCTGCTTGGTTAGCATGTTGTTGAGCGACATCGCCATCTTATATTTAGGCAGGCTCTGCTCTAACTGAGGCTTTTCTTTATAGATAGAGTCGATGAACGCCATCACAAGCTTGCTCACACTGGCCTGCACCTCCTCAAAGTTTAGGATGTCGGTCACCTTTCCGTTGGCATCAGTCTTTACTCGCATAGGAACATTACCAAAGTATTGACTCACTATGGTCTGCGTCTGCAAGGCAGTTGACTGGTCGCCTTCAGTCTTAACGTCCTTGGTTTTCAATTCGATAACATATCCATCCGCATTGGCCTCCTTCACGGTAATGACGGTGTTACTACTCGTCTTGAGCGACTGGTCGCCACCGCCCATAGGTGTTGAGAGCTTCGCTTCCGACACAGTCGAATAAGTAGCTTGTTCGCCTTTCTGAAACTTAGCCTTGATGAGTGTCTGAGCGTTTAATGCTGTCAGAGCAAGGAGGAAAACAAAAGTAAGAAGTGACTTTTTCATAATTGATAATGTTTAAGTTAGTTGCTATGAATGTAAGGGCTGATAGGCTCGATAGGCCTTCCTGCCATCCTCTCAAAAGCAAAAACCAGCATTACCGAGGGCTATAAAGACCCTCGACAATGCCAGTTTTCGTTTATTAATATGACCTTGCGATGATGACACGATACTTAGCAGGCTTGCCGCTAACCATGTCGACGCCTGGAGTCTGCTCGAACATATAAGGGACACAACGGATGGTTGCCTGCGTGTCTTCCTTTATCTTCGCTTCAGTCTCCTCTGTTCCGTCCCAGTGACAGAGGAAGAAACCACCATCCTTTACTCTCTCCTTGAACTCATCATAGTTCTCACACTCATAGATATGAGCGTCGCGGAAGTCCTTGGCCTTCTTGAAGATATTAGCTTGAATGTCGTCGAGAAGGTTCTTGATGTGCTCTACGATGCCATCAAAACTTAGGCTTTCCTTCTCAAGCGTATCACGGCGCATCACCTCAATGGTGTTGTTCTCTAAGTCACGACCACCCATAGCAAGACGTACAGGTACACCCTTAAGCTCATAGTCAGCGAACTTGAAGCCTGGACGCTTATTATCGGTATCGTCATACTTGACGGTGATTCCCAACTCACGGAGCTGGTCGATGACTGGTTGTAGCTTGGCTGTCAGTTCCTTCAACTGCTCTTCACCCTTGAAGATAGGTACGATAACCACCTGAATAGGCGCAATCTTTGGAGGGAGAACGAGACCGTTATCGTCAGAGTGGGTCATGATGAGCGCACCAATCAATCGAGTACTAACACCCCATGAAGTGGCCCATACATACTCTGGCTTGTTCTCCTTATTAAGGAAGGTGACGTCGAAAGACTTTGCAAAGTTCTGTCCCAAGAAGTGAGAAGTACCACTTTGAAGGGCCTTACCATCCTGCATCATGGCCTCGATGGTATAGGTATCCAATGCACCCGCAAAGCGTTCTGTCTCGCTCTTAACGCCCTGTACGACAGGAACAGCGAGCCATTTCTCAGCAAAGTCAGCATAGACACGCAACATTGTCTGTGCCTCCTTCTCAGCCTCCTCACGTGTTGCGTGAGCGGTGTGACCCTCCTGCCAGAGGAACTCAGACGTGCGAAGGAATGGACGAGTGCGCATCTCCCAACGCATCACATTACACCACTGGTTGCACATCAACGGCAGATCGCGCCATGAATGTATCCAGTTTTTATAGGTGTTCCAGATGATTGTCTCACTTGTAGGGCGTATGATCAGTTCTTCCTCGAGCTTCGCATTAGGGTCGACCTGTACGGCGTTGCCATCTTCAGTAGCCTTCAAGCGATAGTGAGTAACCACGGCACACTCCTTGGCAAAGCCCTTCACGTGTTCAGCCTCACGTGAGAGAAAGCTCTTAGGGATTAACATTGGGAAGTAAGCATTCTGTACTCCGGTCTCCTTAAACATCTTATCAAGCTGCGCTTGTATCTTCTCCCAGATAGCATAACCGTATGGTTTGATAACCATACAACCACGTACAGCAGACTGTTCAATCAAGTCTGCCTTTATTACTAAGTCATTGTACCATTGAGAGTAGTTGTCGGCTCTCTTGGTAAGTTCTTTCAGTTCTTTTGCCATAAATACTTTATTCTATTCTTTTACTTTACTCTTTTAGGGGATTTCCCACGTTGTTATAGGTGTTTCCCTTTTGCCATTATGGCGTGAAACACTAACTTTGCACACAGATACAACTGGGATAAGCGAGCCTACGGGAGTCTTTCTCCCACCTACTTCGGCCAGTCTATCTATTGCGAAAATAATGCAAATGAGTGCAAACGAAGCTTGTCTCTATTTGCCGAGTTGGCTTATTTTCTGCAAAAATACAAAAAAATGTTGGCAATAAGGGCCCTATGGCGTATATTTGTTTAACTTTGCATGAATTAAAATGAATTAAGGCACGGTCGTTGACCATGCTGAATAAGGTAAAAGATAATAGTCATTTAATACGTTTGATTATGAAGAATATGAAGATGATGGCAGCAGGAATGTGTCTCCTCACTGTCGTAAGTTGTCAGACAAAACAAGGTACAGGATCATTAATCGGAGGCGGTGCTGGTGCAGCATTGGGCGGCATCGTTGGTCAAATAATAGGTCATAACGGTAAGAGTACAGCTATTGGTGCAGCCATTGGTGGCGCTGTTGGTGCAGGAGCGGGAGCCCTCATCGGTCGTCACATGGACAAGGTAGCACGCGAGGCATCGCAGCAGTTGCCTAATGCACGTGTCGATAAGGTGACAGATGCGAACGGTTTAGACTGCGTGAAGGTGACCTTCGACTCAGGTATCCTCTTCCCTCTGAATGGTTCAAACCTAAGTGCTTCGGCCAAGAACGACCTCACGAAGTTTGCTTCCCTCATGCAACGCAACTCTAACTGTGACGTTGCTATACAGGGCTACACCGACGCTTCAGGTAATGACAACATTAATGTCCCATTGTCACAGCGTCGTGCTGAAGCCGTGTCATCCTATCTGAAAGGTCGCGGAGTAAGCAGTCGTCAGATCCGTTCAGTACAGGGCTTCGGTAGTGCGAACCCTATTGAGAACAAGACTATCAGCCAGGCTAACCGCCGTGTAGAGGTCTACCTCTATGCATCCTCTGAGATGGTACGTCAGGCAAACAATGGTTCTTTATAAGTAATCAATAGATACAACGGGACAGTCGTCTCTCGTCTGTCCCAATAAACTTTGCTAATAAAATCTTTTCTAAGGGATATTGCCGAGGCAGTATCCCTTTTTCTTTGGAAAAGAAGAGGCGACACTCCATGCTTATTCCCCACGAATATGTAAAGAGTTTTCGCCATACTCGAATCCAGTATATGCCCTTCATGCTTCAAGAACATGCCCTTCAACGTTCGAGAACATGCCCTTCTTGCCCCTTGAAGACGCCCTTCTTGATGCTTGATAAGGCCCTTCTTGCTTCGAGTCTATAAGTGATTGATTTCTTGTTAGTTGCGATTTAGATTTTTAATTATATCATTCTATATCCGTAAGGGATTTCTTATGCGTTTTTGTCAGGTTTTTTCAAGAACGCAGGAAATCTATTGGGTGCTTTATTTCTCACAGATTTTCACAGATGAACAGAAGCCTTTCAGCGAACAGGGAGAGCACGCAGAGAAATGGTGGCCCCTCCCCGTCCCCAGCTGGCCCCTCCCCCTTCCCCTCCCCAAAAGGGAGGGGCGTGATCACCGAGATACCCCTATTGAGTGGATGTAGGCTTCGTGTTGTCCCTTGTTAGTATCTACGATAGCTGAAACGCTCTGTGTTCTCTGTATGCCGAAGGCGTTCTGTGGGCTCGAAACGTGCGCCAAAAGGCTCAGTGAACTCTGTGCGCTCTGTGAGAGAAAAAAATATCTAACATGAGAGAATGAAATGTCTTCTGTGAGAGAAAAAACTGCCCAGCAAGTCTCAAGCGTCCCTTTTTTCATTGAGGGTGCATTCTATTTCTCACAGATTTACACAGATGAGCAGAACACACAAAGTTTCACAGAGACGTTAAGTCAACCGATATCACAGAACGTTACAGCCAACAGAAGCCTCACCCCCTGCCCCTCTCCGATTGGAGAGGGAGTGATTACCGAGATACCCCTACATGTCCTCCAGATGTTCAGCGGCCCATCTCCTATCATTAGCAGGCCAAAAGGGGTAACCTCACATACTACTCCCCTCTCCATTCGGAGAGGGGCTGGGGGTGAGGCCTCTGTGAACTCTGTATGCCGGAGGCCTTCTGTGGGTTAGAAACTGTGCGCAAAAATGCTCTGTAAGATCTGTGGGCTCTGTGAGAGAAAGAATTACCTAAGAACCATGTTAGCAGCCCGATAGGGGTAACCTCACATACTACTCCCCTCTCCATTCGGAGAGGGGTTGGGGGTGAGGCCGCTTGTTTAGAGATGTTCCCACAGCTCCAATCCTACTCTTCCATCAGTTTTCTGTAGCGTCCCTTCTTAATCTCCTCGTTACCAAGGCGGCGTGCTTTATTGATTTCATAATCGGAGAAACCACCCTCGAAGAATACTACCTCACCATTACCCTCAAATGCAAGGATATGCGTACAGATACGGTCAAGGAACCAGCGGTCGTGGCTGATGACTACTGCACAGCCTGCGAAGGCCTCAAGACCCTCCTCCAAAGCACGCAACGTGTTCACGTCGATGTCGTTAGTTGGCTCATCGAGAAGGAGGACGTTACCCTCTTGTTTCAATGCCATAGCCAACTGCAAGCGGTTGCGCTCACCTCCTGAGAGGACTGAACAAAGCTTACTTTGGTCGGTTCCAGAGAAGTTGAAGCGTGAGAGATAGGCACGTGAGTTGATGTCACGACCACCCATACGGATGGTGTCGTTGCCCTGTGACACTACGTCATACACCGTCTTGTTAGGGTCGATATCCTTATGCTGCTGGTCGACGTATGCCAATTTAACTGTTTCGCCCACCTCGAACGTACCGCCATCGGCCTGTTCCAAACCCATGATAAGGCGGAAGAGCGTTGTCTTACCAGCTCCGTTAGGGCCGATAACACCCACGATACCGTTAGGAGGAAGCATGAAATTGAGGTCGTTGAAGAGCACCTTCTCACCAAAAGCCTTCTTCACATGCTGCGCCTCGATGACCTTGTTGCCCAGGCGAGGACCGTTAGGGATGAAGATCTCGAGCTTCTCTTCGCGCTGCTTCTGCTCCTCGTTGAGCATCTGCTCGTATGAGTTCAGACGGGCCTTACCCTTGGCTTGACGCGCCTTCGGGGCCATGCGCACCCATTCCAACTCACGTTCTAAGGTCTTACGACGCTTCGAAGCCGACTTCTCCTCCTGCTCCATGCGCTTTGTCTTCTGGTCGAGCCATGATGAGTAGTTGCCCTTCCATGGGATACCCTCACCTCTGTCGAGCTCAAGAATCCACTCGCTAACATCGTCTAAGAAGTATCGGTCGTGCGTTACAGCAATGACTGTTCCCTCATACTGCTGCAGGTGTTGCTCCAACCAGTCGATACTCTCGGCATCAAGGTGGTTGGTTGGCTCATCGAGCAATAGCACGTCTGGCTTCTGAAGGAGCAAGCGGCAGAGTGCAACACGGCGTCGCTCGCCGCCAGAAAGGTTCGTTACAGGGAGGTCACCCTTAGGACATCGCAGCGCATCCATGGCCCTCTCGAGGCGAGAGTCTATGTTCCAAGCGTCTGTAGCATCGATGATATCCTGCAACTCAGCCTGTCGCTGCATCAGTTTGTCCATCTTGTCAGCATCAGAGTAATACTCCTCCATACCGAACTTCACATTGATGTCGTCGTATTCCTTTAGTGCATCATAGATATGCTGCACCCCTTCCATGACATTCTCTTTGACGGTCTTGGCCTCATCAAGCGGTGGGTCCTGTGGCAGATAACCTACGGTATAACCCGGACTCCACACTACCTCGCCCTGAGTAGGCTCTACCAAGCCTGCTATAATCTTCATTAGCGTAGACTTACCTGCGCCGTTAAGACCGATGATACCTATCTTTGCGCCATAAAAGAACGATAGGTAAATGTTCTTCAGAATCTGTTTTTGGTTCTGTGGGATAATCTTTGAGACCCCAACCATTGAGAAGATAATCTTCTTGTCGTCTACTGTTGCCATTATGTCTTACGTTTGTTTTGTAGGCAAAGATAACTAAAATAATTCATATTGGCAAATAGAGACAGAATAAGAAAAGGATAAAGTAGATGGGTGGGTGGGGCGGTTTAAGACAGAGTAACAGGTGGACAGGGAGAACGGGTGGGGTGATGAAAGACAGAGTAACAGGTGGACAGGGTGGACGGGTGGGGTGATGTAAGACAGAGTAACAGGTGGACAGAGAGGACAGGTGGGGACGGTTTAGGACAGAGTAACAGGTGGACAGAGAGGACAGGTGGGGTGATGTAAGACAGAGTAACAGGTGGACAGAGAGGACAGGTGGGGTGATGAAAGACAGAGTAACAGGTGGACAGGGAGAGACAGAATGACAGAATGACATACTAAGGGATTATAGCTCGACCTTAGCCTGGTAACAGGTGGGGTCAGCACTAAGCCCTTCTAAACTGCCATGCAGTAATGTAACATCTGCTTGTTGGCCTGATTGCTTTAAGATATAAACACGATATAAGTAGTAATGTTCCTTATGCTCCCTACTAAAACGCATCTCTGTAGCACTGAAGTAGAATGGGGTATCCATGCTACCCGTCGTTGTCTTCACTTCTATATACCTTGGTGTCTTCCCGTCATCTTCGATGGAAAGTATATCTTAACCTATGCCATCGCCTTCAAGAACGGACGAGTGTTTAACGTTAAAGTTAATACCCAACTTTCCCAAACGGTCTTTTTCGTATGCCATAACCCAAGATTCTCTTTGCAAGCCAAGGCTGTTGTTCAATTGTTTTAACCTAAAACAATCTACGCCTTTTACTCCCTTAAAAGAGTTGTTTGGCCTACCAATGCCCTTCATGACATCATAAAGTAAACTAAAACACCTACTTTACTTACTCCACGCACCTACTTGGACTCATCGTAAAGGAGTTGCTGCCAGCCTCTGACAATAAGGGGTTGAATTCGACCCCTTTGAAGTTTGGGTTATTAAGCTTCTCCCACAAGCCTAAATACTCAAGTGTGTTCTTTTGTCGCATCCAGTTTTTAACGACATCTTTAGGCTCTACGGCGTTCTTCTGTCGGGCTATGTCCGTAATACAAATATAGTCAATTCCGTCCTTCGTCATCGTCCTAATGACCGCTTCTTTGACGTAGATTTCACCTTTCTTTACCATAGTATTGTTATTTAACAAATATATCTGCAAAGATAGTATAAATTCTGCAAGACGAAAGAAGAAAAGGGGAAAGAATTACTCGGAGGCTCTTTACGTGGCCTTTTGATAATTCTATAGCATCTTGACGAGTAATATATCTATTGTTGTAGAGATAGTGAAAGATGTCATAAAAGATAACAAAAGGATAACGAATTGTCGTTATTCGGTGTCTTAACTGATTGATATTCTGATTATTATTAGCCTCTTTTGAGAAACTCAGAACCGGTTGGACACATGGTGGGAGAACTCAAAAGTGTGCATGCTAAGCATTAGATAGGAAAGTGTTGGGCATCCTTATAATGCGGAGATGGGCTGCTGAACATACGGAAATCGTGTAGGGGTATCTCGGTGATCACTCGTCTCTTCATTCGGAGAGGGGCCGGGGGTGAGGCCCCTGTTGGCTGTAACGTTCTGTGAATTCGGTTGACTTAATGTCTCTGTGGAATGCTGTGTGTTCTGTTCTTCTGTGTTTTTCTGTGAGAAAAAGAACAATTGCGAGGCTTGCTGAGGAGTTTTTTCTCTCACAGATCTCACAGATTTAACAGAACCTTTTGGCGCACAGTTCGAACCCATGAGGAGGTGGCCCCTCCCCCAACCCCTCCCCCGCAGGGAGGGGCGTAATATGTGAGGTTACCCCTACAAGACAGCCATTAAGGGACATAACGAAGCCTACATCCTTTTTATAGGGGTATCTCGGTGATCACTCCCCTTCCCTTCGGGGGAGGGGAAGGGGGAGGGGCCACTACTTGCTTTGAACCCTGTGTGTTCTGTTCTTCTGTGTTTTTCTGTGAGAAATAGAACGCACCCACTGTATGATACAACACACAAACAACACGCTTGGGAGTTTTTTCTCTCACAGAGCTCACAGAGTTAACAGAGCCTTTTTGCGCACGTTTCGAGCCCACAGAAGGCCTCCGGCATACAGAGGTCACAGAGGCCTCACCCCCAACCCCTCTCCGAATGGAGAGGGGAGTAGTATGTGAGGTTACCCCTATTGGTCTGGTGATAGGAGGAGATGGGCTGCTAAACATTTGGAGGACATGTAAGGGTATCTCGGTGATCACTCCCCTCTCCATTCGGAGAGGGGTTGGGGGGGAGGCCCCTGTTGGCTGTAAGGTTCTGTGAAATCGGTTGACTTAATGTCTCTGTGAAGCTTTGTGTGTTCTGTTCATCTGTGTTATTCTGTGAGAAATAGAACGCAACCTCTGTGAGAAAAGAACGCACTTCTTGAGAAATAGAATACATTTCTGTGAGAAAAAGAATACTGGCTCTGTTTTTAGAGATTGTCAGGATATTTCGCTAATCATTCTCCTCTCTTTTAGAGGAAAGGCCCAACTTGAAGCAAGAAGACGCCCTTCACCATTCGAGAACATGCCCTTCAAGGGTCAAGAAGACGTCCTTCTTGATGCTTGAAAAGGCCCTTCTTTTGTCTATCTTATAACACCTTGATTTACTGATGGTTATTATGACCTGTCTCAGCTCTCATATTCATCCCCCAAGAACGAATATAACAAGATTCTATGTAAAGACTTTTCATAACCAATAAGAGCTAATATCTCTTTCCTAACCTTTATGGTCTGTGAAGTAGAGCGTACGAAAAAAGCTGCATCAAAATAGGGCTCAACCTAATTTGATACAGCTTATTCAAGTAAACTATAGCAAGTACAGCATTAGACTGCTTGCTCTGTAACCTTCATGTTATTCCTCTGCAACAGGGCGAACAGCAAAGCCGTAGGTACGAGTGTTGCGGTAAAGTGGATGAACAGAGTTGACATCGAAGCCCATAACACAGCCATTGTGATCGGTATTAGGAGTCGCTGTCCAATAATCACCAAACTCTCCATAACGACTCAATGTGCCGCCATCCGTAGCTTCTCTAAATCCAGCAGCAGGGAAGAAGATAGTTTCAGTCTTGTCGTTATTGGTCCAGAAGTTATGACCGAAGTTATTCTTATAGGTCTGTGTATTACCTGTACCATTCACGTTCATGGTTCCTCCATTCAAACCAGTCTGTGTGAAGCCTGTGAAAGCATCATTAGCTGGTACGCTAAACCCAACAGGACATGGATCGTAAATAGTCTTGACAACGGGCTTGCTGTTTGCTGTATTTTCTGCATACACAGCTGTATTATTCATTGACCACAAATTGTAAGAGGTATAATATGTGGCAAAGGCTGTATTTGCATTCAGTGAGCCGTCACCATTATACCCTGCTGTATAATAGTTTTGTGGGTTCTGGAGGATAGTCTGTATGTACATATCGCTTCCAGCATTCCAGTTAATTGTTCCTTGAGCAGGCTGTCCGCTCTTACCAGGGAAAGCGTCCTTACGACCCCACTGATACTGGGTTGTATATCCTGTTCTTGATGATGTACCAGGCAACTGAGTAATTGTTATTACTGCTTCTTTCTTCTTACCTATAGTCTGCTTTACCTTTACTTTTATGGTACGTGGACTTTGGTAAGGGGTTCCTTGCCAAGCTGTTGGCTTCCAACCTAAAGCCTCATTAGTAAACTTATAAGTATTTCCTTGCTTGTTGGTAACAGCAATCTTGTCAAGTGCATTCTTCGGTGCAAACCACAGATGCCATGACCAAAGGGTTTGATAATGTGTCGTAGTAACGGTAACCCATTCTGTTCTACGTCCTCTTCGTTGTTGTACTCGCTCTTGTGTCTGGTAAGTTCTTCTAACAGCTATAACTGCATTACCACTCTTGATATTTTCTTTTGTCACCTCAAACTTTATATAGAGGTTGCCATCAGAAGCACGTTCGAGTCCATTACCATCAACTTTAATAAGATTACTCTCGTCAGACCATAGGACCCAAGCCTTATCAATAGTTTTATTCGCACCATTATTTGTCTTTTCAATCCATGGGTTAGTAATAGGATTACCATCTTGATCTCTTAGCTCTGCAAGGGTATTACTATTACCTTGAACAGTCATCTTGTATGCACTACTATTAGTAGCACCATCCTTAATGGCGTTACCATACACCAACGGAATCTTATAATATCCTGGAGCAGATATAACATAGCAGTTAGCAGTGTTCTCTACTGCTGCCCCACCAGTCTTGTTTGAGAGGTTATAAGGTGCAGTAGCTGTACCCAATGGGGATGCAGTCTGTAACTCTTTATTGCGTGCATCAAGCAAGTTGATAGTCTGAGCAGGGATGAGGGTAGCAGTACCTTGCTCTGGTACAACGCTTCCATTGCTACGTTCCTTACTAAGACTACGTAGCCATGAAGGCTTATTAGTAGTCCATGTATTACCGTTATCTTCGCTGTATCCTACAACCTCCCATGGAATAGGTACGTTCTGGCTACCATTTGCGTGGCGGTAGCTATGTATGGTGAAGGCATCAGTCTGTGTGTCAGAGAAGCCAGCAGCAGAAGGACCATCAGCGGTAAGTACATACTCCCAATTGGAGTTTTTGTCGCTCAACTTGTATGTGCGTGTTGTGCCTGCAGCCCATGAACCTTTGAGAGTGACATGAATAGTTGTGTTATCAGTAAAATAGATATCAGCAGTCACGTTGTTACCATCAAGTTTCTGTGGTATCATATAGAAAGTGTAACCATCATTTAACTTTGTGAGGTCACGCTCATCAGCATTCTTATATGTCGTTTGATTTCTGATAATACTATTAGGGTTCTCATTAGTCTTATAGTTTAGTCCGTCAAGCGTTACCGTATGGCGCTCGTTAGGGAACGCTGTATTGTCCCATCCTGCAGTGTTATCTCCTGGCTCATAAGGGAGCTTGTACTTACTCTTCGTCAGTACATTGTTGATAGAAATCTTCTTAATCGTTTTATTGAACGAAAGGTCTTGACCAACAGCAAAGCGTATGGCTGTTAACGCATGATGGAACTTAAGGTCGCTTCTTGGAGCCTGATATTGTGTAGCGTATGTTACTTTGCCTGTACAAGCAGTCATAAGATCTACCTGCTGAGCCACATCAGGATTTACTTCAAACTCTATGATGGGTGCAGAGGTAGCTGTTGGCTGGGATGAAACAGTGATTTTATTGTTTCTGTCCGTCGTCTCTGGATAGACAGCATAGAACCGAGCGTAGCGTTGCAACCATGACCAAGGGATAGAAGGTGTGATAGTACCATCCTTAGCAGTAGTCTTTTCAGCGAACCAACTACTACCAATTGTATTCTCATTGTTGCTGCGAAGGCCCGTAGATGAGAAATTACCAAGGTTCGACATGGTGGTAATATTAGCACGAGTGCTTGGTTCTGTCTTTACAGGGTTAACACCCTCTACAGTCGTCTCAATCAAACATACGTTGAGGTTTCCATTGCCTTGTACGTCTAACTTATGACTGTCAAGGTCTTTGTTAGTCAGGTTTGGGGTGATAGCTCCACGTGTCATTGCTCCTCCATGAGTTAGTGCTTCTTCCTGTGCATCACCTACGTTAAATTGTACAACAGCACCCTTGTCACCATTGTTAGTGTTTTCTCCTAAGTCATCGTCTGCACAAGAGACAGCTGACAAGGTCATACCGCCAACGAACAAAGCAGAGAGTGCATGATAAAAAAATATCTTCTTCATTATTCTTAGTTAATTTTCTTTTGTTTATTCTCCAACTAATTCATCATCATTATCGCCTGTTGCTGGCTTTAGAGGTTCTATTGTGATGTTTTGACCAGTATTCCCTCCAAGGCGTACATTAGGGCTTGTGGCCAAGATATAGCTTTCCTCCATGACATTACATACCGATACAGTCGGTTTAAGATAGTTTTGTTTTTTCGTTTTTATTGTTCTCATTTTTTGATAAAATAATCTTGACCCACAGAGATGTGGGCTTTGAAAATAATAAGACAGAAAGTAGTGGTCATGTGTTTATCGCCTTATTCCTAATAAGATAAGACTCAACACGTCGTTACTCAATGCTATTCAATCTTTTTACCTATGATATTTATAATTGTTGCAAAATTATAAAGAATATTGTAATTAATACTCTTTTATCTTGCTTATTTAACTTTTTTTTAGTGCAGCATCAGTGAGAGTAACGTACACGAGGATGTTGAGGCATCGAAAGAAAACCGTTGTCAAAGAAGCTGTTAAGTCTGATGTAGGCTCAAAAGCGCATTGGATAAAGAAGATGGGAAGGGTCTGTTTGGGTTGCAAGTGTCACATGGTTATGGGTGGAAAGGGAATGGTACTTGCAGAAAAAGCGTCAGTTGGCAATGAAGGCGATAGTAAACACCTTAGGAAGACACCTACTTGTAATGGTCTTACTAAGCTGCTAAAAGTTTATTGAAGATTAGGGGTTATGGGAGAAGTATGCGCTAATAAATTTCTTGACAGATAAGGGGTGGTTACTTGTTCAGCTTTTCTTTTTCTAATAACCAGGCTTTTCGGGCCGTTCCACCAGCGTAACCACCTATCTCTCCGTTACTTGCAATGACCCTATGGCAGGGGATGATGAGCATTAAGGGGTTGTGGTGATTGGCATTGCCAATGGCACGTACGGCCTTGGGACGGCCTGTTAGTTTTGCTAAATCAGCGTAAGAGAGGGTCTCACCGTAGGGGATCTGTTGTAGCCCCAACCATGTAAGACGCTGAAAGGGAGTACCGTTTAGGCGCAAGGGAAGACGGAACACCTTGCGAGTACCAGCAAAGTATTCTGTTAGTTGGCGGCAGGTCTCAGTCAGCGCAGTGCTTTTCTCCGACTTATCCTCCTCCCATGTAGCCATCATTCGTTCGTCAATTGTATCTTCCCAGAGGCAATAGACGACAACATCCTCCGCCCCAGCAATCAACAGATTGCCGAGGGGTGATGAGTAGCGGCAGTAGTACATGGATTATTCCTCTACTACCTCAGCATCCTCTATGCCGTCAGTAACCATCTTGTCGCCTGTCACAACCTTTGCAGCCTCAGCCTTATCGTAGGCTTTGCGGACAAGATACATGCGGATAATCAGTACGAACTCTAAGACGCCATAGTACATAAAGGCCCACCCAATAACCTTTAGTGTGAAGAAGAGAGCGTCAGTTTCTATCGGTCTACTGATTAGTAAGATGGCAACAACCATACTGATAGTAGGGAAGATCCACATGTACACGGGGACACGGGCGTACTGGCGCGAGCGAGCAAGGTTCATAAACTGGTTGACAGCACCAAGGATAAGCAGTGCAGAGAGGATATACACCATCCAAGTAGTGAATGTGTTGGGCATGACAGCAAGGATAATACCCAAGACGATACTACCTACGCCCGCAATAGGGAAGGAGGGTGACTTGAGGTCTTCTTCCTCTTGCTGACCCTCTTGGAGTGCAGCCTTGGCAGTCTTCTTGGCCACTTTCTCCTTTTCAAAGTAGTAGACCATACATGCAACGAGTCCTGAGATGAGGAAGAGCACACCCACGGTGATGGTCATCCAAGTCATAGTATCTTCGCGATACTTGACGAGGAGGAAGCCAGTCACTAATACGATAATAGCCCTTACGGCTGAGATTTGAAGTACTTTCATGGTTACAAAAATACAAAATAATCCCTATTTCAAGGGTTAACTACCTGACTTTTTTATTATTTTTGCAGTAAGAATGAAGATGTTATGACGATATTGTATCTTGTTAGACATGGTGAGACGGTAGATAATGCCAATCATATTATGCAGGGTCAGACGCCTGGCGAGCTGAATGAGAAGGGTGTTCAACAGGCGAAAGAGCTTGCAGAGCAATTGAAGGATGAGCCGATTGATGCTTTTGTATCAAGCGACTTACGGCGAAGTATCCATACTTGTGAACTGATAGCGGCACCGCATGGGCAGGTAGTTGCGACTACTCCGCTGTTGCGAGAGCGTGATTGGGGGTCGTTTACAGGCAAGTATATTCCCGAGTTGGCTAATCTCAATGACCCCTCTCAATGGCCCGATGACATTGAGAGCTTGGACGCCTTGAAGGCTCGTGCTAAGGAGTTCCTTGCATGGGTAGGGCAGGAATATGCAGGAAAGAGGGTGGTTGCCGTGGGACATGGTATCATCAATAAGGCTATCCAAAGCGTTTATTATGACAAGCCGATGAATGAGTTGAGGCCAATGGGCAATGCTGAGGTGAGGATGATTGAATTATAAGGCTTATTAGCCTAATTAGTCTTATAGGGCTGATGGGCCATATAAGGCTGATAGGGCTAATATCCCAAAAGCGAAAAGGAGCTTCACATCACGTGAAACTCCTCTTCTTCTTCATTTAAATAACTCTCTTTTTTGTTACATCTCTAATTTGGTCTGAATGCAGTCTATACTCATTGGTTTGCTAACTGCTTTACAATCTTAATACCTTAAAACGTCTAACCTTAAACCTTTTATCTTAGTGCTTAGTATTTAAACCTGATTAAATCAATGTCTATTTATTATTATCTTTATCTATGTCCACCGAAAGAACTACCTCCATTTGATATGTTTCCGCCATTTGAACGGCTTCCACCGAAGGAAGGACTTCCGCCACCAAAGCTGTTGCTTGGCGCACTGAATGATCGACTTGGCTCAGTGCTTCTTGTTGCACCACCAAAGCTTCTGTTCCCGCCGAAGCTGTTACCGTAGTTAGGTTGTGTCACCGTCGTACGTGTCGAACTCCCTCGTGGGGCATAGTACTCGTTGTTTCGAGGTCCATCAAAGTTCCATCGTTGTTGATTACCGAAACTTCTTGGACGGTCATTCTGGTAGGTTGGGCCATTATTATAGTAGTAGTTACCTCCTCTATAGTAGTCGCCACGTAAGTAGTTGTCCCTCATTCCGAATCGACTATCACGTCCGTAGAAGATTTCTCTACCGTTATACCAGCTTTGTCCGCCGTTCATACGCCAGCTATGTGCGCCATTGTAAACGTTATAGAACGCTGGTCGTCCGAAATAGTAGTAGTCGCGTCTTGGATAGCGAGCGTAGACTCCGAATCTCCAGTAGCCTCCGTCCCATCTCAAAGGACGGTAGAAATAAGGTGCATCGATGAATGCCCGATATTGCCAATCATAGAGTATATAGCTCAAGTCGACGTTGCGATGCGACCAGTAAATGCCGTAGAGGTCGTCAACAGTATTAACACTCATGAGGTAGTCGAGGTTTATCTCGTAGGCAGCCTCATATTGTGCCTCTGTCAGATTTAGCTCGTAAGCCATCTTATCTGTTAGAAAGAGTGCTTGTATTCGAGCCTGCTCATAACTCATTGCACTTGTTGTTGCAATGCTGACTATGAACGATGCGATGAGGGTTAGTACTATCTTTCTCATAATCGTTACCTTTATTAAGTTCTTATTCAAGTCTTAGAGTGCTCCGAGAAGCGTCCCCTAACTTTCATGATGCAAAGGAACAAATAAAAAAACGACTATGAAAAGGATTTCCCCTACATGGTGGGGGATTTTCCCTAAACATGTGTTTAGGGCGATAGAAAGGTGTTATTTCTCTACCTTTATTATAGTGTTTAGTTTTAATATAAAGCTGCCGTCATCTTTCACTACCCCGTTTAATCGCATGTAAACAAGTTAGCTGTTTGCCTATGAAAGATGTCGGCAATGAAAGGGAGGTTAGTTTTAATGGAGTCACTTTACGAACGCTATCTCATCATAACAGAATCGGTATTCACCGTCATCTTCTGTCAGAATACCAGCAAAGAGGCCTTTTCGGTAGATTTCTGCTTGTTTCATTGTTTCTTGGTTGGCGTAAGTTCGTAGTTAAACAAATCGAGGAGCTGGTTCACCTTATCCATCTTTAGCGTTTGTTTTCCTTGCTCTAAATTGCGAACAAAGCACAGTCCTACACCAGACTTCATGGCAAGGTCTTCTTGTGTAAGTCCATATTCTTTACGCAAGGCCTTGACAACCATCGATAATTTAGTTCGTTCCATATTAATTATATTACTTCGGATGTAAAGGTACAAGTTTTTCCTTAAATTATATCATAACGAATATAAAAAAGCAAGATAATAATGTTTTTATATGCTTTCGACTATAAAAAGGGGCGTAAAACAGCGTGGTTACGGGTCTTGTAAGTGGCTTTTTGGATGCTAAAGGAGGGCGAACAGATAGTGTGGTCATGGGCGGCAGTATTCGGAAGGGGCCGTTTTGGAATTTCTTTTCATGAAGAAAAATATTTTTTTTCATGATAATAAATAATTATTTTCATGAAAATAATTCGACGACAACGGCGTCTTTGGTGAAGGAGAAAACGCTGAGAGCTGTTGTGGACTGTGTTTTTTGCACTCGGAAAGTTTATTATCTACGGTGTAGAACTTTGCTTTTTACGTTCGGAAAGCTTATTATCTACGTTGCAGTATTTTATTAAAAACATTCTAATACATTGCTATTCAGAATACACGAGAGAATGGTATACGGGATAATAGCTAATTATTTACATTCAGCGGGCGTGTTGTCTATAATATAATAATGTGTATTCACTTACAGAGAATTAAGTTGGTTAATCGTCTTTTTTTTCTTATCTTTGTGGCTGATATTAACTTTTATAATGATGAAGAAGTTACTTTCAACCTTGATAGGTGTGTTGATAGCATCGACAATGCAGGCTCAGTATCAAGAGCCCGTACGTCGTGACACGTCAAGGTTGCAGCCATTAAAGGGCTTAGAATATAAGGTGGAGATGCAGGGGAGCCTTGCCAAAGGGCGAACACCCCTCTGGCTCAATGCCAATAAATACGGACTGAGTTCGCTGGAGACGGCGAATGGCTATGTGCGGGGCGGTATAGAGCGACCTTTGACGACGGATGAGGGGCGGAAATTCGGTTTAGGCTATGGCTTAGACGTTGTACTGCCTATCAACTATACGAGTAAGGCTATTATTCAGCAAGCATACGTCGAGGGACGATGGTGGCACGGAACACTGACCATTGGAGCGAAGGAAGAGCCGATGGAACTTAAGAATAATGAACTGAGTTCGGGCTCGCAAACGTTGGGAATCAATGCCCGCCCAGTCCCACAGGTGCGTTTGGCACTGGCAGACTATTGGACACTACCGTTTGCGAATGGCTGGTTGCACATGAAAGGACACGTCGCCTACGGAATGACAACCGACCAGAATTGGCAGCACGACTTCACCGCTAAGCAGTCGAAATATACCGACCGAGTGCTCTATCATTCAAAGGCAGGCTATCTGAAGATAGGTAACGAAGAGGTGTTCTGTCCGTGGTCATTAGAGATGGGATTGGAGATGGTGAGCCTTTTCGGTGGTACCTCTTATCTCTCAGATGGGCATGGTGGTATGCAGAAGATAGAGAATGGGAAAGGACTACGAGCCTATTGGCATGCCTTTCTGCCAGGTGGAGCCGACAATGGTGAGACCACCTATCAGAATGTGCAGGGCGACCAGTTAGGCAGTTGGGTGATGCGTCTGAACTATGATGGCGACTGGAGCGGTTTTTCCCTCTATGCCGATAAGTTCTTCGAAGACCATTCAGCCATGCTTCAGCTCGACTATGACGGCTATGGCGAGGGTAGCGAGTGGATGGAGAAGAAGCAGCGTCGCTATTTGCTCTACGATTTCAAAGATTGGATGTTAGGCTTTGAATATCGTTATAAACCCGATAACTGGCTGAACAACATCGTCGTTGAGTATCTTTACTCAAAGTATCAGAGTGGACCGATATACCATGATCACACCATAACGGTGGCCGACCATATCGGAGGAAAGGACAACTACTATAACCATTATATCCTTCCTGGCTATCAGCATTGGGGCCAAGCGATGGGAAACCCGCTCTATCGGTCGCCTATCTACAATGAGGATGGGACCATCTACTTTAAGGATAACCGCTTTGTGGGCTTCCATGTAGGAATGAGCGGGCACCCTTCTGAGTGCTTCAAGTGGCGTTTCCTCGGTACATGGCAGGAGGGCTTGGGTACTTACGAACAGCCTTACACGAAGAGACGACACAACGTCAGTCTGATGGGAGAGGCTACTTACACGCTACGAGGGCAACGACTGCCAGCATGGATGCGCAACACTGATGTGCGGATGGGTGTTGGGGCCGACTTTGGGTCAATCCTCCATGGGAATAACTACGGACTGCAATTGACCATTGCGAAGCGTGGCCTCTTGGGAAAGCGGTAGTCTGCTGATTATGAATAAAGTAAGAAAAAAGAACATGAAAAGAATAAAGATATTATCCTTTGTCTTGCCTCTATTAACGTTGCTACTCTCCTCTTGTTCGTTAGAGACCGATAACGACGCAGGTAGATTAGAGGGTATGTGGCATTTAGTCAGTGTCGAGACAATCAGTACAGGAGTAACGGAAGACTTGAGTGAACAGGTTGTCTTCTGGTCGTTTCAGGCCAAACTCTTACAGATGGAGGATAAGACAGGACAGGTCAACAGTTATCTCTATCGTTTTCGCATTGATAACGACCAACTGAGACTGTCGTCTCCTTACCTCTTCGACCGTGAGAATGGCGACCATCCTTTGACTGCTTACGAAGCGACATTGGGTCGTTATGGCATTAAGAGTCTTACTCCCACGTTTCGTATTGAGAGGGTTGACAGGCGTAAGTTGGTGATAAATGACGGTACGGTAAGGCTCTACTTCGATAAATTCTAAGGGATAGTCGATGGCTAAATACGGTAGATAATCGGCGAAGCGATAGTAGTCTGCGATGCTCGTAACCCATACTCATAGCGTTTCCTCGTTCTCTTCTTTCTGTCTGAGGAGGGCTGGTGGATAATGTGTTGAGGCTTGATACAGAATGTGTTAAGGATTGATACCTATTGTGTTAAGGCTCGATACAGAATGTGTGGAGGTTTAACATGCGGGCTGCGGAGAGCGGTTATGTCGTAAGATGTTGCAGTCATAGGAGTAAGCAGACGGATAGTAATCGAAAGAGACGAGTTTTTTAACGGTCATGAGAATAAAACGAGAAAAGGTAGGCCTGCGCCTACCTTTCTGCGTATAGAGAATAATGTCCTGTTCTGATTACCATCGTTTCTTTCCATCCTCCGCATTTACTCCGTAAACGGCAGAGCTCCCCTCCTTCTGATAAAGGAGTCGAGTGTGTAATGGAAGGCGATGTAGATAACGACATCTATCGCAATAATCCATGTCACAAGCAAGTGATTGAAGAGCGAGAGATTGATGATGATAAAGAGAAAGGACAGTGCAATAACACTAATCAACGTCTGATGCTGAGTTAGTCCTGCACGTATCAACTTATGGTGGATATGGTTCTTATCTGCCCTGAAAATCGGCTTGTGATGCAATAATCGTACGATGATAACCCTGAAAACATCAAAGGTTGGTACGATAAGTAAGGTGACGGAGAGGAGTGTAGCCCCCTTCTGATAAGGCATGACATGAGGGTTATACATACAGAACTTAATCAGTAGTACGCCAAGGATATAGCCAAGCGTCAAGCTACCAGAGTCGCCCATGAATATCTTTTGGTTCTTCTCCTGCTTTCCCCAGATGTTATGATAGAGGAAAGGCACCAAGACTCCCATCAAACCAGCGATGAGGATGCAGTAAACCCATATATGTTCGCGATGGAAAACATAGAAAAGCCCCGACAAGGCAATGAGCGTTAAGCTGGCAGAAAGGCCGTCAATGCCATCAATCAGATTGATAGCATTCATGATAAAGACCAGAACTCCAACGGTAATCACCATCCCCACGAACGTTGGTATCTCATAGATGCCCAAGAAACCATAGAGGTTATTAATGTAAAGATAGGACATCGGCAACAGACTGGCAACCACTATCTGTACAAGAAGTTTCAGTTTAGCCCTCACACCAAAGATGTCGTCCAAGACACCTGTTATGTAAATAATCGTGATACCCACGCCAAAGAAGACACTCCAAGGACTAATCCCAATCTTACTCCCTTTACTCGTATAGACCCACGTCAGCAGGGCCACGAGTGTAGCCACCAGCATACTCGGCATGAACGAGACGCCCCCTAAGCGTGGAATAGCATTCTTGTGTATTTTTCTGGCATCTGGTGTGTCATATAACTTCCGCTTTTTACAAAACGAGAGAATCTGTGGTATCATAACGAAACCACAGGTCGCACTCATGGCAAAAGCAAAGAAGCTGATTAAAGTGTATGTCGACATATTCTAAAGTATTCTCTTCTTTCTATAAACTCTTTTTATGTAATTATATTGTATTGTAGTGTTAGAAAGTTTTAATTATTGTTTTGCCTTTAGTCGAGACTTTTATCTTTCAGAATAGTCTTGTATGTCATTTTCTTTTTGTACTTTTGTTGGCAATTGAGCTTTATGTGTTTATACAGCAACATCAGAGATGTAATCAAATTGTTAAAGTAGGAAGTACTAATAATTAAATGGTTTCATTCAGTAGTAGTATTCATTTAAGAGTAGGCTTTTGATGAGGAACTATGTAAACATATCTAATATTTGATAGAATGAAAATATCTATTATTACAGTAACTTTTAATAGTGAGAAAACGCTACAAGACACCTTAGATTCTGTCTTGCGACAGGATTATCGCAATATTGAACACATTATAATAGATGGTGGTTCGACGGACTCAACAGTAGATCTTATACGAGCATACGCCTCAAAGACAACCTCTCATTCAGTGAAATGGGTATCTGAGAAAGATCGGGGTATATATGATGCTATGAACAAAGGGATAGCAATGGCTACGGGAGAGGTTATTGGAATCCTTAATTCTGATGATTATTTTACATCGGACGATATAGTTTCTAAGTTAGTAAGACCATTCGAAGATGAGGCTTTAGAAGCTGTGTATGGCGATATACACTTCATTCATGACGGTGAACCTGATAAGGTTACGCGCTATTACTCATCAAAAATCTTCTCCCCTTTCTGGGTTCGTTTTGGTTTTATGCCAGCCCATCCCTCATTGTATGTACGGCGTGAGGTCTATCAAAAGATAGGTCCTTACAAACTTGATTATAAGATTGGTGCCGACTTCGAGATAGTTGTTCGCATGTTTTGTGTTCATAAGATTAAGTCGAAATATCTTAATCTTGATTTTGTTACAATGCGCAATGGCGGTGCAAGTACGAATGGATTTCATAGCCATCGCTTGCTTTTGCAGGAAGATACTCGTGCCTGTCGGGAGAATGGAATATATAGTAATCAATTCTTGATAGCGCTCAAATATCTCTATAAACTCTTTGAGTTTAGGATTTAAAGGATAGACCTTTATAGAAAGTTCACGGACTATTTCAAGGTTGTTTGCAAACAAAATGGCGTGTGTCTTAGTAGCGTGTTACTTCAATAGTTGATTGTACAGCTTAAAGTATTCCATGTATTGTGTGTCCATATTGAAATATGTCTTTACTCGTTTGCGGCATTCTTTGGTGTATTTGTCCTTACCTTCCACACATACTCTCTTTATGATGTTAGCAGCTTCTTGTATATCACCTTGTTGGACAACAAACCCTGTATGCTCATCAATGGCTTCTGGACTTCCTCCTGTTTTGTAGGTGATGACAGGTGTCCCACATGCCATTGCTTCTAAGTTGGTAGTGGGGAAATTGTCTTCCCATGTCGGGTTTAGGAGTATATTTGCAGCAGAATATAATGCTATGAGCTCTTTTATGTTTTGTGTGCGTGGAATACCGATGACGCCTTGTGGTATTTTTTTCTGTTCTTGGCTGTTTAGCCCGACAAGAACTATTTGAAACTGATTGTCTAATAACCTTCTTAGTTGTATGAAATCGTTTAATCCCTTATGATACCAATTGGAGGCAATGCCCAGTATGATGGGCTTTGTCTCGTTTATTTTATATTTTCGTAGTACTGGTAAGAAGTTTTCTGTGGGCTTGAAAATCTGTGTATCAATACCATTGTGTATGGTAATTATGTTTTGTTCTTTTAAGAACGATTGTTTTAACTGGTTTTGTAACCAAGTACTTACAGGTATTAGTGTTATATTATCCAAGGAAGTGAAAGCCTTCCTCTTGTCTTCAAAGTTCTGATAGGAACGGTCACAGAGCCAGCTTTTAGGGTAAGTTCTGAGGTTAGGACATTTTTCGCAGTGCAGCTTCCACTTCTCACAGTTGATAAACATATAGTGTGCACAATGTCCTGTAAAAGCCCAGCAGTCATGTAGAGTCCAGACAACAGGTGCATTATATTGCTTGAGAAATTCAAACAATAATTGGTAATTGAGGTAGTATCCATGAATGTTATGTAGGTGGATAATATCTGGCTGTATGCTTTGTATGTATTGAATGAGCTTGCGGGTAACATTCTTTGAGTTCAGTCCGTGGTTATCAAAGAACCGACTAATGACTCCATGCCTTGCTTCATCCCATTTGCTTCCGATGTGATAGAGTGTAGACTGGCTTGGATTCATCCATCTTCCGTATGCAATGTAGCTTTCCCAACCATGGTTGAGAACTATCTTACCTATGCCTTCCGCAATCTTTCCATGTGAACCCCAGTTAGCGGTAATGTTGATTTGCAGTATCTTTTTGTGTTGACTTCTCATTTAAATACAATTTAGAAATTCATTGTCAGAGTGTTGCTTGTTGTTGACGGTCTCCCCAACTAATCTGTTAATTTCAACAAAGTACCCATTCTTTTGAGAGCGTTGACCCTTTGTGTTAAAAGGGTTGACGGTTTTCGCAAAAAAGGTCTACCTTTTTGATTAAAAAGGTAGACCTTTTTCAAGAAATAGGTCAACCTTTTTTCTGTGAAGTGTCAATACGTACTACATTCGTTACTTAATCATTGGTAGCTCCCATAATCAGGGAGACGTTGGGAAATATCTTATATTATCTCTTCTTTGCACTAAGAAAGTATTTTAGATGTTGTTTCGGCCAGAATGGTTCAAAGTGGCGGCGATTGATAACTTTTCCGCTGAATGAGAAATAATGTTTGTAATCTGATTGTGAAAAGACATATTCATAAGTTTCACATGCAATGTTTATTGACAGTTCGTTGGCTTCCGTTAGTTTACCATAGGGGAAAGCAAAGTATTGGCATGGCTTACCGAGCTTCTCCTCAATGATGCCTTTGCATGTAATGATTTGATAACGTAGGATGTCCTCGTTATCGTCATTTATCATGTAGTGATCCATAGTGTGTGCTCCGATAATGAAACCTCTATCAGAGAGTTCCTTTATCTGATTCCATCTCATAGGCTGCTTGTGGTGAGTCATGACGATGTGCTCATTGAAGTTGTCTATATATTTCTGATCTCCTTCAACATAGTTCGGATTAATAAAGAAACAGGCATTCACACCGTATTCTTCTATTACTGGAGCAAAACAATCGTAACACTCACTGAATCCATCATCGAATGTAAAAGCGACAAGTGGCTCTAAAGGTTGTTGCTGCGTCGTAATGAGCTTTACGGCTTCTTCAAAGCGTATGAACTTGACGTATTTAGACAGTTCTTTCAATAAAGACCTAAATGTTTCAGGTTCTGTTTCGTCCAATATTCTGTGTCCGTTCAGAATGTGTATCCCTGGTTGTGGTTTACTAAATGTTCCGAGAATATTTAGTATAATATTCCTAATATAGGATCTTATTTTGAAATATGTAGAGTCTGTATTTGTCGGCATAATGTTGAAGTTGTTTGTTGCTGAAAGTATATCCTCTTTGGATAGAGAAGATTATCCCTTAGTGAGTCTAATCTTTGGCTTGTTTGATATCACTTCTTTTATGATTTTTATTTGGTAGTGGATATTCCATTTACTATCAATCTTGTTGAAGGCAGCCGTTCTGGTCTGCTCCCGTTCTTCTTGTGTTTGTGATGTCCATTTCTTTATGTATTCTGTCATACTTAAGAGGTTATCTTTCTCGAAGAAGTCACCTGTTATTCCGGGTTTGATTGCTTCAAATTCTGGGTTTTGATATGGAAACTGGTTATGAGTTATAACAGGGCAACCGAACGACAAGGCATGAATGGCAGTTAGCCCTACATTGCCAGGTGATACACATACGGATGCATTATAAAAGAACTCACCAATGATTTGGTCATCGTAGCAAGGACCATAAGTCCAGACATTATTTGCCAGGCCTTTGGAGGCAGCATAAGATTTTAGGTCTACATTCTCAATGTCCTGCCCTATGAAGATGGCATTAATTGGATTCCCTTCTCTCGCAAGAATCTCCATGCTATCAATAATCATGTCTAATTTTTTCCACTTCTGAATGCGACCACAATAGATGACAGTGGGATAGTTGTTGTGAAAGTATTCTTGGTAAAGCGTACTTGGTTTTAATGATGTACGTAATTCTTTTTCCTTGTCAGAATCCATGGAGTTGGCTATACAATACATGTGTGCAGGATTAAAACCTTGTTCAGTCATGAGTTTGATAGCATATTCGTTATAAAGCATCAGTTCGCTAAAAAGACTAAAGAAGAATCTTTTGATTAATCCTTTGAAATATCCCTCACGTCCATACCACCCGTGTGACCATGATATAGTCTTTTTCCCCATGAGCTTGCATAGAATGAGAATAATCCATGAAGAAAGACAAAATGGCTCTCCGTCAAGAATATAGTATTTATAATCTTTGAAGACGAGGCTTACGCTATTTGTCTGCCAGTAGAATGGGCCAAGAAACTGATTTTTCAGTGTTCTCTTATAACCATCAAGCCTTTCATAATCGAAAGTCTTTAATTTCTGCTTCACCTTGTCGCCCAGGAAGAAGTCGCAGCCAATTTCTCTGCTAATGAGTGAGAAGATGGGGTATCTGTAGTGTGCCCCTATATTGGTGATGATACAAAGATTATTGTTCATTATTATTGTTATTTAAACGGATATCAATTGGATTCTCTGTACATCCAAGAAGCAAAATTAAGATTAATAGGCCATTGGAAAGTAATGTTGTGAATAATGAGGTATTCAAGATGTAAGAGAGAGTTGGAAGAAAGATTACTAAAAGGTCTGAAAGCCTATATCGATAGGATATAGAATTGAGGATGTGCAAGAGAACATAGAAAACTAACCCTATTAAAAGCAATCCAAATATTCCTGCAGCTGCAATACCATCGGTTAAAAGGAAGTTTGCATTTGCATTTTGTGAACCATAGGCAACAGTCTTACCTAAAGAATCAGCATACGGGTAATAGTCTGTAAGGAGGTTGATTATATTTATGTGAGAATAAAGTGTATAAGGCTTGTCGTTGACAGAGAAGAAACGTAGATAATATTGTGTTAACCATCCTGCTACGGCTGTGGTACGGAGAATAACAATGAATCCTGCCCCCAGTTGTATAACTTCATCTTTCATATTGATAATGCCAATGCTTGCAGCTGAGAATAAATACATAACAGTAGAATGTAATCTCATATTGAAAGCATTTCTTTGTCTTTTGATAAAGAAACATAAGGCAATGAGTGCGAACGGCATGAAGAACGTAAGTTTCTGCATGTCTATCATGAAAAGTAAAAAGTAGGCCGCTGTTATGAGAGCAGTTTTAAGCCATTTCTTTTCACCAAGATAATTAATTAAGAGGAATGGATAGAATGCTCCAAATAGTGCTCCCTTAATATATGCAAGGATAGTTGAACTACCTTCTGCGTTTTCTGCATTTTGGGCTCTTAGTTCATACATTAAATCAGATTGAGTGAATATATTAACAAAATGCATAGAGCCTATATTGGTGATAACAAGAATAGCAGTTAACAGAATGGTGAAGAATTCAACCCATTTGAATGGTATCTGTGGAGCAATGATAATGTTTTTGAATATGGTATTGCTTGTCCCTATACAGAAGTACAGGGAGAAGAGGAAGGCCATGAGTAAACTATAAGTAAATTTCGTGAAGGTATCAATTCCCCACATTGTAAAAATCGCATGAATAAAAGGAATATACACCATGATATATAGAAAGATGGTGAAAAAAGAAGATAATACTTTTATTCCTTTATAAAACAAGATGGGGAAGATTGATATTACAGCCCATATCATATAAGTCGTTGCTGGCATTGGGATATAATCTATTCCCATATAATGAAAGAGCTTAAATACAAAACCATTGAATGCCAAGTCATATACAACTATATAGACAAGGCTACAGATGATTCGTGAGAATACATTGTCAGCATTAAAGATGAATCCTATAATCTTCTTCATATAAATATAATTCTAAGGATTAAAATAGTAGAAGATAGAATCCAGAAAGGAATGTATCTTTTGAATACAAATGGAGATATGTTAGCTAACCTTAGTATGTGGAAAAACATAGCCAGATTAACTAACGAGCATGTGAAAGTATATAAGGTTAGAATGTGATAGATATTGTTGCTCATATTGCAGGCTATGATGATAGAGCCTATAGAGATGGTAGCATATATGCTGTTATAATAAAATAGAATACGTTGTTTATTGAGGTAGCGAAACAACGGAATCAATGGCTGTGTAAGAATAGTTGGGAATGACCAAAAGGCAAGACATAAGGCTATTCCTCCTGATATTGTCCATTTAGGTCCAAGAAATAGTATGATGATTTTATCTCCTCCGCATGCAAGGAAAAGCATAGGTAGGAAAGATATTAATGAAACTACTTTCCCCACCTGTATAGTGCGCTGCTGTATTCTCAGTCTGTTATTTTCTGTATTATCGGAACATAATTGTTCATAATATATACGCCCAATGGCTGAGCCGATTATTGTCATTGGTAAGAGAAGAAGTTGTAGGATGATGGAATAGCTTCCAATTGTCGCTTTGTTGAAATGAGCAACAAGAACCAGTAACGGTATGTTGAATCCTGCGAAACATAGAATACTTGATGGTGCATCATAGACTACAAAGTTCTTGTATTTTATGATGATGGCTTTCATTTTCTGTAGGTCGAAAGCCCAAAGTTGTTTGTATTTCTTGATATAGAGGAGATATATAAAAAGAAATATGGCGGTTGCCATTTGTGCAAGTGTCGTTCCTAAGATAAGTCCATTAATATTGAAAAGCACTAAGATTCCAAATAAAATTCGGAAACCAGCTTGTGAACTTCCTAAAATAATATTTTCTATAGCTATACCAGAATATCTGCCATATCTGTTACACAAATTACTGAACACTGTATGCAAGGAGTATGCTATCAGATAAAAGAATAGTAATCCAATAGAAGGAAAGTTCTTGGAAAATTTTATCTGTTCTGTGTAGCTGAAATAAAATGCCAGTGTAGTAGCAATTGTAATCAATAAGCTGATGATGATACAGAGTGTTGCAGTATAAGAAATTTCTTCTTCTGTTACCTTTACAAGCGCATTTTCATATCCAGCAAAGAGAGCTAAAGTATAGATAGATACAAATGAAGAGAATACTCCCCAATCTCCAAAATCAGATGGAAGATATAAGCGCGACAAAATTGGAGTTACAACTATCGGAAGTAGTAACATAATAATATTACTCATGGACATTTTTAATGTGTTGAGTAATAATGTACTGGATTTTATCTTGTTAATAATCTGTATCAAATTTATATCCTTTAGTTGATGGGACGTAATACATTGTGATTCCTTTGCGTCCAAGTTCTAACATCTTTTCAAGGCAAAGTTTAGAATTAAAGACTTTTATAAGAAGATTGGAAATTCTTTTTTTACGGTACATTTCAGATGTGAAATGTTTTATGAGTCTTTGCTCGCGAGTCCTTCTTTCCAAGTCGCCTTCTATGCAAGTGTAATCCTTTATAGTCCCGTCATTATCATAATACTTATATGTTTTCTGTAGAGTAAAGAACTGTCCCCAATACTCATAGTCTTTATATAGTAAAGCTTCTACACAATGGTCAAATGTTCCGATGTAATGAGCATCAAGTCCTATTGTAAAGACCAGAGCTCCCAACGTAGTCATTTTGTACCATGGAGACTTTTCATCCCAGCAGTTTTTACATGCAGAGTGTTCCTCTACGAGCCATTTCGCATATTTTCCCCATGCACAAACTGAGTGTTGTACATTAATGCTACGAACAACATTTGGACTTTTCCTAAAAACTTCTGCAAGGTGACCTGCAAATGTTGGATCGGTCTTTGGGTTGAAGATATAACTTGGTTCTTTTTGGTAACGTGGGTTTGGGTACGATGGCATTATCAAAGTGCCCTCAGTAGTGATGATAGTTTGAATTTTTTTTATCAGTTCTTCGGCTGTACCTTGGTAGTTATAAAATTCTTTCATGGAAGCATGAATGCATATAACACTTCCCTTCTTCATCCCAAGGTTACACATGGTTTCCACAATCTCATCAGCTGTATATTTCTGATGATATAGTAATTTCCCTATACGTTTATGAATATCCTTTCGTAATAAAGAAATATCTTGTACACCTGTAACCTTCTTGAATAGGATTCCTAAGGTAGTTGGAATACTTTGTTTCATGCCATTATATGAAAATCTTCTTTATATCTTTTCTAAGTGATATAAGTACTAATATCATGTTCGTAATGATGAATACAACAATCACAAATATCATTCTTTTTGGTCCTGCAGGTTTTATAGGAACCTGAGCCCCTTTAATTATAGTAAAGACTGGTATTGTCTCTTGTAATTTTGCTTTCGCTGCATCATATTGGTTTTTTGCAGCTGAGTAAGTATTATACTTCAATTGCATATCATTTTCCAAGTCTTCTGTTTTAGATTGGATAGATTGTAGTATGACATCTTGATTAGCATCAGAGAATTCTGCATATCGCTTTCGTGCATCTTCGTAGCTGCTTAAAGCTTCCTGGGTAAGCTTTTTATAGTAAGCAACATCTTTTCGTGCTTTGTCAGTTCTGTAAGCTGTTATGAATTCTTTTAATTTCGTTCTTAAAGAGTCTGCTATAGTCTTACTGATTAGTGGGTCTTGGGAAGTTGCGGTGATAGTGATTACCCCATCTTTCGTGTCAACCTTGAGTGATATATCTTTGCGAATAGTTTCTGCCACATCTGCTTGCTCTTTGGTTAAGTGATATGGGGATACGGTATCTAATGTTATGTTCTTTTGTTTCTTACTTAATAGTCCTGTAATCCACGAAATCTTTTGATGGTTTGCAAGATAATCAAAGTAGGTGTACTGATTCCCATTACTGGTTGTAATGGGAATATTGAATAATTCTACTACAAACTTGTTATCTTCCATAAGATCTGGATACAACATTGGTGTAATAGCATCTGAACTTTTTAGCTGGGACATATCAAGTCCTAAAGATGATGCAAGTGAACCGATTGTTCCAGAATTCCCTGAATTGTTGATTTCTGGAGCTAACTTAGTGTCTGTTGTATAATAGCGAGGTTCATTCCAAATATATAGAATGGAGAGGAGCATCACTAAAGGTATTGTTATCAAGAAAAGAAGTTTTTCTTTGATGATACGCTTAACAATTAAGCGTAAGTCAATCGTAACAACTTTGTTATTATTAGTCATTTTTCTTTTTAATGAGAGTAAGTCTTATTATAATAACGTATTTATTCTTTTTTCTTACTTACTTTATCAAGTTCGCAATCGTAGCAATGACGGCTGCGATGCTGGCAGCACTTGAGCCGACACTGAGGGTTTCAGCAAGGCTCATGCGGCTTTGTATCTTTGTAGGAACAATGATCTCGCAGCCAGGACGTACCTTGGCATTGTGGCCAACCTTTGCTAACATACCGTTCATGTATAGGATATAGGTGTTACTCTTCTTGGCATCGCTGGCAAAACCACCGGCTTGATCGATATAGTAAGCAACGCTCTTACCCTCAACATAGCCGACAGAGTTAGGGAACATAACGGCACCATTGATCTTAACCGTACCATTGTATTGTGGAATAACAATGCGGTCGCCCTCACGAAGGACGATATCTGCATCGCTTCCAGGCTCTGCAATCGCTTTATCTAACTCTATACCAACAGGGTAGACATCAGGTACTTGGAATTTCTCCTCTAACTTCTTGTTGTTATCTTGTATCGCTTGAAGCACACCAGCATCCTTTGTTCTGATGGCTAAGTCCATCATGTTCTTGCGTTGTTGGTCTAATTGCATCTTATAAGCACTCTCCATTCGTAGGCGTTCGGATGGGGTAGGACGTCGTTCTAAGCGTGCTCCTTTGATATAACCCAGCTCTGTTGCACCGCCTGCAGCCTTATAGATGTCGCTAAGGCGCATCTTTCTTGAGGTCAGTGTGTAGTTTCCTGCGAACACCACCTCGCCTTCTATGCTCACATTCTGTTGGTCGGTCGTACCCGGACTCTTGCGTACATAGACCTCATCGTAGGGTTCAAGAACGAAGCCCGGAGCACCATCAATGACGAAGCCATCGCGCAATGAGAAGGAGTAAGTGCGTGCGATGATAGAGTCAGGGGTAAGTGCTTGCGGATTGGTGATACGTCGTGACACATCCACCTTAACTGTGGAAGCAGTCTGTTTCAGGCCACCTGCCTGCAAGATAAAGTCTTCTAACGACTCATTATCAGCATATTGATAGATACCCGGATAGAGTACCTCGCCATGAATAGTTATCGTTCGCTGCTCTTGTGCATCGGTGCGAGTAGGAATAAACAGTACATCCTCGTTTTGTAACGGTATGTCAGCAACACGTCCGGTGAGGATACCATCTACGTCGACAGAGATAACCTCGAGTGTGCGGTCGGCCTTTCTACGGTGTAAGACGGCGTGTGGAGCAAAGGCCACCTCGGTCAGTCCGTCTGCAGCCTCAATCAGTCCACGCACGCTATTGATGCGTCCTCCAACCTCATACATACCCGGACGGAACACAGCACCCTTGATTTCGACCATGTTCTCATACCTTGGAATGACGGAGTCAACGCTGATGGAGTCCTCATCGGCCACTCGGAAGCTACGCATATCAAACTCGTTGACATTAAAGATAGAGTATTGACGACCCGTCTTCCTGCGTACACGGACCGAACGGGTGTAGGCATCGCCTGCGAAACCACCTGCATAACTAATCAAGGTACCCAAGCTCTCGCCTCGTTTCATCTCATAGAACATTGGTCGTTTGACCTTTCCACTCACCTGAGCGAGCATCTCGTAAGGTCCAACGACGATGACGTCATTGTCTGCTAAGCGTACGTTACCACTCAGATGACCTCGACGAAGGAAGTCGTAGACGTCGACTGTGCTAATCAGCGTTCCTCCTCTATACACCTTAATATTACGTAGTGTACCCAAGTCTCCGATACCTCCCGCCATATAAAGGGCGTTGAAGACAGTGGCAAAGGCTGATAGTGTATAGGTACCAGGGGTCTTCACCTCACCAACCACGTTGACCATGATGGTATGGGTCTGCCCAACAGAGAGGCGGATGTTCGAACTGCTGTATCGTTTACCTATCTTTTCACGGATGCGATTATTAGCTTGAGCGACCGTCAATCCGCTTACCTGAATAGGTCCGAAGCCTTCCAAGGTGACGTAACCATCTGGGGCTACGGTCGTCTGGTAGGATTTCTGCGATGCACCATACACGTCGATAAACACAGCATCACCCGGTCCTATGCGATAGTTACGTGGCAGTGCCATGTTCATATTAGGTTCGAAGGACAGACTCTTATTGTTGAAGATGTCACGCCCCCACACCTTCTTGCGGTTCCTACTGAGTTGTTTCAGAAGGTTCTCATACATTGCTGCGGTGTCTTGCGGCATCCAGTCGTTCATCTCGGATTGCATCTTCAGATACTCACCATCGTTCTCATCGTAAGTGTTTGTCCATGAGCGGTTAGGAGAGATGCGTCCTTCAGAATATCGACCCACCTCCTGTTCGTTGGCGTCATAGTCGTTGAGCGTTGCATCAGCTATCTGTCGCTTACTCTTTCCAGGCGTTGTTTGTCCGTTGTTCGTACGACTGCGGTCGGCTGTTGTCCCTTCCTTTGTTGCCCCGAAAGCAGCATTTCCTTTCTGCATCTTCTCGTATAAGTTCCTGACACGGCGTATCTGCGAGATGTCAACACCACTCTGCATGAGCTTGGTGACAATCTGCGACTGTGGAGTACCTTTCTTATGCTCTTTCTGCACAAAGTCCATAACCTGCGTATCGGTCATTGACGACTGTGCAAACCCATTGAGGGAACATAATGCGAGTAATACAAATAGAATATATTTCTTCATTGTCTTGTTTAGAATTTCTTACCTGTAAGGATATTGACGACCGTTTTAACGATGATTGTAAAGTCGAGCCATAGCGTCCGATGTTCTAAGTAATGGATGTCCATCTCCATACGTTTGAGCATCTTCTCCATCGTGTCTGTATAGCCATTATAGAGTGTTGCCTCCGACGTTAAACCTGGTTTCATCTCATAGATGAGCTGATAGCGGTCGGTATGTCTTAGTATTTTGTCGATAAAATACTTACGTTCAGGACGCGGCCCCACGAATGACATGTCGCCTCTCAGCACATTCCATAGCTGTGGCAGTTCGTCTAAGTGATGGCCACGTAGGAACTGTTCCAATCGAGTAGAGTTCGAACTGTCGCATTTAGCAACCAGTTGTGGGCCCTCTTCCTCCACGATGCTGCTCATAGTTCGGAACTTAAAGATAGCAAACGGACGACCTTTATATCCAATGCGTATCTGTCGGAAGAAGATTGGTCCGTTGCTTTGATAAGTAATCAGAATACTGATGACGAGAAATAAGGGCGAACAGAGGGCCAGGCCGATGAGGGCACCAATAATGTCAAAGGCCCGCTTCATACTGTGTTGAAGCTTCCCCATGGCATCAAGACTCCCTTTCTCTCTCATTGTTTCTTCCTACTTTTAGTCCTTTATTGTTATAATAACTCTATTTTTGTAATTTTGTTGCAAAGGTACAGTATTTTATTTATTTTTCACTTAGAAATGCTTATCTTTCCCCTTGTCGTCGTAACTTTGTAAGGGAAAACGAGCTGAATATGCGTAAAATAATCCATATTGACATGGATGCTTTCTTTGCTTCTGTGGAGCAGAGGGACAATCCAGAATTGCGAGGCAAGCCTATTGCGGTTGGCTTCGACGGACCGCGTGGCGTGGTGTCTACGGCCAGCTATGAGGCACGCCCATACGGTGTACACTCGGCTATGTCTATGGCACAGGCGAAGCGGAGGTGCCCACAGCTCATTGTTGTGCCTACTCATTTCGAGAAATATAAGGAGGTTTCACAACAGATCCACGCTGTCTTCCATGAATACACAGACTTAGTAGAGCCGATATCACTTGATGAAGCGTTCTTGGATGTGACCGACAACAAAAAGGGGATTGAACTGGCGGTTGATATCGCTAAGGAGATTAAGCAGAAAATACTTGAGCGTACGTCGTTGACGGCTTCTGCAGGGATTAGTTTCAACAAGCTTTTGGCGAAGATAGCGTCTGATATGCGCAAGCCGAACGGTATCTTTACAGTGCATCCCGACCGTGCGCTCGATTTCATTGGGAGCTTACCAGTGGAGAAGCTATGGGGTGTCGGACCGAAGACTGCTGACAGGATGCATGAGATGGGGGTGTTCACGGGTGCACAGCTGCGGCGCATCTCGTTCGAACATCTCGTACAGGTGTTTGGTAAGATGGGGCGTGTTTATTACGACTTCTCACGGGGTATTGACAATCGACCAGTCGTTGTTGCCTACGAACGTAAGTCAGTAGGCTGCGAGCGCACGTTCCTTGAGGATTTACACATTGATACGAAGATTATCATCGAACTCTATCATATCGTCTTGGAACTGGTTGAACGCATTGAACGAAAGGATTTTAGGGGGAGGACACTCACCTTGAAACTGAAATGGGATGCGACGACTCAGATAACACGAAGCCTTACACAAGAGAAGGTGTTACGGACGAAAGACGACATTCTGCCGCTTGCCAAACGACTACTGAAGGACACGGAGTATCATGATCGACCCATCCGTCTGATGGGACTCTCGGTCTCTTCGCCTGAAACTAACGATAAAGAGGGACAAAACCGACCGCAATGGGTGGAGGGTTTCCTGCCTTTCAGTGATGATAAACACAAGAGATAACAGGTGGATGAAAGTCATTGACAAACAAGGCAGAACTATCCTTGCCGAATTATTATCATGAAAAAAAAGAATTATTATCATGAAAAAAAATATTTATTGTCGTGAAAAGAAATATTTTTCTTCATGAAAAGAAATTAAGACGGTCGGTCTTCTGTCATGGAATACTAAGTTAGATGCTAATCGAAAGTTCGTTAACTTGCCCTTAGAATAATGCTTAAAACATTTCCAAATATCAAAGAAAAGTATTAAATTTGCACTTGATAATCTGGCGTATAACGCCAAGGATATATTTTGTCCTTTGTTCTCTTCAATCATTATTATTAAGAAGTCATAGCGTATGCAATATAATGTAACGTGTAATAAATGCAATCGCACATTTACAATTACGGCTGATGGTGGCGAGAGTTTACAGTGTACTTGTCCTTATTGTGGGCAGTCGTTGTTTGTTAACTTGCCTTCACAGGTAAGCCCTGTGTCCCCTGTTGCACAGCAACCTATCAATGATCAGCATGACAGCGGGAACCAAAATTCAACGCAAAAAATACTTCTTACGATTCTGATTGTACTTATCGTAGGTGGCTTGGCCGTCTTTGGTTTTATCTACTGGCAGAACGAGAAGGAGGCAGCCCAGATGGAGTTGCAGGCGCAAAGGAAGGCTCATTCAGACTCGTTGATGCAGGTGCGTGCACAGATGGAGGCTCAGGAGGAAGCCGTACAAAAGCAGAATGAGAAGCGGAAGGGGATATGTAGTTTCCTAACATCGTTCTATCAGAAGGCCGTTCTGGTTGATGATGCGGACGCAAACTTCTATAGTCGTTACCTTACCGACTACTGTCGTCGAATCGTCTTCGGCGTGCCTGATGGTTATGATGCGGATGTTGATGAGTCGACGATGTGGTGGGGAGCCTTCGGAAACACTGCTACCGAGCCCGACCTCTCACAGCTTTTGCGCAATCTGACAGTGGTTCCTATAGATGACAACTGGTATAAGGTAAGACTGTCACAAGATGGAGAAACGGAGTATCGTCAGGTGAAGGTGCTATCGCAAGATGGTCATATCCTCATTGACGACATAAGATAATAAAGACGAAAGGAGGTTAGAATGCAATTTCAGATAGCTTGCAAACACTGTCATCGTCCCTTTGTTATTCAGTCGGAGGGTGGCAACACGCTAAGATGTAATTGCCCCTATTGTGGTGAGAGTATGACGGTGGCCACCCCACAGATGGGTGCGCCAGATGGCAGTCGGGCTGAGACGACGGCCACAGTGAGCCACGTACAAGTGGAGCGGGATAACATGAACGTACAAGCCAGACCTACGGTGGAGCGAAAACCATCGAAGGGTGGACTGGGAAAGAAGGTAACAATCATCTTTGTTAGCTTCTTGTTATTCGTTATTCTCATGTCATCACTCTTATATATAATATTCTCAGCGATGTCAAATTAAACTTTTACACACTCAAATTTATGAAACAGACAAAGATAGTATGTTCTATTAGCGACCGTCACTGTGATGTTGACTTCCTAAGAAAGCTGTTCTTCTCAGGTATGAATGTTGTGCGTATGAATACGGCTCATGCCAGTCAAGATGGTATCAGACAGATTATTCGTAACACAAGGGCTGTGTCGCAACACTTAGCCTTGCTCATTGATACCAAGGGACCAGAGGTGAGAACGACCGCATTGGACGAGCCTATTCATTATAAAGTAGGCGATATGGTTAAGATCATTGGCCGTCCTGAGATGGACACAACCAAGGACATCATTAATGTCTCTTATCCTGATTTCGCTCGTGATGTGAAGGTTGGCGACCACGTCTTATTTGATGACGGTGCATTAGACATGCTTGTTGTTGAAAGCGATGGCCCAATGCTGATCGCACAGGTGCAGAATGAGGGCGATCTCGGCTCTCGTAAGAGTGTGAACGTACCGGGTGAACATATCGAACTCCCTGCCCTTACGGAGAAAGACAAGAGTAATATCTTGTTGGCAATAGAGGAAGATATCGACTTTATTGCCCATTCTTTCGTTCGCTCAGCGGCTGATGTTCTTGAAGTGCAGAAGATACTTGACGAGCATAACTCTGATATTAAGATTATCTCAAAGATTGAGAATCAAGAGGGTGTAGACAATATTGACGAGATTATCGATGCTTCTTACGGTATCATGATTGCACGTGGTGACTTGGGTATTGAGGTTCCTATCGAGCAGATTCCTGGTATTCAGCGTAGTATCATAGACAAGTGTATCTTGAAGAAGAAGCCTGTTATTGTGGCTACTCAGATGCTTCATACGATGATTAATAACCCTCGTCCGACACGTGCTGAGGTTACTGATATTGCAAACGCTATCTATAGTCACACCGATGCACTGATGTTGAGCGGTGAGACAGCAAGCGGTAAGTATCCTGTTGAGGCTGTTCAGACGATGGCTCGTATAGCTGAAGCGGCAGAGCAGGACGCTCATAAGCGAGGACACATCACTGTGCCGATGATTAATCAGAATGATCAGCGTGAGTTCTTGTCACGAAGTGCTATCGAGGCTACCGAGCAGTTGGGTGTTAAGGGTATCATCACCGACAGCGAGACGGGTCAGACGGCTCGCAATCTTGCTGCCTTCCGTGGTCCACACCCTGTGTTGGCTATTTGCTATAAGGACAAGGTACAGCGCTGGTTGAACCTTAGCTATGGTGTTATTGCTGTCTATCAGCATCGCCATAAGTCTAATGAAGAGATGTTTACAGCCGCTTTGCGTATGCTTCGTCAGAAGGGTTACATTGAGTTAGAAGATAAGATAGCCTACCTCTCTGGTACGTTCGGCAACGGTGGCGGTACTACTTTCCTTGAGATAAACAAGGTGGGTGATGTCTTCGCACGCAAGTATCGCTTTCATCTCCCAGAGGGTGTGAATACGGGTGAGGAAGAGGCTTAATGCTTCTTAAGCCTTAACAATATGATTTATCATGGTCGTTCCTGTCTTGGAGCGACCATGTTTCGTATTATACAAACGGTGGACACGGTTGGTGGAAAGGGCTTTGTGAGGGCTTGAGCGATAGGGGAATATAAAATGAAGAAGCCTTCGTTGATGGGTTTATGTTGTTGACTTTCTGTTAAAATTAGCTCTTAGCGGTTGATGATAGTACTGTTAATTATGGGTAGATAGTACTATCAGTAATGAAAACGCAATACTATCAAGGGTGTGGGGATAATGTTCTTGGTTCGGGAGGATGCTTCTTTCAAGTGAAGGAGATAATCTTTTCAATTCGGAAAGGTTAGTTTTTTAGGGTAAAATGATAGTGATTTCAATGTGGCAAGAGCGTGTTATTTATTCGGAAAGGTTGTCCTTTTATATGAAGCTGATAGTGCTATCGGTCCAGGAAAGCCAGTCTTTTAGATGAGATCGATAGTGCTATCGGTTCGGAAGGATAGTGTTATCAATTCGGAAAGGTTATCCTTTTAGGTGAAGCTGATAGTGCTATCGGTTCGGGAAGGCCAGTCTTTTAGATGAGATCAATCGTGCTATCGGTTCGAAAGTATAGTTTTATCAAATCGGGAAGGGCAGTCTTTTAGGTGAAGCTGATAGTGCTATCGGTCTGGGAAGGCCAGTCTT
Source organism: Prevotella jejuni (assembly GCF_900187995.1). Lineage (GTDB taxonomy): Bacteria > Bacteroidota > Bacteroidia > Bacteroidales > Bacteroidaceae > Prevotella > Prevotella jejuni. Next base: position 60,225 of record NZ_FZNZ01000010.1, read on the forward strand.
TTAGATGAGATTGATAGTTCTATCGGTTCGGAAGGATAGTGTTATCAATTCGGAAAGATTATTCTTTTAGGTGAAGCTGATAGTGCTATCGGTCCGGAAAGGTCAGTCTTTTAGATGAGATCGATCGTGCTATCGGCTCGAAAGGATAGTGTTCTCTATTTGGAAGGCTTGTGCAGTTAATACGGGAAGGAGGTACTTCTAAGTGGAGGCAGAGCCGGCTATTAATAAAGAAAGGTAAGGACTAAAATAAACAAAGGTGCCAGAAGAATTTCTGAACACCTTTGTCATAATGCAACTTATATAAAATTTTCTTCCCTTGATGGGTTAATCCTAATCGTGTTGAAGAGGTATCTTCTTAACACGACGTTCGTGTCTTCCACCTTCAAAGCTGGCTTTGAAGAAGGCGTCGAGTATCTTCTCGGCTGTCTTATTGTCGATAAATCGGCCAGGAAGGACGATGACATTCGCATCATTATGCTGTCGAGTCAACTCGGCAACATCCTTGTTCCATACCAAGCCAGCACGTACGCCTTGGTGTTTATTAAGTGTTATGGCCATTCCTTCACCGCTACCACAGATAGCAATAGCCGGGTACACCTCACCACTCTCTATGGCTTCAGCCAATGGGTGAGCATAATCAGGATAGTCGCAACTTAAGTCACTATTACAGCCAAAATCCTTATATGCATACTTGTGTTCCTCCAAATACTGGATTACGAACTGCTTTAATGGATAGCCTGCGTGGTCGCAGGCAACTCCTACTGTCTTAATTTCCATAAGCTGTTTAGGTTTTATGAGTCCCTTACTGCCGTGAGGAAGAAGGGACGTCTGGTTAAACGTTTATGCTAAAAACTCTTTTACTTGCTTATATACGTTCTCGGCTGTGAAGCCCAACTTCTCGTCTAACACCTTATAAGGAGCTGAGAAGCCGAAGCTGTTGAGGCCATATACCTTACCATTGGCACCCACCAAGCCCTCAAGGGTCACTGGGAGACCTGCTGTAAGACCAAATGTCTTTGCGCCTCTTGGCAGGATCTGCTCTTGATACTCCTTGCTTTGGCGACGGAAGAGACCCTCTGATGGAGCACTCACAACACGTACCTTAATGCCGTCTTTGCGTAGTAACTCAGCACCTTCAACGCAGGTTGATACCTCAGAGCCGCTTGCAACGAGGATAACATCAAACTGTTCGTCAGATCCAGTGACGATGTATGCACCCTTGCGAGTCAACTGGTAGTCTGTTCCCTCTGGTAGGCTCTTCACATTCTGACGTGAGAAGATGAGCGCTGTTGGCGTATCCATGTTCTCCATAGCCATCTGCCAACATACGGTAGCAGCGTCACTGTCGGCTGGACGAAGCACTCGTACTGAGTCTTGACCAGCATGGTTCTGCAGCTTCTCCATCAAGCGTATCTGTGCTTCCTGCTCCACTGGCTCATGCGTAGGACCGTCTTCACCAACACGGAAAGCATCGTGGCTCCACACAAACTTAACTGGTGTCTGCATGAGGGCAGCCATGCGGATGGCTGGTTTCATATAGTCGGAGAAGACAAAGAACGTTCCCATTGCGGTGATAACACCACCATGTAGCATCATACCGATACACATGCAGGCCATTGCTAACTCACTAACGCCTGCTTGGAAGAAGGCTCCACTGAAGTCATCACGTGTGAATGCGTGTGTTTTATTTAGGAAACCATCAGTCTTATCAGAGTTGCTTAGGTCGGCAGATGATACGATCATGTTAGGAACCTGCTCTGCAATGACACCGAGACAAGCTGCTGAGCCATTGCGGGTAGGGATGTCACGCTTCTGTACAAGTCCACTCCAATCAATCTTTGGAGCTTTATTAGAGAACCACTCGTGCATCTGTTCTGCCTTCTTAGGGTTCTCTTTTGCCCATAGCTCTTCGGCTGCATGACGCTCAGCAACAATCTTTCTGAGTTCTGCTGCACGGTCATCATAGAGCTTCTGTACCTCTGGGAAAATCTTGAATGGGTCTTCTAAGTCACCACCAAGGTTCTTTACTGTATTTATGTAGGCGTCACCACCCAATGGTGCGCCATGTGTCTTAATACTGTTCTCGTAGCTACTACCGTCTGCTTGCAGTGCTCCCTTCGCCATAACAGTCCTACCGATAATGAGCGTAGGGCGGTCTTCCTCTTTATTAGCAGCTACCAATGCTTCACGGATAGCGTCTGCGTTATTGCCATCAATCTCCAGTACGTTCCATCCCCAAGCACGGTATTTCATGCCGGTGTCTTCGTCCATGACGTCTCCACACTCAGTAGAAAGCTGAATGTTATTAGCGTCATAAAACATAATAAGGTTGTTGAGTCCTAAGTTACCAGCTAATCGTCCTACCTCTGCACTAATGCCTTCTTGAACGCCACCGTCAGAGATAAAGGCGTAAATCTTGTGTTGCATCATGGTATGACCAAGCCTTGCTTCGAGGAACTTCTCGGCTACTGCTGCACCAGCAGCGTATGCGTGGCCTTGTCCCAATGGTCCTGAAGAGTTCTCAATGCCATGTTTAATGTCTCTCTCAGGATGACCTGGCGTGACAGACCCCCATTGGCGGAATTGCTTAATATCGTCAACAGTGAACTTTCTCTGTAGTGTCAGCGCAGCGTAGAGCATTGGCGACATGTGACCTGGGTCGAGATAGAAACGGTCACGGCCTGCCCATTCAGGCTGATCAGGGTCAAAGATGAGAAATTCAGAGAATAAAACGTTGATAAAGTCGGCGCCACCCATAGCGCCACCAGGGTGCCCTGACTTTGCTTTTTCAACCATTGACACTGCGAGAAGTCTGATGTTATCCGCGGCTTGGTCCATCAATTGCTTGTCATTCATAAATAGATTGGATTTTTGAAATTATAATGCAAATATAAAGATAAATATGGATACATCAAAATAATAAACTTACTATTTTCTCAAAATATTGAAAATTGCCTAAACGTAGGTATTTGTCTTACTTTGTTTCGTTGGTGTTTAGCTGTCTTGCGCTTGGTTTGTTGGTTTGCTGTCTTTGCTTGTGTACTATTCTGCTTAGCTTTGAACGCTATCTTATCATTGTTTTCTTCTGTGTGTTTTAAGGTCTTATTATGTATGTGTATAGTTGGCCTTCACTTTGAGGTGGGACTGTATAGAGGGCTTGTTAACGACTTCTTTCGTCGTAAGAATAGTCGTAAAGGGTCGGTAATGTCCTATCATTGAATGGGGTAGGGCATTCGCACGATTCTTCTCGTAGCCGATGACGCATAAAAGAAGGGCTTAGGGTGTATGTGATTGATGGATAGTAAGATAACAAAAAGGGCACATCAGAATATAGATTCATAATGTTTCTACATTCGATATACCCTTTATAAAAGTTGGTTTAGTAGGATCCTTCTATCAATCCCCTATTATAATAGGTTATAGTGAGGCCTCAGCATAAATTTCTTTATTGATACGATACAACGCAGCACCACGTTTACTTGTCACCTTATCAATAAGGTCTGTCTTCTCAATAAAGTCTATCTGCTTGATACGTTTGCGGAAGTTACGTTTATCAATCTCAACTCCTAAGATCGCTTCGTGTACGTTCTGCAGCTGTGTGAGGGTGAATAGCTCTGGGAGAAGATTAAATCCAAGAGGGTCTTTGTTGATGAGTTTGCGAAGTTGACTTAATGCTATCTGTACCATCTCGATATGGTCACCATACAAGTCGGGTAGGTTGTTGATGTCAACCCACTGCAAGTCATTCTCTTCTAAGAGCTTACGATCGTAGTCGGAGACGTTGATAAGTGCGCAATAAGCGATTGAGATAACACGGTCACCAGGGTCACGATCGGTCTCACCAAAGGCTCCCACCTGTCGCATATAGATGTTATTGATGCCAGTACATTGGTATAAGACTCTGTTAGCAGCCTCTTTCAAGCTCTCATCTTCTCTAACGAAGCCGCCATAGAGAGAGAGTTTTCCGCTGTAAGGTTCGACTACACGCTTACCAACGAGTAGTTGTAACTTCTTGTTTTCAAATCCCAATACGATGCAATCGACTGAAACTAATAGTTTAGGTTCTCCTTTGTAGTATTTGTTCATATTTTAGGTTTTGTTTAGAGATGTTTGTTGTTTTGATGTTTGTTGGTTGTGTTGGAGTATCTCTTTGTTGTGCAAAGGTGATATCTTAAGGTTATGTCTTGTGTTAAATACTTGGTATTCTTCTTTTCCTTAGTTCTTAGATAAGGGCCGAGCAGTAGGCTTGTTCGGCCCTACATCTAATATTGTATTTGTGGGGAGTGACACCTCGTGAGATGTCACCCAGTCATTAGCAAACCTTGTGAGAGCCGTCGCTGATAACCACAGGATAGACCTCTGGTGCGTGACCATACTTCGCATTGAACTTCTCAGTCACGTCAGCAATGAACTTATCGTACACGTTGTCCTTAACAAGGTTGATGGTACAACCACCGAAACCACCGCCCATAATGCGCGAGCCAGTCACACCATTCTCCTTAGCAACGTCGTTGAGGAAGTCGAGTTCTTCACAGCTTACCTCATACTCCTTGCTGAGTCCGTAATGTGTCTCGTACATCTTCTGGCCAACTGTCTCATAGTCGCCAGCAACGAGGGCATCGCAAACAGCGAGGACACGATCCTTCTCACCGAGAACAAAGTGTGCACGCTTATAGTCCTCAGCACTAACCACATCCTTGACAGCCTCTAAGTCATCCCAATTAGCATCACGTAATGTCCCGAACTTCCTGTCTGGGAAATGCTTAACCATAGCTGCAACAACATTCTCACAGCTTCTGCGACGGTCGTTGTATGGGCTACCAACGAGTTCGTGCTTCACCTTTGAGTTAACAAGAACGAGCTTGTAACCCTCTGGATTGAATGGGAAGTACTCGAATTCACGGCTGCGGCAGTCAAGGCGCATCAGCTTACCTTCCTGACCGAAGACGCTTGCAAACTGGTCCATGATACCACAGTTCACACCGATATACTTGTGTTCTGTAGCCTGACCAGCGAGTACGATGTCCCACTTTGATATCTTATTATCAGCAAACAAGTCGTTCAATGCGCATCCGAAGCAGCTCTCCATAGCGGCAGAAGAACTCATACCTGCACCGAGAGGAACGTCGCCAGCGAAAGCAATATTGAATCCCTTTACGTCGACACCAAGTGCCTTGAACTCCTGTACCATACCATAGATGAAGCGTGCCCATGTCGCACGTGGTCCTTCTGGGTCGTCAACCTTGAACTCTACACGGTCCTTTAGGTCGATTGAGTAGCACATAATAGTATTTGTACCGTTAGGGCGAACCTCCGCCATGACGCCCTTGTCTACTGCACCAGGGAATACGAAGCCACCGTTATAGTCGGTATGCTCGCCAATAAGATTGATACGTCCTGGTGAGAAATAAATGTTTCCAGTCTGGCCGTCGAAGTGCTTGATAAAACGACTTCTTACAAATTCTATGTCCATGTTAGTAATGTTTTTAATTAATAGTTTGGGTTTTATGTTTATATATCAATATAATGGCAAGCACCATGCCTGCCATTATAAAAGATGTCTGTCTAAGCCTTCTTTGAAGGATGTGAACCAATCAAAGCATAGAAGAGCATGTAGGCTAACATGCCAACGATGAGCCAGTAGCTCTGAATGTCGCCTATCTTTGTTGCCATGAGGTTCTGAATGAATGGCATGACGCCACCACCTACGACCATTGTCATGAAGAGACCAGAGGCTGTAGCGGTGTACTTACCAAGACCTTCTGTCGCAAGGTTGAAGATTACACCCCACATAACAGAGGTACAGATACCACAGAGGATGATGAACAACACCTTTGTTGGCACCTCAACATGGTCGAATGTGCTCTCTGCAAGGTTAGGGATTGAAAGGCTCATCTTGCTTGTCTCTGGCATAAAGATTGCCACGAGCAAGAGGAGAAGGGCTACGGCAGAGGTAACGGTCAGCTGCATACGAGATGAAACCTTGCCACTGATGAAGGCACTAACGAAGCGTCCAACGAGCATCAACATCCAATAAACACCTGCAATAAGACCTGCTGTGGCAGCACTACCGAGTACACCACCATTGGCAACTGGCTCACTGAGATAGAAGAGAAGCTGTCCTGGGATACCTACCTCGATACCTACATAGAAGAAGATGGCGATGATTCCGAGCTTCAACTGGCGATAATGCAAAGCCTCCTTGACACCACCAAGGACGTCGGTCTTCTCTGTCTCTGGCTCTGTCAGCTGTGTAAACCAAACGATAACGAATGATACTGCGAAGATAATCAGTGCTATCAGCAACAAAGGTCTTACTGCGTTGAGCGATGTATCCTTTGTTATCTCACCAATCAGAGAGCCTGCGAACATTGGAGTCAGCGTTGCTGCGAGTGAGTTCAACGAACCACCTGTCTGGATAAGTTGGTTACCACGGTTACCACCACCGCCAAGAAGGTTCAACATTGGGTTTACAACGGTATTCAAGATACATACGCAGAAACCGCAAACGAAGGCTCCGAGCAAGTAAACGATGTATGTGATGATAGCGTTTCCGTCCATCGCACTTGAGCAGAACTGTATTCCGATACCTACTAAACCAAGTGCTAAAGCAACAAGAGCAGTCTTCTTATATCCGTATTTCGAAATCATCAAACCTGCAGGAATACCCATGAAGAGGTAGGCTAAGAAATTCATCATGTTACCCATCATACCTGCCCATTCATAGTGCTGCTTCCATATTGTGCCGAATGGGGCGGCCATGTTGGTAACGAAAGCGATCATTGCAAATAGGAACATCATGGTGATAATGGCCACCAAAGTTCCTTTTTTGTTAGTTTGATTTTCCATCTTTTGTATTACTGTTTTTTATTAATTATTTCGCTGTTAGTATTTTACTTCTCAATACCAAACTTATAGATAGTCTTCTGTGTGTACTCCTTACATGGCTCTAAGATGACCGATGGGAAATAATGATGGTTTGGACTGTCTGGGAAATGTTGTGCTTCAAAGCAGATAGCACTGCGACGTGGGAAGGTTGCACCATGCTGACCTTTATAGCCGTCGGCCCAGTTATGTGTATAGACCTGTACGCCAGGTTCGGTTGTATAGACTTCCATCGTTCGGCCACTCTTAGGTTCTTTGATGCGCGCAGCGAACGACAACTCGCCTTCCTCCTTCTTATTAAGAACGAAACAATGGTCGTAACCTGCGCCATGCTTAATCTGTTCGTGGTCGGCGTCGATGTCCTTGCCCACTGCCTTTGGTTCACGGAAGTCGAATGGAGTTCCTGCTACCTTCAAGATCTCACCTGTCGGGATAGAAGTCTCGTCGATAGGGAGGTAGAAATCTGCGTTAATCTGACATTCTAAGTCGTCAACTGTTGGTGTTGGATTAGCTATACCAGCCAATGAGAAGAAGCCATGACTTGTAAGATTGATGATGGTTTTCTTGTTTGTCTTTGCTGAGTACTTGATAATAAGCTCGTTATCATCAGAGAAGGAATAGGCTACCCATACCTCAACCTCGCCTGTGTAACCTTCCTCACCGTATGAAGAAGTGTATTTCAATACGACAGCGTGGTCGTTAACTTGTACTGCATCCCACACCTTAGCATTGAAGCCCTTCTTACCACCATGGAGTGAGTTAGGACCATTATTGATAGCCAGTTTATACTCTTTCCCGTTCAGTTGGAAGCGACCTTTGGCTATACGGTTGCCATAACGACCAATGAGTGTAGAAAGATAAGGCTCTGGCGAGCTGATTACCTCTTGTATATTGTCATGTCCTTGGATGATATTAGCCATGTTACCGTCCCTGTCAGGAACCATAATAGCAACAATCGCACCACCGTAATTAGTGACTGCAACCTCATTACCCTTGGCATTTCTGAGTACGTATAGATCAGTCTTCTTACCGTCTATTGTCGTTTGGAAGTCTTCTTTCTTCAGTCCACACGCATAGTGTGTCTCTTCGGTATTTACCATGATGTTTCTGTTTTTAGTTACTTATCAAGGTTTGCAAAGTAAATAAAAATAAACGAAAACTGCAAACATAACCCTGAAAATAATAGAGTATGGTGTGTTAAAAACAATTAACATTGCGTCTTTTGTGTCCTTGAAGGGAGTAATAAATGTAGGCTTTTTCTGCTTTCTTTTTTCTTTATGAGTGGTGTAATCCGTATTTATTAATCATGGAGAGTTTGCGAAATAAGTTTACAGTAAGAGGAGCGAATACCTCCTTATCACCCCGCTGATAGTGGTGTCTTATCGAGTTGTAACTCTCAAGTAATCAAACTGTTAAACTATAGCTTAGTAGAAGGTGCCTTTCAAGGGTCAAGAAGGGCGTCTTCTTGGGCGTTGAAGGGCGTCTTCTGCAAGGAAGAAAGGCCTTAGTAGGATGGTAGATAAGCCTATCCTATTATCCAGCATACAATATTTCTTTACAAATCTCCTGCCTGCCATGTCTCCTGATCAGTCTTCTCATCCCTTTCCCTATCCGTTTTACAACGTACGAGTGTGGGTTTTCATGTTTCGTTCCTCGTATTGCCATCCCTTTTCCTGTTCGTATTGCAGTGTAAAAGAGTGGTTGTTCATGTTTTGTTCCTTGTATTGTCATCCCTTTTCCTGTTTGTATTGCTGTGTATTAGTATCGCTATTTTCGCTGTCTTCTTGGCTTTGCTAATTGGGTTCGTCGGTGCAAATAAGAAGTCTTTTTACCCTTGATATTCTATAAGCAATCCCAATGTCTGTCAGTTATATGTGCTCCGCAGTATCTTATCGCAGAGTCAATAGCAGCACAATTCCCCTTCATCTTCTATATAGCAATGCACATCCTACGGATGTCCTATTACCTTATTATGTTTGTTTCTTAGACAATTCTCTTCGCTCTATCGGCTATTTAGAACCCACTAAAAGTTCTTTTCTTGATTTTCTTTGAACTTAAGTATGATATTAGTTCCTTCTTGTTTTGCGAGTATAATATTCGGGTTTTATATTTATAAAAGGGTAAATGAGTACTGTCAAGATGTATATTATATATGTTGTTTTTCATGAAAAAGCCAAAAACGAACCCTTTAAGTGCATTTTATTCATAAAGACTTGGATTATTCAAATAATTCTTCTATCTTTGCAATGCTAGAACCCGCCAAGCCTCTCAACGATGCTCAAATGTGCGGGTCGTTTTTTATTATATCATGATATCACATACAGTACCCTCCAAACAATGATATGCTTCAGAAAATGAAAATGCTCTTTACCGACTTTCCTGAAGTTGATTTGCATGCACTCGGCTTCCCACATGGGTGGGAGGAAGAACCACTTTGGCGTATCTAACAGCTTTGTGTTATTCTTTATGATACGCCTACGACTATTAGCATCAGTAGCGAGTTGGGTTATAAAGAGTTCTTTTTCTCCTTCTTTAATTCATTATATAGGACTAAGCCTTTCGCTGTCAGTAGGTATCTCTGCCGAGGATGTCTTGAGGGATTTGGGATAGAGTAGGCGAATGTAGGCTTCGTTGATTGCTGGCTTCAGATAAAGATTAAGGAAGCTATCTCGCTTTTTTAGTTCTAAGTTATCCATCATGTTCTTTACTGATAATGCTTGATTACCTATAACAATGACCAGTCGTTTGATATTCGCATTATCCGTGTGTTACTTGTCCCGTACTTGTCCTGTGCTTGTCTTGTAGTTGTCCTGTGCTTGTCTTCTTCTTGCCGAGTACTTGTCTTGTTTGTAAGGGGCGGTTGTGTCTTCCAGTCATCAGTAGCATTAATGTGCAAGAAACGATTGCGAAGGTCCCACTTCTCCCCTAATAGCAGATTACGGAAGAACCGTTTAGGGGCTTCAGGATTTTGGAGTGATAAGGTTTGCCACTTGTGTTTAGAGTTTGAAGTAATGTCACACGGAGGAACGGAGAGAACGGAGGATTATTAAATACAAAGCTATAGTAGTAACGGAGGCACCGTCGGTGCATAGAGCAACGGAGCTTGTTTGCCAATTCTATTAGCAATTTATATACAAAGTGTTTATCCCAAAAGAGTTACCAGAAATCTGTACGCTGCACCTCCGTCGCTCTTTGTGCCCTCGGCACCTCCGTGACATTGCGTTACCTCCGTCCCCTCCGTGACTCTGTGTGCCTTATATGTAAGAGTTTTAGTTTATCACTCCATATTTCGGATGAGTCATCATTAAGAATAATTAATGCACAAAAGTATGTTGTATAAGGTGGAAAAACTATCTTTACGCTTAATTTATTCACAGATTGATAAAGGCGGGAAAGTTATATATTGAGATTGAGGCAGCTCCAAAGCCAACTATTACTCCAATGTCAAATCAGTTTAGGTTTAAAATATAACAGTAGTATGAAGAGATTAGCATTATATTTCGTAGGTCTGGTTTGCATACTTTGTAATTGTATAGCGCAGACGGTATCATCGGTGGCAAAAGATAATTCACAACAAAATCAGAATAAGCAATTGCAACAAAACGTCAAAGGGCAGAAGTCTACACCAACTTACAGCATTATATCTGTAGAAAACACTTATAAACTTCGATGGACAGGTAAGGCTTTTACTGGTTTACACAAAGACAAAGCAAATACATGGCTTATCAAAGCGGTGGTGAAAGGGTTGGATGCCAAGTGGCTTAAGCATCCTTTTTCGATTACAACAAAAGACGTATGGCTGCTTAAAGACAGTCTACAGAAAGATGTAGTAGCAATCGTTGCCTTGGAGTCTGCAGAGGCGGGGTGGAGATTTCCAGTCATCAACAAGGAGTATTTCATGAAAGAAGAATGCGAGGCTCCCTTGTATGCTGTTCCATATTTTATAAACGGCAGAGTCTACATTATTTGTCTTACACCTTCATTTCAAATCAAAGGAGATGATATGTACCCCGCTATTGATAGAAAAGAGCTGCAAGAAAAGGTATTGATGCCACTGATGCAGGCTTTCAAATAACATATTTGTAGTGCATGTTAAAGGTAAAGGCTGTCATTACATCAAAAACTTGCAGAAGTCATCTGCCCTACAAAATATTTCTGTAACCTTGTCCTCAGTAATCATAGCAATCTTTATTTGCAGCTATTTGTATATTAGCTTCTTAAAGTTAAAACTAATTCCGCTAATCACCAAATTAATAGACACTTATAACTCGTCAGACTCACGTTAATTAGGACCTCTCCCAAAGGTCTGCCCATTTAAAGATATCTGCCCACTCAAAACCATTTTTTTAACATCCCGTCCAGTTATCTGGCGTACAAGGACATCACTAATACATTCATATGGAGTATAAAAGCCTTTGACCAAAACCTTACGACCATTTCGTAGAAAATAGCAGACATCTTCATCCCAGCCTATGGCGCCTTTCTTCTCTTTATAGAACTGAGACGAAAACTCGTAATGTCTTCCATCTACTCCTTTCACTCTAAAATGATCGCCAGTGCCTTGTACCTGTAATCCGCTACGTAAGCAGAATGCATGCAATTGTGGATAAGTGAAGAAGAGATTGTAAGACCCAGAACCCTCTTCCTTTTCCGATAAGGTTACAAGCATATAAGGTTTCATTCCTGTATCGATAAATATACAGCCTGTATAGTCATCCCGAACTCCTAACAATTTAAGAAGTGAATCACGTTTTTCCTCAGAGGGGAGATCTAACAACGGCTTAACGAGTCTCAGTTGGTTCTCAGCCCATGCCTGATATGTCTCTTTATTAACACCATTACCATAGCTGTCCATTATCTGATGAAACTCCATCACATCATTGTAAAACTGCTGACATAACTCCTGTCGATTAACGCCAAAACAGAATCGACGCTCAATATAGCAACCCTTCTTCTTACCAGATTTATCAATGACTATATTATCCGAAGGCGGTACACTCCCACCATGATTTAGGTCATAACACGGTCCTTGCATATACATGCGTAGATAATATTGAACCTCCTCAGTCAGTCTCTCATCACCAAGGAACTGGTCGAAAGCATCTATCAGATGCTTTGCACGCCAGATATCATCAACCGTTCTCAGCTCTAACCTGGCTGGTTTTAGAGAGAAATCTAACTCGGGAAAGTGGGCCCAGAGACGTCGTGTGAGTGCATCGAATTTCTTCATAGGTCCGTGTTCAAACTCTTTTGCCCGACGCAGGATAACTACTTTCTCAAAGTCATCTTCGATCCCATGTTGGTTTTTCATCATCGGAAACGGATAACTGCTGATATAACTTGCCACATGAAAGGTATCTTTAGGATAGTCTGACAACGTGAATGTCCAAATTCTTATATCCTTTGACAAGCCACGATTTGTTTCATACTTATCAGAAAGTACAATACGCTGCCCTGGATAATTTTTCTCAAGATAAGCCATGACTTCCCCAGAAGAATTAAAGCTGGGGAAGCAGCTATCCAACATAAATAGCACTAAACCCACCAACACATACAAGGGAATTCTGTGTAAAACCGTCTTTGTTTTCATAATCAAATTTAATGTTATTCAATATCTGCCACTACTTATTCTGATCTTGTCCCGATACGGAATTTACCTCCCCAAATACCGATACCAGAAGAAACATAATATTGCGTATTACCTTTCTTTAATGGTCCGAAAGCATCTTCATAAATGAAAAGAATCAAGGCAAATACTATTATCATTGCTACATTCATATTCCTACCTTTATACTTTAACTTAACCATTATCTATACTCTAATCTAAACCATAATTGTACTTTACTTAAACTCCTCTTATACTTTAACTCACGTTATATTACTCTCCCTTTCTTTTGCAAATATAACTCTTTGCATTGATATTTGCAAGAAAGTAAATGAAAAAGCAGCAAATGATTGCTCACTTACTGCTCTATAGTAATAAGGTTTTCTGTATAAGCCATCGAAGTTTTCCTTGTAAGTTTCTGTTCTTATTCTTATTTCTTTGTCAGATGAACATACAACAAGTAAAAATATATGGTGTGGCTTAGGAAAACCGATGTGTCTGTTATTTAATGATTATCTTTTTACCATTGACAATATAAACACCCTTAGGCAAAGCATTAATTTCGTCAGTGCTTGCTTTACTTAGCCGTTTTGTTCCATCTATTGTATAGACATCAGCAAGTCCTGAGTTATTATAAACAGTGTTTGTAATGCCAGTAGTACTACCCTCTATTAAGGAGAAATCTTTCCATTGGTCTGCTTGTTTATAGGCGTCAAGACTATTCTTAGGAACAATAAGTTTACATTTAGATTTATTAATGTCGGTAAAAACATCTAATCCACAGGTTGGTGGTACAACTGCCTCAGTCGAAATCTGTGTAACGCTGGTACAGTAGTTAAATGCATCTTCTCCTATAGTCTTAACACTATTTCCTATATTTACTTTTTGTAGGTTGGCGCAACGGCTGAAAGCAAGGCCGCCAATTGTCGTAACACTATTAGGAATGGTTACAGAAGTAAGAGAGCTACAATCGCTAAAAGTATTATCGCTAATTGTCGTAACACTATTGGGAATGGTTACAGAGGTTAGAAATCTACATTCGCTGAAAGCAGACTGTTCAATTGTCGTAACACTATTGGGAATGGTTACAGAGGTTAGAGATTTACAATTGTAGAAAGCAAACCTTTCTATTGTCTTAACACTATTGGGAATGGTTACAGAAGTTAAAGACATACAACGGCTGAAAGCCCAGGCACCAATAGTCTTAACACTATTGGGAATGGTTACAGAAGTTAGAGAGCTACAATCGCTGAAAGCATATTCCTTAATTGTTGTAACACTATTGGGAATGGTTACAGAAGTTAGAGAGCTACAATTGCTGAAAGCATACCCTCCAATTGTCGTAACACTATTGGGAATGGTTAGAGAAGTTAGAGATTCACAATAGATAAAAGCATCGTCACCAATTGTAGTAACACTATTGGGAATGGTTACAGAAGTTAGAGAGCTACAAAGGCTGAAAGCACCTCCTCCAATTGTCGTAACACTATTGGGAATGGTTACAGAAGTTAGAGAGCGACAATTGCTGAAAGCATTTTTTCCAATTGTAGTAACACTATTGGGAATGGTTACAGAAGTTAGATGGCTACAAAAGAAGAAAGTATTATCGCTAATTGTCGAAACACTATTGGGAATGTTTACAGAAGTTAGAGAGCCACAATACCTGAAAGCTGCCTCTCCAATTGTCGTAACACTATTGGGAATGGTTACAGAAGTTAGAGAAATACAATTATTGAAAGCATACTGTCCAATTGTCGTAACACTATTGACAATGGTTACAGAAGTTAGAGAACTGCAATCGCTGAAAGCTCTACCGCCAATTGTCGTAACACTATCACCTATTATAATTCGTTTAACATAATAGCGATCCCATGGTAGTAATCTGGAGTTTGAATAATCATCCATTTTCCCTTTTCCTGTAATGGTCAAAACTCCATCATCAGTAAGGTGCCATTTTAGATTAGGTCCACAGGTACCAGAGCTTTCTGCTTTAGCTGATAAGCCCATGAGTAGGGCTATTAATAAGATGTAAATTTGTTTCATGTTAGTACTTTTATATAAATAATACTTTTTTTGATTTACGGAAAATCAAATACAAAGATAAACAAAAATTTTAGTTTATCACTCCATATTTCGGAAGAACCTGATATTTGTTAGAAAGTAAATGAAAAAGCAGCAAATGATTGCTCACTTGCTGCTGTATAGTAATAAGGTTTTCTGTATAAGCCATCAAGGTTTTCCCTGTAAGTTTCTGTTCTTATTTCTTTGTCAGACGAACATACAACAAATAAAAATATATGGTGTGGCTTAGGAAAACCATTGTGTCCATTATTTAATGATTATCTTTTTACCATTAACAATATAAACACCCTTAGGCAAAGCATTAATTTCGTCAGTGCTTGCTTTACTTAGCCGTTTTGCTCCATTTATTGTATAGACATCGGCAAGTCCTGCTTTATTATAAACAGTGTTTGTAATGCCAGTAGTACTACCCTCTATTAAGGAAAAATCTTCCCATTGGTATGCTTGTTTATATGCGTCAAGACTATTCTTAGGAACAATAAGTTTACATTTAGATGTATTTATGTAGAAAAAAACACCTGATTCACAGGTTGGAGGTACGACTGCCTCACTTGAAATCTGAGTTATATTGGTACATTTGTTAAATGCGAATTCTCCTATAGTCTTAACACTATTTCCGATATTTACTTTTTGTAGGTTGGTGCAATCGCTAAAAGCTTCGCTACCTATTCTCGTAACACTATTGGGAATGGTTACAGAAGTTAGAGAACTGCAACCCATGAAAGCATTGTCGCCAATTGTAGTAACACTATTTGGAATGGTTACAGAGGTTAGAGAGCTACAAATGCTGAAAGCCCAACCTCCTATTGTCGTAACACTATTGGGAATGGTTACAGAAGTTAGAGAGCCACAACCGCTGAAAGCCCAACCTCCTATTGTCGTAACACTATTGGGAATGGTTACAGAAGTTAGAGAGCTGCAATTGTCGAAAGTATACTCTCTAATTGTCGTAACACTATTTGGAATGGTTACAGAAGTTATAGAGCTACAATCGCTGAAAGCCCAACCTCCTATTGTAGTAACACTATTGGGAATGGTTACAGAAGTTAGAGAGCTACAACCGTTGAAAGCCCAACCTCCTATTGTCGTAACACTATTGGGAATGGTTACAGAAGTTAGAGAGCTACAACCGTTGAAAGCATTGTCGCCAATTGTTGTAACACTATTGGGAATGGTTACAGAAGTTAGAGAGCTACAACCGTTGAAAGCATTGTCGCCAATTGTTGTAACACTATTGGGAATGGTTACAGAAGTTAGAGAACTACAATTGCTGAAAGCATATTCCTTAATTGTCGTAACACTATTGGGAATGGTTACAGAGGTTAGAGAACTGCAATAGCTAAAAGCATACTCTCCAATTGTCGTAACACTATCACCTACTATAATTCGTTTAACACCAAAGTATCTCCATGGTGCACTGTTGTATGGAACTGAATAATCATCCATTTCCCCTTTTCCTGAAATGGTCAAAACTCCATCATCAGTGAGGTGCCATTTTAGATTAGGTCCACAAGTACCAGAGCTTTCTGCTTTAGCTGATAAGCCCATGAGTAAGGCTATTAACAAGATGTAAATTTGTTTCATGTTAGTATTTTTATATAAATAATACTTTTTTGATTTACGGAAGATTAAACACAAAGATAAACAAAAATTATTATAAAAAGTTTTTCTATAAAAAGTTTATGTAACATTTTGCTTCTTTTTTCAATATAGTTATTGTTGAGAGATGGTCGTGAAATTATGAAAACCAACTTTGCTGTCACTTCTATCACCTCTTAAATGCCTATAATATATTGAGTATAAGCATCTAAGACAAAATGTTAAAAGTGACAGGAAACGAAAATATTTGTAAGAGAATAAATGAAAAAGCAGCAAATGATTGCTCACTTGCTGCTGTATAGTAATAAGGTTTTCTATATAAGCCTTCAAAGTTTTCCCTGTAAGTTTCTGTTCTTATTCTTATTTCTTTGTCAGACGAACATACAACAAGTAAAAATATATGGTGTGGCTTAGGAAAACCATTGTGTCCATTATTTAATGATTATCTTTTTACCATTGACAATATAAACACCCTTAGGCAAAGCATTAATTTCGTCAGTGCTTGCTTTACTTAGCCGTTTTGTTCCATCTATTGTATAGACATCAGCAAGTCCTGAGTTATTATAAACAGTGTTTGTAATGCCAGTAGTACTACCCTCTATTAATAAGAAATCTTTCCATTGGTCTGCTTGTTTATAGGCGTCAAGACTATTCTTAGGAACAATAAGTTTACATTTAGATTTATTAATGCCGTCAAAAACATCTGAATCGCAGGTTGGTGGTACGACTGCCTCACTCGAAATCTGTGTTATACTGGTACAGTTGTTAAATGCTGACATTTCTATAATCTTAACACTATTCCCTATATTTACTTTTTGTAGGTTGGTGCAATCTCTGAAAGCATCCTCTTCAATCGCCGTAACACTATTTGGAATGTTTATAGAAGTTAGTGCGCTACAATATTCGAAAGTATGGTTGTCAATTTTCGTAACACTATTTGGAATGTTTACAGAAGTTAGAGCGCTACAACCGCTGAAAGCAGACCCTCCAGTTGTTGTAACACTATTTGGAATGTTTACAGAAGTTAGAGCGCTACAACCGCTGAAAGCAGACCCTCCAATTGTTGTAACACTATTTGGAATGGTTACAGAAGTAAGAGAGCTACAATTGCTGAAAGCAAGCCCTCCAATTGTTGTAACACTATTTGGAATGGTTACAGAAGTTAGCGCGCTACAACCGCTGAAAGCACCGCTGCCAATTGTTGTAATACTATTTGGAATGTTTACAGAGGTTAGAGCGCTACAATAGCTGAAAGCATCGTTGCCAATTGTTGTAACACTATTTGGAATGGTTACAGAAGTTAGCGTGCTACAATCTCTGAAAGCAAGCCCTCCAATTGTTGTAACACTATTTGGAATGGTTACAGAAGTTAGCGCGCTACAATCTCTGAAAGCCTCCTTTCCAATCGTTGTAACACTATTTGGAATGGTTACAGAAGTTAGCGCGCTACAATTTTTGAAAGCACCGTCGCCAATTTCTGTAACACTATTTGGAATGGTTACAGAAGTTAGAGAACTACAACTTTTGAAAGCCTCCCCTTCAATTGTCGTAACACTATTTGGAATGGTTACAGAAGTTAGCGCACTACAATCTCTGAAAGCATCCTTTCCAATTGTTGTAACACTATTTGGAATGGTTACAGAAGTTAGCTCACTACAATCTGCGAAAGCACTGTCGAGAATTGCCATAACGCTATTGCCAATGGTTACAGAAGTTAGAGAGCTACAATACCAGAAAGCATCCTCTCCAATTGTCGTAACACTATTGCCAATGGTTACAGAAGTTAGAGCGTAACAATCGCTGAAAGCACCGCTGCCAATTGTTGTAACACTATTTGGAATGGTTACAGAAGTTAGTGCACTACAACCGCTGAATGCCCTCCATCCAATTGTTGTAACACTATTTGGAATGGTTACAGAAGTTAGCGCGCTACAATATGCGAGAGCCTCCTCTCTAATTGTCGTAACACTATTTGGAATGGTTACAGAAGTTAGTGCGCTACAACCTGCGAAAGCATTGCCGCCAATTTCTGTAACACTATTTGGAATGGTTACAGAGGTTAGCGCGCTACAATTGTAGAAAGCACCGTCGCCAATTTCTGTAACACTATTGCCAATGGTTACAGAAGTTAGCGCGCTACAAAGTATGAATGCATTGTCGCCAATTTCTGTAACACTATTTGGAATGGTTACAGAGGTTAGCGCGCTACAATGTGCGAAAGCATCGTAGCGAATTTCTGTAACACTATTTGGAATGGTTACAGAAGTTAGCTCTCTACAATTGTGGAAAGCATAGCCGCCAATTTCTGTAACACTATTTGGAATGGTTACAGAGGTTAGTGCGCTACACTCATCGAAAGCATGCCTTCCAATTGTTGTAACACTATTTGGAATGGTTACAGAAGTTAGATTGCTACAATCTTTGAAAGCAGCCTCTCCAATTGTCGTAGCACCATCACCTATTATAATTCGTTTAATATCATATTTGTACCATGGTAATCTGTTGCGGTATAAATAATCATTCATTTTCCCTTTTCCTGTAATGACCAAAACGCCATTATCGGTAAAGAGCCATCTTAGATCAGGTCCACAAGTACCAGAATTCTCGTCATTAGCTAATAAGTCCATGAGTAGGTCTATTAATAAGGTGTCAATTTGTTTCATATTAGTACTTTTATATAAATAATATTTTTGATTTATGGAAGTTCAAATGCAAAGATAAACAAAATTTGTTATAAAATGTTTTTCTATAAAAAGTTTATGTAGCATTTTGCTTCTTTTTTCAAGATAGTTATTGTTGAGAGATGGTCGTGATATTATGAAAATCAACTTTGCTGTCACTTCTGTCACCTCTTAGGTGCTTATAATATGTTGATTATAAGCATCTAAGACAAAGTGTTAAAAGTGACAGCAAACTAAAATCAAACTTTATTTAGTAATATGGTATTAATAAAGAAGAGCTTTTGGCTATTTCTTTTGTAGGCTTGTCAGCAAGTCGGCAACCACATAGCTGGAGCCGCCAACGAAGATAAAATCTTGTTCGTCAGCATCTTGAAGGGCAGCTTGGTAGGCTTCGAGGACGGTTGGGAAGACCTTTCCATGTAGGTCGTAATCGTCGGCTGTTGCGGCAACCTTCTCTGCAGGGAAAGCACGATGTGTACTTGGTTGTGTCCAATAGTAAATGGCATCATCAGGGAGCATAGACATAACGGCATGTAGGTCTTTGTCGTCTACCATACCGAAGACAATGTGCTTCTGCGCACATTGTTGACGTTTGATTTGTTGGGAGAGATAGGTCCATCCACCAACGTTGTGTCCTGTATCGCAGATAACCAATGGATTAGCCTGTAGCTTCTGCCACCTACCCATTAAGCCTGTCAGTTCGCAAACATTAGCAAAGCCTTTAGCAATACTTTCTGCGTTCTTGATGACACCTTTATTATATAGTTGCATGACCGCAGTGAGTACAGTGTTAGCGTTCTTCTCTTGGTAGCTACCACCCAATTCGCCCACAAAATCGCCAAAAAAACGAGTCTGATAAGCGATACCACCATCGGGGTTAGGGCGAGAAGAAAGTACTGCAGGGATGTCTTCAGCAAAGACAATGAGCGCATCCTCTTTCTGTGCTTTTGCCTTGAAAACAATCTGTGTTTCAGGGACAGACTCACCAATAACGACTGGTACACGATGTTTGATAATACCAGCCTTCTCTGCTGCAATCGCTCCGAGCGTATTACCGAGGAACTGGGTGTGATCGAGTGATATATTGGTGATAATCGATAAGATAGGAGTGATAATGTTTGTACAATCGAGTCTACCACCTAAGCCCACTTCAATGATAGCAATATCAACCTTCTGCTCAGCAAAGTGCTTGAAAGCTAAGGCTGTTGTGAGTTCAAAGAAAGAAGGGTGGAGTGGCTCGAAGAAGTTGCGTTCCTGTTCAACAAAGTCGATAACCTCCTGTTCAGATATCATTTCTCCATTGACTCTGATACGTTCGCGGAAGTCAACGAGGTGAGGACTGGTATAGAGTCCGACCTTATATCCTTCAGCTTGGAGGATAGCTGCCAACGTGTGGGAGCATGAACCTTTTCCGTTGGTTCCTGCAACATGAATAGAAAGGAAGTGGGTATGTGGATGGCCAAAGTGCTCGTCCAAAGCCTTTGTTGTCTCAAGTCCTTCTTTGTAAGCAGATGCCCCGACGTGTTCGAAGACGGGTGTGCTGTTGAATAGATATTCTACGGTTTCTTGGTAAGTCATGGGTGGTGGGTGTTGGGTGTTGGGTGTTGATGGAATGTAGGGAAATGATTTAGCCCCATTAGCCAAAGAAGTCTAATGGGGCATATAATCATTATCTCAATTTTGTTTGTAAACTCATTGCTTATTAAAAACTCGTTTACTTGTCAATTCGTTAGTTCACTCGTCAACTTAAGATATGTTCATCTGTTACTTTGTCTTTTATTTACTCTGTCTACAAGCAACTTGTTCACTTGTCAACTCGTCAAACTCGTCAACTTGCTCAACTAAACAATTTCTTAAAGTTCTCGAAGATAGAGCGTTTAGTGCTGTTATCCCCACGGAAGTTTTCGCTTTGGCGTAAGTCTTCGATGATTTTCTTCTCCTCTTTATTCAACTCCTTTGGAACGTAAATACTGATGTGAACCACTAAATCACCAGTACCACTGCCATAACCTTGTACGGCAGGGAGACCCTTACCACGTAGGCGAAGCGTCTTACCTGGCTGTGTTCCTGGTTCAATCTTAATCTTTACATTGCTGCCATCAATGGTTGGGATATCCACCTGACCTCCTAAGGCAGCTGTTGGGAAATCGAGCAAGAGATTATAGATGACGTTCTGTCCGTCACGAATGAAGGTGTCGTTAGGTTCCTCCTCGATATATACTTGGATATTACCAGCCACACCATTGTGTCTACCAGCATTACCCTTGCCAGGAACATTGACCACCATACCTTCAGCAACACCCGCTGGGATGTTGATTTCAACGACTTCCTCGCCCTTTACAACGCCTTCACCATGACAGTGAGTACACTTGTTCTTAATGATAGTTCCCTCACCATTACATACGTGACAGGTAGTCTGGGTCTGCATCATACCAAAGATACTCTGCTGTGTACGGATTTCAACACCCGAACCATGACAGTTCTGGCAAGTTTCTGTTCCGCTACCCTCCTCAGCACCAGTGCCGTGGCAGTGTTCGCAAGGAACGTCTTTACGCACCTTAAACTTCTTGGTAACGCCCGTAGCAACCTCTTGTAACGACAGACGAACCTTCAAACGAAGATCAGAGCCACGGTACTTAGGAGCTTGATGACCGCCACCTCCGAAACCGCCAAATCCTCCGCCATGTCCACCGAACACATCGCCAAACATAGAGAAGATATCGTCCATAGAGAAGCCACCTGCTCCACCGAAAGGACCACCACCACCAAAGCCACCACCAGGAGCATCGAAGCCAAACTGGTCATACTGTTGGCGTTTCTGTGGATCGTGCAGTACATCATAAGCCTCAGCAGCCTCTTTAAACTTTGCTTCAGCCTCAGGATCATCCGGATTACGGTCTGGGTGATACTTAATAGCAAGTTTTCTGTATGCTTTCTTTATCTCGTCTTCAGAGGCACCTTTACTTACTCCGAGTACCTCATAGTAATCTCTTTTTGCCATCTTACTATTGTCCTACTGCTACCTTTGCGTGACGGATAACCTTGTCATTGAGCGTATAACCAGTCTGTACACAATCGATAACCTTGCCCTTCTTATCGTCGCCCATACCAGGAACCATAGCGATAGCCTCATGGTAATCGACATCGAAGTCGGCATTATCGGTCTTAATCTTATGTACACCGAGTGTCTCCAAGGCCTTCAAAAACTTCTTATAGATAAGTTCATAACCTTCTTTAATTGCCTGTGGGTCCTCTGTCTTATCGGCAGTAGCACGCTCAAAGTCGTCAAGGATAGGCAGAATAGCAGCTACAGTCTTCTCACTTCCGTTGAGAATCAGTTCTGACTTCTCCTTCAGTGTACGTTTCTTGTAGTTCTCAAATTCAGCAACCAAACGGATATACTTGTCTTTCCACTGCTCAGCATCGTTCTGTGCAGCTACCAATGGGTCGAGTTCTTCCTCTGCAGGAGTTTCCTCTCCGTTAGCATCTTCCGCCTGTGCTTCAGCGCCGTTCTGGGTTGTTTCTTCGTTATTCAACTCCAGCTCTTCGCCTTCAACCTTTATATTTTTCTCTTTCTTATTCATAATTTTATTGCACTATTTGTCATGACATACCCTTGCAAATAGTATGCCATGTTTTGACAATCTTAGTACATTCCTGCTTTTTGCTCCTTAATCTGCTCATCATGGATGTAGTCATCGTAGCTCATCAGCTTGTCGATGGTACCCTTTGGAGTCAACTCAATGATACGATCAGCAACGGTGTTAATAAACTCATGGTCGTGTGAACTGAAGAGGATATTACCCTTGAAGCCAATCAGGTTGTTATTAAACGCCTGAATACTCTCCAAGTCAAGGTGGTTGGTTGGCGTATCAAGAATCAAACAGTTGGCATTCTGAAGCTGCATACGTGCAATCATACAACGCATCTTCTCACCTCCAGAGAGTACATTCACCTTCTTCTCAACCTCTTCCTGCTTGAACAACATACGACCCAAGAAGCCCTTCATAGCCACTTCGTTACCTGGTCCGAACTGTGACAACCAGTCAACGAGATTCAGATCGCAATCGAAGAACTCGGTATTATCCAATGGGAGATAAGCCGTAGTGATTGTCACACCCCAATTATATGTACCAGCATCAGGCTCTCGATTACCATTGATAATCTCGAAGAGCGCTGTCATAGCCTTTGAGTTGCGAGAGAGGAAGACAACCTTCTGTCCCTTCTCAATATTGAAGTTCACATTATCGAAGAGTACCGTTCCGTCCTCATCAACAGCCTTCAAGTTCTCAACCTCAAGAATCTGGTTACCAGGTTCGCGCTCCATAGAGAAGATAATACCCGGATATTTACGGCTTGATGGACGAATCTCCTCTACGTTCAGACGCTCCAACATCTTCTTACGTGATGTTGTCTGCTTACTCTTAGCAACATTGGCAGAGAATCGGCGGATGAATTCCTCCAACTGTTTCTTCTTCTCCTCAGCCTTCATCTTCTGGTTTTGAGCCTGACGTAAAGCCAACTGTGAACTCTCATACCAGAATGAGTAGTTACCAGCAAAGACGGTTACCTTACCGAAGTCGATATCGATTGTCTGTGTGCTGACTGAGTCGAGGAAGTGACGGTCGTGCGATACAACCAATACTGTCTGATGCTCGTCAATCTCACCGAGATAATCCTCTAACCATTCAACGGTCTCAAGGTCGAGGTCGTTAGTAGGCTCATCGAGCAACAAGTTCTCTGGCTTACCAAAGAGAGCCTTAGCCAACATCACACGCACCTTCTCAGTATTTGAGAGCTGTGACATCTGCTTCTCATGCAAATCCTCCTTAACGCCAAGGTTCTGGAGCAACTGTGCAGCATTACTTTCAGCCTCCCATCCATTCATCTCAGCAAACTTCAACTCTAAGTCGGCAGCACGATTACCATCCTCCTCTGTCATCTCTGGCTTAGCATAAAGTTCCTCACGCTCTTTCATGTTCTGCCAAAGTGCATCATGTCCCATGAGGACTGTGTCCATTACCTTATACTCATCATATTTGAAGTGGTCCTGTTCCAATACCGACAGACGCTCACCCGGTCCTAACTCTACTGTTCCCTTGTTTGGTTCTAAGTCGCCAGAAATGGCACGAAGCAAGGTTGATTTACCAGCACCATTGGCACCAATGACTCCGTAAATATTACCTGGTGTAAACTTTAGATTAACGTCCTTGTATAGAACTCTCTTGCCGAATTGGATAGCAAGGTTTGAAAGTGTAATCATCTTTTTCTAATACCTTATTATATAATAATTTGGCTGCAAAGGTACGATATTTATTTCAAACAACAAAGAAACAAGGATATAGAAGCTCATGTTCTTTTCTCATTGTGCTACTCGTTTCTGTCCTTACGACGACTCGCCTTTTCCCTTTTTTATGGCTTTGTAAATCCGATTGGAAACCCTCGAAATAAGGACCGAAAACCAGTCTTGAATAAAGGGGATGATTACGCATATATTACAAGAAAAGTTTTATTTTGTTTTGCTGTCACTTTTAACATTTGACGTAACCGCTCTGTAAATTAGTGAGTTAAGTCTTCAAGATAGATGACAGGAGTGACAGCAAATTTTATTTTGCCCGAATTGCTTTACTTTTGAAACCTTCTTCATTCATGATTAGGGATGGACTAAAACACTCAAAACGCAAGAGGCTTTTCTCTATCAGTGTTCATAGAGAATGTCATAAGACTGCGGAGGGGCGGAGTCCGACAAGAGACAGTGAGGTTGCGACATCACGTAAGACGGTAGACAATTGAGGGGTAGAGAAACAACAAGGCGTTTTGTCGCTTTTTATTCAAAGTCTTGTGAGATTAAAAGGATTTCATTATCTTTGCAACTGATAAAATTCAAATTAATTACTAAAGGATGTAATCAGGGGATAAAACCATTAGAGAATGTGTACCACCTTATATTATATAAGGTACGGAGGCAGTGAGATGCTGCGTAAGATTCTTTGATTAGGATAACGTAGACTGTTATAAAACCCATTCTAATTCACCCTCATACTCTCACTTTATCCATGTGAGTGTAAATACCTTTCGTCCTGTCAGTAGTGAAAGTATATTATTAAAATAAGTATTCGTACAGAGTTATAATATACATATTTAGGTAGTAGTCCATTTCCTAAAGTATTATCCGATTTTGATGTTGATAATATTGGATGGCTCAAGAAGTTGTCTATTGCGAACAATGTCTGTCAGAAATGAGGAAACCGGCATCTTTACAGTTGTCGACATTCCCATTTAGCAATATGGTTAAGTGATGGTTATATTTCCTTTCTATATCGGTTATAATATGCTACATGCTATTACTATTGAATATTTTCCCATAAAACATACTGTTGACCATTATATTCTTAGCTCTGCAAAGTGCCATTCTGAAATCGAATGGAAATGATAAGGCCATAAAAAAAATACGTCGAAGAATTTGGAAATATGGGAAATACTCGTTATTTTTGCATAAATAACCGACTTAATGTATGTTAATAAGCGATAATGAAAAGAAGGTTGTTGATATTCTAAGGGGCCGTATTGATGAAGCTGACACTGGTACGTTGTTCTTTAACAATAGCTTCCCAGAATACAACGATGAGTATGTTGGCAAAGTCTTATCGGATTTTGTTCGGCAGGGATTATTGTTAAGACTATCTCGTGGTATATACCTGAAAGCGAAGAAAACCAAATTCGGTATAGTTTACCCTACTACTGAGGAGTTTGCTCGTGCGATTGCAGAAAGAGACAATGCGGAGATTCTCCCGACAGGAAGTACGGCGTTGAATATGCTCGGACTGTCAGAACAAGTGACTATGTCTCCCGTTTTTCTTACCAGTGGGTCTGCAAGAAAAGTCAAATGTGGCAATAGGACTATCACTTTCAAAAGGGGAGTACCTAAGAACTTTGCCTTGAAAGGACAGGTTACTCGCCTTTTGGTACAAGCAATGAAGGCTATTGGAGAACGAAACTATAATAATGAGTGGGAAAGCGCAATTAGTGTAATACTAAGTAGATATCCAGAGGACAAAACCATGACGGATGATCTAAAGGTTATGCCTACATGGATAAGACGAAGCATTATAAAGATTTTAAATAGCAAGCATGAGTAGTTGGCAAAGTCATAGTAATGACGAACGCATAGCAATGATACAGTCGGTCGCCTTGAAAAATAGTATCGAAGATAATGCCGTAGAGAAAGATTGGTGGGTAACAGTAGTTCTCAAGGCATTGTTCAATACGTCGTGTGGGAAGTGGCTTCTTTTCAAAGGAGGAACTTCGTTGAGTAAAGGATGGAACCTCATCAACCGCTTCAGTGAAGATATAGACATTTCCCTTGACAGGAAATTCTTTGAGAGTGTCCTTAACTTGACATTTGCAAAGTGCGAAAACAACAATCAGGTAAAGAAACTAAGGAAAGCATCACGTGACTATATTCATGGGAAACTTTCTGCAGAACTTTCTGCAGAACTCTTTAAAATGGGAGTCAAAGGGTATTCTGTTCAGAATGAAACAATCGCTGGGGTACCTCCAAGACCTATAGACCATGATAGTGATCCGACTGTATTTTTTGTCAATTATCAAAGCATATTGCCGTCTAGTATGCGGCTTATTGATACGAGAGTTAAAATAGAAATAAGTTATCTGTCTATGTCTGAGCCTCATGAATATTGTGAAATTCACTCTCTTATCTTCGATAAGTTCCCTGAAGAGGATGATGAAATGACCGCATCAATTAAGACTGTAACGCCATCAAGAACATTTTTGGAAAAGGCATTGCTACTTAATGAAGAGCTTCAAAAGAAGGAACCGAGATCCCTACGTATGTCTCGACATCTTTATGATTTGGATAGATTGATGGATACGGAATTTGCCCAGAAAGCATTGAATGATGGTAAACTCTACAAGGCGATTGTAGAACATCGTCGTCGGTTTTATCATTTGGGATATGTGGACTATGATAAAGATTATCCCACTATGATTAATTTTATCCCCCAAAATGAAGTAATGAAGGCTTATCGTCTTGATTACGAATCAAATATGGTAGATGGCTATATATATGGTAAAGCAAAAGCCTTCGACGAGTTGATGGATAGGATGGAGAAATTACTTCAACATTTCAGACAGATTGTAATATCTTAGCGTAAGAGTTTTTTAGTATTTGTCGTAGGTGTTGTGATATCACATGAAGTGTTTTCCATAGAATAGGTTGGCAATCTTCTCTTTAAGACAGTGGATCATTCGTCAAAAAGAATGTTTTAGTCGTAATTTTTGTTATATAACTCCAATATATAATATCATCACTCCTAACTCAAGAGACTCACCTTGTTTATTCGCTTTATCTTTAAGAAATTCATTTGTAAAAGTTTAGAACTTGAGAATATAACCTCGCCAACGCACATCCTGCATAGAGTCATTATCGGACAACTCTGTGATGTGGGATGTCGTTGGCAAGGTTTGTTTTGTGTAATCGAATCATGATAATACGGTGTTGTTGCATCTTGTTTCAAATGCAATTTACGGATTCTTTTGTCAGAATATTTCGTTTCTTGTCTTTCTGTACATGCCTAACACGTTTCTAAAAGGTGCTTGATTAGCTTACAGAAGACGCCTTTTAAGCATCAAGAAGGGCGTGTTCTTAGGCCTTGAAGGGCGTCTTCTTGGAGTGATATTGTAATGATTTGAAAGTCAGTAGATTATAGACTAATCATGAACCTTGAGTATCTATTGTTTTAAGGAATGCTGTGTTGTTGTTTTGTAAAGATATTTCTTGGTTCTATTATATTATCAACAACAGCTGTAACGCACTGTGTAAGCTGTTGGACGCAGGCCGTTAAAAGCCTCACCCCCAACCCCTCTCCGAATGGAGAGGGGAGTGATCACCGAGATACCCCTGTATGTCCTCAAGATATTTAGCGGCCCATCTTCTATCAGTAGCAGGCTAATAGGGGTAACCTCACATACTACTCCCCTCTCCATTCGGAGAGGGGTTGGGGGTGAGGCCTCTGTGAACTCTGTATGCCGGAGGCGTTCTGTGGGCTCGAACTGTGCGCAAAAATGCTCAGTGAACTCTGTGTGCTCTGTGAGAGAAAAACTCCCCAGTGTGAGAGAAAAACCTCCCCACCGAGTTGCTTGTGTGTCATCTCATAGAGTGGGTGCGTTCTCTTTCTCACAGAAGAACACAGAAGAACAGAACACACGGTATTTCACAGAGACATTAAGTCAACCGATTTCACAGAACCTTACAGCCAACAGAAGCCTCACCCCCAGCCCCTCTCCGAATGGAGAGGGGAGTGATCACCGAGATACCCCTGTATGTCCTCAAGATGTTTATGGGCCCATCTTCTATCAGTAGCAGGCTAATAGGGGTAACCTCACATACTACTCCCCTCTCCATTCGGAGAGGGGCCGGGGGTGAGGCCAGTAGGGGCTGGGGGTGAGGTCCCCTGTGCGCTACCCCTTCCTATAAGCCTGCTACGTAAAAAAAAAATACCAAACCCGTGATGGTTTGGTACTTCTTACTCTTGTATTGTACTATTATTATGGTAAAATAATTAGTTCGAGGCTGTCGGATTTTACTTTCACTTTGAGCCAGTCATATAGCTGCTTTCTGTTGTCTTTGGCAAGTGTCTTGTTTGTTTTGACTATAGCCACGATGTGACTTTTAATTAAAGCAGAATCAACGAAAGACTCAGATGCTTTTGAAAGCATAATACTCTTTGCCGAGGGGCATACGACTTTAAGTTCTTCTTTCATGTCGTTAGCAAGTACTGGATAACGTGTATAAGAAGTTAGTTCCTTCTTTAGCACATCGTTGTTATATGCAAGTTCTTGCCATTCAGCCGTATTTTTTTCTCCTACCATCAACTGACCTTTATTCTTGTGCTGTAGGAGTAATAAGCTATCAGAGTTAGATCCTTGTATCACCTTTAGTACGTAGCCATCAAGCTGATAATTAGTCATCATTTTTTGTGCTTTAGCTATCGAATCAGTTGATATCGGATTGCCCACCGCTACCACATGGAGGGTTTTGGTTTTTAGGTCGTATTGGTGTGAGAGAATGTTTGTTCCGCTATAATTAAGTTCCTTTGTAACGAAATTCTCTATGTTATTTTCAAATACACTTTGCTTAATGATGTTCCATGTCATGTAGCTTGCAGGGATAATTGTGATAATGATAATGGTGACGATGTAAAGATTTACTCGTCTCATTTGTTCTCGATTGACAAACTGCTTTCTATGAAAATGCAGAAAGCGTACACCTACGCAGGTTGTAAAAGCAATGAAAACAGTATTGATGAAATAAAGGTAAAATGCCCCAAAGAAGTAGGATGTGTTTTGTACGGCCAGTCCATAACCTGCTGTACAAAGTGGTGGCATTAAGGCTGTGGCAATGGCAACACCCGGCACCACGTTGTTTCTTCCTTTTGTTGACATAGCTAAGAATCCAGCAGCACCACCAAAAAGAGCTATCAATACGTCATAAAGGGTAGGCGATGTGCGTGCTAAGAGTTCGGATTGAGCATCCGTGATAGGTGAAAGTGTAAAGTAGATTGTTGCAGTAATAACGCTAATGAATGTACTTACCAAATAGTTTTTTATGGACTGTTTGAACAAGTCCAAGTCAGCAATTCCAAGAGCTAATCCCATACCGATGATTGGTCCCATCAGTGGAGAGATAAGCATAGCACCAATAATTACTGCTGTTGAATTGACATTTAAGCCTAAGGATGCAATAAATACGGCAAAGATAAGTATCCAGAGATTAGAACCTTGAAAGTTGATGCCATTAGTTATTTGTTTAATAACATATTTTTCGCCGTCTTTGTAAGGTAAGACATTGAAATAACTCTTAATTATCTGCCATAAAGTTTGATTGTTATTTTCCTGCATATCATGTTATTTTTTGCAAAGATACTTATTTTATAGGAAAATCTCAAGCAGTTTCTTGATTAACTATTAGGGAGTGGGCTGGTGTTTGTGAGCGTACATTCTTTTCGTTTCACATAAGAACAAGATTGGTAAAGATAAGGCTCCGTTGTAGTGCACAGCCGATATGCAATTACGATAGTCCTATATATGAATAGGTGTTCTAATCAAAAAAGAGCTAAGAGAATAAAAAAAGAGTACCAAGAAAACTTGATACTCTTTTTATTTATGTTAGATTTTAGAGTGCAAATTACTTGCCACCCTCCATCTTCTTCTTCAAGTCAGCGAGAACGCCGAGGTCACCGAGAGATGTACCTGCAGCAACGTTGTTGATAGCAGCTGCATCATTCTTTGGCTTGCCAGGAGCTGCTGGACGCTGGCGACGTGGCTCTTCCTTCACCTCCTCGAATGTACGAGAGTGAGAGAGGATGATGCGCTTAGTGTCCTTAACGAATTCGATTACCATGAATGGGAGAACCTCACCAAGCTGAGCCTGTGTACCGTCTAACTTAACGAGATGCTTTGGAGTAGCAAAACCTTCGCCACCCTCAGCAAGAGAGATTACAGCACCCTTGTCCATAGCCTCGGTGATCTTACCCTCATGTACAGAACCTGGAGTGTAGATCTTCTCGTACTCATCCCATGGATTAGACTCAAGCTGCTTGTGACCAAGGCTCAAGCGACGATTTTCCTTATCGATTTCGAGGACAACAACCTCAATCTCAGAACCCTGTGAAGTGAACTCAGATGGGTGCTTAACCTTCTTTGTCCAAGAGAGGTCGCTGATGTGGATAAGACCGTCAACAC
The DNA here is from genome assembly GCF_900187995.1 of Prevotella jejuni. Taxonomy (GTDB): domain Bacteria; phylum Bacteroidota; class Bacteroidia; order Bacteroidales; family Bacteroidaceae; genus Prevotella; species Prevotella jejuni. The sequence goes on from NZ_FZNZ01000010.1 coordinate 90,840, forward strand.
CTTCCTCAAGCTCTACGAAGATACCGAAGTTAGTGAAATTACGAACCTTAGCAACGTGCTTAGAACCAACAGGATACTTCACTTCGATAGTCTCCCATGGGTCTTCCTTAAGCTGCTTGATGCCGAGAGACATCTTACGCTCGTCGCGGTCGAGTGTGAGGATAACTGCCTCAACCTCATCGCCCACCTTCATGAACTCCTGTGCTGAACGCAAGTGCTGGCTCCAGCTCATCTCAGAAACGTGGATCAAGCCCTCAACACCAGGCTGAATCTCTACGAAAGCACCGTAGTCAGCCATAACAACTACCTTACCCTTAACGTGATCGCCAACCTTAAGGTTAGGATCCAAAGAATCCCAAGGGTGCTGAGTGAGCTGCTTGATACCAAGAGCGATACGCTTCTTCTCCTCATCAAAGTCGAGGATAACAACGTTGATCTTCTGGTCGAGTGCTACCACCTCATGTGGATCACTTACGCGACCCCATGATAGGTCTGTGATATGAACGAGTCCGTCAACACCACCGAGGTCAACGAATACACCGTAAGAGGTGATGTTCTTAACAGTACCCTCAAGGATCTGACCCTTCTCAAGATGAGAGATAATCTCCTTGCGCTGTGCTTCGAGCTCAGCCTCGATAAGTGCTTTGTGAGAAACGACTACGTTACGGAACTCCTGGTTAATCTTAACCACCTTGAACTCCATAGTCTTACCAACGAATACATCGTAGTCGCGTATAGGGTGAACGTCAATCTGGCTGCCAGGAAGGAATGCCTCGATACCAAATACATCAACGATCATACCGCCCTTAGTGCGGCTCTTGATGTAACCCTGGATAACCTCGTCGTTCTCCAAAGCCTTGTTGATGTTCTCCCAACTCTTCTGTAGGCGAGCCTTCTTATGAGAGAGTACGAGCTGACCACGCTTGTCTTCCTGGTTCTCTACATACACCTCTACCTTATCGCCAGGCTTGAGATCTGGGTTGTAACGGAATTCAGAAGCAGGGATAATACCATCGCTCTTGTAGCCGATGTTAACAACTACTTCCTTCTTGTCAACTGAAATAACAGTACCTTCAACTACTTGATGCTCCTGGATCTTGTTAAGAGTTTCGTCGTAGGCCTTGGTAAGATCGTTCTTACTTGCCTCAGCGTGTGAGCCGTTCTCGAACTCATCCCAGTTGAAGTCAGCTAAAGGCTGTACATTCTGGACGTCTTTGAAATTTGTCATAAAGTGTTTAATAAAATAATTTAATTAATAAAGTTCGACTTTATATTACCTTTAATATGGGCATAATCTGCCCAAATCGGGCACAAAGTTACGAATAATATTCTGTATATTAGTGCTTTTGCTTCTGTTTTTTTGTTTTTTTCTTCCTACTTCCGAAAATATCGCTCAATCGGTTGAAGTCCTTCTTTAGAATCAAGCCTATACCTTGCGTTGTCAGTGAGTTACGTGTGAAATAGCGGTCGTTGGTCTGGTTGTAAACATGGAAGGCTACGTTCCCGCTTGGAAAGAGGAGATAACGGATGTCGAAGTCGCCTATGAAGGACGATTTATTCTTGGCTACATTGTTGCGATAACCGAACTGTCCGTTGAAGAGCAGACGGTTGTTAAGCATACTTCCTGACAACATTCCTTCGTATTCGGCATTGTCGAAGCCTTCATTACCTGTGGCGATGTTGGCACCAAAGTTCCAATTGTTGTCTTTTACAACATTAGACAGTACGGTGTTGATTTGCTGTGAAATCGTACCGGAGAGGAGGCTCTGCATGGCGAGAGAAGTGCTACTTGGTGCCTCGCTGTTACGTGCTGTACTGTTGTTGTTGCTTTGTGGATAGAATCGTCCAACAGCCAGTAAGTAAAGTACTTGCTGGTTAAGTTCTTGCTCGGAGTTGAGGATCGAGCGTATCATCTGTTGTGCGTCAGGCGAGAGAGTAGGGAGGTCGAGTCCGAAGGAAACGGTCGGTGCACCTGGTGTTCCTTCAATGTTTAGTAGGCAGTTCACCTTTGTGTTGTTGGCAGTGAACGACCTACCCATCCCGAGGTCGCCCAGTGGAACGGAGTTGATGATGTAGTTGGCCTTCAGATTAAGCGCCGCATTGAAGGGGTCGCCACCGAAGGCTATCGTAGAACCGGGCTGGAAGACAAACTGTTTCTTTATGATGTTCTGAATGGTAAGGTTATACTGTCCATAGTCCACATAGTAGTTTCCGAAGAGATTGAACGCTCCCTTATTATAATAGGTGGCCCGAATCATACCCGTTCCGTTCAGTCGGATATTGTCACCAGTGACGTCATCGAGGAGAACGCCGAGTGTGAGGTTCGGATTAGCGTGTATGAGGAAATTGATATGTAGGTCACTTGGTATGTCGTTAAAGTGGTAGGCCTCCTCCTTCTTGTGCGTAGGCTTAGCTGCGTGAAGGAGCGAGTCAGGTACTTCAGGAATCAACACCTGCGTACTATCCTTCGGTAGATTAATCCATCGAATAAAGTTATTTGTACCCGCATCATTGGTTGATGAGGCATTATAAGTTATAAAGGTGTTCTTGTCAGGTTCCATGTCTATGTTGATAGACGTTTCCCCTGGGTGTCCTTTTATATTACATTTACCAGTTCCATAAACGACACCCCAGAACGAGTCCTTCCCTTGTCTCTTAGGGAAGTTATAGGTCAGGAGGTTCTGAGCCTGTATATTGATATCGTAAGAGAGGTTGGTGAGGTTCTTATGATATAATCCTCCTGTGACAATGCCGATGTGTCCTTGTGGGTCGGTGATAGTATCTTTCTCAAGGATAATCTCATTTGGGATAATTCGGACACGAGCGTTACGCATCTTATAGGCAACGGCAGTAGGCTTCACAAAGACACTACCATCCACCATCATATCACCTTCGAGATTGATGGCGCTAAGGGGTCCGACGACCTTACACCAGCCATTTCCCTGTGCTTCTATATTGTCCATAAAAGAGCCGCAGAACGTCTTGAGGAAATAAAGGTGGGTGTTATGGGCAAAGATAGGGAGGTTAATATAACTCTTCTTGATGTCTACATAGCCCTTGATATCAGTACGTGCGCCATCGTCAGCATCAGCATGAGCATCGATATTAATCTTCCCCTCCTTGTCATTATAGTTCGCTTCTGCGTAGAGCGTACCCATATCTCCATTCTCAAACTTAAAGTCTTGCACCTCAAGTTTCGCTTGCATCTGTAGATGATGGAAGAAGGATTTGATAGAAGCCACGCCTGAAGCCGTACCAGCAAACTCAACACTGTGGAAGTTGACGAGGTTGAGGATATACGGAACATTGATATCCTTGAAGCTAACAAGGATAGAGTCGTTCTGATTACCAGAGGTTTGTCCGTTGGCAATGATATGCTGGTTGCGGTTAGAAAGCTCGAAGTGTTCAATGTTAAGATTGTTCCTATGATAGGAGATATCAGACGGTTGCACCTGTAAGGCTATCGAATCGAAATTGATGGTAGAAGGGTTAAGGTGCACGTGGGTCACTAAGTCGCCATTACGACGGGAGAATGAAGCCACGCTACTGACGTCGCCATGTACGGAAGAGAGTCCTGGAATACGGAAAGAGATGTCTGAACTGATAGTGTTATCAGCAATAAGACCCTGTGCATTGATGAGTAGATGCGGTCCCTTCTCACCCTCACGTTCGCCAGAGATGGTCGTGTGTAACCCTTGTGGTCCACTCGTTATGTTTAGGATAAGGTTCTGAATATGTTGCTCCCCGTATGTAATGTTCGGTGCATCAATATGTAAGTCGATTTCGTTTTGACGCTCCCTTACCATTCCTGTCAACCTTATGGCATGAGAAGAGGAGAGGCTTGTCTTAAGCAACTGATTGATAATCTTGGTGTCAGCTAAGCGTAGAGCAAAGGCATAGTTAGCCCTTCCAGCGATAGTATTATACCGTGAAGGCATGTGGAAAAGACTTGGGAGATAATGTCCCAAGATACGCCTTATGCTTTCTGGTATCTGTGCGTAATCGTACTGTCCAGCGAGATGTAGCTCTCCAAAGTCGGTTTGAGCATCAAGAGACTTACCCAAGAGGCCGTTGTGAGTCTTGATACTTAACTTATTCAATGAGATGTTCTGTCCCTCTCCTGTCATTGCGAAATTATTGACATCCAGGTTACCTATGATATCATTCAGGCTTGTCCCTTGTCCTTTAATCTTAGAAGTAAAGGAGATAGTCCTATTCCCTAAGGCCTCTGTAAGCTGTAGTTTGTGCAAGTTGACGGCATCCGCAATAATTGAGATGTCGGTAGAGAGTTTCCCATTATGTTGTATGAAAGCCATGATGTTAGCAGCTTTTCCGTCGATATCCAGTCCGCCGTTAGGGTCGTTGATAGCTGCCTTCCCTGTGAAGATATCGTTCTTATAGCTTCCGTCGAGGTGTATGTTCTTGTAGGTGTAACCCTTATAATAAAAGGAGGAGATGTCACCCTTGGCAACGATATAGGATAGGTCGGTGTTGCCCTCGACCCTGATATTTGTACTCAAGTTGCCAAAGTCGTTATTGTCAAGTACTTTCGCAATATTGAGACCTGTCGTGTTGATGGTCCCTTGGATGTTCTTTCCGTGAACAACCGTGGATAGATGAAGGGCGCCAGCATCAGTCTTTAGCTGTCCTTTGGCTATGTACTTCCCTGCAGTATGGGCAAAGGTACCATGGTAGTAGACGTTGCCTATGTTGTTCAATACCTTAGGAAGCGGTTTATGCGTTATCTTAGCAACAGTCTGAAGGGTATTGCTACTAATTTTTAAGGGTGAGAAAGAGAAATCCCAAGTGGGCTTCTTTTGTAGGTTGCTAACCCATCCTTTGGCTCTTATTTGCGTTGAGAGGGATTGGTCAGAGATGTTAATTTGCTTTACTCTTACCGACCGACTTGTTCCTTGAACATCTAAGGATGCTGTGTAGCTTGCTGTTAATGTCTTTAGTTCGGGGAATATTGACGTGAAATCAGAAAGCTGAATGAGTGCCTTAAAGTTCTTGATATCGTATCGTAAAGAGTTGATATCAAGCTTCTTATTGTTCAACTTATAGGAGGTTTGTAAGGTGCTTAATCCAATCTTACTATTGGTGCTGTTGAACACCAAGTCACGCAATGTGGCTTGCTGTTGATTGGCTTTTAAGTCGAAAGCCAACTGCTTCACCTCTAATCCCGCAGCCTCCTTGAAAGACAAAGTTCGAAGGTCAACCCACACGCTTGTGTCATTCAGTTTGTGAAGAATGAGATATGACGAGATGTCACTGAGGTTGATATGGTTCAAGTTCAGCAGGTTAGGTGTGTATGGGGAGTCTAAACAGTCATACTTAATACGGCCATGTCGGATGACAAGACTATTGATTGACAGGTGCAGAGGGGTGTGACTCGTAGTGTCTTTCGATGCTAATGAGTCTAATGCAAATTGATAGTTTGGTTTGGAGTCCTTGCTTTTCTTGTATAGTTCTGCTTGTAAACCAAATACTTGAGCAGACGAGATGTTTATTTCTCCCGTCCGTAGAAGGTGAAGGAGATCGACTCTTGCACCAACACGTGATGCCGATAACATCTTCTTGTGACTTTGGTCATAGATGAGAATATCGTCCAATACAAAGCGATTGATAAAGCCTAAGTCAATGCGCCCAACACGTACTTCTGTTCCTAACTTGTTGCCTGCTGCGTCACTAACCTGTTGTGCAAGGAAAGTCTGTACTGCTGGTATATGCAGCAGTACGATAGTGGTTATGTAAAGACCCGCTATGGTCCATATAACCCATCGTATAATAGTTCTAAGTTTCTTCAATGCGTCTACAAAACTACAAAAAAACCGTTTTATACTGAAATTATTATATATAAATGTGCCAAATCTGCTTAATTTTTGCTACATTTGCACAAGATAAGCCACGTTAGGCAAAGTTAAGTGACCCTTCTTTGCCCTCGTTTGCATTATTTAAGCACAAGATAAGCTATGCTCGGCAAAGTTAAAGTGAACTTCCTTTGCCCTCGCTTGCATTATTAAAAGCTAAGGCTAAGCTTCGGACAGCAAGGCAAAGGGATGAGTAACGCTATGTTTTGTTTAGCTTGTTAAGCATTGGAAAAGATTAAATAGAAATAATTAAAAACGCATTATCATTGTTATGGCAAATGTAATTAAGTTACGAAAGGGCTTAGACATTAACCTTACAGGACGCGCTCAGGAACAAATGTTACCTATGATTTCACCAACGGAATACGCTGTTGTTCCTGATGATTTCCCAGGGCTAACACCGAAGGTGACGGTTCGAGAAGGGGATCATGTCCGAGCTGGTGACCCGTTGTTTGTTGACAAAGGGTGCACTGAGGTTAGCTTTGCTTCTCCTGTGAGTGGTACGGTAACAGCCGTTGAACGCGGAGAAAGACGTAAAGTGTTACGTGTGAAGATTGCTCCTGATGCGCAGCAAGAATATGCTGACTTTGGTGTAAAAGATGTTGCTGGCTTAACTGCTGACAACGTCAAGGAGTCTTTGCTTCAAGCGGGATTGTTCGGTTATATCAACCAACTTCCCTACGCTGTTGCGACACGTCCTGACACTGCTCCTAAGGCTATCTTTGTGTCTGCTCTTCGTGATAAACCTTTACAGGGTGATTTCGAGTATGAGTTAAATGGGCAGGAGAAGGATTTCCAGACGGGGCTTACTGCACTCTCTAAGATTGCTAAGGTTTATTTAGGGATTGGTGCTAAGCAGGCTGCAACGGCGTTGACCGCTGCAAAGGATGTGCAAGTAACCGTTTTCGACGGACCTTGTCCAGCAGGTAATGTGGGTGTACAAGTAAATCACATCGACCCAGTCAATAAGGGAGAAGTGGTTTGGACCGTTGACCCAACAGCTGTTATCTTCTTCGGACGATTGTTCAATACTGGTAAAGTAAACCTCACTCGCCGTGTTGCCATAGCAGGTAGTATGGTAAAACAGACAGGTTATGTCGATGTACTCGTAGGAACTCCTTTGCGTCTGATCTTGGACGGTAACATTGCTGATGGCTGTCATGTTCGCATCCTCAATGGTAACCCTCTCACTGGTGTCATTGCCAATGACGAGTCAGTAATAGGGGCACATACATCCGAGGTAACGTTAATCCCAGAGGGTGACGACGTACATGAGATGTTCGGTTGGATGCTTCCTCGTTTCAAAGACTTCTCTGCTTCTCGCAGTTACTTCACTTGGTTGCAGGGTAAGAAGGCTTATAACCTCGACGCACGACTCAAAGGTGGTGAGCGTCACATGATTATGAGTGGTGAGTACGACAGTGTTCTACCAATGGATATCTATGGTGAATACCTCATTAAGTCTATTCTCTCAGGCAATATCGACAGCCAAGAGCAGTTGGGTATCTATGAGGTTAGCCCAGAGGACTTCGCCCTCGCTGAGTTCGTAGACAGTTCCAAGCTGCCATTGCAGAAGATTGTGCGTGAAGGCTTGGACATCCTTAGAAAAGAGAATGCATAGGGGTCATGAGCCCACAATAACTTTAACTATAGTTTCAAACAACGTTTCTTTGAATGTTATCAACGGTCAGTCAATCGGCAGTTATGGACGTGACAGGATGTAAACCGAGTCTGACGAGCACTTTACAAAGGCTTTGTGACAATTTTAGAGACAGAAACTTTGGACTTTAAGAACCCTATAATAAAAGTATTATGAGTTTAAGAAATTATCTCGATAAGATACGCCCAAACTTTGAGGAGGGCGGAAAGCTTCATGCTTTCAAGAGTGTCTTCGATGGTTTCGAGACGTTCCTTTATGTTCCTAACGAGACATCAAAGAGCGGAACTTCTATCCATGACGCTATTGACTCGAAGCGAATAATGAGTATAGTAGTACTTTCGTTGGTACCTGCTATGCTCTTCGGTATGTATAATATCGGCTATCAGAACGCATTAGCAGCTGGTAAGTTGGCTGATGCTACCTGCTGGGGAATGTTCCTCTATGGTATGCTTGCGTTGTTACCAAAAATCCTTGTATCTTACATTGTCGGCTTAGGTATTGAGTTTGCTTGGGCACAATGGAAAGGTGAGGAGATTCAGGAAGGTTATCTTGTATCAGGTATTCTGATACCATTGATTATCCCTGTAACCACACCTCTTTGGATTCTTGTGCTTGCAGTGGCCTTTGCTGTTATCTTCACAAAGGAGATCTTCGGTGGAACAGGTATGAATATCTTTAACGTAGCATTAGCTGCACGTGCCTTCCTCTTCTTCTCTTATCCAAGTAAGATGACTGGTGACAGTATCTGGGTGGCAAAGGATGCTATCTTCGGACTTGGTTACACCTTGCCTGATGGCTTCACTATGGCAACCCCATTGGGTGAGATTGCACAAGGGACAACGGTGAACACGCCTATCTGCGATATGGTAGTAGGACTCATCCCAGGCTCTGTTGGTGAGACCTCTGTTATCGCTATCGCTATCGGAGCAGTTATCCTTCTGTGGACGAACATCGCCAGTTGGAAGACAATGTTCAGTGTTTTCCTTGGTGGAACAGTGATGGGACTTCTCTTCCAGTCAACAGGTGCAACGCCAATCCACTGGTATGAGCACCTTGTCTTGGGTGGTTTCTGCTTCGGAGCAGTCTTTATGGCAACCGACCCAGTGACCTCTGCCCGTACAGAGACAGGTAAGTGGGTATATGGTTTCTTCATCGGTGCGATGGCTATCATCATCCGTGTGTTAAACCCAGGTTACCCAGAGGGTATGATGCTTGCCATCCTCTTTGGTAATATGTTTGCCCCACTCATCGACTACTGTGTAGTTCAGTCAAACATCAGCAAGCGCGCTAAGCGTGCTAAATAAATAAGGAGGACGATGAAAATGAAAACTAATAGTAATTCTTATACAATTATCTATTCTGCCATCCTCGTGCTGATTGTAGCCTTTTTGCTTGCTTTTGTGTTCCAAGCATTGAAGCCTATGCAGGATGCTAACGTACAGCTTGATCAGCAGAAGCAAATTCTCTTTGCGCTCAATCAGGACCGTAATATGAGCAACGAAGAAGCTGTTGAACTCTGGAAGAAGATTATCGTGGCCGATGACATTATCGATGCTAATGGTAAGGTAGTTAAGGCTGGTAAGCAGGGTGGCGTTGATGCTGGTTTTAAGTTGAATAGTAAGGATGCCAAGGAGGGCAAACTTGCCTTGTTCCGCTGTAAGGTAAACGGTGAAGATAAGTATGTTATCCCTGTTTATGGTAATGGCCTCTGGGGTCCTATCAATGGTTTTATCGCCATCAATGGAGATAAGAAAACCGTCTTTGGAGCCTACTTCAATCACGAGAGCGAGACTGCTGGTCTGGGTGCCGAAATCAAGGACAACAAGGCATGGCAGGATTTGTTCAAGGGTAAGCACCTCTTCTCTGGCAACGACACAAAGAAGATTGCCCTTTCTGTAGAGAAGAAGGTTGAAGACCCATCGACACAGGTTGATGCCGTGACAGGCGCTACGCTTACCAGTAACGGTGTGACAGAAATGTTCCATGCAGACAAGGGTGGACTTCAACCTTACGTCAAATTCCTGAACAGCAAATAACATTCTAATCTTTAGAACATAAGAATATGGATTTATTCTCAAAGCAAAATAGAGAGGTGTTCAGCAACCCTTTGAATTTGGACAACCCTATCATGGTCCAAGTCCTCGGTATCTGTTCTGCCCTTGCCGTTACTTCACAGCTGAAGCCGGCGATTGTGATGGGACTTGCCGTTACTATTATCACGGCATTCTCAAATGTTATTATTTCATTAATCCGCAACACCATCCCTAATCGTATTCGTATTATCGTACAGTTAGTGGTTGTGGCTGCGTTGGTAACGATTGTTAGTCAGATTCTTAAGGCGGTAGCTTACGATGTGAGTGTAGAGCTTTCTGTCTACGTAGGACTTATCATTACCAACTGTATCCTTATGGGACGTCTTGAGGCGTTTGCCATGACCAATAAGCCATGGCCAAGTTTCCTCGATGGCGTCGGCAATGGTTTAGGTTACGCTATGATACTTGTTATCGTGGGTGCTATCCGTGAGTTCTTCGGTCGTGGCTCATTGCTCGGCTTCAAGATTTTGCCACAGAGCTTCTATGATGCAGGTTATATGGACAACGGAATGATGTCAATGCCTGCCATGGCACTCATCCTCTTGGGTTGTGTTATTTGGGTTCATCGTGCTTATTTCTATAAAGAAGACAAGAAGTAATTATGGAACATCTTATTAGTTTATTCTTCCGGTCCATCTTTGTGGACAACATGATATTTGCGTTCTTCCTCGGTATGTGTTCTTACTTGGCCGTTTCTAAGAGCGTGAAGACATCATTGGGTCTTGGTGTTGCTGTGACTTTCGTTTTGCTTGTGACCACACCTCTCAACTATCTCTTGCTGACTAAGGTCCTTGGACCAGACTGTCTTGCAGAGGGAGTCGACCTTACTTATCTTAGTTTTATCCTCTTTATTGCCGTCATTGCAGGTATCGTGCAGATTGTGGAGATGGCTGTCGAGAAGTTCTCACCATCCCTTTACGGCGCATTGGGTATCTTCTTGCCGTTGATAGCCGTTAACTGTGCTATCATGGGTGCTTCCCTCTTTATGCAACAGCGTATAGGACTCGACCCAGCAAGCACCCAGTATATCGGAACTGTATGGGATGCACTTGTCTATGGCACTGGTTCTGGCCTCGGCTGGACACTGGCCATCGTGGCAATGGGTGCTATTCGTGAGAAGATGGAGTATTCTGATGTACCAAAGCCTTTACAGGGTCTTGGTATTACATTTATTACTGTAGGACTGATGGCAATGGCTATGATGTGCTTCTCAGGACTTAAAATTTAAGTAAACAATGGGACAATTCATAACAATAAGTATTGTGGTATTCCTTATCACCATCCTCGTGTTGGTGATTCTCCTATTGGTGTCTAAGAAGTATCTTAGCCCAAGTGGAAAGGTGAAATTAACTATTAATGGTGATAAGGAGATGACCGTCGATCAGGGTAGCTCGGTATTGTCTACGCTGAATGAGAACGGTGTCTTCCTCCCTTCTGCCTGTGGTGGAAAGGGTAGCTGTGGGCAGTGTAAGTTGCAGGTAGTAGAAGGTGGCGGTGAGATTCTCGACTCTGAGCGTCCTCACTTCAGCCGTAAAGAGATCAAAGACCACTGGCGCTTGGGTTGTCAGTGTAAGGTGAAGGGTGATATGTCACTCAAGGTTCCTGAGTCTGTCATGGGCGTTAAGGAGTGGGAGTGCACTGTTATCTCTAATAAGAATGTGTCAAGCTTTATCAAGGAGTTCAAGGTTGCCTTGCCTCCTGGCGAACACATGGACTTCATCCCAGGCTCTTATGCACAGATTTCTATCCCTGCCTACGACTGTATCGACTATGATAAGGACTTCGATAAGAACGATATCGGGGAGGAATACCTCGGTCCTTGGAAGCAGTTTAATCTCCTTTCTTTGAAGGGAAAGAACCCAGAGCCAACTGTTCGTGCATACTCTATGGCGAACTATCCGGCTGAGGGTGATATCATCACACTGACTGTGCGTATTGCTACACCGCCTTTCTTGCCTCGTCCACAGGTAGGTTTCCAGAATGTACCGACTGGTATCGGTTCTACCTATATCTTCTCTCTCAAGGAGGGCGATAAGGTAATGATGAGTGGTCCTTACGGTGATTTCCATCCTAACTTCACCTCTGGTAAGGAGATGATATGGATTGGTGGTGGTGCTGGTATGGCGCCTTTGCGTGCGCAGATTATGCACATGACGAAGACACTCCATACTCGCGACCGTGAGATGCACTTCTTCTATGGTGCGCGATCACTCAGTGAGGCGTTCTTCCTTGAGGACTTCTGGGACCTTGAGAAGGAGTATCCTAACTTCCACTTCCACCTCTCTCTCGACCGTCCAGACCCTAAGGCTGATGAGGCAGGAGTAAAGTATTACACTGGCTTTGCGGTTAACTGTATCCGTGATGAGTATCTTAAGAATCATGAAGCACCTGAGGACTGTGAGTACTATCTCTGTGGACCTCCAATGCTCATCAAGACTGTTACAGACTATCTTGACAGCATCGGTGTTGATCAGGATGCAATCATGTACGATAACTTTGGATAATTCAATATCCTATTCATATAAAGCGAGGAACCTTATTGGGCTCCTCGCTTTTTGTTTTGGACAAGTAAAAGGACTTTTGGAAAGTGAAAGAGTTTACGTATAGGCTAACAATATCTTGTGAACGTGTTATTCGCTTTCAACAAAAGAGTTACTTCCTGTATCAACGAATGATATTCTTCCTCCTTTAGCACACATACAGAATGACTGCTCCGTCAGTTTTTTCATCCCATTGATACTGTCTTTCTGAGTAGTTTGCTGCCAACCTTTGTAATGCAGACGTAGCGAGCTACGTCAAGTTGCAAAGACAGACAAGATGCCAACAAGAACATAAAAGATGTTAGGAAACAACACAAAAACAAGAATTTCTGAAACATTGTGGTCTAATGACCATTTGGGTTTATCATTCTTTAGTTCCGCTATTAGACTGACAAGACATTATGCTCGATGGCAAATTCGTTATTTTAAACTTGTTGCCTTCGATAATTTCTACGATACCCTTTTCTTCAAGAACCAATAAATAATCTTTTAAGAGACTCTGAACATCTCTATTGTTTGTAAAGTCTTCTACAGACCAAATGCTACCCAAATTTCTATAGAAAAACTCCAGTTTGTGTAGAAACTCCTTTTTTATTTTATTTTTTTTCATAAATATCTGTGACTAAATTGAATTATCTCCCCAGTTTTCAAATTAATTTGTCGGTCAACTTTTATTTGGCTATTAGTTATAAATTGTAAACCACATCCTTTCATTTTTTGACCTTTTATTTCTGGAAAACTTTTACATAAGACTTCTTTATATTCTGCAGCCATGTATTTACCATTAAGCAAAAATTCTTCCCTTCGTATTTATCAAAACTGAATTTTCTTTTTTATCAAAGCTGAATTTTCTTTTAAGGCAAAGATAATTAATTTTATTTATATAGCCCGAAAATAGTCGTAAAACTGTAATAAGTCCCTATTGTTTCTATGTATCATTCTTGTTTCGTGTTTAGGTTCTGTAAAGAAAATTCGTTGATGCTCTTTTGGCTTCTAAAAGACGCCTAATTGGCTTGCAAAAGGTGCTCTTTAAGACCCTTACTAACGCCCTTTTGAAGGCTAATTAAGCACCTTTAGAAAAGCAATTCAGTAATTCGCTGATATAAAACAACTTATGAAGGTATAAAAATCACAGGTTTTCTGACTCTTTACCTGACTTTTATTTATCTATTTTGTAATTATATTTCAAGATAGCTAACATTAAGATTTAAAGTTCAGACATCAATGGTTAAGTTTAAAAACCAGAATTACTTCCTGTATCAACGAATGATATTCTTCCTCCTTTAGCATACATACAGAATGACTGCTCCGTCAGCATTTTCATCCCATTGATACTGTCTTTCTGAGTAGTTTGCTGCCAGACTCGTGGCTGGGGAGTACACGGAGGATTTGGGGGAATTACATTTGCAAACTCCAAAACTTGGGATATTTACTATCCCTTTATTATCACCTTCTGTAACAACAAGAGTATTAGCTATCCGACGAAATGTTTGGCTTGTCACCATTAGGTTGGATTCCTTTACTCCAAGAGTACAGTGCAGAGTTGCACCATGCGTTATGATCTTAGGCATTGCTATTCAACATTTAAGACATTCTCATGACTTATAACCTTTCCTGTTTCCGCATCTATAACAAATTCCTCTGTACCTGACATTGTTACACGGCTGACATACCATTTAGCATGGTCTTTTCCATGGGGAGAGAAATTGATACGAAATGGAGTATTAGAAGAACTACTTTGCTGCCCCTTGCCGCTCCACAAGTCTATCCAGCCTTGCCTTTCCATCCAACGGAGTAAATCCTTAGGTTTTATCCTTAGCCCTTCAAATTTTTTATCCTCGTTCTCTTCTCTTATAAGTTTTCCTTCTTTATCATATTTACGCCATTTCCCAATTTTTACATCTGAACAGAAAAAGAATTCACCTTCTTCTTTTAAGATACCATTCTTATAATAAACTATTATATTTTGGGTAAATGAACGAGGTGGAATCTTTTCTACAAAAAAACCATCTACTTCGACACTAATTTTAACAAAAGTTCCATCCGCCTCACTATACTCTTTGAAACGTTGATTGAGTTTTAACTTATTATGGTAATAATCATAATTAAATTTCTCTACTTGCCCCATGTTATTTGGATTTTGTGCGGCACATGAAAGCATCGCTGTTAATACTAAAAAAAATAAGATATACTTTCTCATCTGACTATAATATTTTACAATCTTCTTTGATTGTGATTAAAAAACAATTATCATTCTTCTTTTTTACCTGCACTTTTATGTTTTAATACTTCTTCCTTACCTCTACTCTTTGTGTCTGACTCTGGTTTGCCTGACACAATATAAGGATTTATATACATCCACTGCAAATAAAAAAGACTATTGCGTTCTATACCCACATGGTGACTATAGTCAAGCATATTGTTTGTTTTCGTGTATCTATAACCAATTTCGCAACGTTTAGAATCTCTGAAATCAAAAGTATGGGCTAAACCAAAGCAATGATAGACCTCGTGCCCAACCGTCAAGAGTACAGTGCAGAGTTGTGCCATGTGTTATAATCTTAGGCATTGCTATTCAATATTTAAGACATTCTCATGACTTATAACCTTTCCTGTTTCCGCATCTATGACAAATTCCTCTGTACCTGACATTGTTACACGGCTGACATACCATTTAGCATGGTCTTTGCCATGGGGAGAGAAATTGATACGAAATGGAGTATTAGAAAAACTACTTTGCTGCCCCTTGCCGCTCCACAAGTCTATCCAGCCTTGGCTTTCCATCCAACGGAGTAAATTTTTAGGTTTTATCTTTAATCTCTCAAATTTCTTATCTTCATCCGTTTCCTTTATTAATTTACCTTCTTTATCATATTCTCGCCACATGCCGATTTCTATGCTCGAACAATAGAATCGCTTTCCTTCTTCCCACAATATACCATTTTTATGATAAATTTTCACATCCTTACAGAAAGTTCTATTCTTTATTTGAACTATAGAATAGTAGTTTTTGTCAAAATCTACTTTAACAACAGTCTTGTCTTTCTCCGTGTAAACTACCGACGTTGTATTAGGGTGAAGTTTACTTTTATAATAATCATAATTAAATTTCTCTACTTGCCCCATGTTATTTGGATTTTGTGCGGCGCATGAAAGCATCGCTGTTAATACTAAAAAAAATAAGATATACTTTCTCATCTGACTATAATATTTTACAATCTTCTTTGATTGTGATTAAAAACAATTATCATTCTTCTTTTTTACCTGCACTTTTATGTTTTAATACTTCTTCCTTACCTCTACTCTTTGTGTCTGACTCTGGTTTGCCTGACACAATATAAGGATTTATATACATCCACTGCAAATAAAAAAGACTATTGCGTTCTATACCCACATGGTGACTATAGTCAAGCATACAGACAAATAATATATTGTGAACGTGTTATTCGCTTTCAACAAAAGTATTACTTCCTGCATCAACGAATGATATTCTTCCTCCTTTAGCACACATACAGAATGACTGCTCCGTCAGCTTCTTCATCCCATTGATACTGTCTTTCTTTGTTGTTTGCTGCCAAGCTTGTGGCAGGGGAAGACAAGGAGGATTCGTGGAACTACATTTGCAAACTCCAAAACTTGGGATATTACCTACGCTTATCTTGTCTTTCTCTGTAGCCACAAACTCTCCAGCTATAGCAACAATATTCTGACTACTTATATTTATTGCTGATATATCTGTCCCTTGTGAACATTGCATCTGTGAATTATTCACAACCAATTTTGCCATAGATAGTTATTTTGAAAGCTCATTTTTATAGCCGTACATACTTATTTCCTCTCTTTTTTGCGGAGATATTCATCAAAAGGAAGTTCCTGTCCTTTCATACCCTCATCTCCAAAGTTACGACTTGTTTTAAACAGCAATTCACCCGTAGTACCATCCAAATAGTAAAAGATCTTCTGTGCACAGCTGTTGCCGTAAACTATTACTTCATAGTAAGCTGTTCGTAAATCCTTATGGTCAAATCGATTTATACTAAAGACATTTTGTTTATCCATCAAGTCAATATGGTAATCTTTTTGCATTTTGTTTACAAGGTCGGTAACACTAAACTTGTAAGGAGCATCAAAGTCTGTTTCCTTTATTTTAAATCCATTCGCATCGTATTCTATCATTTTACCAACCCGCATATTACCATAAAATGTTGCCCATGATTTTATCAAATAACCCTCAGTGTTATATTCATAGCTATAAGTATATGGAGAATGATGATATGAGCAGTCTTCGCGATAACCTATTATTTCGCTTTTGTCATATTCTGTATTCATTTCTATTACCATACCATTTTTATCAGTACGAAGCATTCGATCTGCAAATGGATTCTTCTTTATTACTTTTCGATATTCCTCAATATCAAATTTTCTATTATTCGTAATCTTTTCTCTTTTTTTAATATTCAACTTATTATTAGTTGTTTGAGCTGAGCAATTGCTTAATGCAATTACAACAATTAATAAAAATATTAGTTTTTTCATCTTTGTTCCTAATATATTGTGAACGTGTTATTCGCTTTCAATAAAAAATTACTTCTTGTATCAATGAATGATATTCTTCCTCCTTTAGCACACATACAGAATGACAGCTCCGTCAGCTTTTTCATCCCATTGATACTGTCTTTCTTTGTTATTTGCTGCCAGCCTTGTGGCTGGGGAATGCAAGGAGGATTCGGGGGAACTACATTTGCAAACTCCAAAACTTGGGATATTAATTAAACCAATTTCATCTTCCTCCGTCGCTACCAATGCTCCTAAAATACTTCGGGAACTTTGACTAAGAACTGTCAACTTAGCTTGCCCAGTTCCTAAAGTACAACACATTGAAGCGCCACCAGTTACAATTTTTACCATTCTACTTTATTTTAGGTTTTGTATCCTTCTTCTAATCTTCTATTAATTTTATCATTATTTGAATTTATTATTCTCTCACCTCATTTATTTCCTTTGATATAACTTTACCAGTAAGAGCATTTATTTTTATAGAAAATACTTCTGTACTATCAGTTCTCCATGTAATATACCAAATTGGAAGATTAACTTCTTCATCAATATAACGATTCACTTCAACATCTTTATCAAACAAATTCAACTTTAATTCTTCCGTTATAAATCTTTCAACTTTCTCCCATGGATAGTTTTTATAAGGAATATCTTTGTCTATCGTTTCTATTAAATAGCCATCTTCATTGTATAGCTTCCAAATACCAATACTAAATTTATTATAATAGTATCGTCCGATTTTTTTGAGTGTCTTAGTTTTATTATAGAATTCTTTGTAAGAACCGTATAATTCGTTATCTTTCCTTGCATATTCAACAAACTCAGAGCCATTATCTCCCCCAAACTGACGTACTTTCCCTCGTAAGTAATCTTCAAAAACATACTCACTTCCATGTCTTTGTCTATAATATGTCCATGAATCAAATTTCTCGGTTGTCCTTTCCAAAGTTTTGTTCTGTTTGATATTATTAACTTGTGCCTTACAGCTACTTATTACCACAAGTAATGTAAGTAATGTAATTATTTGTCTTATCATTTTTATAATTTTATTAGCATTCCATTGATACTGTCTTTCTGTGTTGTTTGCTGCCAGCCTTGTGGCTGGGGAATACAAGGAGGATTCGGAGAACTACATTTGCAAACTCCAAAACTTGGGATATTAATTAAACCAATTTCATCTTCCTCAGTCGCTACCAATGCTCCCGAAATACTTCGGAAACTTTGACTAAGAACTGTCAACTTAGCTTGCCAAGTTCCTAAAGTGCAACACATAATAGCTCCATCAGTTACAATTTTTACCATTCTACTTTATTATAGGATTTGTACCTTTCTTTATGATTTCTCCTGTATTGGCATTTATTTTAATAGAAACTATATTTGGTCCTACCTTGTAATGAATAACCCATACTGGTATATTGGTTTTATCACTTACATATCGCCTTATAGAAACATTCTTATCGAATAAATCCAGCTTTAACTCTTCCTTTACAAACTTCTCCACCTTTTCCCATGGATAGTTCTTATAAGGGGCATCTTGGTCGTATTCAGCTATTAAATAACCATTCTCGTCATACTCTTTCCATATACCACTTTCAAAATCGTTATAATAGTACTTCCCTATCAGCTTAAGGGTCTTACTTTTATTGTAATACTCTCTATATGTACCGAATAACTCCTTATCTTTCTTGGCGTATTCAAAATAATTAGAACCATTCTCTCCTCCGAACTGACGTACCTTGCCTTTTAAATAACTTTTAAACTCATAGTCGTCATTTTCTCTATGTGTGTAATATTTCCATGAATCAAATTTCTCAGTTGTCCTTTCCATATTCTTGTTTTTTTTGATGTTATTACTACTATTGTCTTGTGCCTTACAACTACCTATTACAACGAGTAATGTAAGTAAAATAATTATTTGTCTTATCATTTTTATAATTTTATTAGCAGTTCATTGATATTGTCTTTCAGTGTTGTTTGCTGTCAACCTTGTGGGTGGGGAAAACAAGGAGGATTCGGGGAGCTACATTTGCAAACTCCAAAACTTGGGATATTTACCATTTCTTTATTATCCCCTTCTGTACCAACAAGAGCATCAGCTATCCTACGGAATGTTTGACTCGTCACAGTTAGGTTGGGTTTCTCTGTGCCAAGGGAACAATACATCGTAGCTCCATGAGTTATAATTTTAGACATAAATTCCTTTTTAGTTCATTCAGCCCTCCTATTCTATAGCCAGAAACATCTCTTTTCTGAGTAGTTCTCCATTCTTGGCATTCCATGTATAAGTTATATCACCGCCTTTATCGGTTATGGTAATTGTCCAAAGAATAGAGTCTTTTTCAAATTTAGCATTGGACGCACTTATCTTGCCAAAACTTATGCGAATACTTGGCTCATCCCCTTGTTTCACGAACTTCTCCTGACCCTTTCCAGTTTTCCTGTCTATATACCCTTCCTTCTCGAGCCAGCGCAGGATGTTTATCGGTTTCAGGCGCAGCTTCTCAAACTTCTTGTCCTCATCGGTTTCTTTTATAAGCTTACCCTGTTTGTCATACTCGCGCCAAATGCCAATATCAATAGATGAACAGAAAAAGCGTTTTCCCGACTCCATGAGAACTCCGTTTTTATGAAATATTCTTACCTCCTTGTAGTAAGTAAAAGGAGGGATTGTTACCAAAGCATCATAATCCTTATCAAAATACACCTTAACCTGTGTACTATCTCTATCTACATAAATGGCAAAGCTGTTGTCTCCATCTTTACCATTTACTTCCTTGATTTTGCTTTTATAATATTGTACATCGAATCTTTCAGTTGTCTTCATTGTTGTTGCCTCCTTGTCTTTTTGCGCATTGCAGCAAGTACAGTACAACGCAGTTAGTAATATTAGAATGAGATGTTTCATACTTTTATTCTTGTCATTATCTTTTTCTACTTATAGTTCTAAGTTTGACGAGACTATGCCTTATTCATATAAGACCTGTGTTGTCTTTCCCAAGTATTCACCCGTTTCCGCATTGAAACTATGGGTAGTGCACATTCCGTGTTCTGTAATATCGATAGACCACCCCGCAGGGATAGTCTTTGACCCTTCAGCACGAGTCGACAGCCAAAAGTAGATGTCAATATTAGGCTCATCACCCTCTTTTACGAACTTCTCCTGACCCTTTCCAGTTTTTCTGTCTATATACCCTTCCTTCTCGAGCCAGCGCAGGATGTTTATAGGTTTCAGGCGTAGCTTCTCAAACTTCTTGTCCTCATCGGTTTCTTTTATAAGGTTCCCCTGATTGTCATACTCGCGCCAAATGCCAATATCTATAGATGAACAGAAAAAGCGTTTTCCCGACTCCATGAGAACTCCGTTTTTATGGAATATTCTTACCTCCTTGTAGTAAGTAAAAGGAGGGATTGTTACCAAAGCATCATAATCCTTATCAAAATACACCTTAACCTGTGTACTATCTCTATCCACATAAATGGCAAAGCTATCGTCTCCATCTTTACCATTTACTTCCTTGATTTTGCTTTTATAATATTGTACATCGAATCTTTCTGTTGTCTTCATTGTTGTTGCCTCCTTGTCTTTTTGCGCATTGCAGCAAGTACAGTACAACGCAGTTAGTAATATTAGAATGAGATGTTTCATACTTTTATTCTTGTCATTATCTATTTATAGTTCTAAGGTTAAGGAGGCTATGCCTTATTCATATACGACCTGTGTTGTATTCCCTAAGTATTCACCCGTTTCCGCATTGAAACTATGGGTAGTGCACATTCCGTGTTCTGTAATATCGATAGACCACCCCACAGGGATAGTCTTTGACCCTTCAGCACGAGTCGACAGCCAAAAGTAGATGTCAATATTAGGCTCATCGCCCTCTTTTACGAACTTCTCCTGACCCTTTCCTGTTTTCCTGTCTATATACCCTTCCTTCTCGAGCCAGCGCAGGATGTTTATAGGTTTCAGGCGCAGCTTCTCAAACTTCTTATCCTCATCGGTTTCTTTTATAAGGTTACCCTGATTGTCATACTCGCGCCAAATGCCAATTTTGACACTTGAATGGCAAAGGAATTTCCCTTTGGATTTAATAATACTATTCTTATAATAGTTCTTAACAATCATCTCATAAGTAAATGGCTTGATTTCTTGTAAGACAAATCCATCATCGTTAAATGACACATAGGTCTCAGTACCATTCCGCTCTACATATTGAGCAGATGTAGCACCTTCATAGCTGTTTTTCTTTTTGATTATACTTTTATAATATTGTACATCGAATCTTTCTGTTGTCTTCATTGTTGTTGTTTTCTTGTTCTTTTGTGCAACACATGACAGTGAAGCTATTAAGAGCAATAAACACAAAGTATATAGTTTCATTCTGTATCTTATTTAATATTTATCTTGTATATATAAAAACATTATTGTAGATTTAACGTCTTTCCATGATTGATAAGTTCTTTCGTTTCTGCATCTATAACAAAATCCTCTGGACCATAAATTGTCACACGGCAAACATACCACTTTGCATGACAACCTTAGAATGGTGGATTTGAGAAATCAGTCTGCTCTCCCTTTCCCATTCTTAAATCTATGCATCCTTGTCTCTCCATCCATTGAAGTAAGTCTTTTGGTTTCATTCTTAACTTATCTGATAGTGTACCATTACTTTTTATATTGTAATTTGTAGGTGGAAAGTTGTTTTACTCTTAGATAGAAATGAATGATGTTTATTTTTTGCTTTAGGATGTAAATGTAGGAAGATAATTTCAGATACACAACAGAGAGACATAAAATATAATGGCTTTAACATTTTGTAATCAATCTCTCTCTCTGCCTAATAACCTGAACTCGGGTTAAGTATCATACCACTCTTCCGTTTGGTTTAGTACAACGCCTCTTTAGGCTCAATCTTTTGATTGGACCTAAAGATAATAATGAAACAGATTACTTTAGAATAATGTAAGCTGCCCTGAATGTTGCTCTATAGCAAAGTCTATATTTACTGCTGGCTTCTTCTCAAAGAAGCTGTAAGCTGCAATAGCAGAGAGAACATTCATTGCGAAATTTAATATGCTTCTATGCCTCGAATGCACTAATTGAGCTACATTCTTTAGCTCATCATTGATAGTCTCTATTACAGATCTTTTCCTTAAAAGAATTCTATCATAAAGTGGCATTAG
>NZ_FZNZ01000049.1 GCF_900187995.1 Prevotella jejuni
GTGCTTAATTGGACTTCAAAAGGGCGTTAGCAAGGGTCTTAAAGAGCATCTTTTGCAAGCCAAAAGGGCGTCTTTTAGAAGCCAAAAGAGCATGTGTTGGATTTGAGCTGTACAAAAATAGTTTACAAACATGATTTAATAAGGGAATAAGCAGGTTATAGACGACAGATAGACATCACACCTAATTACATTTATCATATAGTTTTCCCCCCCTTATAAAACAATCTTATTGGAGGTAAGCTTACCATGTATGTGGATTAATCTCATTCTATTAACAATCTACACATTTAACGGAAGAACCTATTTTAATGCTATATATATATTTGTTGCATACAATCCTCTCTCCTTATATTGCCAAAAATAAGTTTTCATGTGCAGAACAGAAGTAAGTTTATTGGCTACAGAATAGTTCTCGAAGTCGTCCATTTGGAGTTTTGACAATATTATAAAAGGAGGTGTCCATTTATCTAAAAGACTCAATGTCAAACCTTCAGGAATAAATTCTTTTCGTCTATCTTTTAATGATATCCCTAAATAAACACGAATTGGATATTCATGGGAATCTATATAGTTCTGACACTCTTTTGAAAGCAGAAACCCTTTTTTAAGCCATTCTTTTCTTTCTAAGTTTGGAGAAAAGAAATCTGTTATATGCTTGTCCGTTTCTGTATTATTAGATAAGTGAAAGCTTTCAATCCATTTTCTTATTTTATTTTCAGTAATATTCTCCATCTTCGCTTTCTAAGTAATGTGGTAATACTTTATCCTTGTGAGTATCTAAAAGTTGTTCTGGAAATTTTGTTTTATTATTAGTAGTATCATTATGAAATGGCGGCAATAATAAACATAAGTAAGTTCATACCTAAGACCACTATGCTTAAAGGTAGGACAAAACGGTCTCGGATTATTTGAAAGTTAAAAAGGATTATTCCGATGACACCAAGAGCCCACAAAATAAGAACGGGCTTATAGCAAGGAAAAAGCACATCAAAGAATAACCAGAATGTAGTTCGTGGGTTACCTTTCTCGCATAATCCATAGTAAGGTATTCCTTCTTTCTCATTTTTTATTTCATCCTTAACAGTATAGAAAGCAACGGTTTCACCCTTTTTCCCATTATGTTGAAAACATAGCCAACCATCATAACGTTGAGTTATATATACATTAGTGTCATTTTTAATTTTTAGAGTTGCATCATTAAACTCTCCACCTGTATGTTCCCAATAAGAAACAACCCCTTCTTTATATTCAAGATTGTTTATTTTTTTGCATGTGTTACTTATCGTAACAAAGTCAACATATAAACAACAACAGATGAAGAACAAACCAATCGTATATGATGTCTTCCTATGGCTTAGAAAGAATCTTTTAGCTTTCTTTTCTATTAGGGAGATATTTATGTTCATATATTATTAGAGCTCATCTGTCATTCCGGATGATACACCTTTTTATATTGGTCTTTAATTTCTCTCTCTAAGGCGTTATGGATACCCGTACGAGTTAGATATTCACCAGATGCCCTGTTTCTCTGTGTTGGTTACATGAAACGTTAAAAATGACAGCAACTAAAAATAAAACTATTCTTGTAAGCTGTGTAATAGTCTCATTCTTGTTGGGGTTTTATCACTCGGTAGATTGGAAGGACGCTTTATCTTGAGGTTAGATAGTTCTTTAGAGTACTAAAGAACCTCTAAAACCTCTTGTACATCCTTGATATTCTTCATACTTTCAACGATAAACTGTACATCTTTGCGGTCGTGAACTTGCATCTCAATCGTTCCCTCAAAGATTCCATTATCGCTGGAAATGGTTATCTTACGGATATTAATACCTAACTGGTCGGAGAGAACATCAGAGATGTCGTGCAGCATACCACTACGGTCAATACCACGAATCTCAATCGTTGCATCGAAGAACAAACGACGGTGCATATCCCATTTGGCATCTAAGATTCTACCGCCGTAGCTTGCTTTCAACTTTGCAGCTACTGGACAGGCACGCTTATGAATCTCGATATGGTTTTTGTTGTCAATATATCCGAGGACATCATCACCTGGGATAGCATGGCAGCAATGTGGGAAGAGATAGCGATGTATGTTTTCTTCGTTGATGAAGATAGGCTTCTTTCTGTTGAGTTCTTTGGTTACAACAATTAAGCCTTCAGTACACTCTGTATCTTTAGCCTCTACAGACTCTGTTGTCTTCTTGTCATTCGACTTCAAGAAAGGAACGTATCGACGCCAACCACGTGAGGTAACAGTCTTCTCTGACTTTGACTTTCCACGAAGTTCATTCAAGTCAGTATCGCCAAGGATAACGGTCTTGTCTCCAACGGCAAGGAAAAGACTGTCATGCTTACGAAGGTCGTGTAGTTCGCAAAGCTTATCTAAGGTAGCAGTTGTCATCTCAAGGTCGTGTGCCTTTAGCCACTTCGATAGCTGCTCTTCACCAGCCTTCTGCAACTCACGGCTCTCACGTCGCAAGATAGCTTGTATCTTTGCCTTAGCCTTCGCTGTAGACACAAAGTTAATCCATGAAGGATTGACGTGTTGCGACATCGAAGTCAGGATTTCTACTTGGTCACCACTATTGAGTTTATGGCTCAAAGGAACAAGCTTATGGTTGACCTTTGCACCAATACAATGGCTACCGAGGAAGGTGTGGATTTGGAAAGCAAAGTCGAGTGCCGTACAACCTGCTGGCATCGTCTTAATCTCTCCCTTTGGTGTAAAGACGAAGATTTCAGATGCAAAGAGGTTGAGTTTGATAGCATCGAGGAAGTCCATAGCATCTGGCTGTGGGTCGTCGAGAATCTCTTTTATCGTACTGAGCCACTCGTTCAATTCGCCTTCATCCTCAGTAATCTCACCGCCATCCTTATATTTCCAATGTGCTGCAAAGCCTTGTTCAGCTAATTCGTTCATGTGTTCAGAACGTATCTGCACCTCAATCCAACGGCCCTTAGCAGACATGAGAGTTACGTGCAATGCCTGATAACCATTAGCCTTAGGATGGTTCACCCAGTCACGCAGACGGTCTGGATGACTCTTATAAATCTGACTGATAGCCACATAAATCTGGAAACAGTTGTTGATTTCCTCATCTGGTGACTTCGGTTTATAGATGATTCGTACGGCAAGGATATCGTATATTTCTTCAAAGGTGACGTGTTTGTTCTGCATCTTATTCCAAATAGAATAAGGACTCTTTACACGTGCTTTAAGTTCATATTCAAAGCCCATCTTGTCAAGTTCGGCACGGATAGGTGCTGTGAACTGTTCAAAGAGGGTATCACGCTGTGCTTGTGTTGAAGCGAGTTTCTTCTCAATAGAAGCATAAGCATCAGGATGTTCGTATCGGAAGCTAAGGTCCTCCAGTTCAGTCTTAATCTTATTTAGTCCCAAGCGGTTTGCAAGTGGTGCATAGATGTAGAGCGTTTCACCTGCAATCTTATACTGTTTGCTGGCAGGCTGAGAAGCAAGAGTACGCATGTTGTGCAGACGGTCGCATATCTTGATAAGGATAACGCGAATGTCGTCGCTCATAGTAAGCAAAAGCTTCTTGAAATTCTCAGCTTGTGCTGAAGCCTGTTCGCCAAAGATACCACCAGAAATCTTGGTTAGTCCGTCTACGATTTGTGCTATCTTAGGACCGAAGATATTTTCCATATCTTCCACTGTATAGTCGGTATCTTCTACGACATCATGTAAGAGGGCTGCACAGATACTCGTCGCTCCGAGTCCCATCTCTTCACAAGCAATCTGGGCAACGGCAATAGGGTGCATGATATAAGGTTCGCCCGAGAGTCGGCGCACACCCTTATGCGCTTGTCGTGCGAAGTTGAAAGCCTTGGTAATGATATCAACCTTCTTTCGATGACGTGAAGCAAGATAAGTATCAATGAGATGCTGAAAAGCATCATCTACCATTTTCTCATAGTCAATCTCCTTAACTTCAATATTGTCCTTGTCCATTGTGCATCCTCCCTTTATATAATAAGGTAAAAGAATCTTGTTAGTATGGCATGGCTCCTTGGCTTGTATTAGTAGCCGCAATAGTCATGCTTGGTTCTTCGTTTGGTGTTTCGTTTTGGTAAATCAAATCTTTGTAATCTTTGAACTTCTCAATCATTTCAGAAGGCAGGCGTAGCTTAGCAACACCATTGGTAGCAAAAGCCTTGATTATACCCTGTCGATACTGTGGGTTAAGTACTTTCAAATCGTCCACATTCATACCTAATACATTGGCAATCTTGGCAAGTGTAACGTCCTTCTCTATAATAATCGTGTCGCAGCAGTTAGGCAGACCCGTTGACAGAGGTGTTAGGTTGTAATCAGCATAGTAGTTCATCACATAATTTGCTGCGATGAAAGCGGGAACATAGCCGCGTGTTTCCTTTGGTAAATGCTGATAGACAGCCCAGAAGTCGGCACCACCACCAGCCTTTGTGATAGCACTGCTAACACGTCCCGATCCACAGTTATAGGCAGCAAGTGCCAATGTCCAGTCGCCAAATCGTTTGTAAAGGTCGCTCAGCATACGCGCTGCAGCGTAGGAAGACTTCTCTGGGTCGCGGCGTTCATCAATATAACTGTCAATCTGAAGGTCATATTGTTTACCAGTTTTAGCCATGAATTGCCATAGTCCTGCTGCTCCCACACGTGAGGTAGCATTAGGGTTTAAGCCCGACTCTATCACAGGAAGATACTTCAGCTCTAATGGTAAACCATAGAAACGCAGTGCTTCTTCAAAGATAGGGTTGTAATAACGCGCACGTCCTAAGAGGTAAGAAGTTGATTGGCGTCCTGCCTTTGTGTAGCGATCGATATATTTCTTAACTTCCTCATTACAGGTCATTGTCATCACATTCGATAGATTACGCATCTTACGATCGATGACTTCCATACCGTTTTCTGGCCCTGTTGTGTTCGTAGAGGGTGTATTTTCGAACCCTGTTTGTATGCCACTATTATAGAACTTATCATCTACATAGTCTACATCAACATATCCTGCCATCGTCTCTGATGCATCAGGAATCATCACATTCACAGCTTTACCACGGCTGTCGACAACTGTTTGCTGTTGTGCATAGATTCCGCAGGTTGCTCCCATTGTAATAAGGAAGGAAACAATATATCTCTTTCTACTCATTATTTCTTAGTTAGTTAGCGCAAATACAGTGCGCTGCTGCTTAGAATGTCAGACTACATCCAATACCTATTGCCGATGAACGGAAAGGGTTGTTAGGTGTAGCGATACTCTTATTTGGTATGACCGTCGGTGCAATATGCAGTGAGAGGTCATCTGATATGTCAAAGTCGGATAAGGAAGCGTCTACATAAGCATCAATAACTGACAAGGCATAAACCGCAATAGTAGTAAAGATACTTAGGTCGCGCCATCTACGGTAGCGGTCCTTGCGCTGTTTGAATATGTTCTTATAACGCTCTTCATTGGCAGAGGTGATTGTAGCTCCAAGGTGTAGGAAATTATTATAACTCTGCGTTGTTGGGTCATTATCCATGATGTCCATATAAGCCTGCGCATAATCATGGTACATCTGGTTGTTCCATGTCATGGCATAAACGCAACCTACAAAGCCTCCGTAGAAGATTGGTAGTTTCCAGTACTTACGGTTGTAGGCCTGTCCAGCACCTGGGATGACGAGTGCAAGCCACAAAGCACGCTTAGGATTAGGACGCCATTTAGACCAGTCACGTCCATGCTTCTTCGCCATACCGACACTATCCTTTCGCAGAACAGAAATGAGTTTACCCTCATCATCTGGTGTGAGGATTGCCTTCTCTTCTATATATTTATCCTGCGAACTCGGTATCTCAACGACCGTAGAGTCGCCTGGATACATAACCTTTAACGTGTCATGGGGCAGATCTTGTGCCTGCATGACCGTAACACTGGTGAGCATTCCGGCTATCAACAGTCCTTTGAGGATTCTATTCTTCATCTTCATCACTACCCTTTGTCTTGCTTAAGTTGCTGGTTTGAAGGTCTGTTACTTATTCTTTGCTTTGTGGTCAGCCATTTGTTGAGGCTTCCTATTGCTTGTGAATATTTTTTCTAAACCAGAACACTTGCTTATTTTATACTTACTAATACCTTAATCTTTCCGTGTAGAAAGTCTTACTTCATCTTATCCATCACTTCCATGATGTGAAGTAATTCCTCTTCTGATGCGAACGGAATACTGATCTTACCCTTTCCATCAGCGTTACAACTCATCTGTACCTTCGTATCGAAGAATGATGAGAGTCGCTGCTTGAGGATATTAAACTCCTCTGGAAGGCGAGTTCGAGCAGAAATCTTCTTCTTTGCACTCTGGATATCTTCTCCGTTATTGAGTTGCTGACACAATTCTTCAACCTTGCGAACACTATATCCGTTCTTTAAAATCTCACGATAGAGTTTCAATTGCAGTGAAGGACTATCCAAAGAAAGCAATGCACGAGCATGTCCCATGTCTATTTCTTTCTTTTGCAAACCCATCTGTACCAATGCAGGAAGCTTCAATAGACGAAGGTAATTGGCAATAGCTGCACGGCTCTTACCGACACGCTCTGCCACACGCTCCTGTGTCATTCCACTCTTTTCAAGCAGATGTTCGTAAGCCAAAGCAATCTCAATCGCATTCAAGTCCTCACGCTGGATGTTCTCAACCAGCGCCAACTCCATTACATTCTCGTCCTTAATCGTACGGATATAGGCTGGGACAGCCTTCAAGCCTGCCAACTGACTGGCACGCCAACGGCGTTCTCCTGCAATAATCTGGAAGCGATTATCGTCAATCTGGCGCAGTGTAATTGGCTGAACGAGTCCTAACTCACGAATACTGTTGGCCAACTCTTCCAACGCAACAGGGTCGAATTCACGACGCGGCTGGTTTGGGTTGGCTTCTATCTGGTCTAAGGCAACCTCGTTAATAGTGGAGCTGCCTTGTGTACTGACAGTCTCTGTAGATATCAATGCGTCCAGACCACGGCCGAGGGCATTGGTCTTTGCGTTTCGATTATATTTCTTTTGTACAGCCATAGTCTTTGTTTGGGAGTAAAAAAGGAGTTTAGGTGTTGGTGGAGTTTGTCGCAGTTATGTTCAATATAAAGCGACTCTTTATTCCCAGCTCTATATTTCTTTACGTTCAACAGATGAAGGTCTGCAGTTAGAAATATTAGCTTTGTAATTGGGAGACGGCCTTTCTATTGGTTTCAAAGTCCACCTTTCTGCTCCGTTCCTATCCTCTCTTTATTTCTTATTCTTTTCAATGATTTCCTTTGCAAGGCTCAAGTGATTCTTTGCACCCGTAGAGTCTGCATCATAGAGGATTACTGGTAGACCATGACTCGGACTCTCTGAGAGTTTCACGTTACGCTGGATAACAGCCTTGAACACTAACTCTTGGAAGTGGCGCTTTACCTCATCGTAGATCTGACGGGCAAGACGCAGACGACTGTCGTACATCGTCAGCAGGAAGCCCTCTATCTCCAACTTTGGATTTAGCTTACTCTTGATTATCTTAATGGTGTTCAACAGCTTGCTGATACCCTCCAATGCAAAATATTCACACTGCACAGGAATGATGACTGAGTCGGCTGCTGTCAACGCATTGACGGTAATCAAACCGAGTGACGGACTACAGTCTATTAAGATGTAATCGTATTCGTCACGGATTGGAGCCAATAGATTGCTCATAACCTTCTCACGACCATTAAGCTTCAACATCTCAATTTCAGCTCCAACAAGGTCGATATGGCTCGGAACAATGTCTAATCCTTCTATGTCAGTGGTGTAGATTGCATCTTTTATGTCGGCATGGTCAATGATACATTCGTAAAGAGAACAGTCCACCTCCTTGATGTCCACGCCCAAACCGCTCGATGCATTAGCCTGCGGATCGGCATCAATCACAAGGACAGACTTCTCAAGTGTTGCTAAAGAAGCTGCCAGGTTGATGGTGGTTGTAGTCTTTCCTACGCCGCCTTTTTGGTTGGCAAGTGCGATAATCTTTCCCATTTTTCTATTTAATCCTATACGTTTATTAGGCTACAAAGATACATATTTTATATGAGATTGGAGGGCTTTATAAACCTTTTTTCGTACTTTTGCACTGAAAACAAAGTGAAATTTATGAATTCTAAGAGACCACTCATACTTATATCTAACGATGACGGATATCACTCTAACGGTATTCGTACACTCGTTTCATTTCTTTCTGATTTTGCAGAAATTGTTGTTTGTGCCCCTGAAGCGGGGCGTTCGGGTTTCTCATGTGCTTTTTCGGTGGTTGACTATCTGCTGTTGAAGAAACGGAATAATATCCCTAACTGTGAGGTTTGGTCATGTTCGGGTACGCCTGTCGACTGTGTGAAGTTAGCGTTAGACCGTATTCTTGTTGACCGAAAGCCTGACCTTATCTTGGGAGGTATCAATCATGGAGATAATTCATCAGTCAATAATCATTACAGCGGGACGATGGGTATTGCCTATGAGGGGTGTATGAAATATATCCCTTCTATTGCCTTTTCAAGTTGTGATTACGACCCTAATGCCGACCTTTCTTACCTACGTGATTACGTAAGACTCATTGTCAAGAAAGTTCTTGCTGATGGTCTGCCAAAAGGTGTCTGCCTAAATGTGAACTTCCCTAAGGTTGAGAAGTTTGCAGGACTGAAGGTTTGCCGTATGGGTTGGGGTAGTTGGACAAGAGAGGTTGAGGCTTGTAAGCATCCTCGTGGCTTCGATTACTATTGGATGACAGGGCATTATCGTAACGATGAACCTGATGCGACGGATAATGACCAGTGGGCATTGGCACATGGATATGTGACTGTTACGCCATCCAAGATTGATGTGACGGATTATGAAGTGCTCGACAAGATGAAATCATGGGAATCTCTTTAATTCTTTGATGTTATGAAGTATTACCTGATAGTTGGTGAGGCATCTGGCGACCTACACGCCTCACGCCTTATGCAATCGTTGATGCAATATGACCCTGAGGCTGAGTTTCGTTTCTTCGGAGGTGACTTGATGGCAAAAGTTGGGGGGACACGGGTGAAACACTACCGTGAACTTGCTTATATGGGATTTATTCCTGTATTGCTACATCTGCCTACCATCTTTAAGAATATGAAGATGTGTAAGGAAGATATCATGCGTTGGAAGCCTGATGCTGTAATCCTCGTTGACTATCCAGGATTTAACCTTAGTATCGCAAAGTTTGTAAAGAAAAATACAAGTATTCCTGTCTATTATTATATCTCACCGAAGATTTGGGCATGGAAGGAGTGGCGTATCAAGGCTATCAAGCGTGATATAAAAGAGATGTTCTCTATTCTTCCGTTTGAAGTGGCCTTCTATGAGAAGAAACATCATTACAAAATACATTACGTAGGTAACCCGACAGCCGAGGAGGTTGATAATTTTCTCCATGTTTATTCGGAGTCAAAAGACGAGTTCTGTCAGCGTAATGGGTTGTCTTCTAAACCTATTATTGCCATCCTTGCTGGTAGTCGAAAGCAGGAGATAAAGGATAATCTTCCTTCAATGCTTGAGGCTGCTCGCCATTTTGAGGATTATCAGATGGTAGTTGCTGCAGCACCTTCTATCACTGAGAGTTACTATAAGAGGTTCTTAGAAAATAGTGAGGCTAAGATGGTGAAGACGCAGACTTACGAACTACTTGCACATGCCACTGTGGCACTTGTTACCAGTGGTACGGCAACTCTTGAGACTGCTTTGCTAAATGTTCCACAGGTTGTTTGCTATGAAACGCCAGTTCCAAAATTGATTCGCTTTGCTTTCAAGCATATTATTAAAGTACGTTTTATCTCGCTTGTCAATCTTATTGCCGACAAGGAGATTGTGCAAGAACTTCTTGCTGATCGTTTCTCAATTCGCAATATTGCCAACGAGTTGTATCGGATTCTTCCTGGTCAACCTTTGCGTGAACGTATGTTAGCTGATTATCAACTTGTTCGTGAACGATTAGGTAACGAGGTAGCACCTGATAATGCGGCAAGAATTATGGTTGAGAAGTTGACGAATAGGCGTGTCTATGATATGTCAAGTAAACCGGAAAACGAGTTTATAAGCGAACAAATTTACGAATAAGTAGCATACTTAAAAGCATGCCTATTCGTCAAGCAGCAGATTGATTTTAGGCGAATAGTTCTTTGCTCCCGAATTATTTTCATGAAAATAAATATTTTTTTTCATGAAGATAAATATTTCTTTTCACGTAAATAATATTTTCTTTTCATGTAAATAATTCGAGAGAAATAGGTAAATAAAAAAATAAGGAGAGCCGAAAGCTCTCCTTATTCCTTGTATTTAATAGCATTATAAGCTAATTAGTTCAATCACTTTATCCACTGCCTCTCTTATTCCATCGGCATTCTTACCGCCTGCTTGAGCGTAGTGTGGTTGGCCACCACCGCCACCTTGGATAAGTTTAGCAGCCTCACGAATAATCTTACCAGCATTCAGATCGTTGTCTTTTACCATGTCATCACTGAGCATAATTGATAGAAGAGGACGATTCTCATGTACTGAACCGAGTACACAAACGAGCTTCTCTGGTAATGCCTCACGCACTTTAAAGACGATGTCCTTAGCTGAAGCTGGATCGATTGGTAATACTGCCTTCACAACATGTACACCATTTACGGTCTCAGCACGCTCCACCATGTTCTTTGCAGCACGACTAACGGCCTGTGCACGGAAGCTCTCAAGCTCCTTCTTCATGTGGTCGTTCTCCTCAACAAACTTAGAGAGAACTGCCTTAAGGTCCTTAGCATTGTTGAACATTGCCTTTAAGTCGCGCAAAGTGTCTTCAAGGAAGTAGATGGCATTCTCGCATGTTTTACCTGTCATAGCCTCGATACGGCGTACACCTGCAGCCACACTGCTTTCGCTAACAATCTTGAAGAAACCAATGCGGCCAGTTGATGTGGCATGAATACCACCACAGAACTCACAGCTTGGACCGAAGCGAACAACACGAACCTTGTCGCCATACTTCTCCCCGAAGAGGGCTACTGCACCCATCTTCTTTGCTTCCTCCATTGGAGTGTTACGGTGCTCGTCCATTGGATAATCCTTACGAATCATCTCATTAACGAGTCTCTCTACCTTACGAAGCTCCTCATCGGTAATCTTCTGGAAGTGAGAAACGTCAAAGCGGAGGGTGTCAGGACTTACGTATGAACCCTTTTGCTCAGCATGTTCACCGAGAACCTGCTTCAAAGCATAATCGAGAAGGTGGGTTGCGGTGTGGTTGGCAGCTGAAGCGTCACGCTTCTCAGTGTCAACACAAGCCATGAAATCTGCCTCAATGTTCTTTGGTAATTCCTTAACGATATGTATGCTCTGGTTGTTCTCACGCTTGGTGTCGATGACATTGATTGTCTCATCTTCGCTAACGAGTACACCCTGGTCGCCTACCTGACCACCCATCTCACCATAGAAAGGTGTGAAATCGAGAACAAGCTCATAGAAACTATTCTTCTTCTGAGTCACCTTGCGGTAGCGGAGGATATGGCACTCGTATTCTGTATAGTCGTAACCAACAAACTCCTGTTCGCCTTCACGTAATACTTCCCAGTCGCCATTCTCTACAGCGGCAGCATTGCGGGCACGTGCCTTCTGCTGTTCCATCTCCTCATTGAACTGCTTCTCATCCACAGTATAACCATTTTCACCACAGATAAGTTCGGTGAGATCGAGTGGGAAACCGTAGGTATCGAAAAGACGGAATGCCTCTTTACCATCGAGTTGGGTCTGACCATGTGCCTTCAGTTCGTCCATTGCACCGTTAAGGAGCATGATACCCTTCTCCAATGTACGCAAGAATGAGTCTTCCTCTTCCTTCATGACACGGCCTATCAACTCTCGTTGTGCTACGAGTTCTGGGTATGCACCTCCCATCTCACGTACCAATACGTTGATTAACTTATACATAAAGGCTTCCTTCTGACCAAGGAAGGTATAGGCATAACGTACGGCACGACGGAGGATTCGGCGGATAACATATCCTGCCTTAGCATTGCTTGGCAACTGACCATCGGCAATTGAGAATGCAACAGCACGAAGATGGTCGGCAACAACACGCATGGCGATGTCTACCTTCTGCTCTTCGTTGACACCCTCACCATTAGGACCTTCTGGGAAAGTGTGGTTATATTTCTTACCTGAGAGGTTCTCTATCTCTGCAATGACTGGTGCGAAGATGTCTGTATCGTAGTTAGAGTTCTTGCCTTGCATGAGACGAACGAGACGCTCGAAGCCCATACCTGTATCGATAACGTGCATCTTCAATGGGTCAAGACTACCATCAGCCTTACGATTGAATTGCATGAATACGATGTTCCATATCTCAATAACCTGTGGGTGATCTTTGTTTACAAGTTCTTCACCAGGCACTTTTGCCTTCTCTTCCTCTGAACGGAAGTCAATATGAATCTCTGAACAAGGACCACAAGGACCAGTGTCACCCATCTCCCAGAAGTTATCGTGCTTGTTTCCGTTGACGATATGATTCTTTGGGAAATGCTTCTCCCAGTAGCTTGCTGCCTCATCATCACGTGATATTCCCTCTGCCTTATCACCCTCAAAGACGGTTACATAGAGGTCTTTTGGGTCAAGGTGGAGTACGTCTACAAGGTATTCGTAGGCGTAATCAATTGCTCCTTCTTTGAAATAGTCGCCGAAACTCCAGTTACCTAACATCTCGAACATGGTGTGGTGGCTAAGAGCTGCATCACGACCTACCTCTTCCAAGTCGTTGTGCTTACCACTAACACGCAGACATTTCTGTGAGTCTGTACGGCGGCGAGGCTCTGGATCCTTTGTTCCGAGGATAATATCTTTCCACTGGTTCATACCAGCATTAGTGAACATCAGCGTAGGGTCGTCCTTAATAACCATAGGGGCAGACGGTACGATAACGTGTCCCTTCGACTCAAAGAATTTCAAGTAAGAGTCGCGGATTTCGTTTGCTGTCATCATCTTTATTTTATTTTTAATTCAATTTTTCTACCTAAAAGTGTTGCAAAGATACTGACTTTTGAGTATTTTTGCAAACAATTAGGCTGCTGAATACGTAAAAACTTCTTTTAGAGGTGGGCGTAGTCTTTCCTTTCAGACCTAAGATAGTGTAAATAATTGATATAAAAGATACTAAGACATGGCTGAGAATCCGCGCAAACTGTATTATTCTATTAAGGAAGTGGCACAGCAGATGAACGTTACGGAGAGTCTGTTGAGATACTGGGAAACCGAGTTTCCACACCTTCGTCCTAAGACGACGGGCAATCGTGTGCGCCAGTATACGGAGAAGGACATTGAACAGATAAAGGTTATTTACAATCTTGTCAAGGTGCGTGGCTTTAAGATTGCTGCAGCTCGCAAGATGTTGCAGGAGAATAGGAATGGTGTTGAAAAGAGTCAAAAGGTAATGGAGACGCTCATTTCTGTGCGCGATCAGCTGAAAGAACTTAAGAAACAGTTAGATGGTTTAGTATAGACGGCATATTAAGGGGAAAAGCCCTCAGAGATATGTCACATCAATTAGCAAATCATAGAGAGGATTTTTGTATTCTTATTTCCCCTATTTTATTTTTGTTTTTAGTTGCTGTCATTTTTAACATTTTTGATAGAGAGTTTATAATAAGTCACTTACAGTGTGGTTTATTGTGATAGGAGTGACAGCAACTTTCAGATTGTAGCTATACTACTTCACACTCGGTCTTTCATATCAAGGCTGAATAGTATCTGTTTTCTACCTATTACCTTGCTTTTACAAGTCCCTTTTTATGTGACTTACAACTGTCATCACACTTCGTGTTTACGGTTAGCACGCCTCGTGCAAACACTGAGCACAAGGCGTGCTAACCATAAATACCAAAGTACGGAACACTCTTGACAAATTCTTGCAATAATAAGCTTTACTCCGTCAAGCTTCTATTACTTCTAAAGTCTTCCCTTTCTTGTTTGCAAATAAAGATGATATTGCACTTTTATACCAGATTATCCTTCTTCTTGTTATAGTTTTGTACAATATTCTCTACTAATTGAATAAACCTTTCTTTTTCATCAACATTTAAATCTGGTAGAGATAAGAGATTAATTAATTCTGCTATAATGTTTCCTTTGTTGTTTTCATATATCTTATTCTTCACACGTTCCTCTGCTAATCCTACTCGGTACAAGTGGCAGGTTTCAATTGTAAAAGAACCTTTTTTCGTCTTCCCTTTATATAGGATATCATTTAATAGTTCTATATGGTCAGAATACTTATCATATAATGGGTGAATTATTCTAAAGCCTTTACCTGATTTAGGATATGTCTTAGTTCGTGGTGTAGTTAGTACTTCTGCTGTTCCTTTATATTGATTACAGATAGGACAGGCTATACACAAGTTTTGTGGGAGGAACATCCATTCGGGATGTTCTTTCTTATATACTATGTGTTCGCGATGCATGGGGACACAAGCTGGAGATGTATGAATTCGACAAAAAGCGCATAACTCGTTTTGCTTCTTGTACATATCTTTTCGAAGATTCTCCTTAAAGCTTTTTATATATGTCTTTTTAGAATCCCAGTCTTCAGGAACGAGCCCAGAAACCTTCTCTTCCAGTTCTCTAATAGCTAGCCTTTCTTCCTTAGTAGGCTTATATGGTTCTTGAATAATAAAATCTTCTATCTCGGTCATCGTTACTTATTGTATGTTTCCACAATTGTATTTAGAATCATCTTCATCGGATCAATATCACTTAGGTGTCTTGAAATTTCTTGTAGTTCCTTTAATTCTCTAGCAACCTCTTTTGGATTGATGGAGTTATTCCCCATCTTTTCTAATAATTTCCCTATGCGTTCTCCAAAATAACGATTTCTATCTGTTGCAGTCTTAAAAACTTTAAGTAACACTTCCTCTGCAGACCATCCATAGGTACAATCAGATATAGGTGTACCTTTTAAACTTCCTAATTCATCTTTCTCTAATTGAACGACAGACGAGCGATTTATTGGCAGATCTGATACTAACATATGACTATGAGTTGCTATAAGAAAATGACAACTTTGTTTTGTTATAGCTCTATCAAGGTTATCTATTATACTCATCTGCCAATTTGGGTGTAAGCTCTGCTCTGGCTCATCAATTAATACTAGCGAGTGAGGATTACTAACAGCAGTAGATATACTTAAGATGGTTGATAGCATTGCAAATTCTCCGGAACTCATCTCCTCGGATGTGACATGATACCCTTGTTTATAGAACATTACATTTACAGAATTCACTAAACCATATTGCTTTAATCTATATATGCATTGTAGTTCTTCAAGAGAGTTATTTGAATCGTTATCTTTATCTAAATCCAAGTCGTAGTTATGATAGGGGTTACCTGATGATGTTTTACTATTATAGAATTGATAGAATTGGGCTATTTTTTCATTTCTTTCTTTTTCTTTAAGATTGCTAAAATCCTTGGTTTTCTTTACTTGACGAGAAATCTCCCATAGTACACGATTTTCTCTCCGGACTTTCATAACCAACGAATATGATAACGATACCTTGTGATCATATTTTATAAAGTCAAGAGTAGATAGAACGTTTTGACGTTGTCGTTTATTCATCTGTTCACTTAATGTAAACAATAACCTGAACGCAATAGCAGAAGAGGATATTATATTTCCATTAACATGAGCTCGCAAGTTCAACATAGAACTGCAATCCCAAGTGCTGGTGTAGCTTAATAATCTATACCTGAAAACACCGAGGGGTTTGGGGGCGAGAAGCCCCCATGAGAAGAAAATCAACAAGCAATGCATAAAAATAAGAAAGGGAGACCTCTGTCTCCCAAAGATTAATTAATTTTGCATTGCAATGTACAAACAATTAACCTCGGAGCAAAGGTACACAATTTCTGTGCTACTCCAAAATAGAACGAAACAAAAAGATATTGCCAAGGCGATAAATGTAAGTGCAAGTACAGTGTCTCGTGAAATAAGACGTAATAGCGGAGTCAGAAGACACTATAATTGGGAAACTGCCCAAGCAAATGCAGTACAAACAAGGCGCAGAAAGCCAGGCAATCGTTCAGTAGACAAGGATGTCATGGAAGAGGCGAAG
>NZ_FZNZ01000024.1 GCF_900187995.1 Prevotella jejuni
GGGGGCTTCTCGCCCCCAAACCCCGCGGTGTTTTCAGGTATAGATTATTAAGCTACACCAGCACTTGGGATTGCAGTTCTATGTTGAACTTGCGGTTTAATTTGATTTAACTTTGCGACTATAAAACCTAAAATAAGTTTTAATCTAAATATACTTAAAAGCCTATGTACCTAAGGAAGAAAAGGACTACAAGCTTAATGATGATGGCTTTGTTCAGTTCAAGTTTACTGCATGCCAACATTACGTATAAAGCTAATGCAGCTGTTGTTCAACAGCAAGCTGTATGTAAGGGAACAGTTGTCGACAGTAAAGGAGAACCAGTTGTTGGTGCCTCTGTTTTTGCCGTAAGTAATGGACACAAGAAAGGAAGTGTAACCGATCTTGATGGTAATTTCGAGATAGACGGTATCGCTTCAGGCTCTTCACTTACCATCTCTTATGTTGGTTATAAGACTCAGCAGGTGACTTGGAATGGTAAAGACCTAAAGGTAACACTTCAGGAGGGCAGTGAGATGCTTGATAACGTTGTCGTTGTCGGTTATGGTACACAGAAGAAGGTTAACCTTACTGGTGCTGTCTCTGTTGTATCTTCAAAGGCTCTTGACTCTCGTCCAGTAACGAGTGTAGCACAGGCATTGCAGGGTGAGGTTCCAGGATTGAACTTCAGCGTAGGTAATGGGGGTGGTTCATTGAAGAGCCGTATGGGACTTAACATTCGTGGTATAGGAACTATTGGTGATGGTTCTAATGCTGCTCCACTCGTACTTATCGATGGTTCGGAAGGTGATCTTTACTCTATTTCTCCAAATGACATCGAGAGTATCTCTGTATTGAAGGATGCTTCATCAAGTGCTATCTACGGTTCACGTGCTGCGTTTGGTGTTATCCTCGTTACAACTAAGAGTGGTAAGGAAGGTCGTACGAACGTTTCTTATAATGGTAACGTACGTTTCTCTACAGCTACTCAGATTCCAGAGATGCCTAACTCATACGATTTCGCACGCTATTGGAATGATGCTGCAGCAAACAGTGGCGGTAATGCGCCATTTAGTCAGGATATGCTTAACAAGATTAAGAACCATATTAACGGTACACCAGCGCCAGGTGAAGAGGTAACTACGACTTGGCAGGGTACTGCTGCTAATGAGCCATGGAGTATGTATAATGGTTCTTGGGATAACACCAACTGGTTTAAGGAGATGTATAAGTCTGCTGTTCCTTCAACAGAGCATAATATCTCTGTAAGTGGAGGCGGTAATAAGGTGAACTACTATATCAGTGGAGCTATCTTAAGTCAGCGTGGATTGATTCGTCATGGTAAGGATAAGCTGAAGAGATATAACTTCTCTTCTAAGGTTACAGCAAACCTCACTGATTGGGCGACAGTTACCTATAACACAAAGTGGATTCGCGAAGACTATAGCAGACCATCTTATATGACCGGACTCTTCTTCCATAACATCGCACGTCGCTGGCCTACCAACCCTGTTTACGACCCAAACGGCCACTATGTACATGGAAATGAGATCTTACAGATGGAGAATGGTGGTATTGATGCAACCCAGGAAGATAAGCTCTTCCAGCAGCTTGCTCTTGAGTTCCGACCAATTAAGGGTTGGAAGATAAGATTAGAAGGTAACTACAATACAACTAACTACCACAACCATTGGGACGTGTTGCCTATTTACTACTATGATCCAGATCAGCATCCAGTAGCTGCAGCGTGGAGCGGAGACTATTTAGCAGGAAAGTCTTATGTCGGTGAGGCTATGTCTAAGAATAATTACTACAATGGACGTTTCTTCACTGAGTATAACATGACCCTCAATGACAAGCATGAGTTTAAGTTCCTTGCTGGTTTGGACATGGAGTCTAATATTTATACTAACCTCAGTGCTTCTCAAGCTGACCTTGTAACACCATTAGTGCCAACCCTCAATAATGCAACTAATAAAGTTGTTGGACGTGGTTTCTCTAACACACACTGGTCAACAATGGGTATGTTTGGTCGTATCAACTATGCTTATGACTCACGTTATTTGGCTGAGTTCTCTATTCGTAGAGACGGCTCTTCACGTTTCATCGGAGATAAGACATGGGGTACATTCCCATCTATTGCACTCGGTTGGAATATTGCTAACGAGCAGTTCTTCAAGCCTCTTAATAAGACAGTTAATACTCTTAAGTTGAGATTAACATACGGTTCACTTGGTAATACTAATACAGACCAGCTCTATCCTTGGTTCCTCAGACAGCCTATCAACTCAAACTCTTCAGCATGGCTTGTTAATGGTGAACGCGTTAATACATCAGGCGTTCCTGGTCTTGTATCACCTTTCCTAACTTGGGAGAGAGTTCAGTCATGGAACATTGGTCTTGACTTCGGATTGTTTAATAACAAACTTCAAGGAACATTCGATTACTTCGTTCGTACAACAAAGAACATGGTTGGTCCTGCACCAGTTAAGCCATCTATTCTCGGAGCAACACAGCCAAAAGAGAATAATAGTGATATGAGATCAAATGGTTGGGACTTAGAAGTAAGATGGAGAGACAGAGTAGGACAAGTAAACTATGGTATCAAGCTCGTTCTCTCTGATGATTACCAGACTATTACGAACTTCTATAATCCAAACAGACTGCTTTCTCAGTGGTGTGCAGGTAAGCGTATGGGCGATATCTATGGCTATAAAGTAGAAGGTATAGCACAGACTGATCAGCAGATGAACGAATGGTTGGCTAATAACAAGCCTTCATGGGGTTCTGACTGGGCTGCAGGTGATGTAATGTACAAAGACCTCAATGGTGATAAGAAGGTGAACTCTGGTAAGAGCACATACGATGATATGGGTGACTTGACCAAGATTGGTAACTCATTACCACGCTATCGTTTCGGTATCACTTTGGATGCTAACTGGAAAGGATTTGACTTCCTCATCTTCATGCAGGGTGTTGGTAAGCGTGACTTCTGGGATGCCTCTCCTTATAGTATTGGTGCTAATACTGGTTTATGGCAGAGTGCAGCATTCAAGGATCACCTTGACTACTGGAGACCAGCTACCGATACCAACTTCGGACCTAATCCAAATGCTTTCTATCCAAGACCTCTCTTCGGTGCAGGTTCTAAGAACTTCCAGACAAGCGACAGATATCTACAGAACGCAGCATACATGAGAATCAAGAATATTCAGATTGGTTACACGCTGCCAATGTCTATCGCAAGCAAGATAGGAGCTAATAGAATACGTTTCTATTTCTCTGCTGAGAACCTCGCAACATTCACTAAGATGAATAAGATTTTCGACCCTGAAGCAACAGGAGGAGACTGGGGACCTGGAAAAATTTACCCTCTTCAGAGAACTGTTTCATTCGGTTTGAATCTTAACTTCTAAATATACGGAATTATGAAAAAGATTATTTCAGATATACTAAAAGGTGGTCTACCATTGCTGTGCCTTGGCATGACTGTTACTTCATGTGATGATTTCCTTGATAGAAAACCTCTTGATCAGGTTTCACCAAGCGAATACTTCAAAACTGCAGATCAACTTGGTACATTCACCATTAACTACTATACAAGAATCTTCCCTAATAACAGTGGCTGGTTTGGGGGTGTTGCAACATTTGATAATGGTACTGATAACCAAGCAGCAAGAAGTGGAAACTCAGGAATGTACCTACAGGACCAGTGGAAAGTCCCAACATCAGGAGGTCTTGATGTGTATGCTATCAGAGATGTAGATAAATTCATTAATGAAAGTGAAGCAAAGATTGCCAAAGAAGAAGTAACTGGTACACCAGAACTCATCAATCAATACATGGGTGAAGCTTACTTCATCAGAGCTATGCTCTACTTTGATAAGCTGAAGACTTACGGTGATTTCCCTATCATGCTTAATGAGTTAAACATTGATAAAGACCTCGTAGAAGCAAGTAAGCGTCAGCCTCGTAACCTTGTTGCACGTCAGATTCTTTCTGATATGGATAAGGCTATTGATAAGTTGCAGGTGAACTTTGCCA
This sequence comes from Prevotella jejuni, assembly GCF_900187995.1. Classification (GTDB taxonomy): domain Bacteria; phylum Bacteroidota; class Bacteroidia; order Bacteroidales; family Bacteroidaceae; genus Prevotella; species Prevotella jejuni. The sequence continues at coordinate 4,021 of NZ_FZNZ01000024.1, forward strand.
ATAAGGTACGTATCAATAAGTATGCTGCTCTGGCTATGAAATCAAGAATGGCACTCTATGAAGCAACCTTCGAGAAGTATCACAGAGGAACAGGTCGTGTACCAGGTGATGCTAACTGGCCAGGTAAGAACAAGGAGTGGAACAAGAACTTCACTATCAATCAGGATGATGAAGTTAATTTCTTCCTTGATCAAGCGATTGATGCAGCTAAGAAGGTGTGTGATGCTGTACCATTGTCAACTCAGAATAACCACGTAATGAATCCTGGTACTGTTGGTAATTTCAATGGTTGGAATCCATACTATGATATGTTTGCAAGTCCAAACTTGACGAAGTATCCAGAAGTTCTATTGTGGAGAGAATTCAATACTGATATCAACGTAGCTCACCTCACGTCAAACAAACTGCGTGGTGGCTTGTCTTCAGGTTGGACTCGTGGTCTCGTAGAGTCATTCCTTATGAAGAATGGTTTGCCTATCTATGCTTCTGGTTCAGGCTATCATGGTGATACTACAGTAGACTTAGCTAAGACTGACCGTGATGAGCGTCTGCAGCTTTTCGTGTTCGGTGAGTCTAATGACCTTGATATTGATCAGAAGAGTATTGATTTAATTAATAAGCAAAGAGTTAAAGAAGGTAAACCTACCATTACTAAACTCTTATTCGATGCGGCAACTCTTTTTGCAACAGACCAGGCAAGTAGAGATGTAACTGGCTATCGTCAGCGTAAGTTCTACAACTATGATCCAGCAATGCAGTTAGGTCAGACCTTCTCTGATGTTGATGGTCAGATTATTATTCGTGTTGAGGAAGCTATGCTCAACTACATTGAAGCTTCTTATCTCCGTACTGGGTCATTGGATGCAACAGCTACTGGTTATTGGACAGCATTGCGTGCACGCGCTGGTATCACAGCTCCAATTTCAACAACTATCGCTGCAACTGATATGACTAAGGAGGCTGATGTAAATCGTCCATCATACGACTGGGCAGCATTCTCAGCTGGTCATCCAGTGGATGCAACACTCTATTCTATCCGTCGTGAGCGTCGTAGCGAGTTTGCTGGTGAGGGTCTTCGTGAAGATGACTTGATTCGTTGGGCAGCTTTGGATCAGGTGAAGAACTATCAGATCGAAGGTGTTAACTTCTGGGATCAGATATATCAGAGTCCTTCTTTCGTTGATAAGAATGGTGTGAGTCTGATTATTGCTGATGGTGGTGCTAATGCTACAATGTCTGCTAAGACACTTTCAAAGTATGTTCGTCCTTACCAGATTCAGACGACCAACAATATCCTCTACAACGGTTACACCTTCTATCAGGCACATTACTTGTCTCCATTCTCTTATCAGGAGATGCAGCTCTGTTCACCTGATCGTAATGCAGAGAACTCAAACTTGTACCAGAATATCTACTGGCCAGTTGAGGCAAATGGTGAAGCTATCAAGTAGGCTTTAACTGAATAAGACAGAATTAAATAAGGAGAGAGAGCATGTCAAGCGATTGATATGCTCTCTTTCTTTGTACGCTTACTTGTTGTCTGTGTAATAGTAGTTGCTTTATGGGACGTAAGTTTTATACTATGTCATTAGGTAGAGATGCGTTTCGATGACCTCAGTATATAATGCTGGTAGAATTATTTACGTGAAAAGAAATATTTATTGTCATGAAAAGAAATATTTATTGTCATGAAGAAAAATATTTTTTTTCATGAAAATAATTTGAGGAAGCTTTATTTTATAGACATGTAACCATGTTTTGTCTGCCAAAGAAGGCTGTTGTTTTTAGTTGTATCCCTTGTATATTAGAGTACAAAAGTTTATCTTTGCAAGATATAATTCTTACTGTTTAGGAGGCAGTCGATGACTGTAATAATAAATTAAGTATGTTCGCTTTTATCATCATTATACTACTTTGTGTTCTTGCTCTTGGTGTTTCACTGTTTGTTGGCCATTGGAATAAGAGCAATAAGAGTGGGGCAGAGGTCAGTGTTGTTGCTTTTTATAATAAGGATTGGCGGTCTTTATTCTGGATATTCCTCCGTGTGTTGTCTTTCGCTTTGGTTACTATTTTATTGTTCTTAATGGTAATTGCCACTTTTGGTGAGGATGATGCAGGCGAGTGTTTCTTTTGGATTATCATGTTTATTGTCGGCAGCTGGTTTATTTCAATACCTATTCTTGTTATTTATATCTGCTCAGCAGTGCAAGCCATTCGGCACCGTGATCATATGAATAACGTCTTTCTTGGCCTTTATTGTTTCAATGCTCTTCAGTTACTTTGCGTTGTGATATTGAGTAGTCAGCTATAAGTGGTTTGTATGAATAATTGTTATTTCATCTTTTTTTCCTTTGCAAGTATCATTAGAAACTCTTATCTTTGTAGTCAATCTATATTTTTTCAGAAAGACAACCATTTTTTAAGACCTATATTAATAACCTATAATCCTTGACTCCATTGTGGAGAAATGATTTATAATGAGTAGAAACTTACATGATAAAGAATAAAAAGCTTCGGATAGCCATAGCTTCTGTTATTATGGCTTTGATTTACCCACTTATTTTTATGTTCTTGTTTGCAATGGAGGCAGCTTCTGGAGACAGTACTGATGCGGCTGGTCGGGGGTTTGTAGCTTTGGGTATATACATAGAAGGCTTCATGGTTTCCGTAGTATACTTTATAATCAGTATAATCTTCTCACGTATTTTCCTACGAACTCTACTTCCTCCCTTCATTGCTTTATTACTTTTATTATTGGGATATGGGATATCTCTTATACCTGATTACATTGATACTCTTCCAAGTGAATACACAGAGTATTATGAAGATGGTAAGGTGAAACAAGTTGGAAAAAAGGAACATAGTTATGATACATGGGTTGGTTGGGTGAAGTCCTATAGGCGAGATGGCACCATTTGGAAGGAAGAGAAATTCCCTTCTATCAAGTCAGATAATCACTTAATCTATGCTAAGTATTATTATGAGGATGGTACTTTAAAGTCGGAGGGGTACACAACTTTTGATAACTTAGCGCATCGAGAAGGTGAATGGAAGTTCTATAAGCCTGATGGAACACTTGATGATATTCGCAATTATGACGAGAATGCAGTAAGATTAAACTCTTCTGAGAAATATCAACTATATACAGATGGGGTAAAGATATACAGAGTCGGTTCTGGGAAACTATTTACTGGTACACTCAGTAATACGCCTGTTGTCTATTTGAAAAACTATTTCAACGAATTCCCAGAAGCCTTTTTCCCAAGAGAAAATGAAGACGACGAGGAAGAGATATTTCCCGACTTATATACATGTAGGGTAAAGAATGGATTAAAGCAAGATAAGGTCGTTATTCGTTATGCTACTCATGGGCATCCTATTGCCTATCAGACTGTTATCTATGACGGTGGTAACTCATGGGCTCCTGCCAATGCTTATTATCCAAATGGACAGATACAAGATAAAGTAACAATACTTGATGATAGTACAAGGCGTTATGATTGCTATTATCAAGATTCAATAAAGCGCCGTCCGCATTGTGTTCTTCGTTTTAAAGTGAAGTACAGGAATGACGATGCTATTGATACGGCTTATTGGTATAATAGTCATGGGAAGCTACGTGCATGGGCTGTTTTCAAGGATGGGGATATCGTTAAACACTGGCCAGAAGAAACGTATTAAGATTATGAAGAAGAATATAATAAAGGTATGCCTGATAGTGCAGGTGATTTGTGTACTACTTTTCTTGATAGATGTCATTTGTTTAGGAAAAGACACCTTCTGCTATTTTATACAGCAGGTGGAGATTGTTGGGGCTGTTCTCACTTGTTGGGTATGGGTTTATTACCTTGCTAAACTTATCTCCTTTTGCACTAATGACTCAAAGGTTGGTAGGTTTCTTCTATGGTCAATATCTGTTATTGTTTTCTTTATCTTCCTAATACCCTCCTTGAACTTTATCCTCTCTAATATAGCTCTGGGTTGTGAGTATCGTGATAGTCGTCATGAGATACTTATAAAGGTCCATGATCCCATCTTTTTCTTAAGTTATAATCCGCAGTTTGTGTTCTATAAGAAAGGAATGATTATTAATCATTATATGGGAGAGGACATTGGCTATAACCTTCCAGGCGACCAAAATAAGCGATGGAAGTTCTATGATGACCTCGGAGTGGCTGTGCTTACGGCAGACAAAGACTTAAATGAAGGTTTAGGACTACTGTCTGACAACAAGTTCTATTATATTGATGAAGCCAAGGCCATGACCCACAAGAAGGAGATAAGCCAGTTATCACAGCAACTCTTCTGTGAGAACGATAAGTATATAGTCATTGCTGATGGGTATTACCTAAAGAATGGTTTTGATACTCGTTCTATCTATGATACAAAGTCACGCTTGTTGCGTCAACTCTTTTTTAGTGATAGCGTGGGCATAGAAGTACCAGATACACGATATAAGCATTTCTCAAAAGTTGATAATGATAGTATTATAGCTTGTATAAGATCAATTCCTTTATCTGTATTACCCGTCAATGTGGGGAAAGATGATACTTTAGGTATGAGTATTAATGAGCGAATTGTTACAGATCAGAATGCAAAGTCCAATCCAGCTGTGAAGAGGAAATTAATGTGGCTGTTCTATAAACTAAACTAAGAAGCTGTCTTTATGTTTGCTCTAGTCTAAAGTGAACAATTCAGTAAAACTAATTTTGCTGTCATTACTGTCATGCTTTTTGAAGATGCAATACTTTGTCATACAGATAGTTGCTGCCAAATGTTAAAATGACAGCAACTTGATAATAACATTATTCTTATAATAGTGTGTGATAAAAGACTTCTGTTTTTAGTAGTTTTTAATGCCTTTATTAGTGAACATTTTTGTAGTTGGCAACCTTATAGGTAAAGAATTAAATAAGTAAGGTTGTCAGATACGTATAAAAGACTCATGGTACTGATAAATATATCAATAGTCTATTATGATGGTATTTACGATTAATATTCTACTATTCCTACTTGTCCTTGGTGTTTGGCTATGGATGGATAATAGGAAGAAAAGTAAACAAAAGGATGTAGTTGTCGATGCAGAAGATTCTTGTAAAAGCGGTTATCGTTTTTTCTTCTGGCTGTTTCTACGTTTTTTGATATATGTTCTTGTAACAGTCCTGTTGTTTACAATCATGTTGAGCTTCTACGAAGATGATTATCCAGAGGATTCGCTCTCCTGGTTAATGATTTTTGCAATACTTGGTTGGTTCATTTCAATACCTATTGTTCTTGTTTATATCTGTTCTCTTGTACAGTCGGTTTGGTATCGTAATTATGTGAACAATATCTTTCTTGGACTCCATTGCTTTAATATCTTACAGGTGTTGTGTATTACGGTATTTGCTGTTGTTCCACAAGAAGAGTGTACCCCTGAGACGATGGAGGCGTCCTACAAGGCTAATCAGCAGAACATAGAGAGACTTATTAAGGTTACAAGAAGTTGGTTGCCAGACAGTACTGGGTTCTCTGTAGCGTATTCGAAGCATGGAAAACTGACGGACTGGGGTGTATCTTCAAAGCAAGACGTTAATTTCAAAGGTGATGAGATAGAGTCGAAGAAAGAGCAGGAAAGAGAACTACAAAAGATAGGATTAAGTATAGAAAGACTCGATTCTGTTCGTTTAGCCTTACAGAAGATGGGCTATCGAGGCTTGTCTGTCAGTAGAGGTGGTACTGTAAGTGACTATACAGAAATCGTTTATGGGGTGACTGGAAATAAAGAGTTTGATTATAGAATCTATGATAAACCGCTCACAGACTCACTTGCGTATGAGTTAAATCGGCAATATAGCCTTGTTGTCTACAATCGATATGTAGTGTTTAGTTGTGTGGAATCAATTGATTATGATTGTCCTTTTCCTGGTAAATATGACTATTTGCAGAAACATGCAAGGGCTAAGCGTGTGCAATAGTTTGTAAGAGAGTATATGTATAAGGGTTTTAGTACATCACTACTGATAGTAAAAAGCCTTCATCTTCTGCAAGGACAATAATGCTGCAGACGGATGAAGGTTCTTTATGATTGTGTTTTGTTTACTCTTTAGAACTTGTAAGTGACTGTAGCTTTTATGTTCCGTGGAGCACCAGGGAAGGAGCGGAGTTTGTCGTATCCGCCCACCCAATAAACTTTGTTCAGTGCGTTGTCGAGATTTAACTGTACCTGCAGGTTACGGAGACGATAGTAAAGAGCAGCGTTAATGAGACCATAGCCAGGGTAGACCGTAGTATTCTCACGTCTTCCAACTTGTCCATAACGTTTTGTAACAGCATTCCAACCAAGTCCAAAACCGAAGTTACGTAGTGTACCAGTCTGTATGATATACTTTGACCAGATATTAAAAGCATTGCGAGGAGTGTTAGGACGCTGCATTCCAAAGTCTTTCTCAGAATCAGTTGCAGTCTTTGTGATAGCAGCATGGGTGTAGGCATAGTTAGCAACGATACTCCAATTAGGAAGAATGAAACCTGCTACATCTAATTCAATACCCTTTGACGTCTCTTCTCCCACTTGTTCTAATAACTCTGGATTATTTGCATCGTTGGCATTATAGAGTGTATTGCGTTTCTGAAGATGGAAGAAAGAAAGGGTTGTACTGAGTCGTTTGTCAAACCATTCACCTTTCAAGCCCGCCTCCAACAACTGGCTGTATTCTGGGTCGAATGGTCCACCTGTGTTAGGGTTACCCTGTACGGATGCACTCTGTGGTTCAAAGCCTTTTACCCATGTACCATACACATTCAGATTCTTGTTGATAGCAACGACAGCACCAAGGCGTGGAATGAACGCATGTTGAGTAGTTCGGCTTTCCTTATTAGTCTTATAATTTAGTACATCGGTGAATATCTCCTGACGAATACCCAAGAGAAGTTTCACTGGTCCTACTTCCATCTGCTCTTGAAGGTAGATACCATGAGAATACTGCAGGTAAGGAGAGAGTGCTGTTGAGACAAAGATATACTTCGAATAGTCACGCTCAATGTTGTTATTATTACTTGTCAAGTCATAGTAAGGCACATTCGTTCGTGGATTACCATCCTTGTCAAGTACGTATTTCGCAATGTTGGCAGGCTTGAAAGCTGTTGTTGTCGTACCGTCTTTTAGCAGATAGCCTCCTGCTGTCATTGCTGACGAGCCAGCTTGCTGTGCCATTTGGAAATAGTCATAACCTAAAAGGATACGATGATTGACTGGCCCCGTGCTTACATTATAGTTAAAATAGGTATTGAAACTATTGTTGCGGAAGTGACGCTGGCGTACAAGGCACTGCATAAGGATGCGTGACGGACTTTGTGTACCATCGGCTAACTTCACATACGCATTAGCCTGATTGTGTTCACGGAGGTCTTCATCATAGGAAGAGTTCAGATAGGTAGCATTGAAAGAGAGGTTATCCGTGAACTTATGGGTTACACCAAGCGTAATATTCACGAGGTTTTCCTTTAGATAGTCATTTGTTGCAGAGAGCGAACGACTAATAGGAACTGAATTGAGGTCACCATCTCCAAAGATAGGCTGACCACGATCGACCTTGCCATTGGTGCGCTGATAAACGATGTCGACGTTAAAGCGTGTCCTTTGTGTTGGGAGAAACGAGAAAGATGGTGCAACGATATAGTTCGTATTTGCCTGTAAGTCACGATAAGAATCAGTATGTTCGTAACCGATATTAAGACGATATAGAAGGGTGTTCTTCTTGTCTAATGGTCCAGTAAAATCTCCGTAGGTGTTCAGTGTGTTGAAGCTACCAACGGTCGTTGATACTGTATTGCGTTGATAAGGTAGTGGTTTCTTAGTTACACGATTAATAACACCACCCGGTGCAGCATTGCCGAAGAGAGCAGAAGCAGGACCTTTGATGACTTCAACACGCTCGATATTTGCCAATGACTGCTGTTTCCAAAGACTTGTCTGCGCTCGCATACCATTGACAAGGTTTCCTGAATTGCGGTTACCTGTAGTGCGGAAACCACGGATAGAGAAGTCATTATAGAAGGTATATTGGTTTACACCACTGATATTCTTTACAACCTCATTAACTGTGGTTGCGCCTTGGTCGCGCACTAACTCCTTTGTTACGTAACCGATAGATTGTGGAATGTCTTTCAAAGGTGTCTCTGTCTTTGTGCCGATGAAAGAGTTGGTATTCTTGTATGAACGTTCGTTACGTCCAATTACTTCTACCGTCTGCAACACTTGGTCGTGCAGATAAGGTGTTGAGAACAATGTGTCTTGTGTAAGGCTGTCTGTTGAAACTTTACCCATAGTGTTCCCTTGTGCATTTATTGGCAGGGCTGCTGAATATAATAAGGTGCCTGTCAATAAAAGATAAGAGTGTAATCTTTTAACCATATTGATAAATATAATGATCCTGAAATAATTTATAAGCGGTGCAAAAGTATATATAAAATATGAATACTACAATACCTAAGAATTGGTATAAATTAGTTTCTGTTAGGTTATTGAGTGACAATATGTAATAATAAGTCCCTACTTATGTGTTGTGGGAGAGCACTTGTAAAAGTTAGAAAGAATGGTTTAACTTCCGTATCTCTCCAAATGTAGCGAGAAATAGAATTTTAGTTTACCCTTATGAAAAAGCTGTTAGCTGAAGAGGGGACGCTAAACGAGTAAGTAGAAATTGCAAGGATATTTCTGTGATTACTCCCTCTTCATTCAGAGAAAAGGCTGTATATGAGGGAAGAAGAGGCCTAACTACGTTCAAGAACATGCTCTTCTTATATGAAGAAGACGCCCTTCTTGCTGCAAGAGGGACGTCTTCTATGATGCAATCTGTAATATGCTGATTTGTTGTATGTTATGAGCTTGGTTGTTGGAGATGTTATATCCTTTCGGTGAAGATGTTTTGTACGATGTTATGTAATGATTTTTTATTACTTTACTGGTTCTTTTGAAACATGGAAGATTACCCATTACGTTTCTATGAAGATGTTGAGCAAAGTAGTAGCTTACGTTCTGTTTCTTAGTGTAACGTCGGCTGGAAAGTTATTAGTCGGACGGTAAGTCGTCTCTTTTCTTTTAACTACGTTACCCAACAATAATGTTTTTTACACCTCTGTATTCTGAAGAACATACTTCGGAGACTCACCATACTTATTTGCTTCTGGCTGACTATCTTGTAGAAGGAAAACCAGAATTGTAATACCTAAGGCGATGTTTATTAGATAGAAAACGATAGCTAAGATACCTGTTATGCTTGTTATAGCACTAATCAAAACGTTCATTGCGGCCTGAATATCTTGTGATCGTATGGCTTCTAAATATGCGCTGAAATTGAAAGACACAAAGAAAAGTGTACAAGAAATTGTTCCCACACAAGCTTGGGCAGCCCACCACCATCCGCTTCTTCCAGTGTCATGTAAACGACGGAACTGCATAGAAATACCTGCAATACTAAGAACAAGTGCTACAAGAGGTCCAACAAAGGGAACTAATGATATAACAAAAGCTGCGATGAAGAGGGTAAGAAAGCCCCACCAATACTCAGATCGACGGATGCGACCATTGAACTGAAAGAATTTCTTGAATGCGTTCTGTGCTGCTACAGCAAACTCAACTTGTGGTAATTCTTTGTACTGTGACATGATTTAGTATATTTTTATTTGTTAATCTTAAATGCTCATTTGTCTTATTCTTTCAGGAGGTCAGGGCGCAATCTTCTGGTTCGCTCCATTGCTTGATCAAACTCCCATTGTTTAATCTTAGCCTCATGTCCACTGAGAAGTACCTCAGGAACATCCCAACCATTATAGCTACGAGGGCGAGTGTAGATAGGTGCTGAGAGCATATCATCCATAAAACAGTCGGAGAGTGCACTCTGTTCGTCACTGATAACACCTGGAACCAGTCGTACAACAGCATCAGCAATGATGGCTGCAGGTAGTTCGCCACCTGTTAAAACAAAGTCGCCAACAGATATTTCACGTGTAATAAGATGGTCGCGTACGCGTTGGTCAACACCTTTATAATGTCCTGCAAGAATAATGAAGTTACCTCCCAATGAGAGGTCATTAGCAATCTTCTGATTAAATAGTTCGCCATCAGGAGATGTAAAGATGACTTCATCGTACTCCCGCTCTTCCTTTAAAGCAGCGATACAACGATCAATAGGTTCAATTTGCATGACCATACCAGCTTGTCCACCAAAAGGATAGTCGTCAACACGACGCCATTTATCCTTTGTGTAGTCACGAAGATTATGTAGACGAATCTCTGCCAATCCTTTCTTTTCTGCTCTGGCAAGGATGCTTTCATGTACGAATCCTTCCAGCATCTCTGGTAATACGGTGATGATATCTATTCTCATATAGGTACAAAGTTAACTAATCTTTTGCTATTACGTTGATAGTTTAGGATTTTTTTGTAACTTTGCCGTAGATTCTAATATATAAACTAAGAACAGTTATGAAGAGATTCTTTACCCTCGCTATTATGGTAGCAGCTTTTTGTTGTGCAAATGCACAAGATGTCCAGTTGCATTATGACTTAGGTCATAGTCTTTACAAGAACCTAAGTTCTCGTACGTCGGTAACAACAACAGTAGAAATGTTCAAACCTGACACATGGGGTTCTACCTATATGTTTACTGATATTGATTACAAGAGCGATGGAGTAATGGGAGCTTATTGGGAGATTTCACGTGAGTTTAATCTTACGAAGAATAAGCAGTGGGCTGCACATATTGAGTATGACGGTGGTTTAGGTTCTGGTAAAACTATGGATAGCTATTATGGTAACCGTTATCAGCATGCTGTTCTTCTTGGTGGAGCATGGAACTGGGCTTCAAAAGACTTTTCAAAAACGTTCAGCCTTCAGTTGATGTATAAGTATCAGTTTAAGAATGCTCACACTGGTGCACATCCTTTCAGTGGTTTTCAGCTGACAGAGGTGTGGGGTACAACCTTCGCTAAGGGTCTTTGTACATTCTCTGGATTCTGTGACCTTTGGTATGATCCAAATGTTAATGGTAAAATGATTCTTCTCTCTGAACCTCAGTTCTGGTTTAATCTCAATACGCTAAAGGGAATGAAAGATGTAAACCTCTCTTTGGGTACTGAGGTTGAGATTAGCAATAACTTCGTTTGGAATGACAAAGGTCAGAATAATCGTTTCTACGCTATCCCTACAGTGGCTGCTAAATGGACATTCTAAGCAGATAAATAGAATTTTATTATCTTAAGATAAGAAGAGGGTGTGTCAAAATTCAAATGCCATTTTGATAACCTTACAGTTTGAAACAATTCATTTTAAAAGACCATTTCTATACTCGATTTTGAGTAAAGAAATGGTCTTTTCTTTGCTTTTAGGAAAAACTTACTTATTAGTCTGAAAAGTTGTCAAGTTAATGATTCGTGTTTTGGCACACCCCTTTATTTGTATGAACTGCGAAGATAAGTAGTTGAGTGCTTTGCTCGAAAAAATGACTATGTGAAGCAGTGAACTCTAACATCTATTTCTGCACTGCTGTTCTCCAACTATCACTTTGACTTCTTTGACGTGCTGAAGAAATATTTTGTCAATTAGTACGGACAATGGACTGAGTATTACACCCCCGACAGAACAAGCCTAAGAGCCTACCTATAATAGGTAGATTAAGAATTACCAATCTACCATTGTAGTATCTATATTAGTTAGAATTTTATTTATGACTTTATTGACAAAAGAAAATTGTTCAATTGCATCATTTGCAAGTACAGCCTCATTATCTCCGCTTAATATAAAATAGCCCAATGGGTGTTCTATACCATCGTTATCTCTTATTTGAATTAAAGTTGGTGCATTTACTTTAATTTTACCATCTTTAAACTCAAATTCAATATTATATTTTATGTATTCATTAAAATAGATATATTCCTTAGACCAATTTAAATACGCTGAACTATGTAAAATATAATTAGTATTAACAGACAATATACTATTGTCTGTTTTATTTATCTGGTCATCTTTTTTTGCAAATATTTTTGTAAAAACTGATACAGCTTTATTAAATAGCTCTTGTTTGGAATGACCTTTATAGTCAAATACATAAAATGATTTATCCGTATCTTTAGAAGTGTATGTACAATTAGGTGTTATCACAAAATTAACCTTACTTTGTCCGTAACTAATCAAAGAGATAAATAAAAAGATAATTAGAGTGTGGATTTTTTTCATATTTTATTGATTTAATTTTATTACTGTATTCTCAAAACAGGAGTTATAACGTAGCAAATTACTCCCAATATGCATCTCTGCCATTAAATTTTCTGCACTTGCCCTATCACTCTCCGAAAAATAGTATAAAGTCCAAGTTGCTCTATTATTGATAGATTCCGATATTTTCTTGAAATATGGTAAATCTATTTCATTATATGAGTGTCCTATAACGATAACCTCATCTACATCCGAAAGTTTGTGAAATTGATCCAAATATTCTTTTATGATTTCATCTGTATGCTTTCGCATCTTGTCATAAAAAGCACAGACGGCACTTTCAGCAAATTCCTCATGCCCGTCCTCCGTTGTTACGACATCTCCCATTTCTTCGTCTATAATCAAATGGGCGTTCTCATCTCCATACAAGGCTTTTTTTACATTAAACTTTTCTACATCCTTACCGTGCCCAAATATTAATTCTTCCCCCACTCTTTTATGTATGTGAAAAACATTCTCAGCAGGAATCTCATATATTTTCTCCAGCACTTCAGTATAGTTGAAAGTGAAAAAACGGGCGGTTTTGTCTATTTCGTATTTCTTCGTTATGGTATCAAGTTCCAATGAATTTATCCATTCCTCAAATCCTGAACGAATGCAGTCTAATAGATTATCGCATTCCTCTTCTATGTATATTTGCGCATTATACCAATCAGCATCCCGGAATTCATCTGAAGCGAAATTAGGAGTGTTTTCATATATTATATCTGCAAGAGAATCATAACAGATACCTTCTTCTAATCCTCGTTCAAAATCTGACCATAATTCGGAGTCGCTATCAACATAGTAATATTGCCCCATTTCTTCTAAAACATCTTCTCTGTTACGTTCAAGATATGTGTAGAAATCTGAATATTTGCATGGAATTCCATGACCTATATCAAAGCCATTGCCAATAATGTATAGTTTCATAATTTTGTTTTATTTGTTTGATCTGTATATATTATCTACATTGTTACAGCAGTCTTATAGAACTCTTTTATTAGTATATTACTGAATAGAGCAACTAATAAAGCAAGTATTAAATTCGTTATGCTGCCATTCGTTTAATTAATATTACCCACAAAGATAATGCTTTCCTTTCATAAATACAATTTTAAATAAAAATTTTAATTAGCCATAATGCTTCTTCCAGAAAGATTTGACGGTTTTTTCAAAAAGGGTCTACCTTTTGGGCGAAAAAGGTAGACCTTTTTAATAGAAAAGGTAGACCCTTTTGGCGGAAAAGGTAGACGGTTTTCTGGTAATAGGTAGATGGTTTTACTAAAATAGGTGAACTCTTTTGCGAAAAAGGGTTGATAAGTGTAAGAAAAAGTATGAACATCCCTTGGAGATAGTCAAGAAATTTCTTACCTTTGTGATATAAATCTACGAACAAGTTGAGGAGGATAAAGCCCCAGCCTCCAAAGGCTTAACAATCGGGGGCAACACTAATTACTATGGCGAACAGACCTATTGCCTATACGCTAAAGGAGCGTAAAGGAACAGTTGGAAATTTGAAAGGGAAAATCGTTGTGCAGGCACATCCTACAGGACGAAAGAGAGTTGATCATCGTAGTTTCTGTGATGAAGTAGCACACGCTACAACATTCACAGGTGCAGAAGTTGAGGCTGTTCTCAGACTTGCAGCTGAGATAGCAAAAAAGCACGTTGAAAACGGAGACATTGTAGACTTCGGAGATATCGGGACACTTACACCTTCTTTCCAGAGTAAATTGGTTGAGAAGGGAAAAACGGAGTTCAACCCAAAGGTTCATATTACGAAACCTGTGGTACATCTCACTCCCTCAAAGAAGTATTTTACACTTACTGGAGTGAGCTACGAGCGTGTTGCTGCACCTGACAAAGAAACTAAGAAGCCAGCTAAGAATCACTCTCAATCAGGACCAGAGATTGCAGAGCCATAAGCGGACGAACGATTGTGACTTTCTAATCTTTACATAGGGGATGTGTCAAAACACAAATCATTAACTTGACATTTTCAATCTATACGTAAGATTCTTCTAAAGTTAAAGAAAAGACCATTTCTTTACTCAAAACCGAGTATAGAAATGGTCATTTGCATTTTGATACACCCTCTTTATTTGTTTATAGAATCTATATCTTAGAATAGACTCCCTTCTGTTGGTTGTGAAGATGTTTCTGGTGCTGTAACTTGTGTAAAGCGAGCTATGAATTCATCTTCAGAGATAATAGGAATGGAAAGTTCCTTTGCTTTCTGATTCTTTCCTGAAGTACTTTCTACGTCATTATTAATAAGATAATTCGTTGATTTAGAAACAGAACCAGTTACCTTACCACCTTGACTTTCTATGTACGCTTTCAGTTCGTTACGATTCTTATAATGGTGAACATCACCAGTAACGACGAAGGTTAATCCCTGACAACTATCACCAGTTGGTGCTGATGAAGGTTGACTAACGTTTAGCTCAACCAACAGATGCTGTAGCATTGATTGATTATCAGTATCTTTCATCCAGCGTACAAAGCTTGCACTCTTCTCTGGTCCAATACCAGCAATGGTTGAGAATACATCTTCTGCAGCACTTTCTGTAGCTGTTTTAATAAGTTCCTCCAATGGATATGCTGATAAAAGACGATTACAAACATCCTGTCCAACAAGTGGAATGTTTAAAGCAAAGAGCAGACGACGAGCTTCTACATTACGCGCTTTTTCAATAGCAGCCAATAATTTAGTGACACTCTTGTTTCCGAAACCTTCCATTGTACGCAGCTCTGTAGCATGTTCTGTAAGATGGAAAAGGTCGGCATATTCACGAACCCAGCCAAGGTTAATAAATTTCTGTACGGTTTGTTCAGAGAGTCCGTCAATGTTTACACCTTCTTTTGATACAAATCTACCAAACTTCTTCAGCTGTTTAGCTGGACAATGTGTATTGGTACAGTGTAGTGTGCGTGTTCCACTAATCTCGCTTTCGCTAACTTCTGTAGCAGAATGGCATACTGGGCAAGTCTCAGGAATATGGAAAGTACCAACGCTTTCAATAACGTTAATAACCTTCGGAATAATCTTATTTGCCTTTATAACAGCTATCTTTGTTCCCTTATCACCAATCCCTAAGCGTTCACATTCGGAGATATTACAAAGGGAAGCACGTTTAACAGTTGTCCCTTCTAAGTCTACAGGGCGGAAAACAGCTACTGGTGAGATGGTTGAAGCAGCACATGACCATTCTATATAGTCTAATTCTGTTTCAGCACTCTCGTCTTGCCATTTAAAAGCATAGCCTGCACGTGTGGCGTGATGACCAGTGACAGAACCTGTTGCAGCGTAGGCTGTATCGTCGTATGAGATTACCAAGCCGTCAACAGGGTAGGGGAATGGTGATGAACTCACACCAGTAACTCTTTCTGTCCAATGATGGATAACTGCTTCTATGTTATTAACGGTAGGTTGTTCGATGAGTTCTCTATCGATAACTCTGAACCCTTGTTGTTCAAGCCATTCCATGCGTCCGCCCCAAGAGTTTATTTCTTCCTCTGTATAAACGAGTGTAAAAGGAATCCAACGCAAGTGGCGGGCTTTCACCTCATTGATGTCTTTCAGTGTGAGTGAGCCTGATGCGAGGTTGCGAGGGTTAGCATATTCTTCCTCTGCTTCCATGTTAAACTGTTCAAAGTCAGGATAACTGATAACAGCTTCACCACGGATGACAAGATGCCCCTTGTAGGGAATGGTTTGCAAGATACCATCAATAGCCGTAGAAAGATGAGTAATATTGGTGCCAATATGACCATTTCCACGTGTGACGACCTTTGTCAGTTTACCATTATCGTATGTAACAACAAGTGTCAATCCATCCAACTTCCATGAGAGCCATATAGGTCTATTCTCTGCCCATTTAGCAAGGTCTTCTACCTTCTTAGTCTTTGCCAAGGAGAGTGCAGGGAACTCATGTTCTTCCTTTTTACCAGCAACATTATCGGCAGATACGTTTTGTGTTGGAGAATCGGGGAGTATAATACCTGTTTCTTCTTCTAATTTCTTTAACTTATCAAAGGCTGCGTCCCATTCATAGTCAGTCATCTGTTCATCACGACCATTGTAATAAGCGTCGGATGCAGCATTAAGTTGATCGACAAGTGATTGTATTTCTTTGTTCATAATTCGGTTTGATAGCTGATGATGATAAATTGTTCTGTGTATTTATTAAGTAGGAATAAGAACTGATTGAACCGTTAGAGGCTATTTCCAAAGCTGTTTAATAAGTGCTGCATCAGCCTCCGTCCAATTGAGCTTTGTAAATTCCTCTGGTCTTAACCAGCATGCGTCAATGTGTTCAAGAAGTTTGAAATCTTTATCATGTGCCATACAGTCATAGGCAGTAAGCCGGACAATGAAATCAGGATATTCATGTTCAATACTCCCGAGCTTTGCCCCTACATATATATTCCAATCCATCTCTTCGTGTAGTTCACGTCGCAAAGCCTCGTAATCATTTTCTCCCTCCTTCACTTTACCGCCTGGGAACTCCCAATGTTCAGCAATATAATCAGGTCCTTTACGTAGCCGTTGGGTGCATAGAAACCTATCACCATCATGGATAACAGCACATACAACGTTGAGATATTTCTTTTCCATCGATTTCTTCTATTATCAAGATAATTTTATCTTTTACTTCATACTTTACTTGCAAATATACTACAATTTAGCGAATGAGTCTATCTTTCTTATAATTAATTTGATTTCTTTATGTACAACTCATTTCTTTTGCTTACCTTTGCGCCAAAGAACAATCGAATTAATATTATTTATGTCTACACTAACAATTGCTATTATCGTCGTTTTCGTCTTGGGTTATGCACTCATAGCGATGGAAAGTCTGACGAAAATCAACAAAGCTGCAGTTGCTCTGTTGATGTTTGTTTTCTGTTGGGTTCTCTATATGGTCGACCCTTCACCATTTGTGCAACTGATGCACCCAGAGTTTAAGGGTATGGGCGATCAGCTCGTCACATTTGCCAATAAGTTGATAACAGAACATCTTGGAGACACTGCAACCACGCTTTTCTTCCTCATGGGAGCTATGACAATCGTTGAGATTGTTGATCAGAATGGCGGCTTTAATTGGGTTAAAGACGTGATGCGCTCTAAGTCAAAGCGTAGTTTATTATGGAAGATAGCCTTCATGACATTCTTCCTTTCAGCTATCTTGGACAACTTGACGACAAGTATTGTGATGATTATGATTCTTCGCAAGCTCGTTCAAGACCATAAGGATCGTATGATTTATGCGTCATTGGTTATCATTGCCGCCAACTCTGGTGGTGCCTTCTCACCAATCGGTGATGTGACAACCATCATGTTGTGGAATGCGGGAATGGTAACAGCTGGTGGCGTGATAAGCGAGATTTTCATTCCATCTCTTATATCAATGATTATCTCTGCCTTTGTTCTTCAGTTCTTATTAAAAGGCAAGTTAGGTGGTGATATGTTAGAGACTGATCACTCTGGTGATACTGAACTATTAGAGTTCAATGGCTCACAACGCAAGATAATCTTTGCTATTGGTGTGGGTGGACTCTGCTTCGTACCAGTATTCCATTATTTCACAGACCTCCCTCCGTTCGTTGGAATCCTCCTTGTATTAGGTATTCTTTGGACGATTACAGAGATATTTTATCGCAATCTACATCGTGTTAAGGGCGATAGCGAAGACTTCTCAAAGCGTGTCACCAATCTGTTGAGCCGTATTGATATGTCAACAATCCTCTTCTTCCTTGGTATTTTGATGGCTGTTGCCTGTCTTGAAGAAGTGGGTATATTACATGAACTCGGTGGAGGATTAAACAGTTTCTTCCAAGGTAATCATTATGTAGTGACGGGTATCATAGGAGTATTATCGTCTATTGTTGACAATGTCCCACTTGTTGCAGGTAGTATGGGTATGTATCCAGTTCAGGCAACAGGCGACATGGCCGTTGATGGTATCTTCTGGCAGCTCTTGGCTTATTGTGCTGGAGTAGGTGGTTCTATCCTTATCATTGGTTCTGCACCAGGTGTTGTCGTAATGGGATTGGAGAAGATTACCTTTGGTTGGTATATGAAAAAGATTTCGTGGATAGCTTTCTTAGGCTACCTCTGTGGTATTCTCTCTTATTGGATTATCCGTACGTTTATTTTTACAACACCATTATAAACGGCCGTATTATCTATTAAAGAGCATTAGAAATTGCATTATAATTAAAGCGGGTGGTTCCTCTACGGTAAGGAAGCGCCCGTTTTACTTGTTCTTTATTCCCTCTTCTTGTGGTCTTTTTCTTATAATTAATTTGATTTCTTTATGTGCAACTCATTTCTTTTGCTTACCTTTGTACCAAAGTACAATCGAATTAATATTTTTTATGTCTACACTAACACTTGCTATTATCGTCGTTTTCGTCTTGGGTTATGCACTCATAGCGATGGAAAGTCTGACGAAAATCAACAAAGCTGCAGTTGCTTTGTTGATGTTTGTTTTCTGTTGGGTTCTCTATATGGTCGACCCTTCACCATTTGTGCAACTGATGCACCCAGAGTTTAAGGGTATTGGAGATCAGCTCGTCACATTTGCCAACAAGTTGATAACAGAACATCTTGGTGACACTGCAACCACGCTTTTCTTCCTCATGGGAGCTATGACAATCGTTGAGATTGTTGATCAGAATGGCGGCTTTAATTGGGTTAAAGACGTGATGCGTTCTAAGTCAAAGCGTAGTTTATTATGGAAGATAGCCTTCATGACGTTCTTCCTTTCAGCTATCTTGGACAACTTGACGACAAGTATTGTGATGATTATGATTCTTCGCAAGCTCGTTCAAGACCATAAGGATCGTATGATTTATGCGTCATTGGTTATCATTGCCGCCAACTCTGGTGGTGCTTTCTCACCAATCGGTGATGTGACAACTATCATGTTGTGGAACGCAGGAATGATAACAGCTGGTGGCGTGATAAGCGAGATCTTCATACCATCTCTTATATCAATGATTATTCCAGCCTTTGTTCTTCAGTTCTTATTAAAGGGCAAGTTAGGTGGTGATATGTTAGAGACAGATCACTCTGGTGATACTGAACTATTAGAGTTCAATAGCTCACAACGCAAGATAATCTTTGCTATTGGTGTGGGTGGACTCTGCTTCGTACCAGTATTCCATTACTTCACAGACCTTCCTCCATTCGTTGGTATCCTCCTTGTATTAGGTATTCTTTGGACGATTACAGAGATATTCTATCGTAGTTTGCATCGTTCAAAAGGCGACAGTGAGGACTTCTCAAAGCGAGTATCCAACTTATTGAGTCGTATAGATATGTCAACAATCCTTTTCTTCCTTGGTATTTTGATGGCTGTCGCCTGTCTTGAGGAGGTGGGAGTATTACATGAACTCGGTGGAGGATTAAACAGTTTCTTCCAAGGTAATCATTATGCAGTGACAGGAGTCATTGGTGTTCTCTCGTCTATAGTCGATAATGTACCTCTTGTTGCAGGTAGTATGGGTATGTATCCAGTTCAGGCAACAGGCGACATGGCTGTTGATGGCATCTTCTGGCAGCTATTGGCTTATTGTGCTGGCGTAGGCGGTTCCATCCTTATCATTGGTTCTGCTGCAGGTGTTGTCGTAATGGGATTGGAGAAGATAACCTTTGGTTGGTACATGAAGAAGATTTCGTGGATAGCTTTCTTAGGCTATCTCTGCGGTATTCTCTCTTATTGGATTATCCGTACGTTTATCTTTAAGACACCATTGTAAACGACCGTATTATCATTCAAGGAGTATTAGAAATTACATTATACATAAAGCGGGTGGTTCCTCTACAGGTGGGAAACACCCGCTTTACTTGTTCTTTGTTCCCACTTCTTGTGGTTTGCTCATTATTTATGGGTCCTAATAATTTACCTTGTATTGGTGATTTTTCATGTCTTAGGACCTATCAAATATTACCGTCATCAGCATGAGTAGGATTGTGGAATATGAAGGAAAACAACTACTCAAATACCCAATATAGTTTTATTTTAGTTTGCTGTCATATTTAACATTTCATGTAAACTATTGTAGACTAAGGCGTTATGATGGGATGATAGCTGACAGGAATGACAGCAAATTTGGTTTTCAATAAATCAGCTAACGATTGCGAACTCCTCAGATGTACAAGAATATTATCCAAAAAGTTTATGTTTCCCCTTTCATTCTCACCTTCTGATAGGATTAAACTTATCTGTCCTATGGAATAAGCTATAAGTTAATCCGTATGTTTAGTATTGTTCTCTATGAGAGATGAATTCCCCAACAGAAATGTAGCAAAATAGCTTTAATGGATATGAGGATAATTGTTTGCCAACAAGACCCCAAAACGTTCATGGAAAAGTGTGGACGCTAACACCATGGAGACTCATAGTTATTTCATTCAGAATGTCGGGTGAACAGCTGTAAAGAATAAAGTATATTAGGCTATTATATATCACACAAAAAGGAGATAAACACCTATGAATGATGCTTATCTCCAATCTTTTTTGTTGTGTTTAAGTGATGCTTTAGTTGGCAAAGCGTACGTTCTGTGCACTCATTCCAACGATGATGTTACCCTGGATAAGCTTGCCTTCTGGTGAGTAGTAGAACACTTCGCTTGGTGCATTATAGCTTGGATTGTCTATAACATAGATGTTACCCCACTTGTCAACATTAACTTGTTGAGGACTACGAAGACCTGTCATGTCAAGGTTCGTCTTCTGACCTGTAGCTAAGTCATAGAGGAAGAAACTCTTATCATTGCTTCCGTAAGGAGCATATAGGCAGACAAGAGCATTCTTCTTGGCACTGTATGCAATGGAAGTAGCATTGAAGAGTTGTGTCACTTTGTTGGTCTTTGTGTCAATCTTCTGTACTAATGGCTTCTCTGTATAATCAAACATAGACACGATAAATACGTCATTACCGGCAGCAATGTTCTGATTGTAAGGGTTGAGACCAACCTCAATATTCTTTGGATTACGGAATGTGTTGAGGTCAACTACTGCTACGTACTTACCATTACCGCTCATACTATAGTTTGAAAGGTTTGCATAGAGCTTACCATTCGTAATTGAGATGGCCTCTGGATGGTCACCCACAACAACAGAGTCAACCATTGGCTTCACTTTGTCGTTAGGATTCATCTTATATACTTTACCGCTGTAGGCAGAGAAGTAAACATACTTACCATCTGTAGCCAAGTAACGAGGCTCAACGTTGTGGAGCTTAATTGTCTGTTCTACTTTACCTACACGGTTCAGAACCTCAATCTTAGAAGAAGTAGTACAAGCAACGACAACCTTATCACCAAATACGATCAAGTCTTGTGCATCGCCAATCTTGATGCCATTTTGTTCCTGGTAAGCATTGCGATATAGGAAAGGTGCTGTTGGACGAGCTTGTATGTTGTAATCAAGAATACCAACAGTTCCATCATTTGCACCAAAGTTACCGGCGCAAGAAACATACACATCTGTGGTTGATACCTCTGGTTGCTTACCATCATAAAAGTCGTCATCATCGCTACAAGCAGTGAAGGTGAGCGCAGACATAAGGATGATGCCTAACGCAAGTAGATTCTTTTTCATTGTCTTCATTGTTTTGTTTATAATTGAATTTTTATTGAATCCTTTTATTGTGATTATATTCTTGCTCAAAGTATCCAGCTTACAGACAATCTCCAGTTGGTGCCTGGCATAGGATAGAAACGAACAACCTCATAGTTCTTATTGCCGAGGTTGCGCACATCAAACTGTACTCGTAATTGCTGCTTATTGATGTTGAACTCCCGCGAGAGCGTTATACTATGGTCAGCAAATGGTTTCATACGATTGTCTGGGATATTATAACTCAGCGTGTATCGCTCGCCCATGACTAAGGCATTATAACTGAAATCGAGCCAAGGAGTATGTAATAAAACGCTTGCTGAGCCCGAATGGCGTGGGGTATAGGCTATCTGATTACGGTAATAGACAGCTGTAGGATCGCTGATGTCCGTTGCCTTCATCAGACTATAGCTACCTGTCGCACTCACGGTCCAATCATTACCCCATCTCTTCTCAATGTTTGCTGATACATCCAGCCCTAATTGGCGCACCTTCCCAGCGTTCATCATCTGCCAATAGAACATCTTTGGCACCGCAATAATCTTATCGGTGACATTGCCAAAATACCCATCAGCAGTCAAGGAAAGCTGGAGTGTATGATTAAAGGTGTGCGAGTAAGTCGTACCAAGGTTCCACATGCGTGACTTCTCTGGGTTCAGATGGCGGTTACCAATACCCGTATAATAAAGTTCATTGAGTGTTGGAGTACGGAAGATGTCCTTATATCCAAAGCGGAGGCGGAAGTCTTGCAGACAACGCCACTGCATACTGAAGGCAGGTGACAGTCTGTGAAATCCGTTCGAAGCGTTCCCTTGTTTTACACGTTCGTAGATATTCGTTGCAAGGAGAGATGCATTGACACTGAAAGAACCTATCTGATAGTTAGCTGCTAAGGCTGTCCACAGTGAGTTGCGGGTTGGGTTAGCAGCTTTCGGAAGCGTCATGGATAGATGGTTATGCGCATAATCCTGTGCGAAAGAAAGGTTTAATCCCTGCAAAGGATTTGTCCACAACGTCGCTGTAAGGTAAGTCTCATTCTGTCGGTAGGTATCTTCTTTATATCCACTGGCAGGTATATCAGAGTAGCGCGACCAAGCGTAATTCCATTTAGCAGCCGCTTTCATCTTGATGTGATTGCTAAATCGGTTCTCATAGAGCATTTGCGTAAAGACATTCTTGTCTTTCAGACGCTCTGCCGAATACGTGTTATCATAGATGACAGCCCCTGGCAATCCTCTATTTGACGTGAAGCCGTAAGCCTTCCACTGCAATGTCTGCTTGTCCGTGAGCTGATAGTTCATATTCAGTTCACCTCGCCACGTCTGTATGTCACTATTGTTTCTACGCTCATGGATGGTCTTGATACCATTTTTTAGCGTGAACCAATAAACTCCGTCAGCCCTTTCGTAGCTTGTGTATGCGCCAATCCCAAGACGTGAGAACTGTTGATGATAGAGTAGGGAGGGCGAAAAGAGACCATAGCTACCCGTGCGCAGTGTTGTTGTGAGGTGTGGTTTGCGGTCGGATACGCCTTGTAACGTACTGATATTGATAAGTCCTGCTGAGGTGTACGCCTTTGCACTCTGATAGATATTGTCCTCTTGTCCAATCTGCAAACTGACGAGTGAGACGTTGTCAAGCGTGAAGCGAGAGAGGTCTACCTGTCCACTCTGGCAGTCACCCACCTGCACTCCATCATACGTTATGCCCGTGTGTCCAGCCCCTAAGCCTCGAATATTGACCGTCTTCATACCGCCTATACCGCCATAGTCCTTCACTTGTACACCAGCAAACCGTTTCAGCGCATCGCCCATATCGTGTATGCCGAGACGCTCCATATCCGTGTGTGACAATGTCTGTATCGGTGTACTTGCCAATACATTCCCAGGAATACGGAAGCCTTTGACCACCACCTCGTCTATCGTCTGTGTGGAATCATTGGTTACGGTTTGTGCTGTCATACTCAAAGGGCATAACAACAGAAAGAAGCCAGCCAGTTGCCTCATCTTCTTATAATGTATCATAATGGTTCTATGCAGTGCCCTTCCTCGAGGGATGCAATGACTTGCAATGGCAGGTCTTCTGACTTGTTATCCAAAAGAAGGTAAACGCCTTCCCAATCATTCGTTATCAGTGGCTTATGTTTACCTGTGACAGACAACTTACAGCTGCGGGACAGTAGCGGAATCTCACCGCTTTCCCTTTTTAATCATGCTTATAATGAACCTATTGCGCCTACAAAGATACGATAAAGAGAGGAGATTAACAAATAAAGGTATGCTTTTCTGTCTATTGTCTCACGAGAATATTGTCACAATCAGAGAATAGACCGTAACGCAATAGGTAGGCCTATCAATTCATAGATAATGCTCTTTTGAACCGATAAAAGCTGTCCTATCTCAAAAGCCAACCTCAATCAAGGTGCTTTTGAAGGTGTTTCATCTGATGTCCACCCCATTGGTTATCGTCTACATAAACGAAGCCTATGCGATGGTAAAGTCGTTCGGCAGAAGGATTACCAGTGTCGACGAGCAGACCAGTAGGGAGGTTCATCTTCCTTCCTTTCTCTATTGTTGCCTCAAGAAGTAGCTTTGCTATCCCTTTCCCACGGAACTTTTTGTCTACACAGAGCGAATCGATATACAGTTCGCCAGCCGACGTCTCGTCATCCATATCAGCGTAATTGCGACCGAAAGCCTTGAGGGCTCCTTCGATGAAGGCTTGTCTCAGCTTCGGAAGTTTCGCACCATCATAACTGACACAGATACCCGCAATCTCGTTATGTGCTGTTAGTGCAACCAATGTGTTGAGATAGGAGTATTGCGAATCATCCCGTTCTACTAACGATGTTATAAGCTGGTGGAACTCTTCTAAGCTATGGTCTGGTCCTGCAAACCACTGACAACAGTCGTGGTTCATCGCTTCCATTATCAGTCGGGCTATTATTTCAGCCTGTTCTTTTTGTGCATCTTCAATTTTAATCATATTGCGAAGATACGAAAACTATTTGAGATGGCGTGTTTCTCGTGGGTGAAATCCGTATGATATAAGGTTTGAATAAACTCCCCACCACTTCCTAAGCGAGGAAGGGGTGGGGCGAAATAGGATTAAAGACCTAAATCTTTCATAGCCTTCTTAGCAGCCTCACCAGACTTACCCTGCATCTTTTCGGCAGCTTCCTTAGCAGCCTTCTTAGCAGCTTCAATCTGTTCAGGTGTTGCATTCTTTACTGCATCCTTTGCCTTCTGTAGACTTTCTGTAACGTCCTTAGGGTCCTGCTTTGATGCTGCGTCAACTGCCTTGCCAACAGCCTCAGCAGCTGCTTCATTGCCAGAAGCCTTCAAAGCCTCTTGAATGTTCTTTGAATTACTCTGCATCCACTGCTGAATTTTTCCGATATACTCCTGTGCCTGCTTTGGATCCTTCTGTGCTAACTCAGCCATCTTAGTCTGAGCTGTGGTCAATAAAGCGGCAACACCCTTCTCATCCTTAGCCTTTATCTTCTCGTTGAGTTGGTTGATGAGCTGATCAGCATCGGTAGGCGCAGCTGCAGTTGTTGCAGAGTCTGCAGCAACTGACTCTGTTGTGTCTGAGTCTGCATTAGCCTTTGGAGCATTAGTTTTACCGTTGTTACAACTTGAAATAGTCATTGCTGCTACAGCAAGAGCCATAAGAAATACTTTCTTCATAATTTTCTTAGTTTAAATGAATTAAAGACTTAATCTATAAATGTCCTCAAAGATAAGTATTATTCTTGTTAGTTGTTGCCTTTTTAGAATGTTTTAACTATAAAAATGTAAAGTTGATTGACTCAGAGATAATGGTCTTTCAACGTGGATCTAACCTGTGACACGTTGCTTGTCGATGATGTTAGACGCTCTCCTTAACGGGCAGTAACAATCTTCGTCTTACCCTTTTCCAATACTTCGGAGGAATTTGTAACGTGGTAAAAAATCATTACATAAGTGTGAGATGAATATCCTCACGAAAGGAATATAGCTCTGCTTAAAAGTAAGTTTGTAACTTACAACAAATCAAAATGTTACGTATAATACCGAAAAAGACGCCCTTCTTGCTTCAAGAAGGGTGTCTTCAACATGCAAGAAGGGCATGTTCTTGAACGTTGAAAGGCGTCTTCTTGTCTCTTCCTCGGCCTTTCTTCGAATGGAGAGACAGGTGTTTGATGAAATATCCTTACAACTTCTATCTGTATATTTAGCATTCCTTTGGTCTCTATCAATATCATTGTAGGGGTGTTGTGGGTTTTGTATCTCACAAAGAGATATCAATTTCTCCACAGAGAGAGAGCCCGCTGAGGAATTGTTTAAACGCAAGATATCACAGAGCTTATAGCTGATGTCAGCGAAAGTACTCTGTGATATCTGTCGTTAGAAGGCCTTTTGTAGGCTCTTCACGTGTGCAAAAAAGCTCTGTTTCGTCTGTGGTATTCGTGAGAGATGATTAATCCCACGATATACCCATCGACATCCTTATCCATTCGCAAAACGTTAAGACAGGATGTCTATCACGTCTTCAACGATCTGTTCGTCAAGTAAATGGTTGTCTGAAAGAAGCTGTTGAAGGTCGAAGCGGTCATAAAGGTCTTTCTTTATACCTCCCACGAGTACTTTCATCTCTGATGTCCCGTAGTAGGCAGCGATACGTTCTCCGAAGCCTCCATCTTTACTACCATCTTCTAATGTGACTACCAATTCGTGGCTTCCTTTCAGTGAGTCGAGTGTCTCTCGGTCAACTTCATTTAAGTAACGAGGGTTGACGAGTGTTGCCTTTATTCCCTTCTCGGCAAGTAAACGAACGACATTTTCACCCTTCTGATAGAAAGAGCCAGCAGCGATGATAGCAACCTTTTCACCCTTCTGTATCACTTTGTATTTTGCTTCGTAAGCATATTCTCTGTCAATAGTCTCCGTAGTGTGATGCACACCATTGCTTGGTATGCGGATAGCAATAGGCTTCTTATCTTGCAGGATAGCCCAACGTAACATTGCAAAATACTCTTCACAGGTTGTTGGAGCAAGATAGATAAGTCCTGGAATGCTGCATAACATTGGTATATCAAAGAGACAGATGTGGGTAATGTCATTCATGGAAGCAGTGCCACCCCAAGTCACGTTGATAACAGCTGGATTAGCGTTGATACAGAGATCCTGTGCTATTTGGTCGTAGGTACGTTGGATAAAGGTGCTGAAAACAGTCCATACTGGTCGCAATCCACCCTTTGCCATACCAGAAATCATCGCTACAGCCTGTTCTTCTGCAATACCCACGTCAACATGTTGTGCGCCAGCTTCTTTACGTTTCTCTGGTGTGAAACCTGCTGCCGAAGGTGTACCGGCTGTCACAGCGATGAGTGTTTTGTCTTGCTTCATCTCCTTCAACAGCCAATCACTAAGTAGTTGCTCGTAGGATTCAGTAGTTGGACGCTCTGGTCTGCTGCCATCTTCCTTATTGAAAGGCATACCATAATGCCATGCTTCCTTATTCTCAACGGCTGGTGTAAAGCCATGTCCTTTCTCGGTATGGATATGAACTACGGTCGGCTTGTTCGTATCTTTCACGCTGCGGAACACCTCGATGAGTTTTTCTACGTCGTTGCCTTCCTCTAAGTACTTATATTCAAAGCCCCAAGCCTTAAACCAGTTGTGATTGCACTGGCCATTGCTTTCACGTAGGTCACGTAGGTTTTTGTAGATACCTCCGTGTGGCTCAGCGATAGACATCTCGTTGTCATTCACGACGATAATAATACCTGTGCCGAGTTCGGAAGCCTCGTCAAAGCCTTCAAAAGCCTCACCACCAGAGAGAGAACCGTCACCAATGACTGCAATAATATTCTCTTTCGTCCCTTTTATATCACGAGCTTTCTGCAGACCAGTGGCAAGACTCACGGAAGTAGAGGTGTGTCCAACTTCGAAATTGTCATATTCAGGACACTCTGTTGGTGAAGAATAGCCACTAATAGCATTCATCTCGTCGAGGTTACCAAGGAATCCTGAAGCACGTCCTGTTAATACCTTGTGTGGATAACTTTGGTGGCTCACGTCAAAAACCAACTTGTCTTTAGGCGTGTCAAAGACATAGTGGAGGGCAACAGTTGCCTCTACAAAGCCGAGGTTAGGTCCAACGTGTCCGCCATGCTTGCTTACACGATTTAATACTGCTTGACGGGTCTCATCAGCTACAACCTTTAATGCCTCAATATTCAGCTGCTTTAAGTCGGCTGGAGATTTAATATTCTCTATATACATCTTCTCTATTTAATGTGAATACATATCTTATTTAAGGGCAAATATAATCATTTTCTGTTGAATACTCATTATTTCAACCCCATATAAAACAATCGTTTTTATCTTTTTATGAATTGTTTATCTCTTTGTTTCATGTCTTTTTCAGACTATTTAAGTCTTGTGGAGATGTTTGTTATCCCTGTAGCGGAGTCGTTGTATAGGCTTCAACCGTTTATTCCACTTGTGTTTTGGGCCAGTTGACAAGGTAGAGATGTTCAGTAGCACGAGTGAAAGCGGTGTAAAGCCAATGGATGTAATCGGGTGTGAGCATCTCGTCTGTCATGTATCCTTGGTCAAGATAGATGTGTGCCCACTGTCCACCTTGCGCTTTGTGACAGGTGATAGCATAACCGAACTTTACCTGTAGGGCGTTATAATACTCATCTTCACGCACCTTCTTCATGCGGTCTGCCTTTAGAGGGATGTCTTCATAATCCTCTAACACATGTTGGAAGAGTTGTTCGTTCTGCTCTTGAGTCAAGGCTGGGGCTTCTGTCATCAGTGCGTCAAGGATGACCGTCATCTCCTCTTCAGCATTATCATAGTCGGGAAACTCCAATGACACATCAGCAAAACGGAACCCATAGAACTCGCGAACATTGCGTACACGTCGCACAACAGCACGGTCGCCGTTGGCAATGAAGGTTAGTACGGGTTTTTCTATCTCCTTTCCACCTCCTGAAGGGAGTTGCGTAACCTGTCTTGTCGCTTGTGTAGTAAGGCTGTTTACGTTATTTGTAGCATTGTTGAGGCTGCCTTTGAGGGATGGAGAAGGGGTAGGGGTGTTCTTATATTTATTCTTCACCACCATCAACATGTCGCCTGTTGTCAGTTCTTCCTCACGTCCAAGAACCATGTTTCGAATACCTTGATTGAATACATTAGCACGTTTGTTGGAGCGTGTGATGACCATAGTCTCGTCGATTCCCACCTCAGAATAGCTGGAGGCCAGTCGTTCGATAAGTTCATCACCTGGGACAATAGAAATGTCAGCAAAGCCATTGAAGCGAATCTTTGGTAGTTGCGTTACCTCATCATGGGTTATCATTTGACGAATAACGGTGGCGTTATAGAGAATGCCAGAGTCTTGACTCTGACGAAGCACCTCGTTTAAGTCGCATTCATAGACTGTCAGACCGTAGGCTCGAAGAACATCTGAACGTAGCGCAGGGCTCTCTTCTTCACCTACAGGAGGGAGCTGTGCCTTGTCTCCAACAAGCAGCATGCGACAGTTTCGGTCGTTATAAACATATTGAATAAGGTCGTCAAGTAGGCAACCACTGCCGAAGGTGGTGTTGTTAGACGATAAACTAATCATTGAAGCTTCATCGACCATAAACAAGCGGTCGCGGAAGAGGTTGACATTTAGATTGAACTTTCCATCTAATCCGGTAAAGGCTTTCTCACGATAGATGGTGCGATGGATGGTTGCAGCAGGCTGGTTGGCATTTAAGGAGAATACCTTAGCAGCACGACCCGTCGGTGCTAAGAGAGTTACCTTCTGTTGTAATTGCTGCAGTGTACGTACAATCGCACCCGCTAAGGACGTTTTACCCGTTCCGGCACTACCTCTGAGAATCATTACAACACGCTCGTCACGCTCGGTCATAAAGTGTGTAAAGACCTCAATAGCATGTGTTTGGTCGGTTGTTGGCTCAAAGCCAAAGTTCTGTAATATCCTATATTTCAGTTCATCAATTATCATTGCTTAATGTCTTTTACCCTCATTAATTCCAATCTTTAATGTCTGCTTTACCTTCTATCTGTCGTTCGATGTTATCAGGAAGTTGTGAGAAGAAGTCCATACCTGTGATACGTTCTACCTCGTCTACGGTGTTGACGTAGTCTGTCTTCTTATGTCCTTTGGCTGAGACATTCCTACAGATAAAGCCAATAGCCTTCGGTTCGTCTTTCAGACGGAGGATAACTTTGAAGAAGGCTTCGGGCACTTGCACCTTATTCTTACCTATTGTCTTATGCTTTTGATTGAGATAAATAGGTCCACAGACGATATATACGTCGCCATACTCTTCTGCCCATGTGCGGCATTGATTCTCTATTGAGTTCCACAGACCACTGTTCAAGGCTGGGTTCTGTGGACACACATTGGTCATGAGGAAGCTTTGCTCCATTGCTCTCTGGCTCCAATGGTTGTCAGCAGCAGGACACATGTGACCTCGGTCGTAGCCAGAACGCATATAATCGTAGGTGTCGACACGTGGTTCTGGTATGTCTTCATCTACTTGGAAGGTGATACCCTTGCGCTTAGCAGGACCGTTAGTGTGAG
Source organism: Prevotella jejuni (assembly GCF_900187995.1). GTDB lineage: Bacteria > Bacteroidota > Bacteroidia > Bacteroidales > Bacteroidaceae > Prevotella > Prevotella jejuni. Next base: position 34,489 of record NZ_FZNZ01000024.1, read on the forward strand.
TCGCCGTTAGGTGCCATGCCACCCAGTTAGGTGTACGTGTTTCTGCGTTATACGATGTTGTATAACCTTCGCGATAAAGTAAAAGGGACGGGACATTGGCTTTGCCGATAGGAATCTCTAAGCCTTTTTTTACTTTAAGCGTCTTTCTTTGGTTGGTATTTGGGTCCTCATCTGATGTGTTGGGAGCGTCTGCTCTTTCGTTGTTATATGGCTCTACAAATGGTTTGTCTAATGTTGACAAGTCTCCTCTTCGTTTCTCTCCTTGACATGCAACGGCTACTAAGGACAGAGAAAGTATGATGGTTTTTAAGAATATATGGTTCATTGATTGGTATGTTGGTTTTAATGCTACTTATAATAAGGTGGGGCTGCTCCTTATTCAATCCTTTTCCTAATGAGAAGAGAATAGCTTTCTGCCTCAAATGGTTGGTTAAGAATAGAAAAGAAGGGCTATATGTGCCTGTTAAGTCTTCTTGTTTATAATAAATTACATGTGTTTACAAAGTTACTATTTTCTTATTACTTAATAGGTGTTTTTCATCAAAGAAGTTCATTAGAGGGCTATCTTTTATTGGTCTTGTCCGTTGTTTAGGGTGATATAATAGCGACTTTTTGTAGCGTAAACATTTGTTTTTCTGTATGCTTTTAGCTTTTTCAGTACTGATAAAGGACAAGTTCTTTCGTCCTATTAAGTGTGAAAGGAAGATGGAGGAGGGAAAGTGCAGTACGAGTTTATTTCTCTTATCCTTGTCTTTATTGCGTATATACCTTATATATAAATGGCCTTCTTCAGAAAGGAAAACGCTGAAAGTGGTGACAGCCCATGAGGGTAAAGATAAAAGAAAATAATCATTAAGTTGTAAAATTATTGCTGAAATGCTTGCAAGTAATGATTTTTAATATTACATTTGCAGTGTACTATTATAGTAGTACGCTGTTACTAATAAATATACAAGTAATAAATGACGTTATATAAAACAATCTAATAAAAGAAAGAAAGCCTTATGATTCAAGTTAATGAACTGACTTTCAGTTATCCTAAAAGCAAGCACAATGTGTTTGAGGGACTGAGTCTACAACTCAAAGAGAACCGAATTTATGGTCTTTTAGGCAGGAACGGTATGGGAAAGAGTACACTGCTCTACCTCATTGCTGGCCTTCTACGACCGCAAAAGGGTAGTGTTTTGGTTGATGGTTATACCGCTTCAAGTCGTTACCCAGAGATGTTAGAGGAACTGTATATTGTTCCTGAGGAGTATGATTTGCCCAATATGCCACTCAGTAAGTATGCTAAGATTCACGAAGACTTTTACCCTCGATTTAGCGAGGAGGTGCTTGAAAAGTGTCTGACCGACTTTGAGATGTCTTTAGATGTCGATTTTAAGCAACTCTCTATGGGACAGAAAAAGAAGGTGTATATGAGTTTTGCACTTGCTACTGGTTGTCATCTGCTATTGATGGACGAGCCAACTAACGGGCTCGACATTCCTTCAAAGGCTCTTTTCCGTAAGGTTATTGCTGGGAATATAGCAGAAGATTCGTCGTTGATTATCTCTACCCATCAGGTGCATGATGTTGAGCAGTTGCTTGATCACATTATCATCCTTGATAACTCACAGTTGCTTATCAACGCTTCTACCGAGGATATCACCGCAAAATACACCTTCGGCATCCGTCAAAGTAATGAGATGGATGACGAAGTACTCTATGCTGAACCATCGCTTCAGGGCAATAATGTAATTGCTCGACGTCAGGAGGGAGATAACGAAACAACTATTAACCTTGAGTTGTTGTTCAATGCTGCAACAACAGGTAAACTAAAATAAAAGAAGGAGGAATATCATTATGAAGACAACATTTGCAAAAATCATTAATATCGGCCTAATCTCTGTAGCTTGCTTACTTGCTTTAAATTCTTGCTACATCCGAAAAAAAGACTACGGAAAGATGGTGACAGAGGAGGCCTCTGTTGATTCGTTTGACACGATAGACATCCGTGGAGCTGGTACTGTTTATATATCACAAGGTAAGAAGTACAGCTTAAAGTTTAAAGGGGAGGAGAAGCGACTTGATGTATTAAGTTTTGTCAATAAACAGAATAGACTGGTAATTGACATGAAAAACCTGATTCAGCATATAGGCTTTTTTGATTTGAAACCTTCAGATAGGGTAACGCAAAGTATTGTTATTTATATCACTACGCCAACACTCTCAAAGCTAAGTTGGAACAATTCTGCTACTGTTATTCTTTCAGATTCTTTTAAACTTGATAAGCTCAGCATTGATGCTCCTTTAGGTGGTAATCTGAAGATAAATAAGATGAATATCAATCAGTTGGAAGTCTCTATGGTGGGTTTGGGGGCTATTGATGTTAAAAGCCTAACTGCTAAAAAGGTAATCTTTGATACCTATGGCGAAGTAGGCTTAGGTGTAAATTTCTATCGAACTGATACGGCAATTATCTCTGCGAAGGGTGAACCAAAGATCAATACTACGGGAACAACGTGCTTACCCTTGACCATGGTTACAGAGAAGGGAGCCGTTATTAAAGATAAAACAACAAGAATAAAATAGAATTAAGGAGGATATAAATTATGACAAAGTTTGATTTAGACCGTTTCGGTAAGGTAATGAGTAGACTCTTGGTGATAAGCCAGCGCAAGAGAAGTGTAATCTTTATTACTTTTCTTATCATATTCTTAGTTCTTGCAAAGTTCACTACACCTATGTTTTCTGGAAAGTCTATGGATGATATAGGTTACAAGTCATTCGTTTCAGAAGTTGTAGATTTTATTGGGATTTTTTCTCCAATTGTCTTCTTCGTATTAGGTACATTTTTCATTCAAGACCTTGAAGGGCGTCAGCAACGTATCAATGAATTGATGCTGCCAGCTACTAATCTTGAGAAGTTTGTTGCACGTGTGCTATTGGTTGCAGTGATTTACCCTTTAACTATTTGTGCTTCTTTTATTGTTGCAGATGGATTACAGCTGTTGATTTCAATGCTTATTGCACCCGAAGAAAGTTTTTCTATGGTTGTAGCCTACTTTGACAGCAATTCGTCTATAGGAGATTCGCTCCTATGGGATAAGGTTCTGTCAACACTTATGAGTTATTCAATTGCTATCTTTGGAGGTTTACTTTTCCGCAAGTTAGCTTGGTTGAAGACGACAGTTAGTTATTTAACTGTGATTATTCTTTCTATAATAGGTTTCTTCCTTTTAAAGATATTCCTTTACGAAAGTACAGACTATGAGGTTGTTTTTATAAAGAATCCTTATGCTTCTATGATTTCGATTGGAGTAAGTCTATTGATGTTCTGGTCTTCTTATAAGATTTACACACGTCTGCAGGTCATCAACAATCGATGGAGAAATATTTAACAAGGCGTGGATTAAATATTAAGGCTTATGAATTTCGAAAATAATAAGGCTATCTATGAGCAAATGGCTGACCGCCTTTGCGATGAGATCATAGCTGGAACCTATAAAGCTGACGACCGAATACCCTCTGTCCGGGAGTATGCCGTTATGCTGCAGGTGAATACGAACACTGCAGTGAAGGCCTATGAGCTACTCTCTCGTGAGGAGATTATATACAATCGGCGTGGACTTGGCTACTTTGTTTCAGCTGGTGCACGTGAACAAATCATGAGTACTCGACGTAAAACATTCCTCACACAATCGCTCCCTTCCATTTTCCGAGAGATGAAACTGTTAGGAATTACTATAGAAGATGTTGAAAAGGAATGGACTATTGCGCAGCAGTAGTAATTGTTCTTTCCCAAATGAAGGCACTTACAAAAGCGTACTACGGATAGAGATTTACCGTAGAAGCTAAACTTCAGTGTCTCACTATTCCAATTAAAATAGGCAAAACAGGAATGTATTGATTATAAGTTCCTGGTTTGCCTATTTTATAGATGTCATGAGGAAGACTCAATTCTGTTATCGGTTGTCTTGCAGCATTTCGAGTAGTTCTTCCTGTGTCAGTGCATGAGAGATGTCAGAACCCTCAAGAAGAGAGTCAGAAAGGTTACGCTTTGTCTTATGTAGACGTAGTATCTTTTCCTCAATGGTGTGCTGACTAATCAAATGATAGACTGTTACGTCCTGTTGTTGTCCAATACGATAAGCACGGTCGGTAGCCTGCTGCTCGATGGCAGGATTCCACCATGGATCAAGATGGATGACATAGTTTGCACCCGTAAGGTTGAGTCCCAATCCTCCAGCCTTCAGACTAATGAGGAAGAAAGGACACTTCCCTGACTGAAACTCCTTGACTAACTTCTCGCGCATAGCCATCGGTGTGCTTCCGTCAAGGTAGAGATAAGGAAGTTTAGCTGTGTCCATAGCCTTCTTTATCTCCTCGAAGAAACTGGTAAATTGGCTGAACACGAGGGCTCGGTTGCCACTGTCGTTGAGGCTCTCAGCCAAGTCGATGAATGCAAGAACCTTACTGCTTGGGAGTTTCCACTTCTTATCAACTAACGAACAGCTACATGCCATCTGGCGTAAACGGGTGATTTCAGCCAATACAATCATCTTGTCAGCTTTTTTGTCAAGCACCTTCTCTTCTACATGACGACGTCTTATCTCATACATCGCCATCTCTTCAGACGACAACTCCACAGGTAGTTTGATTTCATTCTTAGCTGGTAATTCATCGATAACTTCTGCTTTTGTTCTCCGTAACAGGAATGGAGATATCAGTCGACGCAGCTGATTTTGTCTGTTTTTGTCGTTCTCACCTTCAATTGGTAGGATGAATTTCTGCTTAAATTGCTCTGCACTCCCCAAAAGACCAGGGATAATAAACTGGAAGAGGTTCCACAACTCAGCTAAATGGTTTTGAATAGGAGTACCCGTAAGGATAACCTTTCGCTGTGCTTGTAGCTGCATAGCTGCCTTCGACATCTTTGTGTTAGCATTCTTAATGGTGTGTGCCTCGTCAAGACAAACTATATTCCATTCACGTGCAGTGAGGTCTTTCTGCTGAATATTCAATAGTGCATAAGTAATGATAATGACATCACCAGCCTTGGCTTCCTTGATATCTTTTGAGCGATCCTCGCTCTGATTGAGTACAGTAAGGTTCAGTGTCGGTGCAAATCGTTTAAGTTCGTTGCGCCAGTTGGGTACAACAGATGCTGGTGCAACTATAAGTGAGGCACCATTTGCACTCTGTTCAAGGAGTAGGGTAATGGTCTGGACAGTCTTTCCTAATCCCATGTCATCAGCAAGACATACACCAGCTCCCCATGCAGTCAGTCTTGACATCCATTCAAATCCTTCTTCTTGATAATCACGTAGTTGTGCTTGTAGCGTCTTGGGAACGATAGGCACCTCCTTACTGCAGGTTTCGATACGCTTACGCAAGGCATCTATTGCTTCATTATGCTTGATATCTAAGGATGAATCATCTAACAGATCGCCTATTAAAGAGACGGCTGCAGGAGCCATTTGTAGGTGCGAACGGCTCTCTGTTGTCACTGTGTCGAGTCGTTTAAGAATACGTGAAAGTTGGCTACTAAGGGTGATAAACTCATTGTCACCAATGCGAATAAACTTCTGTTTATAGTTTTGCCGCATAAGTTCGAGCAGTTTCTGGAGAGAGATAACTTGTCCTTCGCTTATTTGTACATTACCCTCTACCTCAAACCAACCGTTTTTCGTTTTGAAAGAGATGTGTGTTGTACTGCTATTAATGTTGGGATGGTAATTTATTTTACAGCCTTCAGCCCATTCCAAAGTACAAATATCTTGATGTTCCTTACACCATTCTATAAAAGGAAGTAACGACAGAAGTGAAAGTCCTAAAGGCTCGTTGATACTCTGGGGAGTCCATGTGTCCTCTTCTTCGAGGACCTCAGACACTATCAAACCTTCGTTGATGGCCTTTAAGTATTCCCGCTCTTTCTTTAAATTTCGTACCAGTTGTACTTTCTGTCCATCTTTTTCTGCGATTGTAGTAATATTACCCTTACCTGGAACAAACAACATGCTTTCAGAAGCTCGTACAGAAGCTGTCATTAAGAAGTTATGGTTCTTGTCTGGAACGATGCGGAGAATGATACATGGAGAAACGTCAACTTTCTTCATAGAGTCAAGCTCTGCAACCATATTAGAGTGTATCTCAGTCTTACCTCCAATAGCTGTTATTAACTTGACAAGATAGGGCTCGGCCTCTGCGGGGTAACTTGCCTGAGTAAGTATCTCCTTATATGTCTTGTATTCAAACTGAGTAGGCGTAAAAACAGAGTAGTCTGTCTCCGTATTCTTAGTAAAGAAGAAAGATGATCTTATCCCTCTCTCTAACTCAATTACATTGGTAGAGACGCTAAAAGAACCATCTTTTTGTTTATTAATAATCAGATGAGGCTTGTCTAAATGGACCGCTACAGGGATGAGATTATTGGTGTTGCCTATATAGATATGGTCACAATCGATAAATAGATATAAATACTTCTCTATATAAATACTATATTCCCAAGTAGAGATTTCCGTCTTGACATTCTGATCAATACTGTCAAAGCATGGCTCATCGAGACTCTTAAACTCCTGAATAGATAACTCCCTACCCACAGACCAGCTTCCATTCTTTAGCTTTCGTTTGAGGATTGGGACTATGATACCATATCGTAAGATATATATAAGTTTAGTATTATACTCCGTTTCACCTTCTTGTACATCCTCTGTTTGGTTTTCTGCAAGGAGTGATTCAAGGCGAATTTGCCAAGTAGATTTTATCTCCAGTCGGTTAAACAAGGATGTCCCTCCGAAGAGCTCTTGCAGTTGATGAGATTTAGCGTCCTCCTCCTTTGAACATGTCTCAAGTTGTAGGTACGCCCAGTTAGGTGCTATTGGTGGTATCTCAGCACTTTTTGGGGTCTTTCCTAATCGTTGATATAATATCCATGTTAGCCAGCTCACCGCCTGCGTATTGGCATCGTTGCGTATTGTCATGAAATAAATATCATTGATGTGTGGGTCTTTTTTGTCACAGAAATAATCTCTCAATGGTGAAATTATCATTGATGACAGGTTTATAAAAGAAACCCCCTTCTTGTTCGCCATAGTCCTCAGTTTCTGTAAGGATGATTCTGTATTGGCGAAAATAGCAGCTAAGGCAAAGTAATAGTTTGAGATGGGGTTCGTGAAGATGCCTTTTATTATGGTTTGCTTGTTATGGGTTGCTAATGCCTTAGTGTATAATTTGTAGGCTAAAGAGTAATCGTCCTTGTATAAAGCACCAATCGCAGCTATCTGGAGGGTAAAGGAGTTGGCTATAGAAGTATGTAAATCAATGCAGAGCTTACCTGTTCCTAAGTAGTAATAGAAGGCAAAGGTCCTAATTGATTCAGAGCTCTTTATATTCCCTTTTTTAGTTGTCTTATCCTGTATAATAAGTTCTTTAAGGTAATCCCAATCTAATTGTTTGTCTTGTAAGAGTGCTCTAAGCAGGTTGTCATCTATAATAGACAATAAGAGTTCATCTGGTAGCGAACTAAAGAATGGTTTATACAATCTATCATCAAGAATGTCGTAAGAACAGTAACATAGTTCTATTGTTGTCTTATGATCTGAATACCTTACTGCCTCAGGCTCCTTCTCAGCAATAAGATATACAATGAGGCTGATTAAAGGGTCGAGTTGGCTAAGTCGTTTCTTTTGCTGAAATAGACTTCTTATACTCTTCAAAAGAGGTTTATTCTTAGTCTTAAAGAGTTCGACAATGGCTGGTATTATTATGTTTCTATCTGCGTATATAGTTTTTGTATTATACGAAACTTGTGACTCATACAGCATATTATTAGTAAGTAACTGTTGTAGAGTTAACTTATAGATAGCGGGAGACATTATTTTAGAAGCCAATACACTAAGCTCTGTTTTTCCTACTTCATTATGATGAAAGTAGGACATCAGCATAAGAAGTGATTGTTCATTAGAGGAAAGAGATGAGAAAGGTGTCACTTTGAATAGAATCTTAATTAATGAATGAATATACTTTTAAGATAGATGTATGATGGGGGGATAAACGTATTTAGTCCATAAGAGGAGTAGAGAGGTGGGGGAAATACAGACGAATCTCCTAATATGTATGATAAATAATACCTGCTAACAGGTGTGGAGTATTTTATATTTAGATGAGAGTAAATGGACTATATGCAGTTAGGCCTTTATGATTATAATCAATCTATGGTAAGATCTATATGAACATAAAAAGTTTATAGTATCCTAAATGAACTCATTTTGCATGAGAACACTTAAGATACTATATTCGTTTCGATTACTTTGTTTGTTCAGTAATAGCGTTCTTAATCAATCCTTCCAGCTCCTCTGCAAGTTCTGGATTATCTTTGATCATTGCCTTGGTAGCATCACGGCCTTGTGCGAGTTTGGTACCGTTATAGCTAAACCAGCTACCACTCTTCTGGATGATGCCGTATTGAACACCTAAGTCAACAATCTCACCAATCTTTGAAATACCCTCACCGAAGGTGATCTCAAACTCTGCTTTACGGAAAGGAGGGGCTACCTTGTTCTTAACAATCTTCACACGAACCTGGTTACCAATAACTTGGTCGCCATCTTTGATAGATGTTACACGACGGATATCAAGGCGAACAGAACTGTAGAACTTCAAAGCGTTACCACCAGTAGTTGTCTCTGGGTTACCAAACATGATACCGATTTTCTCACGCAACTGGTTGATGAAGATGCAACAAGTATTGGTTTTTGCAATTGTTGAGGTAAGTTTACGCAACGCCTGACTCATCAATCGTGCCTGTAAACCTACTGCAGAATCACCCATATCACCCTCAATCTCCTTCTTTGGGGTCAAGGCTGCTACTGAGTCAACTACGAGAATGTCAATTGCAGATGAACGAATCAGCTGATCAGCAATCTCTAATGCCTGCTCACCATTGTCTGGTTGTGATATCCAAAGATTATCAATATCCACACCTAACTTCTCTGCGTAGAATCGATCGAATGCATGTTCGGCATCAATGAAGGCTGCTATTCCACCCTGCTTCTGTGCCTCTGCAATGGCATGGATAGCCAATGTTGTCTTACCAGAACTCTCCGGACCATAGATCTCTATAATCCTACCACGTGGATAACCACCTACACCAAGTGCCGTGTCAAGTGCCACACTGCCTGTTGGGATTACCTCTACCTGCTCTATCTGCTCATCGCCCATGCGCATGATAGACCCTTTACCAAAGTCTTTCTCTATCTTAGACATTGCAGCCTGCAAGGCTTTCAACTTGCCTTCAGCTGCTGATGTTGTCTCTTCTTTTGCCATATACTATTATCTTGTTTTTGATTGATAAAACATTATTTATTCTTCTTTCTTTTTTTTGGATAGGGTAAAACCTCTACTAAGGTCTTAACAACCCTGACTGCAAAATCAGACCTTGAAACATCTAAAACGTAGTGTTCCTTAGCTCCTTCATAAGGGAATCCACGTTCGGAAGATAGCATCATTGACTTAATTGCCTCGTGTTCTTTGACATAAGGTATATTGTCACAAACTATGATAACAGGCTTTTCGTCAACATAAACTATGTAGCCACCAAACATCTTCCTGTATCTTACATTTCCCGCAGTTGCTATCTGACTACTAACAAATTCAATAAAGTCCAAAGAGCAAGCCATCTTCTTATAGTTCTAAATCTCCTCCAAACTCCTCATGCCAAGGTAGTCCCTGTTTATTGAGAACCTCCAAGAATGGATCTGGGTCGAAGTCTTCCACATTCCAGACACCTGGCTTGCGCCACAGCCCCTTGAAGAACATCATCGCACCAGCCATTGCTGGTACGCCAGTCGTATAGCTTACGCCTTGCATACCTGTTTCATTATAGGCATCCTGATGCTTGCAGTTGTTATAGATGTAATAAGTTTGTTCCTTACCATCCTTGATACCACGGATACGGCAGCCGATAGAGGTCTCGCCATCATAGTTCTCACCGAGTTCTTGTGGGTTTGGTAATACTGCTTTCAAGAACTGTAAAGGTACTATCTTAACCTTTGCAGTCTTACCAGAACCGTCAGCTAATGGTGCTTCATATTCAATCTCATCGATACGACTCATACCAAGGTTCTGAATACAATCGAGGTAAGTAAGGTATTGCTGACCAAAGGTCATCCAGAAGCGAGCACGCTTAATTGTCGGATAGTTCTTGACTAATGACTCCAACTCCTCGTGGTGCATCAAGTAAGAGTCGCGTGGACCGATGTTTGGATAGGTAATATCTTGATGTACTACCAATGGTTCTGTCTCAATCCATTTACCATTCTCATAGTAAAGACCCTTTTGGGTAATCTCACGGATATTGATTTCTGGGTTGAAGTTAGTGGCAAACGCTTTGTGATGGTTACCTGCGTTACAGTCAACAATATCGAGATAGTGAATCTCATCAAAGTGATGCTTTGCTGCATATGCAGTGTAGGCTTGTGACACTCCAGGGTCGAAACCACAACCGAGGATAGCTGTTAAGCCTGCTTTCTCGAACTTATCTTTATAAGCCCATTGCCAGCTATACTCAAAGTGTGCCTCATCTTTTGGCTCATAGTTAGCTGTGTCAAGATAGTTGCAACCGCAAGCTAAGCAGGCATCCATGATGGTGAGGTCCTGATAGGGTAGTGCCAGATTGATTACCAGCTCAGGTTTGAAGGAATTGAAGAGCGCCTTCAACTGTTCAACATCATCTGCATCAACCTGTGCAGTCTTGATGTCTGCCTTGTAGCCTTTGTCATGAATAGCCTTAACCAGTGCGTCACATTTCTCTTTACGACGGCTGGCAATCATGAACTCCGTAAACACGTCCTGGTTTTGGACAATCTTAAAAGCGGCTACAGTGGCTACACCACCTGCGCCAATCATTAAAACTTTTCCCATAGTTCAATCCTATTCCTTGTCATATTATCCTTTCTCTCCATTCCAGTGATAGGGGAAAAGGGAATGTTATGTTAGGAATTCTTATTTTATAATTATTGTTTTTATGCTTTTTTCTTACTTAATCTTACGGTCAATCTCTGATGAGGTTATGCCCATTGCGTTTAGTAGTGAATAGCCTAAGATTTGCTGTTTGAAGTTGCCTCCTTCGAGTGGTTGCATTGCAAACAGCGTGATATGTTTTAGCTCATCATCTACATCGCAAAGCGTAGATCGTAGTGCACTCATCACATGCCCATCCTCAGCATTTGGTATTATCATAATACGCTTAACCTCTTCATGATTAAGAATGGTCTTCAGAAGGTCGAGAAGAACATAGTCTTTCTCGGCTGCTTCATCACCAGTAGCAATCGTATTAATAATGAACTCTCCAAGTTGAACATCTTTGAAAGCTTGTCCGTTCAACTCTTTCTCATAGTCAGATGGGGCAAAGTTCTCAAGTTTTCGATTCTTTCTGTCATGTAGAAGGACTACTTGTGTCTCATGATTTCCTGGCTTCAATCGTCCGTCAAGGGCGATGTTGACAGCCCACTGACTGAAATCAGCAGCTGGAATACGACGGTTAAGCATTCGCTCAAAGTTGACAATGAGGTCGAACGCAACATGGTCTATATAATCACCATCCACGATGATGATATTCTCACTCCATTTAATGTTCTGTGCTTCTTGTGCATTCATAGCTACAAAGATACATTAAATCAAGCAAAATGCAAAATAAATAACTTCGTTTTTAATGCTTTATCTGTTTGTGTGATTTATAGATATAGATAATTATAGCAAGGAAGATAAGGGAGAACAGCACTATTGATGACATGGGAAGCATTTGGGCAGAACATGCTGTAAGATACAATATAACTACCATTAGTATGGGCATAATGGTACGGATAGCCTTTGGATTGCTCTTTCTTCGACTTTGTTCGCTCAATAGACTTGTGTCGTATGGGTGCTTCTCTTGGTTGATAATCAGCAAGAAGACGATTATTGAAATAGCAGGATGTGCCAATATAAGATACTTAGGACCGTAGCTGTCTGCCTCTCCTGCAAAGCTCCAATGCAGGATAATACTCTCAGGACCGTTCGTAATACGGAGTAATGAAATGACGGTAATTGCAATGATGATGGCTAATGATAATATTCTACTTTTCATATTCGGATTGTTGTCTACGTTAGGAGTAACTGTCTTCATGTACAAATATACGCATAATCATGGTAAATTCAAAGCGAATATGTTGTTTTTTCTTCTCTTAAACAAAATAGATTAAGAGCGTATTCATGATGGCCTTTTATGTTGTTTATTCACGTTATTCAAATTCTTTTCATGAGTGAAAATGTTTTTTTTCATGAAAAAAAAGAATTATGTTCACGTAAAAAAATATTTTCCTTCATGAAAATAATTCGTAGTGATGTCTTTTTTGTCTCAGAAATCTTGAGTAGGAATAGTGATATTGTTATGCTTTTGAAGGTGTACTGAATGGTTTTTATCAATCACAAAGAGTAGGTCCGTAATCTGTTTCGATGGCTGTGAGAATATGTATAAACAATCAGTAAGAGACCTTTCCATGGTAATAGGACTGATAATATGTAACGTGATGAATGATTAGAGACAATAAAAAAGAGGCCTCTCCATTGTGGAGAAGCCTCTTAGCGTATGTTATATAGTGATTAAACTATATCAATTTAGTCTGTGCAGTAGGCGATTATGCCTCTTCGCTCCAGTCTTCCTTGGTCTTGCGAACATAGCTCTTGTAACGGAGCTTGGCCATATCCTCACAAGCCTTGAAGAGCTCTTGCCCCTCGTTTGGATAAGCTTTGAGGACAGAGAGGAAGCGAACCTCACTGTGAAGGAACTCTTGGAACTTGTCCCAATCTGGCTCCTTAGAGTCGAGAGAGAATGGGTTCTTGCCTTCTTCTGCCAACTGTGGGTTGTAACGCCAGAGGTGCCAGTAACCACAAGCAACAGCGTTAGCCTCTTGAGCCTGGCTGCGACCCATACCACCCTTAATCTTCAAACCATGGTTGATACATGGAGAGTAAGCGATAATGAGTGATGGACCTGGGTAAGCCTCAGCCTCACGAATAGCCTTTAAGGTCTGTGCGTTGTCAGCACCCATAGCTACCTGAGCTACGTAAACATAACCGTATGTAGTTGCCATCAAGCCGAGGTCCTTCTTACGGATACGCTTACCCTTAGCAGCGAACTGAGCGATAGCACCGAGTGGAGTAGACTTAGAACTCTGACCACCAGTGTTTGAGTAAACCTCAGTATCGAGTACTAAGATATTAACGTCCTCACCAGAAGCGATAACATGGTCGAGACCACCGTAACCGATATCGTATGAAGCACCATCACCACCGATAATCCACTGGCTACGCTTAACGAGATAGTGGTCGAGCGTCTTCAACTCTGCACATACAGGGCAACCCTTTGCTGCACCAGCCTCGATTAATGGCTTCAACTTAGCTGCTGCAACCTTAGAAGCATCAGCGTCGTTCATGTTGTTAAGCCATTCTTGAGCTGCTTCCTTGAACTCTGCAGATACATGCTCGTCATCCATAGCACCACTAAGGAGCACTACGATGCGCTCACGCATCTTCTTGTTACCCATTGCCATACCCATACCGAACTCGCAGAAGTCCTCGAACAATGAGTTGTTGAATGCAGGACCATGACCTTCCTCATTAGTTGTGTAAGGAGTAGAAGGTACTGAAGCTGAGTAGATAGAAGAACAACCAGTAGCGTTAGCAATCATCTCACGGTCACCGAAGAGCTGTGAAACGAGCTTAACGTATGGTGTCTCACCACAACCAGCACATGCACCAGAGAATTCGAACAAAGGCTGAGCAAACTGAGAGTTCTTAGCGTTTGACTTGATATCTACCAAGTTCTGCTTGCTCTTAACGTTCTTAACAAGATAGTTCCAGTCGGCTGCACGACGTGTAGCTTCCTCTTCACCTGCAACAAACTGTGTCATTGACAATGCCTTGTTACCCTTCTTACCTGGGCAGACATCAGCACAGTTGCCACAACCTGTACAGTCGAGAACAGATACTTCGATGCGGAATTGCATACCCTTGAGCTGCTTTGGAGCAAGGATATCAAGTGTTGGCTCATTGAAGCCAGCCTTCTCTGCCTCATCCAAAACGAATGGACGGATACATGCATGAGGACAAACGAATGCACACTTGTTACACTGAATACAGTTCTCAGCATCCCATGCAGGAACAAAAGCAGCTACACCGCGCTTGTCGTAAGCAGCAGTACCAACTGACCATGTACCGTCAACGGTGCCATGATTAACGAAATCAGAAACCTTCAAGAGGTCACCTGCCTGTGCGTTCATAGGACGAACGAGTTCCTTAACGAATGCTGGAGCATCGTCAACCTTAGCTTCATCGTCTGGAAGGTTAGCCCATGCTGGGTCAACAGTCAGTTGTTTGTACTCGTTACCACGGTCAACAGCAGCAAAGTTCTTGTCTACAACATCCTGACCCTTCTTGCTATAACTCTTAACGATGAATTTCTTCATCTGGTCTACGGCAAGATCGAGAGGGATAACCTCTGTGATACGGAAGAAAGCAGACTGTAGGATGGTGTTGGTACGGTTACCAAGTCCAATCTCCAGAGCAATCTTTGTTGCGTTGATATAGTAAACGGTAATATTGTTCTTAGCGAAGTAACGCTTTACCTTGTTAGGTATAAAGTGTACGAGTTCATCACCCTCAAAGATTGTATTCAGCAAGAATGTACCGTTCTTACGCAATCCACGCGTTACGTCATACATGTTCAGATAAGCCTGAACGTGGCATGCAACGAAGTTAGGAGTATTTACCTGATAAGTAGAACGGATTGGGCTATCACCGAAACGAAGGTGAGAACAGGTGAAACCACCTGACTTCTTAGAGTCGTAAGAGAAATAAGCTTGGCAGTGCTTATCAGTGTTATCACCGATAATCTTTACTGAGTTCTTGTTAGCACCAACTGTACCGTCAGCACCCAAACCATAGAACTTAGCCTCGAACATGCCTTCACCACCTAATGGAATCTCTTCAACCTCTGGGAGAGAAGTGAAGGTTACGTCATCAACGATACCTACAGTGAAATGATCCTTTGGTTCTGGCAATTCAAGATTATCATAAACAGCGATGATCTTAGCTGGTGTTGTATCAGCAGAACCAAGACCATAACGACCACCAACAATTAGTGGTTTGTTCTCAACATCATAGAATGCACTCTTAACATCGAGGTACAATGGCTCACCCTCTGCACCTGGTTCCTTTGTACGGTCAAGTACTGCAATACGCTTAACAGACTTAGGAACTGCAGCGAGTAAGTGCTTAACAGAGAATGGACGATAGAGGTGTACGGCAATCATACCAACCTTCTTACCCTGAGACATCAAGTAGTCGATAGCCTCACGAGCTGCCTCAGTTGCTGAACCCATCAAGATGATGATATTCTCAGCATCCTCAGCACCATAGTAATCAAAGAGGTGATGCTCACGACCAGTAATCTTGGTCAATTCGTTGAGATAGTGCTCAACAACCTCTGGTACGTTCTCGTATGCGCTGTTAGATGCCTCACGATGTGTGAAGAAAGTCTCAGGGTTCTCAGCAGTACCACGTACAACTGGGCGCTCAGGAGTCATTGCACGGTCGCGGAAACGCTTAACATCTTCCTCGTCAACCAATGGACGGATGTCTTCCTGGTCAAGACACTCAATCTTATGATACTCGTGTGATGTACGGAAACCGTCGAAGAAATTGATGAAAGGAACTGATGTCTTCAATGAAGCAAGGTGTGGAACTGCAGAGAGGTCCATTACCTCCTGTACAGAACCAGAGCAGAACAATGCGAAACCTGTCTGACGACAAGCCATAACGTCCTGATGATCACCGAAGATACAAAGGGCGTGGCTTGCAAGTGTACGTGCTGAAACATTGAATACACATGGCAAAAGCTCACCGGCAATCTTATACATGTTAGGAATCATCAATAGAAGACCCTGTGATGCGGTGAAGGTTGTCGTGAGAGCACCAGACTGTAAAGAACCGTGTACGGCACCAGCTGCGCCACCCTCTGACTGCATCTCCTGTACGCTAACAGTCTGACCCCAAAGGTTCTTACGTCCACGTGCTGACCACTCGTCTACGTGCTCAGCCATAGGAGATGATGGAGTGATAGGATAGATAGCTGCTACCTCAGAGAACATGTAGCTCACATGAGCAGCGGCCTCGTTACCATCACAAGTGATAAACTTCTTTTCTTTAGCCATTTTGAAATTTATTAAATGAATATTGTTATAATGTTTTTGGTCTTGCCTAATATAGGAAACCCATTAGCCAAAGAGGTACTTGATTGTCTTTCCCAACTTCGGTATTGTATATAATATAGGTTGTGTCGTTACTGAATCGTTTCTTGTTCTTTCCTGTATCACAAACCTTAAATTTGTCTTTCTGACTGATAATATATGTACCAGGCTTATTACTTTCGTTTACTAAGCAGACTTCTTGTAGCGCATTGACAAAGAATGTCTCCATAAGTTGCTGATCATCAAGATGGATAGGATAGATAGCATATATCAAGTTGGAGTTCTGTAGCATTACCTTTGCAGGTTTCTTTGGAAACTCCTGACCTACTGGGTAAACAAGACTTATGAGTCGTGCATCAGCGAGATTCTTGATGTAATTCATCACAGTAGCTCGACTTGTATTGATTTCTTTAGCAAGGTTACTGATGTTGGGAGCCTTTGGACCTTCCAGAGCAAGAAGATAAAATAGCTTCTTAATCTTCGTGAGATACTTCAGATCTATTTGTTTGATGAGGAGGATATCGACCTCTGTCATCATGTTCATAGTCTTTAATAAGTTCTCAGAAAAGTTACGATGCTCTAAGAAGAAAGGGTAGAAACCATGGTGAATATAGTCTGCAAAGAAACTCATGGGACTAACCTTTGAGAGTATTTGTCTTGTTATTTCCTCGTGGTTGTTTACGATGTCTTGTAATGTGTAAGGCTCAAAGTGTTGTCCTGTCTGTAGGTTTAAGTATTCACGGAAGGAGAATCCTCTAAGGTTGTAGCTCTTTACTATGCCATTCAGTTCGGGGTTTTCTTCTTTCAATCTCATGACGCTTGACCCCGTGAAGACAATTTTCAACTCAGGATAAGAGTCATAACACAAACGGAGTTCACTGCTCCAATTTGGCTGCTTGAATACTTGATCAATTAACAATACTTTTCCTCCATGGCGATAGAACTCGCCGGCAAAGTCTGCTATTCCTCTACTTTGGAAGTAAAAGTTGTTCATGTTTACATAAAGACATTGGCGATCAGTAGAGCCATAATGCTCTTTCGCATATTGCAATAGGAAGGTAGTCTTACCCACGCCTCGTGTGCCTTTGATGCCAATGAGCCTGTCGTTCCAATCGATTTCATCCATGAGCCGACGGCGCACAGGGGCATTTACGTGCTCCACCAAGTAAGTATGCGTGCGAAAGAATGCGTCCATCTTGTTCTCTTTATATAATGTTATGCACATGCAAAGTTACTACTTATTTCTCTTATTTGCAAACTATAGATAGCAAAAAATGATTTTTTTATTTTTATTTTGTGGTATATTTGCTTTGATGTACCTTTGCACAACATAAATAAAGGACATCTATGACATTACATATATTCAATCCCGAGCATGATATAGCATTAGCTTATGATAATAAGTATTTTACGGCTCCACACGCAGGAAGGCTACTTCGTCACGATTTAGATTATCTTCCTGTTCTTTGGGCAGCGGAAGGTGACTACGTTCTTGTAGAGAACATTGGCTCTGCCAAGCAACATGCGCTTCGCTTTCAACGTTACGGTGAGCAGGTTAACTTTGTAAGCAGAAACGATGTAGAGCGTCTTTCTGAATATATAGATAATGTGTCACCCTGGGGATGGGACGCTGCCTTGAAATTTCAATTAGAACAGATGGGTGTTAAAACAGCAGTTCTTCCTACTGACAAAGAACTTGCCGATATACGAAAACTTAGTAATCGACAGTTCTCTTCTGCCGTGTTGGAGGATGTACAGACACAACTTGCTAATCCTGTCTTGCTTGGTAAGGCTTTTTATGTAGACTGTTTTGCGGATTTAGAAAGCATGCTTCAAACGATAGGAAAGGCTGTGATTAAAGCGCCATGGAGTAGTAGCGGGCGCGGCGTACGCTATGTTGATTCAATCTTGGGGCCAGCTTTGGCTAATTGGGCTAAGAATGTGATAAAGATGCAAGGGGGAATAATGATTGAACCCTATTACAATAAGGTGAAAGACTTTGGTGTTGAGTTCTATTCTGATGCTGAAGGTGTTCACTATGCGGGACTATCTGTCTTTCATACCGTTAATGGGGCGTATCTTGGTAATAGCCTTGCTGATGAAGTAGAGAAGAAGTCTATCTTGTCTACTTATATCTCAGAAGGTTTGTTGAATGATGTAGTAACCTCCTTAGAGCAGTTGCTTACCATTCATTTGCGAGGTGTTTACAGAGGTCCGTTGGGTGTTGATATGATGATTGTTGCGGCAGAAAAGGGGTTTATGCTTCATCCTGTTGTCGAAATAAATCTACGACGTACGATGGGACATGTTGCTTTGTCGCTATCAAGTCGACATGAACTCTCTGATAGAATAATGCGAATTGATTACGACGGGGCACACTACCATCTCCACCTTGTTCATAAGGATAGATAATGACTACTGTCAGAGAAGGGATGTTAAGGAGTCTGCGAGTTGATATTGAGGGATAGTAAAAAGATAAGGTAATCCTAAATATTATCATACCATGATGTAGTTTATGTGGCTTACTGACTTTCCGAGTGACGTTTCAGATACTACATACAGTGCCTATATAGACTTTTTCTGTGTGCAAAATTCACCGTTGTTCTGTGAGTGACTGAAGTGTCCTACTGCTTCACTCCTTGTCTTCATGGAAACATCTTGGTAACTACTTTATATCTCTGGGATAACCGCAAGGAAGTAAAAAAGTATTACACGTTTCTGTACAAAACACCCTCATGATAAGGGTATAACATCTCTAAGCACCTAATCCGTAATATTCAATAAATCAGTATGTTATAAATAGCATTGGAGAAGACGCCCTTCTTGCCTCAAGAAGGGCATCTTCTGCATGCAAGAGGGGCATGTTCTTGAATATAGTTAGGCCTCTTCTTTGAGCTTAAAGAGCGTGTGTTGGGGTTGAGAGTCGCGAAAAATGTTGACATAAAGAGACTTGACACCTCTCCTCATAGACTCTCAACGAAGAGGAAAGGAATGTTTAGTGGGAAGGACCTCCCCCGACCCCTCCGAAGGAGGGGAGCGCCTAACGGGATATGGTTTGCTATGATTTAATGCGTGACAAGGAAGGTGAAGGAGCCTAATCTAAGTTGTTAATAGCCAACACTCAACATTTAGTACTCACGGTATAAGCCATAATCACCCAACACTCAATACTTAACACCCATCAAACAATCCATTAACAGCTAACAAAACACCTAACACCCATCAACCACTATACAAATCATTACCACCTAACACTTACCATCCAACACCCATTAAACAAGCCATTATCACCTAACACTTACCACCCAACACCCATCATTTAGACGGTTATTCATAAATAGGGAGAGGAGGAATAAACTCTTGGATTGTAGTAAAATTGATGATAAGAGACAACTGGCAACGATCATGCTTGAAACATGGTTGTCGTATGCCGATAATTAATGGAATTCTTTTCGTGGTATTGTGAGTTTGTTTACAATGTACAAACCGTTGCTTATTCAGCTATCATAACCGAATAAGGAGTAATATATTAGACTTTAGTTTGTTAATGAATCCAGTTGGATTAGTTGCTATATAGCCAGTAGACCAATCCAACAATTGCTATAGCAAAGAATGTCATAACAATCTTCATTACCTTATTTATAATCTTGCGACGGCGTGCAGCTGATGAAGAAGGGGGCTTAATTCCTCCCGTGTGATGGTGTGTATGATGATGCCTTGTCATGTTTTAGAGTTTGTGTGAGCCGGTTCTTCTGTATGGAAGTAACCCTTTGTTTGTTAATATAACTTTACACTAATTGTGACAAAGGTACAAAAAATCACGGATACAACCTAATGTATCCGTGATTTTCTTAATTTTAATTTATTTTAGAAACGGAAACTTAATTCCAAGTCGAACATTGAGTAGTTCGGATGACCTGCAGGACCATTCAAGGAACGGTCGTGAACGTAAGAATAAATACCGCTTAAGGCAAGGCTCTTAGTAAACTCATAATCAAGTCCTAAGTCGTATTGTGTGCGCTGCTTATCTGCTCCATCAGATGGCTGATACATATCGTAACGTGCCTTGGCATGTAGCTTCTTAGGAATGATAGGTGCAATGACTAAAGCATAAACACCCTGAGCTTTGTCTCCATCTGTACTAAGATTGCAGTCTGTAGCTGCCGAAGCATCTGTGTTACTCAGTGCTTTAGCGAAGGCATTACCAGTAGAATGTACGTATTCAGAGCGTACTGTCCAGTCTTTAACCTTGTATTCTGCAGAGAAGGCATAGCGTCGTTGTTGCAGACTACGTACACCAGAGTGTGTGGTTCCGGCTGCGTCTGTCCACGTACCCTTGCGAGCATACGAACCTGTCCAGCCGAAACAACCTAAGCGCATACCTTCAACAGGCATTACCCATACGCCACCAATGATGTTCTTCTGCTGGTCGACATCTCTTACGTTGATACCCTGTCCGTCGAAAACTCCAACTTGATAGTGTACAAGGTTCCTACCAGCATTATTCTTTAAGAAGTCACCTTGTATCTGTACACCAATATCACGACCGTTTGAAGGATGCGCACCAGCACGGTCAGAGAAGCTTGCCAACTTCTGAACACTTTGTGCTACGCTCATGAAACCTTGGTCGATAGGGTGGATAGGATTGTCGAATGTAAATGGATTCTTGAACTGTCCCGCCTTAACACGGAAGAAGTCATACTTCTGCCACTCGATGAATAAGTCGACTACACGGGGTGATGCGCCCAAAGTAGAGGTGTTACCATTAAACTGTAACTGTGCTTTCCAATACCAATCATTTAAGATACGGCCATCAAGAGAGACACGACCAAGACGGAGGTTGAATGTGTTTGACTTGTTGTTATGCATACCATTGTATTGGTATTGAACGATACCAAAGCCTGACAGCTTAACGTTATTAATCCATTTCGGTGCTTCTTGTGCTTTGCTGAGAAGCGAGCATAGCATCATAACAGATAAGATAATTGTTTTTCTCATAACTATATGAATTTAGGTAATGATAATATCTTAGGTTGATAACTTGGCTGTTAACGATGCAAAGATAGTGTTTTATCAAACATAAACAAAATATTATGATGTTTTTATTGTGTGTTTTTCTTTGTGATGGCGATTGATAATGTTATCCTTATATATAATAAGGTGAAATTGTCTGTGATGTCAGTAACAAAGGAGGAAAAACCTGTGAACTGACAAGACAGACAATTTTTCTTTCGGTATTATAGCTTTACTATCTCTTTTCTAATAGTACTACATTCTCAACGTGTGGGGTATGAGGGAACATGTCTACGGGTTGAACAGCTGCTACCTTGTAGTCAACATCGAGTAGAGCGAGGTCGCGTGCCTGTGTGGCAGGGTTGCAACTCACATAAACAATTCGTTTTGGACTTGCTCCAAGGATTACGTTTACAACGTCTTGGTGCATGCCAGCACGTGGAGGGTCGGTGATGATGACATCTGGGCGACCGTGCTCATGGATGAAATCTTCCGTAAGGATGTCTTTCATGTCACCTGCATAGAAGAGCGTATTGTCTATTTTATTAACCTCAGAATTGACCTTTGCATCTTCTATAGCTTCTGGAACATACTCAATACCAATAACTTGTTTGGCCTTCTTGGCGACGAAATTGGCTATGGTTCCCGTTCCTGTATACAGGTCGTAAACAAGTTCGTCACCTGTAAGGTTAGCAAACTCGCGCGCTACAGAATAAAGATGGTATGCTTGTTCGGTATTGGTCTGGTAGAAGCTCTTTGGTCCCACCTTAAACTTCAAGTCCTCCATTGTCTCAAAGATATGGTCATTTCCCTTGAAGAGAGTAAGGTCGAGATCGTTAAAGGTGTCGTTACCTTTCTGATTATCAACGTAGAAGAGTGATGTAATCTGTGGGAAACGGTCGGCAATATGCTGCATTAATGCTTTTGCACGTTCGTCATCTCCCTCCTCATCATAGTGGAACTGTATGAGTACCATCCATTCGCCGGTATTAGAGTTACGCACCATAATATCACGGAGTAGGCCATGCTGTGCACGAATGTCATAGAACTTCATCCCTGTCTGGTGTGCATAGTCGCGAATGTCATTACGTAGTTCATTGCAGAGGTTGTCCATCAACCAGCATTTCTCGATAGGGTAGACCTTGTCAAAAGCTCCTGTGATGTGGAATCCGATAGCTCCTTCTTCTAAGCCAGCGTCTTCTGGCAGAGCTTGAAGCTCCTCAGCTGTGTACCATCTCTTATTAGCGCAGCCGAATTCGAGCTTGTTACGATATTCCTTTGTATGTACAGAACCCATGATAGGGCGGAACTCTGGAAGCTCAACCTTACCGATACGGCTTAGTTGGTCGTAAACTTGTTGTTGCTTTGCCTTTAGTTGCTCTTCGTAAGGGAGGTTCTGCCACTTACAACCACCGCAGATACCGAAATGTTCACACATAGGTTCTTGACGAATATTGCTCTTGCTAATGAAGCGGATGACGGTAGCTTCACAGTAGTTGCGCTTCTTCTTGCGTATCTGAAGGTCTACAACGTCTCCTGGTACTACAAAAGGAACAAAGATAACCTTGTCGTCTACGTGCGTAACACACTTTCCTTCGGCTGCTACAGCCTCTATTGTGACATTCTCCAGAATGGGTAATGGCTTTCTTTTTCTACTCATAATCTGTTTTGTATTTCGTTGCAAAGTTACTAATTTTTTCTTGTTTGTGGTTTACATGATGATATTTATCGGTTCTGTGTACGCCAACAAAGTAAAAATGTAAGGTCAACATAGCAAATTTTACAGAAAAGTTTGCTACTTTACCTATTTATTGGTATATTTGCACTATACAAATAACTAAAATTCATTATCATTTTTAACTTATGAGCGAAAAGAGAGTTTATACCTTTGGTAATGGTAAGGCTGAAGGTAAAGCTGACATGAGAAATCTCCTTGGAGGCAAGGGTGCTAACTTGGCAGAGATGAATCTTATTGGTGTTCCGGTTCCTCCAGGCTTTACAATTACCACAGATGTATGTACTGAGTATTATGAGAAAGGTAAAGAGACTGTAGTAGGTTTGCTAAAGGCAGAAGTTGAGAACAGCGTTAAACATGTTGAGAGTTTAATGAACTCAACTTTTGGAGACCCATCTAACCCTCTGTTGGTGAGTGTACGTTCAGGTGCACGTGCTTCTATGCTGGTATGATGGATACCATTCTTAACCTTGGTCTTAATGATGCTGTGGTTGATGGATTGGTTAAGAAGACAGGTAATGCACGTTTTGCTTATGACAGTTATCGTCGTTTTGTACAGATGTACGGAGACGTTGTATTGGGTATGAAGCCTGTAAATAAGGAAGATATCGACCCATTCGAAGCTATTATTCAGAAGGTTAAGGCTGAGCGTGGCATTAAGCTCGATAACGAGATGACCGTTGATGACTTGAAGCAACTTGTTGTACTCTTCAAGAATGCTATCAAGGAGCAGACTGGTAAGGAATTCCCAAATGATCCTATGGAGCAGTTGTGGGGTGCTATATGCGCTGTGTTCGACTCATGGATGAACGAGCGTGCTATCCTTTATCGTAAGATGGAAGGTATTCCACAGGAATGGGGTACAGCCGTAACCGTACAGGCTATGGTATTTGGTAATATGGGTGATAGCTCTGCTACAGGTGTTTGCTTCTCTCGTGATGCTGGTACTGGTGAGAATCTCTTCAATGGTGAGTATCTTATCAACGCACAGGGTGAGGATGTTGTAGCAGGTATCCGTACTCCACAACAGATTACTAAGGAAGGTTCACTCCGTTGGGCTGCTCAGCAGAATATCGATGAAGAGACTCGTGCTGCAAAGTATCCTTCTATGGAAGAGGCTATGCCTGAGCTTTATGCACAGCTGTTTGCCCTCCAGGATAAGTTGGAGAAGCACTACCATGATATGCAGGATATGGAGTTCACTGTACAAGAAGGTAAGCTCTGGTTCCTCCAGACTCGTAACGGTAAGCGTACAGGTACTGCTATGGTTAAGATTGCTATGGACCTTCTTCATGAGGGCGAGATCGACGAGAAGACAGCACTCGTGCGTTGTGAACCAAATAAACTCGACGAGCTTCTTCACCCAGTATTCGATAAGGAGGCATTGGCACAGTCACATGTGTTGACACGTGGTTTGCCTGCTTCTCCTGGTGCAGCAAGTGGACAGGTAGTGTTCTTTGCTGATGATGCTACAAAATGGCATGAGGATGGCCATCAAGTTATCATGGTTCGTATCGAGACATCTCCAGAGGATCTCGCTGGTATGTCTGCTGCTGAGGGTATTTTGACTGCTCGTGGTGGTATGACATCACACGCAGCCGTTGTTGCACGTGGTATGGGTAAGTGTTGTGTCAGTGGTGCTGGTGCTATCATGGTTGATTACAAGGCACGTACCTTGGAAATTGATGGAACTATAATACGTGAGGGCGATTATATCTCTTTAAATGGTTCAACAGGTGAAGTTTATCTTGGTGAGGTGAAGACTCGCCCTGCTGAGGTTACAGGTGACTTCGCAGAGTTGATGGACCTTTGTAAGAAGTATAGTAAGCTGGTTGTTCGTACCAACGCAGATACTCCACATGATGCAGAAGTAGCAAGTAATTTTGGTGCTGTTGGTATTGGCCTCTGCCGTACAGAGCACATGTTCTTCGAGAACGAGAAGATTAAGGCTATGCGTGAGATGATTCTCGCTAACAGTACAGAAGAGCGTGAAAAGGCACTTGAAAAGCTTCTGCCTTATCAGAAGCAAGATTTCTATGGCATCTTGAAGTGTATGGATGGTAAGCCTGTAAACATCCGCTTGCTCGATCCTCCTTTGCATGAGTTCGTTCCACACGACCTTAAGGGACAGGAAGTAATGGCTGAAGAGATGGGCGTAAGTGTTCAGTTTATTCAGAGCCGTGTAAGTGCACTTTCTGAGAGCAACCCAATGTTGGGTCTTCGTGGTTGCCGTTTGGGTAACACATTCCCAGAGATTACTGCAATGCAGACCAAGGCTATCCTCGGTGCGGCTGTTCAGTTGAAGAAGGAAGGATTTGATCCTAAGCCAGAAATTATGGTACCATTGGTTGGTATTGTTAATGAGCTTGACATTCAAGAGAGTATCATTCGTAAAACTGCAAACAAACTCTTCAAAAAAGAAGGTGTTGAGGTTGAATTCAAGGTGGGTACGATGATTGAAATTCCTCGTGCTGCTTTGACAGCTGATGTTATTGCACAGAAGGCTGAATACTTTAGCTTCGGTACAAATGACTTGACTCAGATGACCTTCGGTTATAGCCGTGACGATATCGCAAGCTTCTTGCCAAGCTACTTGGAGAAGAAGATTCTCGATGTTGACCCATTCCAGGTTCTTGACCAGAAGGGTGTTGGTCAATTAATCCAAATGGGTGTTGAGAAGGGCCGCAAGACTCGCAAGAACCTCAAGTGTGGTATTTGTGGTGAGCATGGTGGTGAGCCAAGCTCTGTTAAGTTCTGCCATCGTGTAGGTCTTAACTACGTTAGCTGTTCTCCATTCCGCGTGCCTATCGCAAGACTTGCAGCGGCACAAGCAGCGGTGGAAGAAATGAAGTAATTTCTTAGAAATATATTTTTTAGGCGGTATACCATGTTTTTACGTAGGTATACCGCCTATTTTTTATGTTTTATAAATGAATATCTAAAAGAGGATGGCCTTTACCTTTTCTCTCACTTCTAATTTACTAAGTTCATTACAACAATCTTACTTTATACCAATATGCAATTTATTAAATCAGCGTTTATAGCACTTGCTTTGTTCTCTACGATAGGAGGAACGACTGCTTCTACAAAGAGAAATACGGATATTCAGTCTGGAACGGTTTACATTTGTACGGGACCAAAGGCAAGAAAGTATCATTCAAGCCCAAATTGTCGTGGTCTTAATAGATGCTCTGGCAGTATAAAAGGCCTTTCTGTGAGTGCAGCAAAGTCAAAAGGCTTTAGTCCATGCAGGATTTGTTATAGATAGTTTGTTTATAAACTATGTTTGAAAACATAGCAAGAAGTATGTAATATGCAGTCTTGAACACCTTTATAGTTAAGTGTAAAGCAACGCTTTTTATATTCGTTCTCTACTTTTTACAGCTTCTTTTTACTATGAGTAGAAGGCTTTTAGTGCTATACACTATGGTTTAATTTATGATAGAATCACTTTTATGTGAGAAGAAATATTAATCTTGCTAACGTAAGAGTTAGGCACGCCTAATGATTCTGTCTATATGTTGTTCTTTGAGTAATAAAATGTTGTTAGCTCTTTTAAAAATGTAACGATATAACTATAGTATTTTTAATTTCATTTTGCTGTCACTTTTAACACTTCGTGTAAACGTGTTACAAATCAGTAGGTTATAAGCTGTTCTCTTGTGACACGAGTGACAGGAACTTTTATATTGAGGATTTCTTTCATTGTAGAAAATTAGGGATATTGGAATGAATGTGAGAAATAGCGTATTCTGAGGCGGATTCGTTCTTGGCAGTAAGGATCTTAGAGGTGTTTTTACAGTTATGATACATCTTATTTTTTCTCCATAGTGGATGAGCCACAATAGCCCTTTTATCATGTCATATCATCGTGCGGATACTTAGCACCAATGGTGCGGATGGCGAACACCAATAGTGCGGACGGTTATGACATGTAGAATCACTAAGAATAATAAAACATGTTGGTCACGAAGAAGTTTAAAGGAGAACAGAGGTTTACCTCATAAAGATTTATAGTAGTATCACTTGAAATGCCGGATGAAACAAAAAAAAGGAGTGTATCAAATGATACACTCCCTTTTATTTTAATTTCTGAATACTAAGCCCTCACCGAAGCTGTCGATGATGACAGGCTTGTCACGGTTGACTGTACCTGCAAGTAATGACTTACTGAGATCGTTCAATACGTAACGTTGGATAGCTCGCTTGACAGGACGCGCACCGAACTCTGGGTCGTAGCCAACATCTGAAAGATAGTTGATGGCTGGGTCAGTCCACTGAAGTTCAATACCCTGTGGCTCTAACATATCCTTAACTCTCTCAAGTTGCAGACGAACAACACCACCAATCTGCTCTTTTGTCAATGGCAAGAACATGATAGTCTCGTCAATACGATTGAGGAACTCTGGACGTATCGTCTTCTTCAACATATCCATCACCGCAACTTTTGCCTTGTCGATTACTTCCTCACGATTCGTATCGTTAAGATGCTCAAACTGCTGTTGGATGTATTGCGAACCAAGGTTAGACGTCATGATGATAATCGTATTCTTGAAGTTCACCGTGCGACCCTTATTATCAGTCAATCGACCATCATCCAATACCTGTAAAAGAATATTGAATACGTCTGGATGTGCCTTCTCAATCTCGTCAAAGAGAACCACTGAGTAAGGTTTACGGCGTACAGCCTCAGTCAACTGACCACCCTCATCATAGCCTACATATCCTGGAGGCGCACCGATGAGTCGAGTTACACTGAACTTCTCTTGATACTCACTCATATCAATTCGGGTCATCATAGACTCGTCATTGAAGAGATAATCAGCCAATGCCTTTGCCAACTCAGTCTTACCAGTACCCGTTGTACCTAAGAAGATGAAGGAAGCAATAGGCTTCTTTGGATCTTGCAATCCTGCACGTGAACGACGAACCGCATCTGCCACAGCAGTGATAGCCTCATCTTGTCCGATGACACGCTTGTGTAGTTCATCCTCCAAGTGGAGCAGTTTATCCTTCTCACTCTGTAACATTCGTGTGACAGGAATACCTGTCCAACGGCTCACAACCTCAGCGATATCATCTGCTGTAACCTCCTCGCGCACCATTGCTTGCCCATCTTGTGTGGCTTGCAACTGCTGTTGGATATTCTTGATATCGTCTTCTAATTGCTTTAGTCGTGAGTATCTAATCTCGGCAACACGCTCGTAATTACCCTCACGCTCGGCACGGTCAGCCTCATACTTGAGCTGCTCAATCTCTTGCTTGTCTTGTTGAATCTTATTCACCAATCCACGTTCGCCTTCCCACTTAGCACGGAAACTATGTTCTTGCTCTTTGAATTCGGCAATCTCCTTGTCGAGTTGTGCAATCTTTTCCTTATCGTCTTCCCGTTTAATCGCCTCACGCTCAATCTCAAGTTGTTTCAAGCGACGAGTAATCTCATCCAACTCCTCTGGAACAGAATCACGCTCCATACGTAGTTTTGCGGCTGCCTCATCCATCAAATCGATAGCCTTATCAGGTAAGAAACGATCTGATATATAACGCTCAGAAAGTTTTACAGCTGCTATACAAGCATCGTCTTGAATA
This sequence comes from Prevotella jejuni, assembly GCF_900187995.1. GTDB lineage: Bacteria > Bacteroidota > Bacteroidia > Bacteroidales > Bacteroidaceae > Prevotella > Prevotella jejuni. The sequence continues at coordinate 63,097 of NZ_FZNZ01000024.1, forward strand.
CGAACCTTGTGATGGTTCTCATAACGCTCCTTCAATCCACGAAGGATAGAGATGGCGTCCAATTCGTCAGGTTCATCCACCATAACTGTTTGGAAACGACGCTCAAGAGCCTTATCTTTCTCAAAATATTTCTGATATTCATTCAGGGTTGTTGCACCGATAGCTCTCAACTCGCCACGTGCCAAAGCTGGCTTCAAAATGTTAGCTGCATCCATAGCACCTTCGCCACCACCAGCACCGACCAATGTGTGAATTTCATCGATGAAGAGGATGATATTACCATCAGCCTGCATCACTTCCTTAACCACACTCTTCAATCGCTCCTCGAACTCACCTTTATACTTAGCACCAGCCAACATCGCACCCATATCCAATGAATAGAGTTGCTTATCTTTCAAGTTTTCTGGCACATCTCCACGAACGATTCGCTCTGCCAAACCCTCAACAATAGCGGTCTTACCAGTACCTGGCTCACCAATGAGAATAGGGTTATTCTTTGTACGACGAGACAGAATCTGCAATACTCTTCGAATCTCCTCATCACGACCAATCACTGGGTCGAGCTTGCCTGCACGGGCGTCCTCGATAAGGTTGCGGGCATATTTCTGTAATGACTGATAGTTCTCGTCACCACTTTGCGACTGCACCTTCTGACCTTGACGAAGGTCGTTGATAGCTGCCGTCATCTCCTTCTCTGTGCAACCCGCATCTTTCAATATCCGACTTGCGGTGGAATTTACAGCCAACAGAGCGAGCAACATCGGTTCAATGCTTACAAACTCATCGCCCATCTTCTGCGAAATATCGATCGTGCGTTGCATTACCTGATTGGTTTCAGAAGAGAGATAAGGTTCACCACCAGATACTTTCGGTAAGTGGCTCATCTCATTCTGAATGGCACTCTCCACAGCTTGTGCGTTCACACCTAATTTCTGGAAGACGTAATTAATCACGTCCTTTCCCTTTTCCATCACACCAGCTAATATGTGTACTGGTTCAATGGTCTGCTGTCCATTTCGCTGTGCAATGTTTATCGCACTCTGAACAGCCTCTTGTGCTTTTATTGTAAATTTATCAAATGTCATATCTAATATCCTTTCTTTATTCCCTTTCCCTTGTATAGGATCAGGTATTAAGTTCTTTTTTTAATTTCTGATGACTATATATCAAATCATGTGCCTACGTCTTGTGTCTGACATAATGGCACTACTTGCAGTCAAATTGTCAGTTGATTATTTCTTGAAAAGGGAAGGTAAGAGAGGAGGAGAGAGTGTGCTTCTCAATGTTCAGTTCTCTTGGCGTTTACAGCAAATAAATGCACAGATATAAATAAGTATGCCCCAGAGAATATAGAAAATCCTTTCGTAAGGCATCGCAAGTTCAACATAGAACTGCAATCCCAAGTGCTGGTGTAGCTTAATAATCTATACCTGAAAACACCGCGGGGTTTGGGGGCGAGAAGCCCCCA
>NZ_FZNZ01000035.1 GCF_900187995.1 Prevotella jejuni
TTACTGTCTCCATTCAAAGAGCATATCAAGTCTATTACAACTGACAATGGTACAGAATTCGCTTGTCATGAAATGATAGCCAAAAGCCTTGGTGTTACCATATATTTTGCTGACCCATACGCTTCATGGCAGAAAGGCGCTATAGAAAATGCTAACGGACTAATTAGGCAATACGTGCCAAAAAAAGAAACCTTTGAGCATATCAGCCAGCAACAAATAACTAAGTATTCAAAGAAAATTAACATGAGACCAAGAAAGAAATTAGATTTTAAAACACCACAGGACTGCTTTTACGAACTAATTAAGTAAATTTGCACTTGCTTGTTGAATTCACGTTTGGTTGTTACATTTGTAATAGCAACAGCAGGAGCTGGTGCTGCTGTGGTTGGTGCTGCAGCAGCCATTGCAACAACGGCTACAAATGTAGCTTTTGTAACCTCAATGGCATTGCTTGTTGGAGGAGTAGCATCCTGCGGAGCGGCTGCAACTTACAAATACTTAGCTAACGAATGTGATAGTTCTCTTGAAGGAGAGTGGAGTTTGTTTCATCGAAAGGTCTATCTGGAGAAAAGTAATGCTCTTTTGGAACGTTCGATACTTACTTGTTCCAAAGGTGGCGTAGTCTCATTGGTTATGGATCATGCAAAAGCTGTAGAACTTGCAAAGATGATTAGTAAAACCAATAATGAAATAGGAAATAAGAATTTTTGGTCAAAAACTAAGCAAGGCTTCATAGGTAATGGTGCAAATGCTTTGCTTGCAGGTTTTGAGGGGCAGGCAGGTGGAGCTGTTGTTGGTCTTGTCCTTGGCTCGGGATTATCTGTGTATGATTATTTGAAAGGTGGCAATAGTAGTTATCGTGATGACACTGTCGTTTCGCAAAACAACTATGCTAAGTTAGCACTTGAGAAAGATGATGACAAAGTATCTATAAATACGAAACATGATATCTTAACTGATGATGATATGAAGAATGCTGGTGCAGGCACTGCAGTGAGTACAGGATATTCTGGTGCAGAGACTGTTATGGGTATTATAATAGGTAATAAGATACTTACCAAAGAAGCAATGAACTTTAACGAGAGAGCATTAGAATATAAGTTGAAGGGAGATATGGCTGGTGCAGGGCATGCAATGTGGGCAAGTGATCTGGCGTATGGTGCACAGAAGGGTATGGGTGATATTCCTCATGAATTTTGGAAAGGAATCTGGTCAGGTAAAACCAAGGCTTTCAAATGGAATATTTCAAATAAATGGTTTACTCTTAGTGGTATCGGAATTGGTATTCTGAGTTCGATAGTTAGTAATCAGATAGAATGGGGGGATAATAAAGATGAGAATAAAATGTACGAGGATATAGTAAAAGAAATTATAAAGAGTCGTAAAGAAAATAAGAAAAATATTACTGTTATAGCAAATACATTATAATAATGAAATTATTGAAATATGCAGGTTTTTTCCCTTGGGTGCTGATAGGAAGTCTTATAGGTTCAGCTTTTGTAGTACCGATGGTATCAAATCTAATAGATAAATTTTATTATAAAGAGAAGTATAATAAAAATACAGCTATGTTCTATAAGCAATATAAAGATAATAGCTATATTATAAAAGTATCTATGCCTAATGCGGAGTCTAAACTATATTTACATAATGTTGATAGAGAAAAGTATCCTCTATATGAAAGATTTGATACGACCAATGACTCCCGTAATTATTTTAATAACCCAAGTGCTGATTATACTTCTTTCTATTGTAAGGAGTATAAAAAGTATATGAATATTATAGCATTTAAGGATGTTAATGGAAGCTATGGAGAAAAAGAACTTTACCTTACAGTCAATCGTGACGATATGAATAATCCCGAGTATGGAACAAAGGATAATCCTGTACCTGTACTGAAAGCAGTAGGTGTTAGTGAACCGATATGGTTTAGTGGCAAGGATACTGATTCTGTCTTTATGGATAATTTCTATCGGAACAATGTCATTAACTATTTGAAGTATAAGATGCCAAAGGAGGAGTTTGAAAGACGATTTAAGAAAGGAAAGTAGATCGTGATGGCAAAAGTCAAATTTATCAGTTTTGTTCCTTGGGTAACTATCGGGAGTATTATTGGTTCACTATTTATTGTACCGATGATGCCCAAGATAGTTGATGCATTGTATTATAAGAACAAATATAATAATGATGCTTCACAAGCTTATCAAAAATACATTGATAGTTGTATAACTATTAAAGTAGTAATGCCGTCATATAAATCTGATAAAGTTTTACATAATTGTGATAAAGAAAGATTTCCTTTGGGCGAGAGATTTAAGGTAACCTACGATTCAAAAAAGTATTTTAGTAATCCGAGTGCTGACTATTGTATCTTTTTCTGCTCAGAATATAATAAATGTATGAACATTATTTCTTTTCAAAATGTTGATGGGAATTATTGGGAGAAAGAACTTATACTTACTGTTAATCGTGACGATATGAATAATCCCGAGTATGGGACCAAGGATAATCCAGTACCTGTACTGAAAGCTGTAGGTGTTAGTGAACCGATATGGTTTAGTGGCAAGGATACTGACTCTGTCTTTATGGATAAATTCTATCGGAACAATGTCATTAACTACTTGAAATATAAGATGCCAAAGGAGGAGTTTGAAAGACGATTTAAGAGTAAAGAGTAAGGTTATTATGTAATGAGTAAGAAACGGTTTAGCAAGTAGGGGAGAGTGAAAATCCAAGCACATCAGTTATGAGAAATATCTTCAAATATATTCCAATGGTTACCTTAGGTCAAATCTTAGGTACCGTTGTCGGTTTCCCATTGTTGTGTTTCCTTATCAATATATTTAGGTCTTCCGATATATAGTGATAACTAAAACTCTCATATAATAAGGCATACGGAGGGAAAGAAGGGACGGAGGTAAAGGCAATGCCACAGAGTTGCCGATGGCACAAAGAGCGACAAAGGTGTAGCATACAGATTCCTGATTATTTCTGAGATAACTGCTTTGGATAAAGAGTTTCTAATAAAACTGGCAAACTACCGCTGTCGCTCCCCACACCGACGGAGTCTCCGTGACTACCATTGCTTTGTTTCATAACCCTCCATACTCTCCATTGCACTGTGTGATATTTCGTCAGGGACCTAAGTTTAGGCAGCTCATTATCACACTAAAATTCTGAAGGTCCTCCTTTTTCCATCTACCTTATAGAGGTATAGCAATCGTCACTCTCCTTCGGCCAGTAAATGCCAGTTTAGAGAAGAAGATTGGGGTGAGAGCTCATCTCCTCTTCTGGTGCGTTTCGATTTTGCTGTCATTACTGTCATTAGGATTCATCATCTAACTAACTTATTTACAGTACGATTGCACGAAATGTTAAAACTGACAGCAACTAAAAAGAAAACTTATAATAGAGTAATCTACAAACTTTAGAGACATTATCGAACATTAACTCAGAAAGATATTAATAAACTATAAGCCTTATTAGGCCAATTAGCGCTAATAAGGCTTATATAACAAACTGTCATAAAATAGACAATTAACTATGAAAGAGATGCTCTATATCCTGTTGCTTCATAATCGCAATTACTGGTTCGCCAGAAGGAGTATAGTTGACATTACCGCACGCAAAGAGTTCGTTGACAAGATTATCCATCTCAAGGCCACTCAACACCTGACCTTGTGGAATAGCCGCATTACGAGCGAGACTTAATGCTAAGGCCTGGTCTATTTCTTCCTTAGCACTTGCTCCACTCTCCATTGCTGAGGCAACCATATCACCGATAAGTGTCACAACATTTAACCCTTCGATACCAGCAGGGACACCATTGACAGCATAACTCCCTCCACCAAGACTATCAAGTTGGAAGCCCATCTCAGCCATCTCTGGTAAAATCTGGTCGAGAACAACTTGGTCGGACACAGAGAACTGAACCATCTCAGGGAACAATACCTTCTGAGAATGTACTTTATGTTCGGACAATCGACGTAAATACTCCTCATAAAGGATACGGATATGTGCACGATGCTGATCGATAATCATCAGTCCCGATTTCACAGCTGTCATGATATAACATCCCTTATACTGATAATGCAATGGTGCCTTGTCTTCTATCAAAGACTCTTCAACAGGCTGTGTGACAGCAGAAGGAATAATAGAACCCTCCTCCACAGCATTGGTTCCAGTACCCAAGCTACTGGTAATCATCTCATCTTCATTCTGATCAAAGAGCTTAGACTGACGAATCTCACCACCAGAACCCAAGTCTGTATAGAGTTCTTCCCATCCATCAGGAGCCGAAGTCTTTACAGAAGAAGACTGCTTGAAAGGATTATAATTAGGATTAAAGTCAATCTTTGGTGCAGCCGTACCAGTATTAGGATTAAACACAGGAATATCTGGTTTCCCCTCTGTATCAAAATCAATAGCAGGGATATCATTAAAGCGTCCTACAGACTCCTTTACAGCTGCAAGCAAAATCTGCCAAATAGCTTGCTCGTTCTCGAACTTAATCTCAGTCTTAGTAGGATGGATATTCACATCAATATTCTCAGCAGGCACATCGAAGTAAAGGAAATAAGGAACCTGCTCGCCTTGAGGAATGAGTCGGTCGAAAGCCGTAAGAACAGCCTTATGGAAATAAGGATGTTTCATATAGCGCTCATTGACGAAGAAATACTGATGGGGTGCCTTCTTCCTTGCAGCCTCTGGTTTACCTACAAAGCCGTGGATATGACAAAGAGTCGTATCAACGTCAATTGGTAGCAGATCTTGATTGAGTCGTTTACCAAACACCTCAACAATACGTTGACGATAGCTACAAGAACGGAGGTTAAAAAGCTCTGTCCCGTTGCTGTGAAGCGTGAAAGATATCTGTGGATAGACCAATACGATACGCTCAAAGGCTGTGATGATATTATTAAGTTCTGTAGTATTCGACTTCAAGAACTTACGACGAGCTGGTACGTTGAAGAAGAGATTTTCTACCAAGAAATTACTTCCCACAGGACAAGAACAAGGTTCCTGCCCAGTAAAACGACTTCCTGCAATAGAGAGATGTGTACCCAAATCCTCACTCGCCATACGTGTCTTCAATTCAACCTGAGCCACTGCGGCAATAGAAGCCAATGCCTCCCCACGAAACCCCATCGTACGAAGAGAGAAGAGGTCGTCAGCCTTACGTATCTTAGACGTGGCGTGCCGTTCAAAAGAAAGGCGTGCATCCGTCTCCGACATACCTTTCCCATCATCGATAACCTGAATAGAAGTGCGACCAGCATCAACGACCAACACATCAATATGCGTTGCTCCGGCATCAATGGCATTCTCCACCAACTCCTTAATAACAGAAGCTGGACGCTGGATAACCTCACCAGCAGCAATCTGATTGGCTACACTGTCTGGGAGAAGTTGTATAATATCACTCATGAATAATCCTATAAAGCTATAAATAAAAATAAGATAAGAAGGGCGATAACACCTGCCGAAAGAATCAACGATACCCACATAGCCGTAAAGCGATTACGTCGATGACGCAACATCTGTGGCTTCAAGGAATCGCCTAACTTGCGCTGTAACTCCTCTCGATACTGACGTTCGGATACCTCCTTCCCATCCACCTCACAGCGTGCACGCTGCTCTATATCGTTTAGCAATTCTTTTCGCTCGTCAACAAACATATATTCATGATGGAAACGACGCGGACGTGATGATTGAAAGAAAAGCATTTCATTATGAACTTTAAGTAAAACATCGTCATTCTATATGCTGACGAGGAGGCAAAGACACTCTCGCATTACGTACGGTAGCACTTGTTTTACGTGCTGCACGACGGAAGATATCATTTTTATCCTTAGGACGAACCTCATCAAAAAGCTCAAAGTGAGGTAGTTTCAGCTTGTCGGGAGGAATCTGTGTCATCGGACTAATGACACCATTCGCTTTTGGCATCCATATCTTCTGAAGTCTTCGCTCAGGTGAGATAAACATCCGTAACGTATCTGTTTCGGTATAATCATGTCCTATCAGCGTACTATCTTTATCCGTATGATAATAGATAACTTCCACATTACCCCAAGCGTCTACACGCCGAACAACACCCTTCACAAAGTCTGCCCGCATATCCTTAGAGGATATCTGGTTGAAATATTTACCTCCTGATAGCTTTTCTATGGAGAAAGCATTACCATAGACAAAGGCCTGGCGGATGGTTGAGTCGTTCATATATGCCTTAATAGAATCACCCACTAACTGACGTGTTCCACTCCACACAATAGGATAATCATACATCGTCATGCAGGAGTCCTTAGAGTTAGCTATAACAAATCCACATACAGCTTGCACATCGGTACGATAAGCACGCACATTATTCACACCATAGATTTCACGATACATTTGTGGCGTGTTCATGTGAAAACCCTTCATACTGATTGTATCCGCATGAACAAAGAGGGTATCACCCTGAGAGAAATCCTTAGCAACAGGACCAGGACTACCTCCGAAAGCGATCGCAGCAGAGTCGGTATAATGTAGGTAATCGCCATAGAAAGCATGCTTACCTTTATAATCAATATAATAGACATTACCTTCGCCCGTTCCTTCATGTGTGTTACTATTATAACTAAGGTCGCGACCAGTGACAGTGCGTTGCTTCAGTTTATCAACAATCTTTACATTGCCATGCCCTTCACTGTACCCAGTTTTAGCATTATATGTCACCTCATCGCCAGTAATAACACGTTGCGCCTTACGATCATCAATCTTTACATTGCCACGTGCATTACTGTGTCCAGTCTTTTCATTATAGAAAACGTCTTGACCAATGATGGTACGATTGTTTGCTTTATCAACAATCTTCACATTCCCATGGCCTTCTGCATCACCCGTCGTACTATTATAAATAATGTTATCACCCTCAACATCCTGCTTAGGAGAAGTGATTGTTGAGCGGCCATTTAGTTCCATGTGGTCGGTCTTACTATTGTAAGTACCATCAGTCGTATGCACGACCTCACCTTTAGCCGTCTTTATAACAGACTTACCGATAACGTGGACAAGTCCCGTCTCCGTGTTACCATGTGCTTCCGGGGTAGTAATACGATACTTCGGAGTGTACATCACAACATTACCAAAGAAGTTGGCATCATGTGTCTCCGTATTATAATCACCCTGATCAGCAACAACAGTGTTCCCATTATAGACCAGCGTACCACGTCCACCAAAGTAATTGGCCACCTTTGAAGCAGTGTTATAGTCCAAACTGTCACAACGAAGCGACCGCCCAGGCTCTCTAACAACCACCTTACCACGTGCATGTACCATCTGTCCAAAGCCATCATAATGTAAGCGTTGGCAGTCAAGGTTCACTCCACCAGGGCGAGTGATATGCACACGGCTGAAAGCTTTAAACCAATTAGACTTCTCATTGAAATAAGCACTATCGCACTTAAGCGTCATACCCTTATATCGGAAACGAACATCGCCTTTAGCAATCATCACATCAGGCATTTCCAATTGATTATGACGTAGATTGTCGGCATGGTCAATATAGAACTTATCTCCCTTCTTCTCCGTTGCATTCTGTGCTCGGAGCGACTGGGATTGCCATAGCCCAAACAGGCATAGAATCATAATTAACAAGATTCTATGCCCGCAAAATGTATCTTTATACTTGCTGTTTATTGTCATTTAAGCCAACCTTCGTATTGGAAATTACAACTCTTATACCGAGGATTAATCCGCACGTATGTCTCTTTTACTTTCTTCACAACCCAATCGTGCAGAATTTCCTTTCTGCGTTTTGCCGTGACGATATCACGCATTGCTTGGAAGTCTTCTGTGATTGTTGCTCTATGTTCTGGTATACGTTCCTTCAACTTCACGATTGCACAAACGACTTTACCACGTGCATTGGTCATCTGGAATGGTACAGAAATCTCCCCAACCTTCATCGTATCAACAACACGAGCCACCTCTGTCGGAAGATCCTTCATCTTAAAACGTGATGTACGAGTATTCTCTTGAGAGTTAACCATCAATCCATGGTTGTTCTTCGTGTCCTTATCATCAGAGAGATAAGCTGTTGCATCCTCAAATGTAAACTTACCCTTTTGGATATCCTTACCTATCGAATCTAATCGCTCCTTAGCAGCATCGATAGAAGCAATTGACACATTCGGCTTCAAAAGGATATGACGAACGTTCACCTTATCACCTCGACGGTCTATCAGCTGAATGATATGGTAACCAAACTCGCTCTCCACAACCTTTGACACCTTCTTTGGATCCGTCAGATTAAAAGCTGCAGCAGCAAACGCTGGATCAAGTACACCACGTCCCATATAGCCTAACTCACCACCTTGACGAGCAGAGCCTGGGTCTTCTGAGTAAAGACGAGCCAAGGTTGCAAAAGAAGTCTCACCCTTTGTCACTCGGTCTGTATAGTCACGTAGTAAGTTCTTAATACGATTAACCTCCTCAGGCTCAACCTTTGGAGTCTGTGTAAGGATTTCTACCTCAACCGTTGTTGGAATCATAGGAATACTATCAACGGGGAGTTTCTTAAAGTACTCGCGTACTTCAGCAGGCGAAACCTTCACATCACTTACGAGCTTCTCTTGCATTTTCTGTACAAGCAGACGGTTTTTATAGTCGTCATGTAGGTCCTGTCGGATCTGCGTCATACTCTTGTTTTGGAACTGCTCAAGCTTCTCCTTAGAACCTATCTGTGGCAAAGAAATCCAATAGTTAATCTGTTGATCAACACCCTGTGCAATCTCCGACTCAGAGACTTCAACACTATCGATAGCCGCTTGATGAAGGAATAGCTTCTGAACTGCAATCTGTTCAGGCAAAATACACTCAGGATCACCATTCCATTTCACTCCTTCAGCCTCACTCTGAAGCTTCATTATCTCTACTTCTGACTTCAAGATAGGTTCATCACCTACTACCCAGATAACCTCGTCAACAACACTATTCGGTTTGTCTACCGCTGCTGTATCGGCCTTCATTGAGTCTGACAGAGCAATAGGTTGACCGCTGGGACAGAATGCACCAGCATGCAGCCCCATTGCCGTGAGAACTGTTCCTACGAGTAGGACAATTGTTTTTCCTTTATTTATCTTCATTGAAATGCTGTATTATCTTAATGCTTATTGACTGTTGAAAGAACATTCTTGTCAACAACTACCTTATATCTCTTGCGCAATGACTCTACCCACGCCTTCTCAAGTTCCTCTTGATAATTTGATACAACGAGGTCACGCACATCATCCATGCTCTCTGGTGCTTTTATCTTCTTACCATAAACGGCGTCTATAGGATATCCAGCAACAGGTTTCACAGTTGTCTTCTCACCAAAGACGTCACGATCTACCAATGCATTATCGCCCTTTCGAAAGATTCCCTTTTCTACACGGATACGAATTGTGTTATCTGCATTGAACTTATCACGTAGCTTCTCTGCCCATTGATTGAAAGACACATCCTTAACGCATGCCTTCACAGCTTCCACATCTTCCTTCTTCTTTACATGATAGGCTATACCCTTAAAACGTGGCTCTGTCCATTTATATTGTTTCTTATGCTTAAGGAAATAAGCTTCCAACGCCTTCTCATCCTTGGCCGCTTTATCCCAAACGGTACGATTACTCATCTCTATCATCAGTAGACCGTCATAATACTCACGGATAAGATTCTTGAGATTTACATCTTCCTTCTCTAACGAAGAAAGCTTCTTTGCAAGAATTTCTTCTTGTGTAGCTCCCTTCCCTTCACTCTCCACAAGTGAATCAAGCTTCTGTTCGATTATTTGGTCACGCAATCCCTGCATCTCAATATAGCGCATGATATCAGGATGTAGCGTCTCATAACTTGGGAATTCCTCGCGACCTATCATCTTGATGATGTGATAACCAAAAGGAGAAAGAACAGGAGCACTTATCTCTCCTGGCTTCAAAGCAAACAGCACCTTCTCAAACTCTGGCACAGTCTGACCTTTCTGAAGATGTAGTAACTCACCACCATTCTTGGCAGAATTAACATCTGTAGAATATTTCTTTGCCAGTTCTGCAAAATCAGCACCACCACGAATGGCTGTATAGATAGAGTCAGCCAACTGCTTCACTGTCTCAGCCTCTTCCTTATCAGCACTCTGTAACATCCCGATAAGGATATGTGCGCAATGCCACATACCTCCATTAGCTTCTACTTGCTGCTTTGCTTCACGATACAATTTATGTCCTTCAGCCTCAACATCAGCATCTGTAATAAAGGTTGGGCGCACCTGCTGGTCACGATAACTTAAGAACTCTTTCTTAAAAGAGCTGAGTGTGTCAAGGTGTGCGTCGAGCGCAGCCTGTACCTTCAATTTGTAATTGATAAAGAGATTAACATACTCATCTACACTCTTCTTATCAATCACTCCATCAGCATTATTCTTATTATATGAATACTCAAATTCCGAACGGCTCACAGGCTTGCCGTTGATAGTCATTATTGTTGGGTCAGTTTGTCCGTATGCCATTGTCGTGGAGAGCAATACTACTGACAAAATCGCTTTGAATTTCATTGTTATTATTTTAACGCAGGGACCCTCTCCCCCGAAAGACAGGGAAGAGGGTGAATATTTTTCGTCTTTTACTATTACTCTGGACGTGAATAGTTCGGTGCCTCACTGGTAATGGTAATGTCATGAGGATGACTCTCCATCACACCAGCATTAGTGATACGTGTGAACTTTGCGTTATGTAAGTCTGCTATAGATGCTGCACCACAATAGCCCATACCTGAACGAAGACCACCGACAAGCTGATAGATAACTTCTTGGACAGTTCCCTTATAAGGAACACGACCAGCGATACCCTCTGGAACGAGCTTCTTCACATCACCAACATCATTCTGGAAATAACGGTCACGTGAGCCATTCTTCTGTTCCATTGCCTCCAATGAACCCATACCACGATAACTCTTAAACTTACGTCCATTAAAGATAATGGTGTCACCAGGTGACTCTTCCGTACCAGCAACCAATGATCCTACCATCACACTGCTACCACCTGCTGCCAATGCCTTAACGACATCGCCAGAATAACGCAATCCGCCATCTGCAATCAATGGTACTCCCGTTCCCTCTAAAGCCGTATAAACATCATAAATAGCACTCAACTGTGGTACACCAACACCTGCTACGACACGTGTTGTACAGATAGAACCTGGTCCTATACCAACTTTAACGGCATCAGCTCCATTGTCTACCAAGAACTTTGCAGCCTCACCTGTTGCTATATTACCTACTACAACATCAAGGTTAGGGAAAGCAGCCTTCACGTCATGCAACTTTCCGATAACACCAGCAGAGTGACCATGTGCTGTATCAATTACGATTGCATCTACACCTGCAGCTACAAGTGCTTGTGCGCGCTCCATCGTATCAGCTGTGACACCGACACCAGCAGCAACACGCAGACGTCCCTTCTCGTCTTTGCAAGCCATTGGCTTATCCTTAGCCTTTGTGATATCCTTATAGGTAATCAGACCAATAAGGCGGTTGTCACGATCGACAACAGGCAACTTCTCAATCTTATTTTCTTGAAGAATATGTGCTGCTGCTGTGAGATCAGTCTTTTGATGTGTCGTAACGAGATTCTCTTTCGTCATCACGTCATCAATAAGTTTATCCAGATGACGCTCGAAACGGAGGTCGCGATTGGTAACAATACCCACAAGATGGTTATCCTCATCAACGACAGGGATACCACCAATATGGTAGTCTGCCATCATCTGAAGTGCATCCTTCACCGTACGACCCTTACGAATAGTCACAGGATCATAAATCATACCATTCTCTGCACGTTTCACAATAGCCACATGACGAGCCTGGTCTTCAATGCTCATATTCTTGTGAATCACACCGATACCTCCCTCACGTGCTATCGCAATCGCCATAGAACTCTCTGTAACGGTGTCCATCGCTGCTGTGACGAAAGGTACGTTAAGATCAATGTTACGTGAAAACTTGGTTTTCAACACCACCTCTTTGGGCAGTACTTCTGAATAAGCCGGAATTAAAAGGACGTCATCGTAGGTTAAGCCGTCCATTGTGATTTTGTCTGCAACAAATGATGACATAATTGTATTTTAGAAATTTATTGCATGCAAATTTAGCAATTAAATATCAAACAGACTGGTTTTTTCCGTTTTTTCTCACACCTTATTAAAAGTATTTAATATTTCCCTTTACCGTCTTCCCTACTTTTCGACTATCGACTCCTTCACACATACAATTATTCACATACTCTTTAACCTTCTTAATTGCCTATAACTAACTTATAATCAGTACGTATAAGTATATTATAGATTAAATCAATGACCGTATAGATAATATCTGTTGTGGTAGAATAACAAACTCACTAACTTTGCACTCGTAAACAAGAAACAACAACTTAAAAATATATTCATGATGAAAAGATTAGAAGTATTAGGATTAAACGAAAAGAAAGTAGAGAACATAGTAAACGAACTATCAGTTTTGTTGGCCGACCTTCAGGTGTTCTATAGCAACCTCCGTGGTTTCCATTGGAACGTAAAGGGACATGGGTTCTTTGTAATGCACAGTAAGTATGAGGAACTTTACAACGATGCAGCAGAGAAGGTTGACGAGGTTGCTGAGCGTATCCTTCAGTTAGGTAGCAATCCAGAGAGCCGTTTCAGTGCATATCTGCAATCAGCTGAGATTAAAGAAGCTGGTGTCGTTAGCTGTAGCAAAGAGGCTGTTGACTTGCTCTTGGGCTACTACAAGACACTGATTGCACGTGAGCGTAGAATCATCGAGGTTGCTTCTGACGCACACGATGACACAACTGTTTCACTGGTAAGCGATTTCCTCAAAGAGCAGGAGAAGACTGTTTGGATGCTTGTTGCCGTTAGTTCACAGAATTGCGCAGAATAATACAAAAACATTATCACATATAAACAAGAGACTGGGAACAAGCATGAATACATTTCATTGTCTCAGTCTCTACCACTCCTTAACAGGGTTAGTTGTGGTCAGTATATCCATTTGAGGACATTCCAAATAGGCATAAGACTTATAAAGAACAGAGACAAGACTGATTATCAATACAAAACAGAAGTTAATATGTAAAATATTATAAAAGATAGTCATAATCCCTTGCTTTATAAAAACCAACAACTATCTTTGTTATCGAGATCTTAAAACATTAACTTAAAACGTATTTCAAGATGAAAAGACTGGAAGTATTAGGATTAGATGAGAAGAAAGTACAGCACGTAGTAGTAGATCTATCACTCTTACTGGCCGACCTCCAAGTGTTTTATGCTAACCTCCGCAATTTCCACTGGAACGTAAAGGGACATGGTTTCTTTGTATTACATAGCAAGTATGAGGAACTTTACAACGATGCAGCAGAGAAGGTTGACGAGGTTGCTGAGCGTATCCTTCAGTTGGGCAGCAATCCTGAAAGTCGCTTCAGTGCTTATCTGGAAGTTGCTGAAATCAAAGAGGCTGGCGTTGTTAGCTGCAGCAAAGAGGCTGTTGACTTGCTCTTAGATTACTACAAGACACTGATTGCTCGTGAGCGTAGAATCATCGACCTTGCTACAGAGGCACACGATGACACTACAGTTTCATTGATGAATGACTTCCTCGTTCAGCAGGAGAAGACTGTTTGGATGCTCGTTGCTGTTAGCTCACAGAGCTGCGCTGAGTAATTCATCAGATTATAATATATTGCCAAGAGGCTGAATCATAAGTTAAAGTGCACGTCATGTGCATTGATTAGAAGGCTCTATTGCAGGATTAACTATACTTATTATCCTCACCATTAGCCATCGTCAACTTTCTAATTCAGCCTCTTTCTTTATTTCTTCTCATGAAAAGAAGAAATTATTCTCATGAAAAGAAAGATTTATCTTCATGAAAAAAAATATTTCTTCTCATGAAGATAAATCATAATAGACATCTTTCAGTGATGTAACTAACCAACAACAAGTGCAAAACGAAGTCCTAAAGCATTCGCAATCTGCATAAAAGTAGATAGCTGCATATCACTGTTTCCACGCTCGATATTAGAGATATACTCTCGCTTCTTACCTATCTTATCTGCCAACTGCTGCTGTGTCATCTTCTGTTGCTTACGTTGTTCTTTCAGTAGTTCAGCATAGTAATAAGCTTTCGCACGTGCCTCGAACGCCTCACGTTCGGGAGAGCCTAAGTCCCCATACTTCTCCTTCAAGTGTTCTGAAGAGGTGTGCAACTTTGCTAATCTATTTTCATCTAACTTTATCATAACTTATTCCTCCATGTAATTCTCCAATAACCTATAAGCTTTATTTATCTCACGTTTATATTGTTTCGTATCTTTTTTCAGAAAAGAATTCAGATAGAGAATCTTCGTTGCTTGCATAAAACTGGCAGCATTTACCGCAAACAAGATTGTACGATACTCATTACTGCCTACTGAAACACGTGCCTCATAGAGGTCAGTATTCTCTAAATGCTTCACATACTTCTTCTTTACAACATCTTGTGTTTTAATAATATGCTCCACATAATCATACTTCTCTTTAGTTCTTAAATCCAAGCTTGCATAATAAGCTTCATACTCTAATGAGTAAAGGATTTCTCTTACAACTTTATCCATAGGCAAAGGTAACAAATAGATTACATATATCCAAATAAATGGAAGGGTTTAATTACTTTATTAAGGCTTATAAAGGGTATTAACACTTACTTTTAAGGGGAGAAAGGTTCAGCTTTATATTAGATTCTCAGAGGGTAAAAGGGCACTCAAGATTCGTATGTATTAAAGGAAATAGGCACACACAACTCGTTTCATCGTAGCAAAGAGAAGTTAACGATGAGAAGGGTACGAGCTGTGAGTGCCTACGGATAAATATAATATCATCACTCTGACAGTGAGAATTAATTAGCCATCTCTGACAAGAACTTAATGCGTACGAGGCGTATCTCCTCTTCGCTGTAGTCACCATCAAGTTCTTCCATTGCAGCATTAAGACTGTCAGTCTCACTATCCATGAAATAATCATAGATATCATCTATCTGGTCTTCATCATAGACATCCTCAAGGAAGTAATCGATGTTAAGTTTTGTACCACTATAGACAATCTCTTCAATCTTTGTCAGCAGGTCATCGAAATCAAGTCCCTCAGCAGACGCAATATCATCAAGCGGCAACTGTCGGTCGATACTTTGGATGATCTTCACCTTCTGCATTGACTTCTTTGCCACCGTCCTGACACGTAATTCCTCTGGACGTTCTATGTTGTTTTCCTCACAATGATGCTTAATTAGCTCACAGAACTCCTTCCCATAGCGTTTTGCTTTCCCAGCTCCTACGCCTTGGATATTCTGTAATTCCTGCTCATTGATAGGATACATCATCGCCATCTGCTCCAAAGAGACATCTTGGAAGATAACATAAGGCGGTATCTCCAACTTATGTGCAATATCCTTACGGAGTTTCTTCAGCATGGAGAAAAGTTCTGGGTCAAGGACTGCCGAACTTACGATTGGTTCATCGTCATCGTCATCATCCTTAAACTCAGTATCCATAACGATCATAAATGACTCTGGTGACTTCAAGAAACGCTTACCAGCTGCTGTTAGTTTCAGCAACCCATAGTTCTCTACATCCTTCTTCAGATAACCCGCTAAAAGAGCCTGACGTATAACAGGATTCCATATCTTTGGGTCTTCGCCTTCGCCTGCACCGAAGTCATCTAACTCATCGTGCTTATGATCTTTCTGGTCGTCTGTAGCCCTACCACGCACAAAGTCAATAACATACTCCTGTCGGAAATTCTCTTTTAAGGTCTTCACAGCCTGTAGAACAATAAGTAGCTGCTTCTCAGCCTCAATCTTTGTCTTAGGATGCAAACAGTTATCACACATAGAGCAGTTACACTTTGGATAGTCTTCACCAAAGTAATGTAAGAGCATCTTACGGCGACATACAGACGACTCTGCGTATGCCTCTGTTTCTTGCAACAGTTGACGCCCTATGTCCTGTTCGGCTATAGGTTTCCCCTCCATAAACTTTTCAAGTTTATTGAGGTCTTTCTTAGAATAGAAAACAACACATATACCTTCCTCACCATCACGTCCTGCGCGTCCTGTTTCTTGGTAGTAACCCTCCAGACTCTTCGGTATATCATAATGTATAACGAAGCGAACATCAGGCTTATCGATACCCATTCCAAAAGCAATCGTGGCTACAATGATATCCAACTCTTCCATGAGAAAGTCGTCTTGAGCCTTTGAACGTGTCTCAGAGTCAAGCCCTGCATGATAAGGTGCTGCCTTAATATCATTTGCTTTAAGGATAGCAGCCAACTCTTCTACCTTCTTACGAGAAAGACAATAGATAATTCCACTCTTGCCAGCGTGCTGCTTTATAAACTTAATGATTTGTTTATTCGTATCATCATCACTCTTCTTTGGCCGCACTTCATAATAGAGGTTTGGTCGATTAAACGAACTCTTAAACTCTGCACAATCCTCAATACCTAAGCTACGTACGATATCTGTACGTACCTTATCAGTAGCTGTAGCAGTAAGAGCGATGACCGGAGCTGTCCCAATCGACTCAATTGCACAACGTATCTTACGATACTCAGGGCGAAAATCATGGCCCCATTCGGAGATACAATGTGCTTCATCAATAGCGTAGAAACTTATCTTTACCGACTTTAAGAACTCCACATTCTCCTCTTTATTCAGTGATTCAGGAGCAACATAGAGTAGTTTTGTTCGACCAGAGACAATGTCTGCTCTGACCTGATCTATCTCCCCTTTCTTTAGAGAAGAATTGAGATAATGAGCTATACCATCCTCTTCACTGATTCCATTAATGACATCTACTTGGTTTTTCATTAATGCAATAAGCGGAGAAACAACAATAGCTGTGCCTTCCATAATCAATGAAGGGAGTTGATAACAAAGGCTTTTGCCACCACCGGTAGGCATTAGCACGAAAGTATCCTTCCCATCAAGAAGATTACGGATAATAGCTTCTTGGTCGCCTTTGAACTTGTCAAAGCCAAAATAATGTTTTAGTTTTTCGGTAAGATTGACTTCTTGTGTCATGTTAATAGCTGGGTATATTTCTATACTTTACGGTTCTGTAGAAATAACACAGCCCACAGATGTGAATAGTTCTTCACATCAGTAGGCTGTATATATAGGTTTATGAGGCAGTATCCGACTTCTGAATATGAGCCTTATCAAGTTGTTGACGCACATACTCTTCCGTCACCTCAAATGATTTAATACGTCGTGATGGTACATCAAACATAGCATCCATCATCACAGCCTCAACGATTGAACGCAAACCACGAGCTCCAAGTTTATACTCAACGCCCTTGTCTACGATGTAATCAAGTGCTGCCTCTGTGAAAGTCAGTTTGATACCATCCATGTCAAACAACTTGATATACTGTTTTACAATAGAGTTCTTCGGTTCAACAAGTATCCTCCGTAACGCCTTTCTATCCAACGGATTGAGATAGGTGAGCACTGGCAGACGTCCTATAATCTCTGGAATAAGACCGAAAGATTTCAAGTCTTGAGGAAGAACATACTTCATCAAGTCGTTCTTATCAATCTTTGCAACGTTCTGTACAGAGTTATATCCAACCGTGTGGGTATTCATTCGTTGTGCAATCTTACGTTCTATACCATCGAAGGCACCACCACAAATGAAAAGGATGTTACGAGTATCAACGTGTATATAATCCTGATCAGGATGTTTACGACCACCCTTTGGCGGTACGTTAACCATTGTTCCCTCCAAGAGTTTCAACAAACCCTGCTGCACACCCTCACCACTTACATCACGTGTAATGCTTGGGTTATCGCTTTTACGTGCTATCTTATCAATTTCATCAATGAAGACAATACCACGTTCGGCAGCAGCAACATCAAAGTTTGCCACCTGCAAGAGACGTGAGAGGATACTTTCCACATCCTCACCTACGTATCCAGCCTCCGTGAATACCGTTGCATCAACAATCGTAAAAGGAACATCAAGGAGCTTAGCAATGGTACGAGCGAGCAAAGTCTTACCCGTACCTGTAGAGCCAACCATGATGATATTACTCTTCTCTATCTCCACACCATCATCGTCCTTAGGCTGCTGTAAACGTTTATAATGGTTATAAACAGCCACAGAAAGATAGCGTTTCGCCTCGTCCTGACCGATTATATATTCATCAAGATATTTCTTAATCTCTCTCGGTTTAGGAACTTTCTTGAGCTTGAAAGCCTCGCCTTCGCCATTCTTTCCCTGTGCCAAAGCACCTGTCTCCATGACGATATTGTAGGCTTGCTGTGCACAATCCTCACAGATATAGCCATTCAAGCCTGTGATAAGAAGTTTTACATCCTTCTCACTACGACCACAAAAACTACATTTCTTTTGGGGCATTCTTATCCTTTACTTTGCTTCTTCCGAAGTGTTACTTACTGATTTTCTCACAAGAACCTCATCAATCATACCATAAGCCTTGGCTTCTTCCGAAGTCATCCAGTAGTTACGATCACTGTCATTCCACACCTTCTCAAATGGTTGATGGGAGTGTTCGCTGATGATTGTATAAAGTTCTTTCTTGAACTTCTGTATCTCTCGTGCCTCAATCTCAATATCCGAAGCTTGGCCTTGTACGCCTCCTAATGGCTGATGAATCATTACTCGGCTATGTTTCAGCGCTGATCGCTTACCTTCCTTACCTGCAACAAGCAGGACAGCAGCCATAGATGCGGCCATACCAGTACACAACGTTGCTACATCACTGGATATAAACTGCATGGTATCATAGATACCTAAACCTGCAGTAACGCTTCCGCCAGGAGAGTTGATATAAATTGAGATATCCTTACCAGGGTCAACAGAATCCAAATAAAGCAACTGTGCCTGAATAGTATTAGCTGAATAGTCATCAACCTGAGTTCCAAGGAAGATGATACGTTCCATCATAAGACGAGAGAAAACGTCCATCTGCGTTACATTCAGCTGACGCTCTTCAAGAATATATGGATTGAGATACTGCGCCTGTGCACGCATAACGTCGTCAAGCACCATACCATTCATCCCAAGATGCCCTGTGGCAAACTTTCTAAAATCGTTCATTGTTTTCCTTTCTATATATTTTTATTATGACAAAAATAGAGGTTATCGACCTCTCTTACCATTGCCATCAATACAAACATTATGCCACTCCATGCGACAAGGGCTTGTATATCTAAAGCAAAGATAAGCAAAAAAATCGATAACCCCTCTATATAAAGGAAGATTTTTACTAAAAATGTTACTCGCTTACAAGTTTATTGAACTCTTCAAGACTTACTGTCTTAACATTCAACTTTACTACGTCTTTGATTACTGCTGCGAGTTTGCGATCGAGTGCAGCCTCTACGAAGTTGTCAATGTTCTCACGCTTCTTCAACAACTCGTCTGCATAACCATTCAGATAGTCCTCTGGTACATTGGTCATACCGTACTGAGCGAACTGTGCACGTGCCATCTGACGAGCGCTCTCACGAACATCATCATCATTAACCTTGATGTCATGATCATTAGCCAACTGCTCCTTAATCAAGTGCCATGTCAGCTCTTTGATGCTCTGTGCATAGTTCTTCTCTACAAACTCCTCACCCTTATCTTGGTTGTTAGCCAACATAATGCGCTTCAAAATAGCATCTGGGAAAGTTAATTCACCAACCTTCTTCTCACAGTATGCGCGAAGATCCTGAATAAACTTATAGTCTGAGTCGCCCTTCAACTGCTCTTTCAAGCCTTCAGCAATCTTGTTACGGAAGTCTGCCTCCGTCTTGATGTCAGCATCCTCACCATATACATTCTTCCAAAGGTCCTCATTATTCTCGGCCTTAACGAAGCGTGAGATCTCTGTTATTTGATAAGAGAAGTTACCCTTATGCTCGGCAACCTCCTCTTTCTTTATCTTCAAGAGTGAAGAAACCTCTATTTCATTATCTGGATAAGCTGCTGTTGGGTTAAAGGTGATGATATCACCGAGCTTAGCACCATCGAAGAGTTTCTTCTGATCCTCAACCTTGATATACTGTGGCATCAATGATGCACCTTCAACAGTGATACCACCTTCGAGTGTGTTTCCATTCTCATCCAACTCACGAAGGTCACCCTTCAGCAAATCACGCTGCTCAGGATCGAAGCTCTCTGCCTTGTCATAGTGACCTGCACGGCTCTGGAACATATCTACTTGCTGGTCGATCAACTTGTCATCAACAGCTATCTCGTAGAAATCAATCTTATTCTTACCGTTCAATTCAATCTTGAACTCTGGTGCTACAGCTATATCAAACTTGAACACGTAAGGTGCCGGTTTCTCCAAGTCAACAGCTTCCTGTGACTCAGAACCCATAGGCTGACCCAACATCTGAATCTTGTTATCAGTGATGTATTTCTGTAGGTTCTCACCAAGAATCTTATTAATAGCTTCCATCTTCACCTGTGGGCCGTACTGACGCTTAATCAGTCCCATAGGCACCTGGCCCTGACGGAAACCAGGAACATTGGCACGCTTGCGATAATCCTTGAGAGTTTTCTCTACCTCATCCTTGTAATCAGCTTCCTCAACAGTGATGGTCATCAAGCCATTCACTTTGTCGGCATTCTCAAATGAAATTTTCATCTTTGATGTATATATTTATGTTTATTATTATTTATCAAAAGCATGTGTTTACAAGAGGACACACTTATCCCTTATAGACTTTGAAATGCAAAGATACTTAAAAATTCGCATAACCTTATAATATATAAGGGGAAATTTGTTTTTTTAACCAAGATAAGCTACTACAGCGGCCTATCTCGGGTGCTATCTCCTTATGATTATGCCCCCTTATAACGAACTTTTATATCGAATCTTGCTGTTAGTTGCCTGTCTTCCGAGACCCTTTCTTTTCCAAGAATAAATCTGGTTGCGAATTATTTTCATGAAAAAAAATATTTATTGTCATGAAGAAAAATATTTCTTGTCGTGAAAAAAAATATTTTTTTCATGAAAATAATTCGATAAAGCAGATGTGCTACCTCAAATAAGACACCTGTAAAGAGAGGGATAGTCCCTGTTTTTACCTCTCATTAGCCTCTTCCTGCGCCCGTTTACGCTGGTCGAGCAACTGGAAATCCTTCTTCTGTAGAATGAAGTCAGTACCGAGGTATTTCTCTTTTACTATCTTATTAGCGGCCAACTCCTCCGGAGTTCCCTTAAAGAGGATGCGACCTTCGAAGAGAAGATAGGCGCGATCGGTAATATTCAGCGTCTCATGTACATTATGGTCGGTGATGAGGATGCCGATATTACGGAATTTCAAACGCCAAACAATATGCTGAATATCCTCGACGGCGATAGGGTCGACACCCGCAAAAGGCTCATCAAGCATGATAAACTTTGGGTCGATGGCCAGACAGCGAGCTATCTCGCAGCGACGACGCTCACCACCAGAAAGACGGTCACCAAGGTTCTTACGCACCTTCTCCAATCGGAACTCGCGGATAAGACTTTCCATCTTGTCGATGCGTTCTTGCTTAGAAAGCTTCGTCATCTCTAATACGCTCATGATATTATCTTCCACACTCATCTTACGAAAGACACTCGCCTCTTGAGGAAGATAGCCTATACCAGCACGTGCACGCTTATAAACAGGGAAATTCGTAATCTCTTGATCGTCAATGTAAACGTGTCCTTCATTAGGAACAACCAGACCTGTCGTCATATAAAACGACGTAGTCTTTCCCGCACCATTTGGTCCAAGCAACCCAACAATCTCTCCTTGTTTCACATTGATGCTCACACCATTGGCTACTGTTCGCTTTCCATATCGCTTCACCAGCTTCTCCGTACGAAGAATGCTCCCCTCGCCTTCTGGGCGTACAACAATATTATCTGACTCTGACATAGTTTTCTCTTTTAAGCAATTGGTGCAAAATTACGAAATAAAAAGCAGATAGCAATCATAAAGACGTGAAAAGAAACAAAAGAACAATACAGATAAATCTATAGCTACGTGTCTACACTTCTATTAAAAGACGTTCTCACGGAGGTTCTCTGCCATGATTGCTTGGTGGCTATTCCCTATTCTTCTCCAGAAGTATATCCTAACAACTCCTGCTCGAATGCCGTCGTCCACACTTCATTGCTAAGTGCAGCCGACATTGAATTAAGGGCTTGACACTGCTCACGCGAAATGGTCCTACGTTCGTGATGATATGCCCATGGAGCTAACATAAGGAGTCGCCCTTCACAACAAGCATCAAAGTACTGCCCAGGAGGTTTATAGAGAGGTGGAAAACCGTTTTCTAATAAGACAATGAGTGGAAGCTTCTCCTCCAATGCTGCACGTGCTATTTCTTTTTCTCCAGCCGATATACAGGGACTAACAAGTACTCCTCCCTCTCGTCCTCGTGCAAGGAAATATTCCTTTTGCAAGGCTATAAGGCGCAGATTCTCTGGTGTCTTATTATTATGACAACGTACCTGCAGTCTTATTGGGTGCTCCAGTAACCACTGATTTCCTATAGCAGAGAAAGTTCTATCACCTACTTTCAGACTATTCACGACACGAAAAAGTTGCGGATTATCCCGCTTCATCGCCAGCCGTCGTGGGTTATCAGCAATATATCTGAACATATTCTCCAGCTGTCCCTTCCCTCTTAGCACGCTGTCATGATATCCCGGTGCAAAGAGCATGCCATGCTCTGGATGCTTGCAGCCTCGCTGTTTCGCCCCTTCTCCGCTGCCAGCCAGCCTCTGCCTTCCTATTCTGTCCTCCTGTTCCGGTTTCTGAGGCATTGCCTCAGAACTCTCCAACACCAACCGCCGATACGCCCGATTACAACCCACCTTGAACCCATTGATTACCTTCCCCAGGTGTACAGCCATCTCATGTGTCACAAAGAGGATGCCGTGTATATGGTCCGGCATAACCTGAAAGGCAAGCACACTCACCTCTGGATAATACTTAGGAATCTCTATCCAACAACACTCGACCTCACTCCCCAGCTCTGTTGGCTCAACATAGGCGGATGCTACAGCTGCTGTCCTTCGCATAAGCCTACCCAACAATGGCTGCCTTCCTTCCGTACAGAGCGTTATCATATAGATACATCGCCCTTGGTAGTCATGCCCTTTAAGCCTCCGTAGCAGCGACGCCACACACTCACGACGCCAGCCTACCCCTTCCACGTATATTGCAGGATTACTTTTCATAGCTTTAAACCCATAGTTTGTCACGCACAAAGATACAAATATAATCCTAAAAGAACTATACAATAATGGCAAAGATACTATTTACAAAAAGCGAAAGTAGCCTTCATGACTATTAAATAATGTCTTTCTTTTCTATTTCTACGATATTTTGGTTAAATTTGCACTTTGAACATCAAACAGAAAGAACATGCTTTTATTCAAGTGGCTGAACACATTCGGTAATTATCTTATGTTGATGGGACGCTCATTCAGTAGTCCCGAACGAATGCGAATGTTCCTAAAAAGATATGTTAAAGAGATGTCTCAGTTGGGCGTAGACTCAATAGGTATCGTCCTTCTCATCTCTTTCTTTATAGGTGCAGTTATATGTATACAGATTAAACTCAACGTGCAAAGTCCTTGGATGCCACATTGGGTTTCTGGCTATGTGACGAGAGAGATTATGCTCTTGGAGTTCTCCAGCAGTATTATGTGTCTGATTCTATCAGGTAAGGTCGGGTCAAACATTGCTTCAGAGTTAGGAACCATGCGTGTAACACAGCAGATTGATGCATTGGAGATTATGGGTATCAACTCTGCCAGCTACCTCATCTTGCCTAAGATATTAGGTCTTATCACGATTATGCCATTCCTTGTTATCTTCTCTGCGGCAACGGGTATCATCGGTGCATACGCCACGGCCTACCTCGCACATATCATCACACCAGTAGACCTGACTGCTGGTCTTCAACATGATTTCAACCCATGGTTTATGTGGATGAGTATCATCAAGGGCTTCTTCTTTGCCTTTATCATCTCAAGTGTTTCGTCATTTATGGGCTACACGGTGAAGGGAGGAAGTGTTGAAGTTGGTAAGGCATCTACGGATGCAGTAGTTTGCTCAAGCGTCTTGATTCTCTTCAGTGACGTTTTCCTCACACAGATGTTGAGTTGATATAGGAGTTAAAGAAGTTAAGGAGTGAAATGGAGTTAAGACAATACCATCATTTGTATAGTACCAGACAACTACTTATCATTTTAATCCTTAACTCATCACAAGCTATTAGACTCTTATACTAAATTAGCAAACTTATGTCCAACTATCCTCAAACATATAGCTTTGAAAGAATAATTGCATGGCAGAAGACCCATAGCTTTGTTCTTTATGTATATGAAGTTATGAAACTATTCCCTTCAGATGAGAAGTTTGGACTAACATCTCAATTTCGGAGAGCAGCTATCTCTATCGAAGCAAATATAGCAGAAGGATATAAGAGACTTGGACAACAGGACAAATTACGTTTTATGAACATTGCACAAGGAAGTTTAGAGGAATGTAGAGACTATATTATATTATCCCGTGATTTAGGATATATTGGCATGGAACAATATCAACAGCTTCATACTAAGATTGAAGAAGCAAGTAAGTTGCTCAATGCATATTGCTATGGTATTGCTAACAACCATGCCATGAATGATTTAGATAAATAAACATTTGTCTTAACTCCATTTCACTCCTTAACTCCTGACAAATCCTCATAATATGATTGAAGTAAAACATCTATTCAAGTCATTCGGTGACAAAGAAGTGCTGAAGGACATTAATGTCGTTTTTGAAGACGGAAAAACAAATCTCATCATCGGGCAGAGTGGTGCGGGAAAAACCGTACTAATGCGTTCACTCACAGGACTGATTGAGCCTACTAAGGGTGAAGTGCTGTATGACGGACGTAACTTTGTTAACATGTCAAAGAAGGAACAGATTCTTATGAGACGTGAAATGGGTATGATTTTCCAAGGTGCTGCACTCTTCGACTCGCTCACCGTACTGGAAAACGTACGCTTTCCATTGGATATGTTCTCAGATATGACTGCGCAAGAACGTGACAAAAGGGCTATGGAATGCCTCGACCGCGTAAACTTAACAGGGGCCGAAGAGAAATTTCCTGGTGAGATTTCAGGTGGTATGCAGAAGCGTGTCGCTATTGCCAGAGCTATTGTCATGAATCCAAAGTATCTCTTCTGTGATGAACCAAACTCTGGATTGGATCCAAAGACGTCACTTGTTATCGACCAATTACTCACGAGTATCACACGTGAGTTTAACATGACGACTATTATCAACACTCATGATATGAACTCTGTAATGGGTATTGGTGAGAATATCGTGTTCATTGCTGATGGTAGGAAAGAATGGCAAGGTAATAAAGAATCGGTTATTACATCCAAGAACGAGAAACTTAACGACCTCGTCTTTGCTTCTGATCTATTTAAGAAGGTAAAGAATGTGGAGCTATCTGAGGAAGAATAGAGGATATCGGTTTGTCATAAAGTTTATGGTTTTGGGTTGTTGGAGACAATCCCAAACCATAGCTATGGATGACTAATTCTGTAGCTTAATTAGTACTTACCCATAGTACGATTGGTGTTAACCATCAACAACGACACGTGTTGGCTGTCAAAGACTAATTTGCCGGGCTTAATCCTTCGATTAATACGACTGAACAAAATCCCTAAATCAATTTTCCTGTCATATCTGTCATGCCATGCTCACTCATAAACCACTCTATAACAGACTCCTACGAGAAGTGTTAAAAATGACAGGAAACGAAAAATAAACTTTTATAGTATATAGTGCTATTATATACTACTTACTATCTACGCTTTCTATTCTCCAAGTTCTATAAGCTTGCCAATGCTGTTTTGTGGTTCTTCCGTTAAATGTGTAGATTGTTAATAGAATGAGATTAATCCACATACATGGTAAGCTTACCTCCAATAAGATTGTTTTATAAGGGGGGTAAACTATATGATAAATGTAATTAGGTGTGATGTCTATCTATCATCTATAACCTGCTTATTCCCTTATTAAATCATGTTTGTAAACTATTTTTGTACAGCTCAGACCCAATACATGCTCTTTTGGCTTCTAAAAGACGCCCTTTTGGCTTGCAAAAGATGCTCTTTAAGACCCTTGCTAACGCCCTTTTGAAGTCCAATTAAGCACCTTTTACTTTATACTTAGTAACTAATTGATACTCTGTTGATTGTAAACCTGCTTCATGTGTGTATTTTTGCCGTTAGTTATAGGTGTTTTCTTCGAAATTATGTAATGATTTTTCAAACCCTTGCCTGCAGATTTTCGAAGTCTTAAAACGAAAAGATTTTCAATGAAAGAGGATGAAAATAGGATAGATAGTTGACTGTCTCAGCTATATTTTTGTTTAATGAGTAACTTTGGCTCTTACGTTAAAGCACTACGAAAAGCGTACACACATTTAACGGAAGAACCTGTTTTGTAACCTAACACAAAGCGGATGACAAATAAAAAGAGGATTGCCTTTTATCAGCAATCCCCTTTATATGTAAACGATAGAACTATCTCATCAACCATTTTCCATGCACCTTCACCATTGGCACAACAAACTGCTCGGTTGTCTTGTCACCATAATGGAAAAGTAGGAAGGCACTGGCTGTACTGTCCTTGGCAGAGAACACTGATGAAGTCAAAGATACTGAGTCGACACCTTTATGGCCTTCTTTCTGCTGCTCAACGAACTGACGGAAATTAATCAAAAGCTGTTTACGATAACTATCAGGCAATTTCTCTACACGATTTTCACCATTTAAAAAGGCATCATACTTACCTTTTAATAATTGCTCGTAATAGTGCTTGGCTGCCTGACCAGCCAGTCTACCGTGATCTATCTCATCCTTCTTCTTGCTACATGCCAATAACAAGCATGATAAAACAAGAAGAAAAGAATACAGAACTCGTTTCATTGATATTCCTCCTACGGCTACTTCTGACGAACAAACACATTGATTGGACAACCATGAAGGTTCCAGTTCTCACGAATCTTATTCTCTAAGAAGCGACGATACTGCTCCTTGACATATTGTGGGAGGTTCGCATAGAACACGAAAGATGGTATCTGTGTGTTTGGAAGCTGTGAGCAATACTTAATCTTGATATACTTACCCTTCACAGACTGTGGTGGGGTTGCCTCGATGATAGGAAGCATGACCTCGTTCAACTTCGTTGTACCAATATGTATTGTGCGGTTCTGATATACTTGCTTTGCTGTTTCAAGAACCTTAAAGATACGTTGTTTGGTCAGAGCTGAAGCAAAGATAATTGGGAAATCAACGAATGGTGCCATACGGCTACGAATAGCATTTTCAAAGGTATCGATGACTTTCTGTGTCTTGTCTTGTACCAAGTCCCACTTATTCACAACCACAACAAGACTCTTGTTGTTACGCTGTATGAGCTGAAAGATATTCATATCTTGTGACTCAATGCCTCGAGTTGCATCCAACATAAGAATACATACGTCCGCATTCTCAATACTTCTGATAGAACGCATCACACTATAGAACTCCAAGTCCTCGGTTACTTTGTTCTTACGACGGATACCGGCAGTATCAACAAGATAGAAATCAAAACCAAACTTAGTGTAACGTGTATAGATACTATCACGTGTTGTACCTGCTATCTCGGTCACTATATTACGGTCTTCACCAATGAACGCATTGATAAGACTTGACTTTCCTGCATTAGGACGACCTACAACTGCAAAACGAGGGATGTCTTGATCAACGATTTCGTCTGGTGCATCTTTCAGATTCTCAAGTAGTGTATCGAGCAAATCACCTGTTCCTCCACCCGTGGCAGCACTGATACAGATAGGATCACCTAAACCAAGCTTATAGAATTCGGCTGCCTGATAATACTCACCACTATTATCTACCTTATTAGCTACAAGGAGTACAGGTAGTTTGGTGCGTCGAAGAATCAATGCAACATCCTCATCCCAGTCAGTAATGCCAGTTTCCGTATCAACAACAAAGAGTACAAGGTCGGCCTCTTCAGTTGCCACAAGGACCTGTTTGCGGATTGCGTCTTCAAAAATATCATCTGACTTCACAACCCAACCACCCGTGTCTACAACAGAGAACTCACGACCGTTCCATTGACACTTACCATATTGACGGTCGCGTGTGGTACCTGCAGTATCACTTACAATTGCATGACGTGTTTGGGTTAATCGATTGAATAAAGTGGACTTACCTACGTTTGGGCGTCCTACGATAGCTACTAAATTTGCCATTTATATTGGTCTTTTCCCTCCTCATAACTCTTGAATAGCTTTATTACTACCATGAGAAGGCCCAGATGTGGTCAGGCATCCGATGAATATTTGCCGAGGATGACCATTCCCCAGCCCTCGCATCGTGCGAGAGTATACCCTACTAAGCAGTTAGGGCGATTCTATCTTATTATAAAGGTAGGCTATAAACCTTATTGGGCTTATTTGCTTTATTTTCTTATTAACCTTATTAGCCCTAAGGGGCTTATTAGCCTTATTAGCCCAATTTCCCCAATAAGATTTCTCTCATCCCTCCTTTTTTAGGCATTCCTCTCCTTTCAAAGATTCGATGAGGCCCCTTTTCTACTCCGGATTATAACCGAAATGCTTTAGTTCCTTCTGTGAGTTACGCCAATCTTTATCAACCTTAACGAAGGTCTCAAGGAATATCTTCTTGTCAAAGAAACGTTCCAAACTCTTACGAGCCTCAGTAGACACCTTCTTGAGAGCCATACCCTGATGTCCAATGATTATTCCCTTTTGACTATTACGTTCCACATAAATGACCGCATTGATATGGATTTGGCGGTCATCCTCCTTGAAGCTCTCAACAACAACCTCAACGGAATAAGGGATCTCCTTATCGTAATAGCGCAGAATCTTCTCTCGGATAATCTCTGAAACGAAGAACTTTGCAGGCTTATCTGTCAACTGGTCCTTATCAAAGAAGGCTGGACTCTCAGGCAATAGTTCGTGAACACGCTTCATGAGAATATCAATCCCAAACTTATTCTTAGCTGAGATAGGAAGTATCTCAGCATTTGGTAACAGTCCATGCCACTTCGTCACAAGGTCGCCAAGCTTCTTCTGATCACTCTCATCAATCTTATTGATAAGTAAGATGACTGGTATTGACATCTTTGCAACCTTCTCAAGAAAGTCCATATTCTTCTCAGGATCTTCTATAACATCGGTCACATAAAGTAAGATATCTGCATCGGCCAAAGCTGATTCTGAGAATTGAAGCATCATCTCCTGCATCTTATAATTGGGTTTCAACACTCCTGGCGTATCTGAGAAAACGATCTGCGAATCCTCTGTGTTGACAATTCCCATTATACGATGACGTGTTGTCTGAGCCTTGAAAGTAGCTATACTGAGTTTCTCACCAACGAGTTGATTCATCAGTGTACTCTTTCCGACATTTGGATTACCTACGATATTTACAAATCCTGCTTTGTGCATATATACTATATCCGACCATCTCTTCCTAAAAGAAGGGACTTTTGAAAAGTTCTGTTATAATATTAACTTAAGAAACGGACGTGAGACAATATCTCAACAACCATATTCTTAATCCGATTTTAATAGAAAAGCGCACCTATCTTATTATGAAAGAAAGATGCGCTCTTTGTATGATAACTTAAAGTCTTTACTTCTTAACCGCCGCAGAGGCACCGTCGTATGCCCACTTAAAGTAAGCTGCACCGTTAACGAAACCTGCACCGAAGGCAGTGAATATAATCTTATCACCCTTCTTCAGTTGTGACTCATAATCCCAAAGAACAAGTGGCATACAAGCAGCACTGGTATTACCATAACGCTGAATGTTAACCAACACCTTCTCCATTGGGACACCTATGCGTTTTGCAACAGCCTCGATGATACGAAGGTTCGCCTGATGACAAACAACATAATCAATATCATTCTGTGTCAAGCCATTACGCTCCAACAGTGTTGCACAGTCTTCACCCATTGCCGTTACAGCATAACGAAAGACAGTGCGACCCTCTTGGTAGGTATAATGCAAACGATGATCAACTGTGAAACTTGAAGAAGGACAAACTGAACCACCAGCCTTTACGTGGAGGAATGGAAGGCCCTTACCATCTGTACGATGATAAGAATCAATCATACCAATACCCTCTTCCGTTGTTCCTTCTAACATGATAGCACCTGCACCATCACCGAAGAGAGGACATGTCGCACGATCACGATAATCAGTTATTGCTGACATCTTATCAGCACCGATAACTATGATACGCTTATGACGACCACTCTGGATCATATTGCAAGCTACATCGAGTGCATACATGAAACCGCAACAAGCAGCAGCTAAGTCAAATGCGAACGCATTCTTTAATCCAAGCTTCCCTAAAACGATAGAGGCTGTGGAAGGATGCGGATAGTCAGGAGTCGTTGTAGCAACAATGACAGCATCAATACTATCTGGATCAGCACCTGTCTTCGTCATCAGGAGCTTTGCTGCTTTACGTGCCATATAAGACGTACCGAGGCCTTCCTCCGTAAGGATGCGGCGCTCCTTGATACCTGTACGAGTAGTAATCCACTCGTCATTGGTATCAACCATACGAGACAATTCCTCATTGTTGAGGACATAGTCTGGCACGTATCCAGCGACACCTGTTATAATCGCATTGATATTACTCATGCTTATTCAGCTGTTTCTTTTACGACAGCAACCTTACCGCGATAGTAACCACAAGTTGGGCAAACTGTGTGATAAACATAATAAGCACCACAATTAGGGCATAATGCCAATGTAGGAGCTACTGCCTTATCGTGAGTTCTTCTCTTGAGTGTACGAGTCTTTGACTGTCTTCTTTTTGGATGTGCCATAATTCTTTAAACGTTTAATATTTTATTTTTTCAATTTTAATAGAGCTTCCCAGCGCGGATCCATCGCCTGCTCGTCTTCCTCACCGCTTCGGGCGGCAGAGTACTCCTCAAGAGCTCGTACCATAGCAGGGTTGCATTTTCCAGGTGCATGCACATGCTTGATAGGGATTGCGAGAGCTATGAATTCGTAGAGGTACCATGCAACATCGAGTATTCCTTCGTCCTCGGCCACCGTTACAAGGTCGTCCTCTTCTGAGTTTTCTGTTCCAAACTTTGCTTCGAGACGTTCTATTGCCTCTATTGACTGCTCCATAGGTTCAAGACAGACATCACATGGAACCATGACTATGCCTGCTAAATGGAAGTCAAGAGTAAAGAAATCTTCTCCTGTGCGCACGATATCAAGGGATACATGCACACTGCCTTGACTCACTTCAGGAGCGTCAACTTCCTTAAAGTAAGTGTCATCCAGGTCGAACTCAAGGTGATTAACACCTTCTTCCAGACCCTTCAAATCTATTTTAAGGGTTTCTAAGTCCATAATTGGGTTGCAAAGTTACGAATATTTTTCTGATTATAAGCAAATTATAAGTAAAAAAAGTAAGAGCACATGTGTAAGTCTTATTATACTCTTTCGCTTATACCCATAATCAAATGATGTTTTGTGTAGTCTATTCATTGAAAGACAAAGTGATTTTTCATTTATAACGAAGGTTCTAACAGAGTACCTACCACATCCTGTCTATGGGTCAATAAGCAATAAAAATTAAGACCTTTGATTGCTATATCTCAATTACTTTCGTATAAAAAAGTATTTTTCTTCATGACCAAAAACATTTATTCTCATGAAAATAAATATTTTTTCTCAAGAAGAGAAATTCAGAACATGGAGTCTTACCTCTTTCGAAGTTCTATTCGAAAGGTGGTACCTTTACCTATTTCTGAGTTTTTAACATATATCTTTCCATGATGATACTCCTCTACTATACGTTTAGCGAGACTCAAACCTAAGCCCCAGCCTCGCTTCTTGGTTGTAAAGCCAGGTCGAAACACATTACTTATATCTTTCTTTTTAATTCCTTTACCCGTATCACTAACTTCTACGATAGCACGCTTGTCTGTCTCTTCCAAACGCAACGTTATACTACCTAACTTTCCCCCCATCGCATCAACAGCATTCTTACATAGATTCTCAATTACCCACTCAAAGAGGGATGCATTCATATTAATGATAACATCTTCATTAGGTAGCTCTGTCTTCATCTCTATCTTCTTTGAGGTACGACGATCCATATAATCAACGACATGGATAAGAACATCATTCAAACAGGATGGAACGGGTTCAGGAATTGACCCAATCTTTGAAAAACGATCTGCTATCAGTTGTAATCGTTTTACATCCTTATCCATCTCAGGCAAGAGTTCATCATCTGGATAAGTTTCTTTCAAGATTGTCGACCAAGCCATTAAGGAAGAAATTGGTGTGCCCAATTGGTGCGCAGTTTCTTTACTTAATCCCACCCAAACTTTATTTTGCTCCGCACGCTTCGAAGTCAATAAAGCAAAAATAGCAACAATAACAAATAATAGTACCACTCCTAACTGTACGTATGGATAAACGGCAATACGCTTTAACATCAAAGAATCGTCATAACATACATCTATATAATCATGATTATTCTTACTCAAAGAAATGCGTATTATCTGTCCAGATGCCTTCATCTGTTGCGCGTATGAAGTTATAAACGCAATACTATCTTTAGCGTTTCGTGCCTTAATCTCTATATTACGATATTCTGTGACAACTCCTTCGTTATTCAACACAACAACAGGAATAGTATGATTCTCGTCTAAAACCTTCAAAACAAGACTTAAATCAGTGTTTTCATCTGCAGCACTTAATGATTTCATCGCTTCTGCCCACACCTGCATCTTACTCTTTTCCTGTTCAGCCAAGTCATGTGTCAAAGAGCGTGACACAAGCAACGAAGCTACAGCTATAAGAATTGCTGCAACTACTAAGAAAATCTTTACTTGTCGAATCCTATCGGTCCACTGCATATAAAGAATTAACGAAAAGAATAAAAGAATATTATAAAAAATGACTTAATCCTATAACAAATTACTCAACAAGCTTAATTAGTAAATTTAACTTATTATCCTAAAACTATTAGGCTAATTAGCCCAATTAGAGTTATAAGCCTTATTAGCCCCATTAGACTTATAGGCTCTATAAGGCCCATTAGGCATATCAGCCCCATACTATTAAGCCCATAGCCCCTTAGACTTATAAGCCATATAAGGCCCATTAGGCTAATAACCATCCCTCGTAAAACTCTACCATAACTCACCAACAACAAAAAAAGAGCCTTGAAGATTTCTCTTCAAGGCTCTTGTAAAAGAAGGCGGCCACCTACTCTCCCGCATTGCATTGCAGTACCATCGGCGC
>NZ_FZNZ01000025.1 GCF_900187995.1 Prevotella jejuni
TACCCCCCCTTATAAAACAATCTTATTGGAGGTAAGCTTACCATGTATGTGGATTAATCTCATTCTATTAACAATCTACACATTTAACGGAAGAACCTAAATTAGCCGTTAGCTTTATTCTATTCAACGACAATAACAAGTCTCTAACATCTCTATCAACAATGTATCAGATACCCAGATACGTTTGGAGTAACCTGTGAACACCGCAGCTATCGACTTTTTACACAACTCAAGATGCTGTTTAGGAATGAAGCAAATCACTCGTAGTAATATGATAAACGAGCAAAGGTAGATATGCTGTTTATGTGTTAGAACGCCTACTCTACTAAAGTCTATAAAATCACATCTACTTATTAGGAAGCCCACACAGGAGAGTATTCAATTAAAGTCTTATCGAACAGCAAGATAGCACAAGCTACGAAGGAGTATCCTAAACCAAAATCTACACGCTGAAAGACATTACTCAAATATATACAAAATAATCTGTATGATTTACGATGGGAGTTAAATGTTTTTGTTATCTTTGCAGATGTAACAAACTAATGCACGATGAACAGAACCAACAAAGTATTACTTATTTATACAGGTGGCACCATTGGTATGGGACACAACCCACGGACAGGTGCATTGGAGCCCTTAGACTTCAACCATCTTGTTGACAACGTTCCTGAGTTCAAACTCATCCCCACGGAGGTCGATACCTATCAGTTCGACCCTCCTATCGACTCTTCCGACATGTCACCCGTGCGTTGGAAGCGATTGGTAGAAGTGATTTCTGACCGTTATGACGAGTATGATGGTTTTGTTGTCTTACATGGTACAGACACGATGTCATACACGGCTTCAGTCTTGTCGTTCATGTTTGAGAACCTTACCAAGCCTATCATCCTTACAGGTTCACAACTCCCTATCGGACAGCTACGTACGGATGGTAAGGAGAACCTCATGACAAGTCTTGAATTGGCATCTGCTCATCACTTAGACGGAACCCCAATGGTACCCGAGGTTTGTATCTACTTTAGTGGACATCTCCTTCGAGGCAATCGTTCAACAAAGCAGAATGCAGACGAGTTTAATGCGTTTGACACCTTTAACTATCCTCACCTCTGCGAAGCTGGAGTCAATTTCAACTTTAACGAACATAATATCTTAAAGCCAGACTTTACGAAACCGATGCTACCACACTTCGAGTTAGATAACAATGTGATAATCTTTTCTCTCTTTCCTGGTATCGAGGAGCATCTTATTCATCACATGTTTGATGCACCAGAGTTACGTAGTATTGTCATGCGCTCGTATGGAAGTGGCAATGCTCCACAGCAACCTTGGCTCATGAACTTACTCCGAAAGGTCACAGAACGCAATGTCATTGTGGTCAATATCAGTCAATGTATCAGTGGACAAGTTGAGATGAACCGTTACGACACAGGCTATCAACTCAAGGATGCAGGTGTTATCAGCGGGTATGACAGTACAGTAGAAGCTGCCGTAACGAAACTGATGTATCTACAAGCGAAATACAACGATACAGAGACGATACGCAAATACATGAACCAGTCGATTGCTGGTGAGATTACTATCTATAATTGATAGGCAAACAGCAAACGACCGATAGAAAAGAAAACAGCCCAATATTTCCCACACTCCCAACAAGTTAATTGACATTAAAAAGGGAAGAAGAAAGGGAAATATTGGGCTGTATTATGTTTGTTAGAACTTATTGCAACGCTCGAAGAAGCCGATTTCTTCAAGCTCCTTCTTCATCCGCACCTCTTCTTCATCCGTCATATTCTGGAATGGAACACGGTTAGGACCAAGGTCGAAGCCTATCAACTTCATAATACGCTTACCTCCAACGATATTGCCACGGAAGTGACAAATGACGTTGATAACCTCCTGTGAGAAGTTTTGTTTCTCACGTGCTGTTTCAATATCACCCTTGTTCCATGCCTCGATGATGCCTGTCAGCTCACGACCATTATAATTGGTTGTACCACCGATACCACCTTTAGCACCGCCTTGAGCAAGACTTGGGAGGATAGTCTCGTCCTGTCCGTGTAGCATATCATACTTTCCATCCTTGTAAAGACGGCATTGATTATACTCATAAAGACTCTCGAAGGTGTATTTGATGCCTGCGAAGTTAGGGATACGACCATCGACAGCCTTCAAGAGGTCGAGCATTGGCAAGAAAGCACCATTGAAGGCAGGGATGTGATAATAGTAGAATGGAAGTGAAGGAGCTGCTGCTGCTATTGTCTCACAATATTTCACTAACTCCTCAATACGCCCAATCTTTGGGAAAGGAGGTGCCATAGCACCAATACCCCATGCACCTATCTTCGCTGCATGTTCGGCCAATCGCACACTCTCACGCAGGCAGCAACTACCCACATGTACGATGACCTTGAAGCCTTCTGGGGCCACCTCTACCCAGCGTTCAGCCAACTGCATGCGCTCTTCTGTGGTGAGCATGTAGCCTTCACCAGATGAACCATTAATGAAAACTCCCTTCAATCCGTTCTTTTGCAGCATTGTTGCATAAGCCTCTATAGGCTCAAGATTGACATCGCCATTAGCATAGAATGGCGTGAACGGTGCGTCAATTAATCCAATAATCTTTTCCATAAACATTGTTGCCCTCCACCTTTAATCCTCTAAAAGGGGGTTGTATGCGTGGGAGAGGCGATTATATGTGATAATAATAAGCAATTATAAACATTTCTTACTCCATATTGTCGGTTGTTGGTCGTAGGCAAGAGAGCTGTAAGACCAGTGCTAACACAACAATACCACCTAAGATAGCAAAGCCAAGACCGAGGTCACCTCCATCCGTCCATTTGCCCAACACCTGTGTAACAGCAGCTCCCGCAAACACGCCCGTCATGTTCATAATACCATAGGCAGTACTGCGATACTTCGAAGAAATGAACTGACAGAGGATTGGCATGTTGTTGGCATCAAACATACCA
Organism: Prevotella jejuni; assembly: GCF_900187995.1. Classification (GTDB taxonomy): domain Bacteria; phylum Bacteroidota; class Bacteroidia; order Bacteroidales; family Bacteroidaceae; genus Prevotella; species Prevotella jejuni. The sequence continues at coordinate 2,973 of NZ_FZNZ01000025.1, forward strand.
TAGCCAATACCAAAGCATAAACCTGCTCCGACAACTGACACAAGACTATGGCCGAAACCCAAGAACATAAGTGACGGAACAGTAAGACCGAGTCCTATCGCACTGGTATAGACACGTCCGCGTAAGTTACGCTGTACCCAACGGTCGGAAATAATACCACCCATGATAACACCGATGAACGATGACACGGCGATTGTTATCGTTGACATTGGTCCTGCACTTGACATAGGAATATCCAAGCTATTGGCAAACAGCGTTGGCAACCAGTTCTTTGTAGCCCAACCAGGAAGACTTGGTACGGCAAAGTAGAAGAGGATCACCCAGAAAGCCCACGTAGAGAAGACAACCGACAGACCACGGAATGGATTCTTGTTAGCTTTCGGTTCGTCATGTGAAATTGCTTTCTGTCCGTGCTTAGGATTCTCCTTTAAGAAGAGAAGTAATACTACTGAATAAACAATACCGATGATACCAAACCAATGGAAAGCGGCATGCCATGAGAACATCGCTGCTAAGGTTGCACCAAAACCACCGACAGCCTGACCTACATAGAGGCCTGTCATGTGAATACCAATAGCCAATGAGCGTGACTTCCCCTCATGCCAATCGGCAATAAGGGACAGTGCCGCTGGAATATAAAGTGCTTCGCTGATGCCCATGAAGGCTCGAAGCCAATAAAGCTGGTCGAAACTCTCTGCATAACCCATAAGATAAGTCACGGCAGACCACACGAAGATACTACCAACAACAAGCCACTTACGATTGACACGGTCGGCAATAATACCCGCAAAGGGGCTCACCAGTCCGTAAATCCACAAGAAGACGGCCATCAAAGCACCGAATGCTTCAGCGTGATTGAGTTCTGCAATATCAACTTTCATAGCTTCCTGCATCGTCGACAACATCTGTCGATCCATGTAATTCAGCAGGGCAACAAACCAAAGGAGGGCAACCAATACCCAAGGATAGTATTTTTTCATAAGAAGATTACTGCCCGCTCCCACCTCTCTATCCCTTATCATGGGCAATAGTCGATTGTTTTGGGGATGTGATGGGCGATTAATAAATTATTGAAAATCCTTTCTAACTCCCTTATTGTAAGGGTAATATCTAACGATTTTGACTACTAATAGATTTCTTTCTAAGTCTTGTCTCTATGCTCTTCTCTAAAAAGAAAGAACAGAAGACATCAGCGTTTTGGATACTTCACAACCTTATTACTGCGCACCCTTGGCTTTAACTCGCCACCAATCACGTACAAGCCATGATGGGTCTGGGTTAAGGCAGCACCAGCACGTGCCGTTTCCGAACTCTTATAGAGCACCTTCCAGCCCGCTTTATCATAGTATAAGGTGTAGGGATTAAAGTGATACCACTCGATAGGGTGACTCAGATAATCGGGTTGAGGATGATTGACAGCCGACAAGAACACGTCTTTATTAACACCTCCCATGACCAAGAGCTGGTCGCTACACAGGTTGATAGCTGCGCCGCCACCTACGAATAGCGGTTGATTCATATCGTCCTTCGGTCCTTCAACTACCTGCCATTCATCTGTTGTCTCGTCATATATGCATCCATCCATCGCCAATTTCGCTTCTTCACCATTCCCTGCAGGAGCAAAGCCACCGAAGAGACAGAAGCGATTATCACCCATACTACCAGCTACAGGTTGTACGCGTACCATACCAGGGAACGGTTTTACGTCTTGCCATCCAGCTGAAAGATTATCTAAATCAAGGCGTAACACACGATTGGAAGCCTTACCGTCCATCGCTCCGCCTGCTATATAAAGGTGTCTACCGACCAAGGATCCCGCCATGTTGTCAGCTGTGCAGGGTAGAGATGGGAGGGTTGACACCTCGGCTTTACCATCGACAATCTTGACACGATAGACCGCTCCACGACTGCCATCGTTGTTCATTCCGCCTACGACAATCATACTGTTATCGTAAGTCACCGTGACACCATAAGCCAAAGGCTCAGGCAGCATGCCAACCAACCTCCAATTCAGCTGGTCGCCATCGTCAGTTGTGGTAGCATAAATACCACGATAATAAACCTTCTTACTATCGGGAGCCAACGTATTCACAGGGAAATTACATCCACCAGCCATAACAAGTTGGTCGTCAATCCTACCTGCATAACAGGCAGACACACCCTGTTCGATACCCACCTCATCGGTAGGAAAGCCACGCATCACTATTAGGCTATCGGCATCAGAAGCATTTGCACCCAATCCCGTCAATAAAGTTATCGTTGTCATTATTAGGTTTTTAATTCTCATCGTTTTAGGTTGAATCATTGCTTGGGTTACCCCTTCCTTACTATAAAACAACTACATCATTGCTTTTACTTATGCTTAACACATAAAATCAATACTGTATTCTTTCCTCCTACAAGCCCCATACTGACGGCATACACCTATCTTTCTGAGAGGGTAATCGCCCACTTTCAGACTCCACATACCTATCAATTACGAATTATTATCACGAGAGGAAGAATTTATTTTCATGAAAGAAAATATTTATTGTCATGAAGAAAAATATTTTTTTTCATGAAAATAATTCGAGCTTAACGTAATGTTGGGACAATAGCAAGGTAGATTACGTCATGATCGGTACGGTTCTCGAACCAATGGAAGTGACCTTCTGGACAATAATGAAGCTGTCCCACCCTTGCAATCTCAGTCTTGTCATCATAATGAACAGTCAGTTCACCACTGATAACATACATTGCTTCAAACGAGCCAACATGCTGGTGCTTCCCACTACATGCTCCCGGACGCAAAGTAGAGTACATGATACGAGCCTTATCATCCACAAAAGCACGCACGTCTAACTTACCCTCACCTCCTTTGAAGCCTTCAATATGCTCTTCCGCAATCTTGTCAAAATCAATAATCATAATGTATGGTTTTTTATTCGTATATGAAGATAGTACAAATAGACGCTATGAGCGTTCACTCACAGATTGTCTGATGCTGTCTATCAAGCGCAAAGGTAAGAAAAAAAGCAGAGACCCCGATAGGAGTTCTCTGCTTTTTTATATAGTTTTACCTTACAGATTAGAATGTATAACGTAATCCGATCTGACCACGCCAACGGCTGTAGTAGTCGTTATAGTTACGTGTTGCATAACCACCTGTGAACTGATAACGACCGTTTCTCTGGTAGTTAACAGGGCTATAGTAGACACCGAAGCCGTCACCATAGGTGTGACCCCAGTCCTTATTCAAGAGGTTACCAACATTGATGATATCGAAGCTCAACTCAAGAGAGTTAATCTGACCAGCCACCTTGAAGCTATATTTCTGTGCAAAGTGTACATCAAAGTGATGTTCGAACGCCAAGTTATCAGCATAACGCTTGTAGAATTCACCACGATGCTTCTTCATGTAAGAGTCATTACCAATCCAATGCTTCATCATCGCACGCTGCATATCAGCCGTCAACTTAGGAGCTGTGAAGCCAGAACCAAATACTGCGTTAGTAAGAGCATTAGCTGAGAAGTTCGTCTCCTCGAACTGCATCTTATCAATCTGTGCATCTGTAGGAATGAAGAAGAGGTCGTTACCGTTCGCACCATCCTCGTTAACGTCACCATAATAGTAGATACTATATGGAGAACCACTCTTAGCTTGATAGATAATACCCACTGTTGTCTGCCATTGCTTCTGTGCTCCATAGTTTACATGATAGTAAGCAGAAGCCTGAATGCGGTGAGGAATGTTATAAGCAGAGTTGCCCAACTCTGGGTCGTTAGGGTTACGATAAGTATAATTAAATCTCCAGTTGCTCTCAGCAACAGATGATCCACCATTGTTCACACTCATTGACTTTGTCCAAGTGTAGCTTGCCATCAAGTCAAGACCGAAGTCGAAATGCTTCTCACCCTTCAAACTCAAGTTTACTGTGTAACCCTTTGAGGTGTTGCTAAGCTTATAGACATTTGTATATGGACTACCTGCAGTCACCTTAGAAAAGAGTGGACGATTGTCTTCTACTGGTACGCCAGCACTGCCATAGACCTCTCCTAAAGTTCTACCTGTCTGTTCGTAAGCAAGGTTCTCATACAGAATATCATTCATCGTCTTTGAGTAGATAGCCTCAGCTGTCCAATTGATACCCAACACATCGAAGTCGAAACCGAGGTTGAAACGGAGGTTCTGCGCATACTTAAAGTTATGGTCGTAGACGTTGATAGTCTGACTTCCTAATGCTTTCAGCTTGTTTGCATTTGCTTCCTGACCATTAGGATCGAGCAAAAGTTCCAATCCTGTTGGAGAGTTAACATTGAATGATGATACCTGAATACCTGTGTTAGCATAGTTATTACTAATCCAAACGAATGGGATACGACCAGTGAACACACCAACACCACCACGGAGAATATATCTACGGTCCTTGTTGATGTCCCAACGGAAACCTACACGTGGACTCCAAAGAGGCGTACTTGCTAAACGCTGGTTGGTCTTTACGTTCCAACCCTTGGTGTCAGCATACTGAGCAAAAGGCTCATTAGCGGTAGGAGTGTCTATGATGATAGGTATATCCATACGCAAACCGTAGGTCAACTGAAAGTTAGTTGTTGCATCCCACTTGTCCTGTGCATAGAAACTTAACTGTGCTGCACCAAACGAAGACTCCCAGCGTGGGTCGCCTGTTACGTCTACATTAGCATGACCGTAACGGTATAGATTGATATAAGACTTCCTTGGGTCGATAGATCCATTTATATAGTCATTATAGTAGTTGACGAAAGAGTCATAGTTCTTAAAGGTGTAACTACCAAAGAGATCTTGAAGGAAAAGGTTTGTAAACTTATACAATTCGTTGTGAGTACCGAATGTAAAGGTGTGATTACCCTTATACCATGTCAGGTTATCCTCAAGTGTATAGATGTCTTGATCCAAGCGGTTGGCCATAGAAGAACGCTCGATACCTAAGTTCACTGCGCCACCACCTACATTATTAATAGTAACGTTTGGATACTCACCACTGATAGCACGGTTGTCTCTTACACGTACATAGCTGGCACGAGCCTCATTGGCTACAGATGGAGAGAGGCGACTCTGCAACTCAGCTATGAATGAATTGGTTGTGCTTTCGAATGGGAAAGCATAGCTACTACCATTGATTGATGTGCGTGAACCAGCATTATTCAACTGCACAGCATCAACAAGACTCCAACGCAAAGAGGCTTTATTGGTCTCATTGATGTTCCAGTCGAGTTTCAAACCTACCTTGTTACTCTTCGTATAGATGTCACTGGTTGAAAGAGCTATTGGGAAGTTAACTCCTTGACGATTAGCAATATCAGCAATCTTCTCCAAGATATCCTTTGCCTTCACAGCATCAACAGCTGACTGCTCAGAGCCTAATGTGTAAAGGTTTGGATAGGTCTTATTGGTCTTCTCATAGTTAGCAAAGAAGAATAACTTATCTTTGATAATCGGACCACCTAAGGTTACACCTACATTATACTCGTTCTGCTTGTTGAACTTTGGTGCATAACCACCGTCAGCGAGCGGATACTTTGAGCCTACTAAGTTCTGGTTGTTACCGAAACCATAGACACTACCATGGAAGACATTGGTTCCACTCTTGGTAATAGCATTGATAGCACCACCTGTGAAACCGCCTTGACGAACGTCGAAAGGTGCTACGTTTACCTGAATCTGCTCAATCGTCTCCATTGAAACAGGCTGCGCACCAGCTCTACCACCGTTCGTTCCATCACCAGAAAGACCGAAAACGTCGTTGTTGGCAGCACCATCAATCATGAAAGAGTTGTAACGGTTGCTTGTTCCAGCAAATGACATAGCACCGCTGTTTGTCGTTGTCAGCTGTGGATTAAGTCGTGCAACATCGGCAATACCATGGGTGATACTTGGCATATCAGCAATCTGCTTTGAGTTGATACTCTGTGCTGCACCAGTCTTGGTGGCGTTGACACCTGCACTACCCTTTACTACAACCTCTTGAAGTTCCTTGCTATCATCTTCGAGAGAACAAGAGAGATCCTCCGTCTCGCCCAATCGGAGCATCACATTATCAAAAGTCTTTGTTTTCTGACCGATGTAAGCTACAGTCACTTTGTACGGACCTCCGACACGCATACCTTGTATAGTATAGCGGCCATCAATGTTCGTTACAGCACGGTAAATGGTCCCAGAGGGTTGGTGAGTCGCTGTGATGGTAGCACCAATAACATCTTCACCTTGAGACATTACCTTACCACTGATTCCTGAAGTTGTAATCTGTGCCATGACAGTAGTTGTCATTGCAAGCAACAACGTAATCAAGAAAAGTAATCTTTTCTGCATAGTTTAGCTAAATAATTAATTATAAACAATAATGTTATTTAAATGTATCTGCAAAATTAAGCATTTTTTCTGATACTTACACAGGTGAGCAACGAAAAAAAACAATTTGATTGCGTACGATAAACATTTTCTCATATAACCTGATAATTGGTGTTCTTTTACCTACTACTTGTCTTATTATATATCTATTAACGCCCTTAAAAAACGGTGTTATCCTTTCTCTGCTTTGCTCCAGAGACTTGGCCCATCGCTTGGAGAGACTGCCCACATATTGTAAAGACGCTTAGCATCAATGTTGCTTATTATGATAAGTGTAATTACTCATACTCATCCGTAGAAGTATTCATCATCTACTCTACCCCTATTACACACAAAAACAGCTTACACTCTACGTGCAAGCTGCGACATCATAACGGCACTAAGGCCTGCAGTCTCTGTGCGTAAACGACTGTTACCCAGTGTTACACTCTCAAAGCCATGCGCCAAAGCGTAGCGAACCTCATCTATAGAGAAATCGCCTTCTGGGCCTACCAACACCGTAATATCATCTCCTGACAACGACGATTCATCGTTCGAGATAGCGGTAAAGAAATCTGCCCGTGCTATTTCCGGATAACAATGACAAATATACTTACGTCCTTGATTAGAGCAGTTCTCTATGAAATAATGAAAAGGAGACATCTCGTTTACTGTTGGTTTCCACCCTTTTCGACTCTGTTTCACGGCAGAGATAATGATTTTCTCTATCCTATCCGTACGCAAAGTCTTACGTTCAGAGAACTTACAATCTAAGAAGCTTATCTCATCAAAACCTATCTCTGTTGCCTTTTCAGCCATCCACTCCATGCGTCCCATATCCTTTGTTGGGGCAATGGCAAGGTGGATTTTCCCACGCCAACAGGTCTCTTGCTTTAGTGTCTGTCGAATGGCATATAGGCATTTCTTGGCTGTTGCTAATGTTACCTCTGCTTGATAGAAGTATCCCTCACCATCCATAAGGAAGAGTTCGTCCCCCTCCTTCAGTCTTAACACACGTGTGGCATGCACAGCTTCTTCGGCAGGTAAGGCTGTTTCCACAGCTGCGTTAGGGACGTAAAAATATCTTGCTTCTTTCATTCTTTAGGTTTATTACATATTCTTCCTTGGTAAGTACGCACGCTATCAGGCTAATACACACATGATACACACTGCTTATCAAGAAAGTTTCGAGCGTTTCTTCATCTCATCTCTAAGCATAGAAGCCAGCTCATAGTTCTCGTCTTCTATTGCTTTTTCTAATGCATGATGTAGCATCTCGACACTAAGTGCATTCACGGGTAGGGCTATCTTATTCTGACTCTTACCACTATCAACACTCTGTCGATTGAAGAGATGCTCCTCCATAAAGATGTTTAACTTAACTATCTGTGCCAGTAAAACAGCATCAGAGGCTCGAATAGGCGTAAGTGTCAAGTCATCCTTGTTCACTAACAAAGCTTTATACTGTCCATCAACAATAGAGTTAAAGAGTATCTCGTAATGCTCGCTGGTCATCAATGGGTTGATATTACAAAGTACTTCAGGCAGGAATCGTTCTGTGATAGACTTTTCTCCTGATCGTAAACCAAGTTCATACTCCATGTGATGGTCGCATACAATAGCTATCTGCCTTGTCTGTGAGAGATTAGACAAGAGGAGAAGACCTAACTCCGGACCTCCGACAATCTGCGACATACCTACATATACCAGTTGAACCTTACTCATTTACTCCACATCTTAACGGTGAGCTATTATGCTTTCTTTGGTCGGAAGATAACAGCAAACAAGACTCCTACGACAAAGGCATAGCCTGCGAAGATGAACCAACATGCCTGCCAGTCACCAACAGTCAATGTATCTGCCCCCACGACCTGCGAGTGTGTATATGCATTAACAATGGCTTGAGCTGCTAACGTACCCACTGTTGCACCCACACCATTGGTCATCAACATAAACAAACCTTGTGCTGAAGAGCGGAGTGCAGGCTCCGTACTATTATCAACGAACAATGAACCCGATATATTAAAGAAGTCGAAGGCTACACCATATACTATCATTGAGAGTACAAACATCAAGATACCAGGGAAGCCAGGATTACCTACACCGAACAAGCCGAAGCGCAATACCCATGCAAACATCGCTATCAACATCACGTTCTTGATGCCATAATGACGCATGAAGAAGGGGATTAGGAGGATACAACAAGTCTCACTAACCTGCGAAAGACTAATCAGAATATTAGCATGCTGTACTCCGAAAGAGTTTACAAACTCTGGTTGAGCTCCGAAACTAAAGAGGAATGGATTCGCAAAGCTATTCGTTATCTGAAGACTCACACCCAACAACATAGAGAAGATAAAGAAGATTGCCATCTTCTTCTCCTTGAATAAGGCGAAAGCACGTAATCCAAAGGCATCAACAAAACTCTTTTGTTCTGTGCCTTTACTTACCGCACACTTAGGTAAGGTGAATGTATAAAGGAAGAGAATGATGCTTACTACACCAGAGGTAATAAACTGGTTCTGGTTACTCTGAAAGCCTAAGAGGTCGACCAACCACATGGTAAGGATAAAGCCAATCGTACCAAACACTCGAATCGGTGGGAAGGCTTTCACCGTGTCCATGCCCGCATTGCTCAAAGCACTGTATGCAACAGAGTTTGAGAGAGCTAATGTTGGCATATAGAAGGCAACCGAAAGCGAATAAAGAGTGAAGATAGTAGAGAACTCAGCATGCTCGCCAATACTCAAGCCGTAGCCTGCTGTGGCAAACATAAACAGACCTGCAAGCAGGTGACAGAAGCCCAACAGACGCTGAGCAGGTACCCAACGGTCGGCTACAATACCCATCACAGCAGGCATAAAGATTGACACCACACCCTGCATTGAGTAGAAATAGCCAATCTCAGGACCAATACCTATATTACCAAGATAGCGACCCATAGAGGTCAAATAAGCTCCCCACACTGCGAACTCCAAGAAGTTCATCAATGCTAAACGTACCTTCAAATTCATGCTATAAGCTATTATTTATGACCACAAAAGTAGTGATTTTATCAGAAACTGCCAAATGTGCTATTGTTTTTTACTATTGAAACGCCCCGCCAGTCCAGTTCAGTGTCTGTGGCTTTAGCATGTCTTCGACCCGTTTTACATCTTTCTTTGATAGCAGAGGATAGGTCCAACTCACTGATAATGAGTTATTATCAGCTGACAGATGATACTCTTTCATACGAGGGAACAGCAAGGGCTTTAGGTCAGCAAAGTCTTCATCACTCATTGCGTCAGGCTTTACAATATTCTCTTTATAGGCCACAACAACCTTTTTAGGCTGCCATTGAAGATTATAAAAACTCAACTTACTCTCTGCAGCAGGTCCCATCCACGTCTGAGCCAAGGCCAGTGTGTTATTATCCAACAACTTGATCTCCAATCGCATGGCCTTATTTGCCTTCACCAAAAGGTAGTCCTTCGTCATACGTTCAATCCTTACAGAGTCGCCAAAGGTGTTCAAGACAGCTGAAACAGCCTTCATATCAATATAATCAGCCAGCTCTGTCCGCTGACTCTTACTGATATAAGGCATAACACTATCAGGCATTTCTATCCACACCTCACGCAGGCTTTGAGCAGAGACCCCTATCCAACAAGTTAGGAAACATATAACGATTAATGTCCTTTTCATATCGAAAAAACTCCTTTAATTCTGTTTTTAATATGATTATATCTTCTCATGAAAGACCCTGCAAAGGTACAAAAAAGAAAGAAGAAACGAATAAAAAGCCAAATCGTTTTGGTCATATCTACCTTTTCTTTTACCTTTGCCGATAGAAACCAAAGCTAAAGAAAGAAATATGAGATGTCGAAATTGTAACAATGAGGTTAACGAGAAGGATAAGAACTGTCCTTATTGTAACGCACCACTACATGAAGATAATAAAGAGAACAAGAACGATGAGCCTACCTTAGGGCGTGGTATGGTTACGTTTATCATCTTAGGTACTATCTTCCTTGTAGCTTTCGGCTTTTATTATTATAGTCAACACAAGAACGACCCAGAATATACACAGACGGCTATTGAGCCTGACTCTAACTTAGCCGACAATAATAAGGCTAAGTTCGACACCGTTGTTAAAGACACGACAGCCAACGACTCTACCAATAAACAGGAAGAGGAGCAAGCTGAGAAGGTGTTTAATAGTATTCGAAGAAGTAACCATTCAAGACGAAGAAGCAGTAGCAACAATGCTTCTTCAGGCAGTTCTGATGGACAGAGCAGCACCTCCGAGTCATCTTCAGGTGCTTCTTCAGACCCACAACCTATCGCCCCTGCAACTTCTAAGCCGCGTGTAGAGTCAATTGAGACCGATTAATGAAGATTATCCGAACGAAATATTTCCCTCCCAAGAATTATGATGCCATCAACATTCTTGGGCTTCTTTTTGTCCATCCTGGCGTTAGACTAACGAAAGAACTCATCAACCACGAGCGTATCCACACACGTCAGATGTTAGAGATGCTTATCCTACCTTTTTATATATGGTATGTCATCGAGTGGCTTATACGCTTATCCATGGCGGGCCGTGCCTATATGAACCTATCCTTTGAGCGTGAGGCTTACCAAAACATGAACAACCTTAACTATCTTAATCAGCGACGCCCCTTTGCGTGGATAAAGTATTTGAAGAAGAAGTAATTGGTTATTTGGCTTATTGGGCCTATTGGCCTTATAGGGCTTATAGGCCCTATAAACCCTATAAGGACTATTAGCCCAATTAGGCTTATTGGCCCTATTTGCCCCATAAGGCCAATAGGCCCTATAAGCCCAACAGCCCTTAATCAACCCCCATAACCTCTAACACAGCCCCATCAACCCTAAACTTCACATCCTTCCCACCGAAGGGCATGCCATAGACACGTGCTGCATCATGCTGATACTGTGGGCGGGGATCCTGCGAGAGCACCTCCTTTAAAGCCTCAAGATCCTCTTTATCAAATTTCTTAGAATACTCCTCTGCAATAACGACTGATAGTTCTTTCCATGCTTTCTTATCAGTAAACCCACCCCTTGCCTGTGGATGACTATCAACGTAGGAGATATATGGTTTCACATCATATATAGGTGTACCGTCCATCAAATCAGCTCCGCTCACTTCAATGGCTCCGTCTGTTATACGCTTGATACGGACCGATGACAACCCAAGTCCATTAGGGCGAAAGGGCGAGCGCGTGGCAAACACCCCTAAACGTTCATTCCCTCCTAAGCGAGGCGGACGAACAGTTAGCTTACCATCATCGGTAGACTTATTCGCAGAAAAGCCCCAAATCAACCATAAAAAATCAAACTCCTCCAATCCACGCAGTGCTTCCTCACGTTGGTACTGCGGTTCAAAGACAATCTTACCGACAAGGTTGTCAGCCAGTCCACTCTGCCTTGGAATACCAAACTTCGACGTCAAGGGAGAACGGAAATAAGCGATAGGTTTAATTTCTTTCATACCGACAAAGATAATATTTTATGCTGAATTGGTACAAGATAAGCGATTTTTATTTATCTTTGCAAGCAAATAATACTATCAACAATGGAAAATAAAGCGAATCAAAACATCGACCTTCCTGAGAATGCCTTTAGGGAGTTGAAAGATGGCGAAGAGTATAAACCAGTCATGTCGCCACAGGAGTCGTATCGTGAAGTAAGTCCTTGGTCTATCACATGGGGTATCCTTATGGCGGTCTTATTCTCTGCTGCCGCTGCATATCTTGGTTTGAAGGTAGGACAAGTGTTTGAGGCTGCTATCCCAATAGCCATCATCGCCATTGGTGTATCGTCTGCTACGAAGCGTAAGAATGCCTTAGGAGAGAACGTTATCATACAGAGTATCGGTGCTTGCTCAGGTGCTGTCGTTGCGGGAGGTATCTTTGTTATGCCTGCCATCTACATGCTCGACCTACAAGCCGATTTCTTTAAGATTTTCATTGCAGCAGCCTTAGGCGGCGTATTGGGTATTCTCTTCTTGATTCCCTTCCGTAAGTACTTTGTGAAAGACCAGCATGGTAAGTATCCATTCCCCGAGGCCACAGCCACAACACAGGTTCTTGTAAGTGGCGAGAAGGGCGGAAGTCAGGCCAAGCCCCTCCTCCTTGCCGGTCTTGTAGGCGGTCTCTACGATTTCATTGTGGCCACCTTCGGTTGGTGGAATGAGAATGTAACGAGTCGTATGATAGGTTTTGGCGAGACGATAGCAGACAAGGCTAAACTCGTTTTCAAGGTCAACACTGGCGCTGCAGTCCTCGGTCTTGGTTATATCATCGGTCTTAAATATGCCTTCATCATCTGTGTTGGTTCGTTGACGGTATGGTGGCTCATCGTACCAGGCATGGCACTCATCTTCCCAGATACAGTCCTTAACCAATGGGACCCATCTATCACTACAGCCGTAGGACAGATGGCTCCAGAGGTTATCTTCAAGTCTTACGCTCGCTCAATCGGTATTGGCGGCATCGCTATGTCGGGTATTATCGGTATCGTAAAGTCATGGGGTATCATCAAAGGTGCCGTCGGTTTGGCCGCACGAGAGATGAAAGGGAAAGGTAGTGGACAGGACGAGGTACTCCGTACACAGCGTGACATCTCATTTAAGATTATTGCTTTCGGAAGTATAGCAACGCTCCTTATCACCTTTCTCTTCTTCTATTTTGGTGTGATGAACTTCAACTTATTACATGCAGTAGTGGGTATTCTACTCGTTACTATCATTGCTTTCCTCTTTACAACAGTGGCAGCTAATGCCATTGCAATCGTTGGAAGCAACCCTGTATCAGGTATGACGCTGATGACACTTATCCTTGCTTCTGTCGTCATGGTGGCTGTTGGACTGAAAGGGAACGCTGGTATGTTGGCAGCCTTACTGATGGGTGGCGTTGTATGTACGGCCCTCTCTATGGCAGGTTCGTTCATTACCGACTTAAAGATAGGCTATTGGCTTGGTACAACACCTAAGAAACAAGAGACATGGAAGTTCCTTGGCACAATTATCTCGGCTGCCACTGTGGCCGGTGTGATGATTGTCTTGGATAAGACCTACGGCTTCAACTCTGGTAAGTTGGCCGCTCCTCAAGCAAACGCAATGGCTGCTGTGATTAAGCCATTGATGAGTGGACAAGGTGCACCTTGGGTTCTCTATGGCATCGGAGCAATTATTGCCCTCGTACTCGACCGCTGCAAAGTGCCAGCCTTAGCTTTTGCGCTGGGTATGTTCATACCTTTAGAGTTGAACATCCCGCTCTTAGTGGGCGGCGCAGTCAACTGGTACGTGACAACTCGCTCTAAGAACGAAGCTATCAACAAGGCACGTGGCGACAAGGGAACGCTCTTAGCATCTGGCTTCATCGCTGGTGGTGCATTGATGGGAGTTGTTTCTGCCCTACTGAAATTCGGTGGCATCGAGGTAGACTACTCTTCTTGGTGGGAGAATCACCTCTCCGAACTACTCTCCCTCGTGGCTTACGCTGCTTTAATTCTTTACTTTATCCTTGCTACTAAACTATCTAAGAAGGAGTTACCAGAGTAAAGATAGCACTTAATATTGGGTTATAACGCCCTCTGAAAGAGCCGTATCAGCACATTGAAAGGTGTTGATAGGGCTCTTTTTTATGCTTCGATTAGCCACACATGTAAGCTATCAGCAGAGTAAACAACCTTTCGTCGGTGATTTTTCTTCATGAACAAAAAGATTTACTTTCATGAAAAAAAATATTTCTTGTCGTGAAGAAAAATATTTTTTTTCATGAAAATAATTCGAGAAACACAATTTGGTGGTAGAATAAAGACTATTTTCTAACGCAAACAAAAGCCTTTGAAGCAACACAAAAAACAGTTAAGTCGTATCTTTCACTTGTCCTTAAATATAATACTCAGCGGCATCTACGAGTCCAGAACGCATCGCATAGCGGATGGCTTCATGTACATTATTCACCCCTAACTTACGAAAGATGTTCTTTCTATGTGTGTTGACAGTATGAAAGGATGAGAAACGCTTCTCTGCTATCTCACGTGTCGTCAGTCCTACCGCAATCTCTTTTAGTATCTCGACCTCAGTCTTCGTCAAGTTGACAGACTCTTTTTCTTGTGTGAGCTTTGGTTCTAAAAGAATATTCGTAGCATGCTGACAGAGGAAACGCTGCCCACGGAGGACATAGTCAAGACACTGTTCTATCTCAATCATCTTCGCATCCTTCATAAGAACACTAATCCGACTGCTTGCATTGACAAGGCTGCGAATGAAGTCGGCACTTAACTCTTCGCTCCACAAGATGAGATGTGACAACGGGAAACGCTGTCCGATGATAAGGAGATCGGACTCGCTGGAGATGTCAAACAGCGTATAATCTAATATTACAATCGCTTCGGGACAGCCACTCAACTGCCGAATCAGTTCTGCCTTACTACCTGCTATATCACACGATATACCCTTCATCTTAGAAAGCACATAGATCATCCCAGCACGAGTGATGTCTTGATTGTCGGCGACGATAATATTCTGCATAATTCTTGTTTGTCTTTAATATCCTTCCATCACGTGCAAAAGTAGGCAAAAAAGTCGAGATTTTGAAAAAAAAATCGTAAGTTTGCAACATAATTTAAGTACATGACCTAAAATGAAGAAACTGCTTTTTCTCGTAGCTGGCTTGCTGATTGCAGCAGCTACGTATGCGCAAGTACAACGACCAAAGCTGGTTGTTGGGCTTGTTGTCGACCAGATGCGTTGGGATTACCTATACTATTACAACGATGAGTATGGTAATGACGGACTGAAAAGACTGCTCAACCAAGGTTTCTCCTTTGAGAACACACACATCAACTATGCGCCAACAGTGACGGCTATCGGCCACAGCTCGGTCTATACAGGCTCTATCCCAGCCTTTACAGGTATTGCTGGTAACTACTTCTATCAGAACGACAAGAGTGTTTACTGCTGTGAAGATAATACGGTGAAGAGCGTCGGCTCTGATAGTAAAGAGGGCCAGATGAGTCCTCGTCGTATGCTTACCTCTACGATTGGAGACGAACTTCAAGTGGCAACAGACTTCCGTTCAAAGGTGATTGGTGTGGCGCTGAAGGACCGTGCCTCTATCCTTCCTGCTGGTCATGCAGCCGATGCGGCTTACTGGTGGGATACCTCAGCAGGCCACTTCGTGTCATCTACCTTCTATATGGACAAACTTCCACAGTGGGTAGAGGACTTCAATGCAAAGAACCACACGGCTCCTAACTTTGATATCAAGGGTTCGACTCAGGGCGTTACGATGACTTTCAAGATGGCGGAGGCCGCATTGAAGAATGAAAAACTTGGTAAAGGAAAGGAGACAGACATGCTTACAATAAGCGTATCGTCAACCGACATCATCGGACATCGCTTCTCTACACGTGGAAAAGAGAACCATGAAGTCTACATGCAATTGGATAAAGACTTAGCATGGTTCCTTAAGGTGCTTGATAAAGAGGTAGGTGAAGGCAACTATCTCCTCTTCCTTACAGCCGACCATGGTGCTGCCCACAACTATAACTATATGCGTGAACATCGTATTCCAGCTGGTGGATGGGATTATAAGCAGACCGTAAAAGACCTCAACGACCATCTTCAAGGGAAGTTTGGCGTGAGTCCTGTTATGGGTGAGGATAACTATCAGTTCTATCTGAACGACTCACTCATTACTGCCGCAGGCCGTAAGAAGCAGGATATCATCGATGAGTCAGTAGAATGGTTGAAGCAAGATCCACAGTTCCTTTACGTCTTTGATGAAGAGAAGATTAGTGAGACTACAATGCCTGACGCCATTAAGGAACGTATGCAGAACGGCTATTTCCGTGGTCGTTCAGGTGAGATTGGTGTCGTAACCCGTCCTCAGTTCTTTGGAGGTAAGGACAGACCAGACTTCCGTGGGACCCAACATGGACAGCCATTCCCATACGACACGCACATTCCTTTCCTCCTCTTTGGATGGAACGTGAAGCATGGTGCAACCAACGTCGATACACATATCGTTGATATAGCACCTACTGTATGTGCTATGCTACATACCCAAATGCCAAATGGATGCGTTGGTAAGGCACGAAATCAATTCTAAATAAAAAACTACTTTACGCCATCTGGCATCTTTAATGGTTCCTTAGAAGGGATGTTAAAGATGCCACATGGACTCTATGTTATGCACATTGCAATCGCAGGAAACATTGGTAGCGGTAAGACTACACTCACAACAATGCTCGCCAAACGCTATGGCTGGAAGCCAAGGTTTGAGTCGGTAGATTACAACCCCTACTTAGAAGACTATTATAAAGACATTAAACGCTGGTCGTTCCCTATGGAAGTGTTTTTCTTAAAGGAGCGTTTTAAGGACTTACTTGAGATTAGTAGGAGTGAAGAGTCAGTGGTACAGGACCGCTCTATCTATGAGGGTGTCTACGTCTTTACGGAGAACAACTATGCCATGGGTAATCTTGACAACCGTGACTACGAGACTTATATGGAGCTATTCGAGGACATGACGGATGCTGTTCGGTTCCCCGACCTCATGATTTATCTTCGTTCATCGGTCAGCCACCTCGTATCTAACATTGAGAAACGAGGACGGGAGTACGAGCAGAGGATGCCTTTGGACTATCTCGAGAACCTCAACAAACGGTATGAGGAGTTTATCAAAGATAAATATAAAGGTCGTGTTCTGACGATTGATGTCGACCATCTCGACTATCAACACCGCCCGAAAGACTTTGGTTTCATTACAGACAAGATTGATAGAGAGCTTTTCGGACTTTTCTAAACACTGTCAAGAAGTATCTAACCTCCTGTTGCACGATGGTTTGCAAAGGATAAAGAGGAATAAACAAACTGACAATCAAAAACGAAATAAAAAGCCTATAACATTGATAGCTACCACCTTTCTTATAAGTGGTAGCCATGTGATAGGCCATAAGATATAACATATTATGCACATAGCAATCGCAGGAAACATCGGAGCAGGTAAGACTACACTCACCAAAATGCTCGCGAAACGTTACGGATGGAAAGCTCACTTTGAGCCAGTTGACAATAATCCGTACTTAGAAGACTATTATAACGACATGACACGGTGGTCGTTTAATTTACAAATCTATTTCCTCAACAAGCGTTTTCGTGATGTTGTAGAGATTTCGCAATCAAAGGATACGATTATCCAAGACCGTACTATCTTTGAGGATGCACGTATCTTCGCTCCTAATCTCTATGATATGGGACTCATGTCAGAGCGTGACTTCAATAATTACACCGACCTCTTCGACCTGATGCTGTCCTTGGTAAAGTTGCCAGACTTAATGATATACATCCGATGCTCTATCCCTCGTCTCATTGATCACATACAACAACGTGGACGAGACTACGAACAAACAATGCGTATAGACTATCTTCGTGGACTTAACGAGCGTTATGAAGAGTGGATTAAGACCTACAAAGGACATCTGATGATTGTAGATGGTGACACAACAGACTTTCAAGACAACCCACAAGACTTCAAACGTGTCACCGACATGATTGATGACCGACTCTTTGGCTTGTTCCCTATGGAATAAAACAAACCGTCTCGCTTTGGCATAATATTTGTTCTGTAAAAGTTACAAAAGTATTAATCAAGCCCTTCTTTGCCGTTAATTAACACGCAGAGGGCATCATACAATATATTAAAATGGAGAAAGTAAAAACCCTGATAATAGGTAGTGGCCCTGCAGGATACACCGCAGCAATCTACGCCGGACGTGCTAATCTGCAGCCAGTGCTCTATTCTGGTCTTCAACCGGGTGGTCAGTTGACCACAACAACGATAGTAGAAAACTTCCCAGGCTTCCATGAAGGAATCGATGCAAACCAACTTATGACGGAGATGAGACAGCAGGCTGAGGTCTATGGT
Organism: Prevotella jejuni; assembly: GCF_900187995.1. Taxonomy (GTDB): domain Bacteria; phylum Bacteroidota; class Bacteroidia; order Bacteroidales; family Bacteroidaceae; genus Prevotella; species Prevotella jejuni. The sequence goes on from NZ_FZNZ01000025.1 coordinate 21,264, forward strand.
GCCGACCTTCGTGATGGTTCTATCGTTAAAGCCGACCTTAGTAGTCGTCCTTTCCACCTCGAAGACGAGCGTGGCAACCAAATTGAAGCAGAGACTGTAATCATCGCAACAGGTGCCAGTGCAAAGTACTTGGGTCTGCCTGATGAGGAGAAATACCGTGGTCAGGGTGTCAGTGCATGTGCTACTTGCGACGGATTCTTCTATCGCAAGCGTGTTGTAGCAGTCGTTGGTGGTGGTGACACAGCCTGCGAAGAGGCGATGTACCTCTCTGGCTTGGCAAAAAAGGTGTATATGATTGTGCGCAAACCATACCTTCGTGCTGCAGAAATCATGCGTAAGCGTGTGACAGAGAAGGACAACATTGAGATACTATACAATACCAATACGGTCGGTCTCTTTGGTGAGAACGGTGTCGAAGGGGCTCATCTCGTTCGTTTCAAGGGCGAGGAGAACGAGGAGAACTTTGATGTTGCTATTGACGGATTCTTCTTGGCTATCGGTCATACTCCTAATACTGACCTCTTCAAAGGACAGTTGGATATGGACGAACATGGCTTTATCATCACCCAACCAAAGTCAACCGCAACGAGCATTGAGGGTGTCTTTGCAGCAGGTGACGTAGCCGACCCAACCTATCGTCAAGGCGTTGTAGCAGCAGGAACAGGTGCTATGGCTGCCATTGAGGTAGACCGTTTCTTACAGAAGCAGTAATCAATACTAAAATATAGAAGGGTGTTTCAGAATCCATCAGATAGGATTTTGATACCCCCTTTGTAATTTCCTGCTTTCCTAACAAAACTCTTCATAACACTACAAACTATGCGTAACATATTATCCATACTGTGCACACTAATCCTTCCAACCATGGTTGAAGCCGCTACCTGTGGCTTACTGATGGCAGGGACAGTGGCTTGCACCAATAAGACAAAGACAGCTATGACACAAACTGACTCTATCATCGCTCCTAAGACGAAGTTCACTCGTCCCGATGATGCCACCCTTAGAAAGATGCTTACGCCTGAACAGTATGCTGTAACACAGCAGGCTGCCACCGAACGACCTTTCACCAATGAGTATGACCATGAGTTCAGAGAGGGCATCTATGTAGATGTCACAACGGGAGAACCACTTTTCTCTTCTACAGATAAGTTCGATTCTGGCTGCGGATGGCCTGCTTTCTCAAAGCCAATCGACATGAAAGTCGTTACAAATCATACTGACACATCACATGGAATGATACGTACAGAGGTGAGGAGTAAGACTGGTAAGGCACATCTCGGACACGTCTTCGATGACGGACCAGCATCGACAGGAGGAAAGAGATATTGTATCAACAGTGCTTCGTTGCGCTTCATCCCACTGAAAGAGATGAAGGCTAAGGGCTACGGAGCCTATATAAACTTAGTAAGACCAATGAAAGAAATATATGTAGCAGGTGGTTGCTTCTGGGGAACAGAGCACTATCTCAAACAGATAGAAGGCGTTACGGCTACCGAAGTGGGCTATGCCAATGGTATTATCAAGAACCCAACGTATGAGGAGGTATGCACAGATAAGACACAGTTTGCCGAAGCTGTGCACATTACCTACGACCCTAAAGTTATCAGCTTGGAGTTCTTACTGGGCTTATACTTTAAGTCTATCGACCCAACAAGTGTAAACAAGCAGGGTAATGACCGTGGTAGTCAGTATCGAACAGGTGTTTATTACACCGACCCAGCCGACCTCCCCACTATCAAGAAGGTGTTTGAAGAGGAGCAGAAGCAGATTAATGGTAAGATAGCCGTTGAGGTTAAACCCCTTAAAAATTTCTATACTGCAGAAGAATACCACCAAGACTATCTTGATAAAAACCCCACTGGCTATTGCCATCTACCAGCTGCTCTCTTTGAGTATGCCCGCAAAGCCAAGATGAAGAAATAAGTATATGCTCTGACAGAACCATCCGCTCTCTGTCAGAGCATCTTTTATTGATAACGATTTGATAAGCTTAAGCGAAGGAGTCTACCTTATAGAATACACTTAGAAACGGCTCTTACCTTGTCTCTCAACGACCTTTAGTAATGGTATTAAGCCGCCGCACAACTTGTGTTAAGCCTCTGGACAACTTGTATTAAACCTCTGAACAACTTGCGTTAATCCTCCTCACGAGTATATAAGAGGACAAGGCGGAATCCTTATAAGTATCGTTTGCATTTTAAGATACGGATGACAAGCTCATATATAGATGTAGCTTATCAGCCAATAAAGGCTTTTATTGAATACGAGCAACACGTATTCCGAGGTTAGCAGGACGAGCCATCATATAGTTATAGAGCGTCTCTATGGGGTCAACCACCCTATTTCCATTCTTCTTAAGATTAGAGGCATTCATGAGGTGGAGCCCATCCTTGTACCATATAGCAAATCCAAGATGTGTTGTGTCGAGCTCTCGTTTACTCGTGACAATCGCAAGAATGTCACCATCACGAACTATCTCACGCAGGAGCTTACTGTTATTGAGTAGACTCTTAGGGATATAACGGACACTTGTACCATTGGTTGCATCTTCTAACTTCTTAAGTTCTGCAACACGTTCAGGGCTGTTCTTCAACATATCATACAGTCTTGCATTCTGGCTCATATAGTTGATTTTCAAGGTCTGAACAGCTGTGAAAGGTGGAACTGGGTTGTTTATCTCTTTCACAAAACCCATGCGCTCATTATCTTCTAACCACCAATGGAAATAGTGTAGACGGTTTACATAACTCATCTTACCACCTCGATAGCGCACTTGTTCTAACTGATGTACATAGTTCGCAAAGCCTGTTTCGCCCCTTTTCGCACAAAGCGTAAGGGCTGTAACAGCCTCAACGTATGTCGTACAGTCTAATCCATGAAGATTAATAACCAGCTTTTCATCCTCATTCTTATCTAAGGTATGCGCTACGTATGGCACCCCTATAAACTTTCGTGCAATCTTAATAACAAGCTCTTCGTTGGTGAGTTGCTGTCGTTGTGGTGCAAACTCTCGCAACAACTGACAAACCAGTGCACTGTCACTCTTCGTATAATCATCAAGATATGACGGTAGGGTGTTAGCCTGTTCAGTAGCGGATGCGATTGAGACAGTTGTTCTCTCCTGCCGTACTGTCACCTTCTTGTCTGCTGCAACATGCCCCTTTCCTTTCTGATCAGGCTTCGCACCACAAGCTGAGAAGGCAAAGAGTGCCGTAAAAATAAGCAAGTATTTTAGTGTCATAACAATCTTTTCTAATGATAACCACAAACTATTATTAGGCATCAAACAATCTAATATTATAGAGAACTACGTTCACTTCTTCCTTCCAAAGTTAAATCCAGCATAAACATTAATACTACCAAAGAAGTTATTAGTAGAGAAGTTGCTCCGTCGATAGTTATAAGCATGAAGGATAGTACTCATCCCTGCATACCATCTGCTATTGTTCCATACCACACCAAAGCGTCCGATGCCATCGATATTGATATTATTAAACTTAAAGTCACTGATAGAGAAGCTGCGATGAGTTACGTCTCCCGAACTTCGTTTGTATGCCAGTGCTAAGGAGACAGAGCCTGCCAAGACCCAGTTACGGGCAAAAACCCAGTTATAAGCATAGCCACCACTAACAGAGACATCCGTGTACTTCACCTCACTGAACATCAGTGTACTATCAATCGGACTACTTGAGACACGATTGCCCAGGCGCTCTTTGATGACATCATTTAGTTCGTTCCAATCGACAGTTAAGGTATGCTGTGTATAACCAATGCCCAACAAAGGACTACCAGCAGAGCGACGTTGTATCGTACTCTGGCTGAATGCGGCCGGATAAGAGAACCGACGATGATTAAAGATATAATAAAGATTGAAGCCTTTAATGGTCGACGTCAGTCCACCAAAGTTCGTTCCACGTATTGGTTCAGTGTCTATATTCTTCCCAAGATACAACTGTCTGATTTTATAATCATTACCCGTTTTACGATAATAGATATCCAGTCCGAGCATTGAACTATATAAACTTAAATCATACTCTTGCCGAGGATTGTTATTCCTATGCCAGAAGTCCAAGTGTTTTATGTCCAGTGTGTAACCCAGAAATATCCATCTCCACCCGAAGTAAGGCCCTATACGCACCGTAGCCTCAGGTGCGAAGGTTATGCTTTGTTCGCTTGAACTACTCAAGCGGTACACCTCGTACGTGTTAGTATTCTGTATCATAAAAGCGAAGTTATACTTCTGAGGCTCAATATATGACGTATCAATCTCGTTGAAACGCTGTAGAAAGCTACCGCCCTTAGCAGCTTTTTCTTTCGACAAGACTGATGGCTCTGTTCTACGCATCCATCGCACAGAGTCTGTGGGCTGCTTAATAGGGAGTCTCTCTCCACTGTCCTTTCCCACAATAACACTATCGGTAATAACCGTAGAGGACAGCGCATACGCCTTTGTTCCCCCCAATAACAATAGGAGAAGACATAGAAACAGGTAGTCGTTGATAGTTAGCTTCATGTGATTAATTAAATAGAAACAAACGCCCAGAGGGCTTTCTTTTATATTTTACCAAGTATGCGGTCCATCACCCAATTAGTAGGTGTTGCGCTGATGCTCGTACAATCGCAGGCACCATAGCCTTGCATATCCTCTATAACAGACTTAATAATAGGGAGTTGGACGTAAGGAGGATTAGGAACCTCTATGTGTCTATCGCCCTGACTGGTGCAAAGGCGGATAGGAGCATACGTATAGACAGAGAATGAAAGGCGTCCTTTCGACCCATAAACCTCTATACGATCTTCTCGTGCACTCTCATGAGCAGCAAAGCACCAAGCACCACTACCGGTCAAGCCTGTCTCAAATCGATACACAGCATTGACTGTATCTTCAAGGGAATAAAGCCCTGCACGATTCGCTGTGTAGCCATGTGCTTTAACAATAACGCCAAACATATTCTGAAGTAGGTCGAGTTGGTGAGGCGCAAGGTCGTAGAAATAGCCGCCACCAGAGATATGCGACTGTAGTCGCCACGGCAGTTGCTCATTCTGTTTATAGTCTAAGTCACGCGGAGGGACAGCAAAACGCACCTGTACAGTAAGTATCTTACCCAATTCACCACTATCCACAATCTCTTTAACCTTCTTAAAATAAGGTAGGTAACGACGGTAATAAGCAACAAAGCACGGTATTCCCGTCTGTTCAGACACACGGTTAATACGTACGCAATCTTCGTAAGATGCGGCCAAAGGCTTCTCTATATAACAAGGTTTTCCAGCCCGCATTGCCATAATAGCAAAGGTAGCGTGGGCAGAAGGAGGTGTAGCGATATAGATGGCATTAACGTCAGGGTCGTCTACCAACGCTTGTGCATCTGTGTACCATTTACGGATACCCTGCCGTTCAGCATACGAACGGGCCTTCATCTCACTACGGCTAAATACGGCCACGACATGCGACCCCATCACTTCATTAAAGGCTGGTCCTGATTTCTTCTCAGTCACTTCACCACATCCAATAAATCCCCAGTTTATTTGTTTCATTTGTCCTTTGTTTTCTATATCCAACATCAAGAATACAAAAGATGAGTATCCCTTTTACCGTACACCGCTCTTTTATTTCTGCAAAAATACGAAAAAACTATCAACTGACCATTCTTAGCTATTAACTTTTTAGTATCTTTGCAGAAAAGCTGTTTATAACACATACACATCATTAATATGATTATCAAGAATTCAGAATTCACTATATCTTCACCGTCATTGGCTAAGTGTCCTGAGGATTCAAAGGCAGAATATGCTTTTATTGGGCGTTCTAACGTGGGCAAATCAAGCCTCATCAATATGCTTTGCAACCATAAGGGATTAGCTAAGACATCAGCTAAACCAGGCAAGACCTTGCTTATCAACCACTTTATCATTAATAACGAGTGGTATTTAGTAGACCTCCCTGGCTATGGTTATGCCAAGAGTTCAAAGACAGTAAGGAACAAGTTAGAGCAGATGATAGCCCAGTATATCCTCCAACGCAAACAGTTAGTGAACGTATTTGTGCTGATTGACATACGCCATGAACAACAGAAGATCGACCGTGAGTTCGTCGATTGGCTCGGAGAGAGTAATGTTCCTTTCTCTATTATCTTCACAAAAGCAGACAAGCTATCGCCTGCGAAGGCTAAATCAAATGCTTTGCTATGGATGAAGAAGCTACAAGACAGATGGGAGGAACTACCCCCCTATTTCATTACGTCAGCTGAGAACAAGACAGGAAAGGAAGAAGTGTTAGATTATATAGACCGAATTAACAAGACATTAGAATAGAACTCATGGCACAGATACCCTATCTTGATGTCCAAAACCTAACGAAGAGTTTCGGAGCACAGGTTCTTTTTAAGGATATTTCATTCTCTATAGCAGAAGGACAGCACATTGGTCTCGTAGCTCAAAACGGCACTGGGAAGTCTACCCTACTCTCTATTCTTACTGGGAAAGAAGGTTATGACAGCGGATCTATCATCTATCGCAATGACTTACGTGTGGGGATGTTAGAACAAAGTCCGCATTTCGACCCAGAGGAGAGTGTGTTAGACGCCTGTTTCAACCATGAAGGCAACCCAGAAAGACTCTTAAAGGCAAAGCAGATACTCACGATGTTGAAGCTCTACGACTTAGATCAACCCATGGGACAACTAAGTGGTGGGCAACAGAAGCGTGTGGCCTTGGCAAATGTCCTTATACTCGAGCCAGATTTCCTCATACTTGACGAGCCTACTAACCACCTCGACTTAGAGATGATTGAATGGTTAGAAGGCTATCTATCTCGTGGTAATAAGACTATCTTCATGGTGACCCACGACCGTTATTTCCTTGATAATGTGTGTAACACGATATTAGAGTTAGACAACAACACCATCTACACCTATCGTGGTAATTACTCTTATTACTTAGAGAAACGTCAGGAGAGAATTGACAACACCCGTGCTGAGATTGCGCGTGCAAACAATCTCTACCGAACAGAGTTAGAGTGGATGCGCCGTATGCCACAGGCTCGTGGCCATAAAGCACGCTATCGTGAAGAGGCTTTCTATGAGTTAGAAGCAAAGGCAAAGCAGCGCATTGAGGAAAGACAAGTGCGTCTGAAGTCGTCAAGCGTATATATAGGTAGTAAGATATTCGAGTGCCAATACGTTTCAAAAAGGTTTGATGAGAAAGTCATTCTGAATGAGTTTTACTACAACTTCTCACGCTTTGAGAAGATGGGCATCGTCGGAAACAATGGCACGGGAAAGTCTACTTTCGTCAAGATGTTGCTCGGCGACGTCACTCCCGACAGTGGAAAGTTTGACATAGGGGAGACTGTTCGCTTCGGATACTTCTCCCAAGAGGGATTAAAGTTCCGTGAGGATCAGAAGGTTATCGACATCATCACGGATATAGCAGACTATATCGACCTTGGTGGAGGGAAGCACATGACAGCCTCTCAGTTCCTCAACTATTTCCTCTTCTCGCCTGAACAACAACACAACTATGTGTATAAGCTGTCGGGAGGAGAGAAGCGCAAGCTCTATCTCTGTACTGTCTTAATGAAGAACCCTAACTTCTTAGTACTCGACGAGCCTACCAACGACTTGGATATTCAGACCTTACAAATCCTTGAAGAGTACTTACAAGACTTCCCTGGCTGTGTTATCGTGGTTTCTCACGACCGCTATTTTATGGACAAGGTTGTCGACCATCTCTTAGTGTTCAAAGGTGATGGTGAGATACAAGACTTCCCTGGAAACTACACGCAATACCGTGATTACCAGAAGATGAAGTCTAAGGAAGAGGAACAGCAGAAACCAGCCAAGAGTAGCAACACCAGTGGTAACGATGCGAAGAAAGATTATCGTAACAACCAGAAGCGTAAGTTGTCCTTCAAAGAGAAACGTGAATACGAAGAGCTTACGGATAAGATTGCACAATTAGAAGAGGAGAAGCAACAGCTTGAAGAGGAACTTTGCTCTGGCAATCTGTCGGTGGATGAACTGACAGAAAAGAGTAAACGGCTCCCTATCTTGAAGGAGGAATTAGACGAATTAGAGCTTCGTTGGTTGGAATTAGCCGAACTGGCTTAACACATATAGCCCAGCCCTATCAGGCTACACCCCTCACTATCAAAGCGTTAACATCATCCGTTCCACTCAAGACATACGTGTGAGCGCATCTTCAAAAGTAAGTTTGCAAAGCGTCACCATCGGGACTTCCCACTCATAGAAAGGTGTTCCCCTAAACGCTTTTAGGGTTATTCCACGAGGAGAACAATATCTTCCTATTATCTTTGTGGCATAACAACTAAGATAATAACTAATAAAAAGAATGATTATGAAAACCAATTACTTCTATCGCCAACTGTGTTTAAGTTGCATAGTCCTCATGGCTACCTTCGCACTCAGTGCTTCTGCACAGTCTTCACGTCAGATACGTCCTTACTCATTCAATAAGAAAGGGGTGTTTTATGGTCGTCAACCTGTGATGGGAATAGACCCACGCACCTTCGTTGATCTTGGTTATGGGTATGCGAAAGATAGGTATAACGTCTATTTTGAAGGGCAGATTTTACCTTTTGTCGACCCACTGACGTTCCGCCTAAAAGTACCGGGTAGAGTCTACCCAGGCGACTATCCCGTTAATCCTAACGATGATTACGACCCCTACTACACTGAAGGCTACATTGTAACGTCTAATGCTGTTCTCTACAATGGGGAGAAGATTAGCGACAGCCCAAGCAGCTTCAAGGACTTAGGATGGGGTTATGGAAAGGACGCCTTCGATGTCTATTATATGGGTAAAAAGGTGAATGGCGCCAGCAGTAGCAGCTTCAAAGTACTCAAAGATGGCTATGCGGAGGACGCTTTCGACACCTATTATCGTGGAAGAGTAGTAAAATAAATATACTTATGATAGAACAGATACTTGCTTATAACAAAAGGTTTGTGGCCGTAAAAGGCTACGAACCTTTTATTACCTCTGGTCAACCAGACATGAAGTTGGCCATTGTTAGTTGCATGGATACCCGCCTGACCAAGCTACTCCCCAATGCGCTCGGTCTGAGGAATGGTGATGCAAAGATTATCAAGGTTGCTGGTGGAACCATTCTTACGCCATACGACGCTGTTATTCGTTCGCTCCTTGTTGCTATCTATGAGTTGGGTTGCCAAGAGATTATGATTATCCATCACTCTGGCTGTGGTGCTTGCCACATGAATGCGGCCCATTTCCTCCATCTGATGCACGACCGTGGCATAACAGACGAGGCTATTCAAGAGGCAAACAAGCATGTTAATCTCAACGAATACTTAGACGGCTTCCATGATACGGAGGCGAGTGTGCGACGTACGGTAGCTACTGTTCAGCAGCATCCTCTCATCCCGAAAGATATTGTCGTGCGTGGTTTCATCATCGACTCACGTACAGGAGAGCTGACACCTGTCGAATAGTTCGTTGCACAGATGACGTGGGTTTGTAGACTGACGGTCGTTGGGTGCGTTCGTCCCACTTATGGATAGCGACCCAACCCACCCTGTTCCGTTCATGCTCTGACAACATACTGCCTCTTTACACATGCCTCTCTGCTGTCCTGCTAAGCCTGACGCAGGTATAAGAACAAGGTAAGTAATAGGCTTCAACTGACGTTCCACAGGATGTGTCAGACATCCCACTTCATTCGTTGGACCAATCAGTAGACTTGCGAAAAATCATTACATAGCATCAAGCTAAACACCTTCAAAACAGGAGTATAACATCTCATACCTCCAAGCCTATAACCCACAACATATCAACGCATTACAGACAGCGTTGAAGAAGACGCCCTTCTTGCCTCAAGAAGGGCGTTTTCAATGTGCAAGAAGGGCATCTTCTTGAAGCAAGAAAGGCATCTTCTTGAACGTAGAAGGGCGTGTGTTTGGTTCAAGGGGAGCGAAAAATGTTGACATGGAAGATGAAAAAAGACCCCTCCCCCAGCCCCAGTGACCCCTCCCCCAGCCCCTCCCCGAAAGGGAGGGGAGCGCCTAACGGGACAAAGTTTGCCGTGATTTTATCGGTTATGAGTAAAGAAAAACAGACTTGTCACAGCCTTTAACGCTCGCAACACAAGCCATCAACACCTAACACTCATCACCCATCATCCACCAACACAAGCCATCAACACCCAACACTTAACACCTAACACCCTGCAACAAGCACCTTCTTACTTACTAAGCTTAAACTTGATTGGCAGCGTGTAATAGACAGCAACTGGCCTACCATCTTGCTTACCAGGGATCCACTTAGGCATAACAGAGACGATGCGCATGGCCTCTTTGTCAAGAGATGGGGAAGCACCGCGTATAATCTCAGCCTGTCTGACCCTACCATCAGCCGCAACGACGAACTTTATCATAACTGTTCCTTGCTGATGCTTCTGGCTTGCTTCTGCCGGATACTTGATATTCTGCGCCAACCACTGGTAGAGATTACCATTAAACTTTGGCATCTCTGATACCACAATATAGACTTTCTGATCGTTATCTGGGCTCTTTTGCTTCTGTAAAACACTTACTGGAGCAACCTTATTGTCCACAGTAACGTTTGTTACACTGCGTGCAATAGAGTCAATATTACTTACAATAAGTAACATGACAATCATTGGTACGTAAAGTACATACTTAACACGCATACTGCTGTTTGTCTTCTTCTTGTTCATCATTTTAATTCTTTTTTTAATTGGTAAAACATTGAAATTATTTGAAATCGTAGCTACATTCTTCCTATATGTTAGTCCGAGCAGATGGTACTGATACTCCTTATTATTCACACCATTGTCTAACACGCTCCTATCAGCAAGGTATTCGAGATTTAATCGCACCTCACGTTTCAGCAACCAGACGAAAGGATTAAACCAAAAGAGCATACAAAACAGTTCTGCACAGAGTATGTCTATGGAATGAAACTGCCTACAATGGGTCAGTTCGTGCGTCATAATCTCGTCTGTCTCAGCCTTTGAGTGCCGTTCAAGATGGATGAATATCCAATTAAAGAAGGAGAATGGCCCCTCATCATTGCGTAACAAGTAAACCTCAACACCATCAATATAAATAGTTTTACACCTGTTCTTCAACCTTATAATAGACGCAATCTGCCATAAAAGACGCAAGAACAAAACGCACACAACTATGCCATAGACAGCCCAAGCAAACTGTTCCCAATTGAAGAAGCCACCACTCTCTGATGTGACTGACACAACTGGCAGAACAACAGTAGCGTATTCGTTAGTGATGGAAACCATCTTGTCATTGCCACTTAGCCATGAAGAAAAATCTATCAGAGGCAGACATAACGCTATAAGAAAGCTGCTGTTAAGGACATGTCTGCGCCATGAAAGAAAGGTGTCAGTCGAGAACATCAACTTATAAAACGCATAAAACAACGCAAGAGCCATGTTGACTTTTAATAAATAGATTGCCATAATTGTCAATATTTTAGGTGATTGCTATACGAGGATAAAGGGGACTACGGTCTTAAACTATTCTTCCTTCCCTCTTTCTATCTCATCGATAATATCCTTCAAGTCGTCAGGAGAAATCTTATCCTCCTTTGCAAAGAATGAAACCATCTCTCGAAAGGAATTCTTAAAATACTTATCAACAAAACTGTGCATGAAGTCAGACTTATAATCCGACTGTTTTATCTTCGCTATAAAATGGTAGGTCAGTCCCTGCTGTTCGGCACCCACATACCCTTTACGCTTCAGATTGTTCATGATGGAAGCCACCGTTGTATAGGGAGGCTTAGGCTCTTGCAGTTGTGTCAACACCTCTTTGATTGTGCAACAACCCAACCGCCATACCTGCAACATCACGTCTTCTTCTTGTTTAGTTAGTTTCTCCATATTCACTCAACGCTTGTTTTATGCCGCAAAGCTACGAAACATTCGTAATAAAAACAACTTATTAGCGTTAAGAAAACCTAATATTTGCATTTTATTAATTGTTTATCAATCTAATACGAATATTTAGTAACGGGACAAAGACAAATATCTCACCTTCATTAAGGTGCTTTTCACCTACAAAACTGATAATTTTCAGGCTTCGAAAAGAAACATGCATGAATAGTTGGTTGCGTCTGTCTTTTCTGTAGAACGCCAATAAGGTAATTTCATAAAACCAAATTTGCTGTCATTACTGTCATACATCACGGCTATTTAACACCCTAACCTATAACAAGTTACACGAAGTGTTAAAAATGACAGCAACGTAAAATAAAAAATAATTAGTAATAATGTACCATCTATTCCACCGTATTTTCGTTGGTTTATCATCCACGACTTTCGCAAGAACCATGCCCTTAAAGTACGGACGTAGCGTTGTACTATCACGCTAAACAAGCGTTTTTATTCATAATCGTTTGCCTGTATGCACGTAAAAGCGTACTTTTGTAGTTACGAACAAAGAACCAAACGGAAATGACAAAATATCTATACACATTCTTAGCACTAACCGTCTTGATCTTTGCAGGATGTAACAAAGCAAAAGAAGAGCCTCAAAAAGAGGTTTATCACGGCGTAAGAACGATTCCTACCGAGATAGTTGACAAAGGCAACCAAGCTGTACAAAATGCCAACAAAAGGGATGCAGGCTTCGTTAGTAACCGTGTGAACGAGGTGACACTCACCAGCTCTTGCTTCGGAGCAGTCAATGCGAACAACCTCGACATACTCCCTCGTCCTAATGAGACAAGCCGCAAAGACTCAACTGTCATCGACCAACTAAACCAAGGAGAGGTATTCCTCTTACAACCTGGTACCAAGGGTATTATGCTGACCGATGCTGGTTCAAAACTATTAGTACGCTTCCAGATGGGCGAATTATGGATATGGAAGTCGGCTGTAAAATAAGTTAAGCAGTGTTAGCAAATGCCTTTTCGTGCGATTTGAACCAACACGTCAGAAATTAATCGTAGTTATTTGTTATTTTAGAAATTAAGCTATAACTTTGCAAAAGGATGTGATATGCAAACAGAAAGGTTAAGATAGCATCTTAATTTTGCGTATATCATCTCTCTGTAGTAGGATGCCTTAATGATAGTAGTAACTTAATCAAGGTAGTAACAGGTTTTTAATTTCAATTTGATATGCTTGAGAAATCATATATTTTGTCGTTCGTTTTGAACAATCTTTGGGGGAAGTACAATATTGAGTTGCGAGACTTAGACCCAAAGATGAATATCCTTGTTGGTATCAATGGCTGCGGCAAAACTACTCTTTTGGATGAGATCTATAACTACTACACGTCCTCTACGCAGAAACAAATGCATGGTCCATCTGCTCCTCACATCTATGCTTCACCAGACAGATTAGAGGGTAGCACCTTACTATATCTTAGGTCTTTAGATAATTACGCCCAGTTAGACAAGAGAAAGAAAGGTTCTGCACTTACACAAGCATTAGAATACGTGATTTATCAGAACAAAGAGGCATTCTCTTTCTTTAATTATAGAATGAGGATGATAGACTTTCCAAACGAAGCTGACATCATCAAAGGGCGCATCCAACGCTTCTTTGACATTATCGACAAGCTGTTTGCAGACACTAATAAGAAGATAGACATACAAGACAGTAGACTTGTCTTTCAGCAAGACGAAGACTTAGTAGAAGTAAATCAACTATCGTCTGGGGAAAAACAATTGCTACTAATACTCCTTAACGTATTCTTGCTAAAAGAAGAAAAAGCTGTTATCCTTATGGATGAACCAGAGATATCCTTGCATATCACGTGGCAATATCGTCTATTAGATATCCTAACGGAGTTAAACCCACAAGCACAATTCATCATCACAACCCATTCTCCGAGTATCTTTGGGGATGGATGGGGTGATAAAGTCATTTATTTTGATGATATAACAAGGAAATGCTAAATCCAAATATCTATAAGTCTCAAGCCGAGTATTGGAAGAATCTTCCAATTATAGACCGCTCCATTAAAGCCTGCGCCCACTTGGAAGATGAAGAAGATATCTTCTTCTGGGATACAATACTACAAAAGTGTGATGCTGGAAAATACCTTTATATACCTTACAGCAAGAGCAAAGAGGGGCATGACACACATGGATGTGAACAATGTCTAAAGTTCTTACCATTTCTTTCAGATACATTCTTTATTTGTATTGATAGCGATTATAGGTATTTACTTCAGCAACCTAATATCGACGCAAAGCACTATGTCTTACAAACATACACTTATTCCTGGGAGAACCACCTCTGTGAAAAAAGTTCATTGGAGGCTAACTGCAAGACTGTTGGCCTTATATCAGACTTTGATTTCTCCTTTTTTCTCTCTGAGCTATCTCATATCTTATACAAACCCTTACTCATTTTGCTCCACTCAAAGCAGCATGATGACAAAGAGATAACCGACAAAGAGTTTAATGGTTGTCTACCCAAACAATGCCATAGGAAGGAGTTAGAAGATAGCGGGAAACAACTATTAGCCAATATCTCAGGACGCTTTACAGAGTTAATAGATAAACATAAGCCTTATATAGAGGAACTTAATCTCGATAACGAAAGTAAGAGATATGAACAGTTAGGCCTAACTGAAGATAATGCCTATCTACATATTAGAGGACATAACCTCTTTGATTTACTCGGATATATTGGTAAACTGCTATGTCGAGAACAAGAGTTGCATTTCAAAGATGATATTCTCAAAAGAGGTTTTAAGACTGAGAACTATTGGGAAATATTGCACATCATTAGTGATGTCAAGTCATTAGGACTATAAGCTATTTATGGTTTACAATAAAACTCCATCATTCTTATTATGAAGAAACAAACTTATATTCTATTATCTATTCTACTATTTATAACAGCCAGGCATGCTTTTGCGTTGCAAAACCCTGTCGACTACGTTAATCCTTTAGTTGGATCGGCCTCAAAGTCAGAGCTTTCTACAGGCAACACCTATCCTGCCATCGCCTTACCATGGGGTATGAACTTCTGGACACCACAGACAGGAAAGATGGGAGATGGGTGGACTTACACCTACGGAGCCGATAAGATACGTGGTATCAAGCAGACTCACCAACCCAGCCCATGGATTAATGACTACGGACAGTTCGCTGTCATGCCCGTTGTGGGTAAAAAGGTGTTTAACGAGGAAGGACGTGCAAGCTGGTTCTCCCACAAGGCAGAGACAGCAACACCCTATTATTATAAGGTGTATCTGGCTGACCATGATGTCACAGCAGAGATTAGTCCTACCAGTCGGGCTGCTTCTATGCGCATCACCTACCCACAGACAGAAGCAGCCTACTTTGTTGTTGACGCCTTTGACAAGGGTTCTTCTGTGACGATTATGCCTGATAAGCGTACGATCGTGGGCTATACAACGAAGAATAGCGGAGGTGTACCAGATGGTTTCAAGAACTATTTCGTACTTCGTTTCGACCATGACTTCACCTACATTGGCTGTGTTGAAGATGGGAAACTGTCTGATGGAAAGACCGTCTCTACCTGCAATCACGCTATGGCCGTAGTGGGGTTCCACACGAAACGAGGCGAACAAGTGAATGTACAGGTAGCCTCATCGTTTATTAGTAACGAACAAGCACTGCGTAATCTTAAGGAAGTTGAGGGTAAGACTTTTGACGAGGTGAAGGCAGAAGGTAGAAAGGAATGGAACAACATATTAGGACGTATCGAAGTGGAAGACAACAATATCGACCATCTTCGCACGTTTTATAGTTGCCTCTATCGCTCCGTATTGTTCCCACGCACGTTCTATGAGCTTGACGAACAGGGTAATCCTATCCATTATAGTCCTTATAATGGCAAAGTACTATCAGGTTATCTCTTTACTGACACAGGTTTCTGGGACACCTTCCGTTCGCTCTTTCCATTGCTCAACCTTGTCTATCCATCAATAAATGAGAAGATGCAAGCAGGCTTAGTCAATGCCTATAAGGAGAGTGGATTCCTTCCAGAGTGGGCAAGTCCGGGGCATCGGGATTGTATGGTGGGCAACAACTCGGCCTCGGTCGTAGCTGATGCTTACATCAAAGGACTGCGAGGTTATGACATAGAGACCCTTTGGAAAGCTGTCACTCATGGTGCGAATGCCGTACATCCAAGCGTTAGTTCGACTGGACGCAAAGGCTTTGACTATTACAACCGCTTAGGTTATGTACCTTATAACGTGGGAATTAACGAGAGCGTTGCCCGTACTTTAGAGTATGCTTACGATGATTGGTGCATCTATCAGTTAGGATTAAAACTCGGAAAGAGTGCTAAGGAACTCAAACCCTACAACCTTCGTGCAATGAACTATCAGAAGGTTTTCGACAAGGAGACAGGACTGATGCGTGGACGTAACGAGGATGGCAGTTTTCAAACGCCATTTAATCCTTTCAAATGGGGCGATGCCTTCACGGAGGGAAATAGCTGGCATTACACATGGAGTGTGTTTCATGACCCTGCAGGACTGGCACGGCTGATGGGAGGATACGACAAGTTTAATGCAATGTTGGATAGTGTCTTCCAACTTCCACCTCTCTTTGACGATAGCTATTACGGCTTCACCATTCACGAAATACGTGAGATGCAAATCATGAATATGGGTAATTACGCACATGGAAACCAACCTATCCAACACATGATTTACCTCTATGACTACAGCGGACAGCCATGGAAGGCACAATATTGGGTGCGTGAGGTGATGGACCGACTCTATTCTGCACAGTCTGATGGCTATTGTGGCGATGAAGATAACGGTCAGACGTCGGCTTGGTATGTCTTCTCTGCCCTCGGCTTCTACCCTGTTTGTCCCGGTAGCACACAATACATGATTGGTTCGCCTTACTTCCACGTGGCTAAGGTACACCTTGAGAACGGTAAGACCATCACTCTCCGTGCAGATAAAAACGACAAAGACAACCGTTTCATACAGCATATAACAATGAACGGACAGCCTTATCCACATTATTATCTTGAACATGAGCAACTGATATCAGGTCCTGAAATAGATTTCACTATGGGCGATAAACCTGTGAAATAGAAAGTTATCTTATTCCTTTAGCATCCAACTAACAGATTTCATACCTATTTGAAGAAATCTGTTAATTGGATATCATTCTGTCAGCTAAATCTATAAAATCACTTAAAAAGGCACTGGTTCATCAACAATATTATAATTTGTTTGCGTATATTTGTATCATATTAATCCAAAAATGAGTATATAACAATGAGAAAAATCTTTTCTTCTAAACACGCTTTGTGCGCTGGTTTAGTATTAGGTGGACTGTTTACATTTTCCAGTTCATACGCAACAAACAACGACGCAAATAAGGACAATCATCAAGTAGCAGCCACACCAACCAACAACACACGGATTGTTGGAACGTGGGAACTGACCAATAAGGATAGTTATGCTATCGTGCGTAATCCAAGAACACACAAGGAATATAAGGTGGGGTTCATAATCGACAGATATGATGACTATAAGTTTCTCCCAGTAGACTTCAAGACTGGTGAGCGTGTTGACCTTCGCTCGCTCGTTGGACATGATGATGACGACCTCGATGATGAGTTGCATCGCTTCGACTTCTACCGTAATGGGACCATGAGTGTTATAGAGAGAGAGGACAATGGCAGGTGGAAACGTGACGACGACGCAGGAGTGTATGGTTTTCGCCGTGATGGATTCTTTATGAAGATAGATGGTAAGACACGCAAGAACCTTCAAGTCAGATTTATTAACAACAATGAGTTCGAACTGACCCAGACCAAGTTTAATGACAACGACCTTCGGAGAATAGTCGTTAAGAAGGTGATGAGATATGTTCGTGTGACGAGAAAATAAGGCAAGATAGTCCCAGTCTATAACACATATCCCCCAGTTAACAGTTGCTTAACCTTGTGTGAAGCCTTGTTGATTGGGATTTTTAATTATGTATTGAGGCAAGGTTTCTTACCTTAAACCGCCCTATCAAAGACGGAAAAGACAAAGAGGAAGAAAGCAGCAAACTATTACAACCAAATGAGAAGACCGTCTCCAAGGAATTATTTTCATGAACATAAATATTTCTTTTCACGACAATAAATATTTTTTTTCATGAAAAGAAATTAGGCAAACTGATAGGGTTTATATTCAATTGATACGTAAGCTAAATACTTCTGGTAAGTTATAACACTCATTTACACGCCCCTCTGTAGACATATAAACAAAGAAATGTGATCGAGAAAGGCTTAAATTACAATATTTTTATGTAAGTTTGTACATCATTTTAGAACTGAGTAAAAAAACAACATATCACGAACAACAAAATATGAAACGTAAAACATGGCGCAAACACCATAAATGGGTTGGAATTGTCGTTACATTTTTCTTGGTAATGTTCTGCCTTTCTGGTATTGTACTCAACCATCGTCAACTCTTTGCAGATATCAATGTAAGCCGTGGGATACTACCCGGTCAATACGAATTCAGCCAATGGAACAACGGATTACTACGTGGAACATTACGTTACAAAGATAATAAAAACCATGAAAAGGTGTTCATATATGGTGCTGCAGGCATCATCCAGACTGACACAACGGCTACGAACTTTACAGAATACAACCAAGGACTGCCTACGGGTGCGGACTATCGACAGATGCGAGGAATGGCTAAGACTCCAAAGAATGACCTCTTTGCGGTTAGCGTCATCAACCTATATAAACTGGGAAAGAACGCATCTTGGCAAACAGTCGACCTCCCAAAGCAAGAAGATGACGAACTTCTGACCGACATAACGACACATGGTGATACGCTCATCGTACTTTCGCGCTCTCATCTCTACTATGCTACAGCTCCTTATAAGAAATTTACTTGTCTCACACTACAGGCTGCTGAGGGTAATGAAGGGAAGGTGTCATTGTTCCGTCAAATATGGCTTTTGCATAGCGGTGCACTGTTTGGGACAATAGGAAAACTCATCGTCGATGGGATTGGACTTGTCTTAATCATCCTTTGCGTAACGGGTATATGGTATTGGATTCGCCATAAAACAACATCAATGGTCGTTTGGCATACAAAGATAGGGCATTACACCTTCGCCCTGACACTGTTTATCGCAATAACAGGATGGGCTTTACGTCCTCCACTCATGATTCTCCTTGCCACAAACAGTACGAAGCCATTGCCTGGGACAACCTTAGACAATGATAATCCTTGGAATGACAAACTGAGAATGATACGTTATGATGAGCAAGTTCATGACTGGCTTATCTCAACGTCAGAAGGTTTCTATTCTCTTAGAAACCTCTCGTCAAAGCCAACACCAATCACCACAGCGCCCCCAGTGAGTGTTATGGGACAGAATGTCTGGCAATATGCAAGTAACAAAGCATGGATTGTAGGCTCCTTCGATGGCCTATTTTATTGGGATAGAAAGAGTAATGCAGTGCTTTACTACAACGATGCTATGGTCTCTACTCCAGGTATACCGGGTACAGCTCCAGACGAACAGACAATCTCTGGCTATAGTTCTGACTTCACAAACAAGGAATGTATAGCCACCTATTTCCAAGGTTCTTCATTCGCAAAACAGCCAGACGCACTAAAAAACAAGCCCATGTCGCTCTGGAGTCTTGCCTTAGAGGTCCACACCGGCCGTATCTATGCGGGTGCATTAGGTTCCTTCCTCTTCATCTTCGTTATAGGCCTCTTCATCATCTTCACCCTTGTGTCTGGTAAGAAGGCGTAGGTGGGAATAATCAGATGAGATCTCATTGCATTGTAATTAAGAATAATTGCAATGCAATGAATGTCTTATATCATTTATAAATAGCACTACAAATCTCCACTGAACCTCAATAATACTATCTCTATCTGACAAAGTTTATTCTCTTAATCATAGGTAATAAAAAATGTAAAATATGCTTGTTTTTTAGAAAAATTAATAATAACTTTGTCACTATAAAACGAAAAAAGAGCGAGTTGCCCCGCCCTGTTTGTTTTCACAACGGAATAATCCTTATTGTGACTTGCTTGAAAATCTACTGCAAATATATAAAGAATATAATTAAGAACCAAACAAAACAAGAAAAAAAATGAGAACAATTCTTGGATTAGACTTGGGAACCAATAGTATTGGTTGGGCTAAAGTCTGCATTAATGACGACGGAAACTACGTACGTGAGATTAAACTTGGTAGTCGAATCATCCCAATGAGTCAGGACACACTCAGTAACTTTGATAAAGGAGTAACCGACTCTCCAACAGCTGCGCGAACAGGATTCCGAGGTATAAGAAGGATTAGAGAGCGTGTACTACAAAGACGCGAACGCTTACACAGAGTACTACACGTCATGGGATTCTTACCTTCACACTATGAAAAGGCCATTGGATGGAATCGAGAGGAAGCTACAACGTATGGCAAGTTCCTTGATAATGGGGAACCTAAGTTAGCATGGGAGAGACAAGAGGATGGTTCTATGCGTTTCCTCTTTATGGATTCTTTCCATGAAATGATGGCTGATTTTGCAAAATGTCAACCAGGATTGGTTGCTGACGGGAGAAAGATTCCACTGGATTGGACACTCTATTACTTACGTAAGAAAGCACTTACACAAGCTATCAAAAAAGAAGAATTAGCTTGGATACTGCTCAATTTCAATCAGAAACGTGGATACTATCAGCTACGTGGAGAGGAAGAAGAAGAGGATCCAACTAAACGCGAGGAATATTATGAACTGAAAGTTGTTAGTGTTGAGGCTGCCGAAGAAGGAAAAGGAGGTAACACTTGGTATAATGTTACATTAGAGAACGGCTGGATATATCGTCGGCAAAGCAAGATAGAACTAAATGATTGGACTGGGAAAATCAGACAGTTTATAGTTACAACAGAATATGAAAAAGATGGTATTACTATCAAAAAGGACAAAAATGGAGAAGTAAAACGTTCCTTCCGAGCACCAAGTGAAGATGATTGGGGACTACGTAAGAAACGAACTGAAAGTCGCTTAGAGGATTCAGGCAAGACAGTTGGAGAATTTATCTACGATCATATACTTTCTGAACCTGCTGATAAAATCAGAGGTAATTTTATCCGTACCATTGAACGAAAGTTCTACAAGAAGGAACTGGAAGCTATTCTGCGTGAACAATCAAAACATCATAAGGAACTAAAGGACCTAAATACGCTTGTAAACTGTATCAAAGAGTTATATCCAAACAACAAGGCTCATCAAGATAGTTTGATGAAGAAGGATATGATATATCTTTTAATTACAGACCTGATTTTCTATCAAAGACCCTTAAAAAGCAAGAAGTCTCTGATAGCAGACTGCCCATACGAGTATTACGAATATGTTATTAAAGAAACTGGAGAAATTAAGCGACAAGGTATCAAATGTATTGCAAAGTCAAATCCATATTATCAGGAGTTCCGACTATGGCAATTCATAATCAATCTTCGCCTCTTTGACAGAACAAATGATAAAGAAATAACCTCTGAGTATTTGTCTTCTATGGAAGACTACACCAAACTGTTTATATATCTCAACGACAGAAAAGAAATTAATCAAGAAATTCTATTGAAAGATTTCTTCAAACAAAAGAAAGTCAAGATGGGTATGGAAAAAGAATTTCCTATCCGCTGGAACTATATTGAAGACAAAGAGAAGAAATATCCATGCAACGAGACACGTCACGAACTACTTGCTGCATTAGATAAAGCAGGTATAGATCATAGTTGGTTAGATGATAAAGAACGATTCTACCGACTCTGGCATCTTCTCTATTCTGTTGAGTCCAAGGAAGAAGCAGAAGGCGCTTTAAGAAAGTTGAATGATAATGAAGACTTTGTAAATGCTTTCTTAAAGATAAAGCCATTTAAGAAGGAATATGGTGCTTATTCGGAGAAAGCTATAAAGAAACTATTGGCTGTAATGCGTATAGGAACTCTGTGGAATGAGGATGACATTTGCGAACAAACAAGAAATAGAATTCAAAGCATCATAAATGGGGATATTGATGAGAAGATTAAAGAACGAATGGGTCGCACTTTCAGTCAATTATCCGATTTTCAGGGACTTCCTGAATGGTTAGCTTGCTATGTTGTATATGGACGACACTCTGAAACTACAGATATACAACGGTGGACAAAGCCAGAAAATCTAATGTCGTATATCAAAGGGTTCAAACAGCATTCCCTACGTAATCCTATCGTTGAGCAGTGTATCCTTGAAACTCTCAGAACAGTTCACGATATTTGGAAGGAAGCTGGACACATAGATGAGATTCATATAGAGCTGGGAAGGAGTATGAAGAGTACTGCCGACCAGCGTGCACGTATGTCTAAAAGTATTCTACAGAATGAGAATACCAACCTGCGCATTAAGAGTCTCTTAATGGAACTGAAGAATGCAAAAGAGTTTGAGAATGTACGCCCTTACTCACCTATGCAGCAGGAAATCCTACGAATATACGAGGAAGGTGCCTTACAGGAATTAACTAAAGAGGATGACCAATATCCTGAGATTTCTAAGATTTCGCAAATGGCACAACCTTCAGCAAAAGAACTACTTAAATATAGACTTTGGCTGGATCAGAAATACTGTTCCCCTTATACAGGTAAACCTATTTCTCTTTCAAAACTATTCACATCAGCTTACCAAATAGAACATATCATTCCACAAAGTCGATATTTTGATGATTCATTCTCAAATAAGGTCATCTGTGAAGCTGAGGTAAATCAGCTCAAGAGTAATATGTTAGGCTATGAATTCATCAAGAAACATAGTGGAGAGATTGTGCATTGTACGATGGTAGGCGATGTAAAGATACTTGATGCTAAGGAATATTATAACTTTGTAACAGAGCATTATGCCAACAACAGACGTAAGAAGGAAAACCTCTTATTAGAGGATATACCACAGGAATTCCTTAATCGTCAAATGAATGACAGTAGATATATCAGTAAAAAGGTGATGGCACTGCTGTCTAATATTGTACGAGAAGAAGGTGAACAAGAAGCCAAATCTAAGTTTGTTATCGCATGTTCAGGAGGCATAACAGACCGCCTAAAACATGATTGGGGACTGAATGATGTATGGAATAGCATCGTTTATCCTCGTTTTGAACGCCTTAACAAACTAACCAATACAGAGAACTTTGGACGTTGGGAGAATAAAGAAGGAAAAAAAGTATTCCAAACATCAGTACCTTTGGAACTACAAAGAGGTTTTAACAAGAAGCGTATAGACCATCGCCACCATGCTATGGATGCACTCGTCATAGCCTGTGCGTCAAATAACATTATCAACTACCTCAATAATGAATCTGCCAAGAGTCAAGAGAAGAGAGAAGACTTGAGAAAGAAGCTTTGTGATAAGAATCGTATTATTCGAAAACCTTGGGAGACCTTCACGCAAGATGTACGTACAGCTCTTGAGGATGTCGTAGTAAGCTTTAAGAATTATATCCGTGTCATCAACAAGGCTACAAACTATTACGAGAAGTATGATAAAAATGGCAAGAAAGGAATAGCAGAGCAGAAAGGGCAAGATATGTGGGCTATAAGAAAGCCTATGCATAAAGAGACTGTTTTTGGTCAAGTGAATCTACGTCGTAAAGTTACTGTTAAACTAAAGGATGCACTTGAGAAGATTCCTGCTATCTGCAACAAGGAACTACGTGACTACATCAACATATTAGTAGCGAAACAGTTCAATAAGAAACAAATACTTGCACATTTCAAAAGCATCAACTATCGTCTAAATATGAAATCTGTATACAAGGTTGACGTATGGCAGTTCAGTAACGAAAAGGAGCCTATGGTCGCTACACGCAAATCTGTAGACACATCATTTGATGCTAAGCGCATTGCTACCATTACCGATACTGGTATCCAAAAGATTCTTCGCAACTACCTCGAAACAAAAGACAATGATCCTAACATTGCCTTTACTCCAGAAGGAATAGCAGAAATGAACAAGCATATCACTGAATATAACAATGGTAAGCAACACCAACCTATTCTGAAAGTTAGAGTCTCAGAACCTAAGGGAGCTAAATACCAAGTAGGTGAAACGGGCAATAAAACGTCAAAGTTTGTTGAAGCTCAAAAAGGGACAAACCTTTACTTTGCCATCTACGAAGATAAAGAAGGTAATCGTTCATACAGTACCATCCCATTAAATGAAGTTATAGAACGGTTGAAACAAGGATTGTCTCCTGTTCCAGATACGAATGAAAAAGGTATACCATTGAAGTTTCATCTTTCTCCAAATGATTTAGTATATGTACCTAAAACAGACGAAGAAAATGAAATTAAAACAGGACAAATATATAAGTTTGTAGATTCTAGCGGAACAACAGCAAACTTTATCCCTCATAGAGTTTCTAACCTCATTTACAATGTAGATAAAAAGATTGCAGAAAACTTCTGTAATCATGAAGTAATCCAGAACGAATATGGAATAGGCAGTCCACAATCAAAGAATCAGAAATCAATCACTGGCAAAATGATTAAAGCTGTCTGTTGGAAACTTGAATTAGACCGGTTAGGAAACATACTTAAGATTATAAAGTAGAATTCATTGCCTATGATAAAGAAAACTCTATGCTTCAGCAATCCAATCTACTTAAGTTTACGAAATGCACAATTAGTTCTGCATCTACCAGAAGTAGAAAATAACAAAACATTGCCTGAGGCTATAAAAAAAGAAGCAGAGCGCACCATCCCGATAGAAGATATCGGGGTGGTGATCCTTGACAACAGGCGTATTACCATAACCTCTGGAGCTATGGAAACTTTGCTTGAAAACAACTGTGCAGTCATCACTTGTAACCAAAAGAGTATGCCTGTAGGATTACTCCTGCCACTATGTGGTAATACTACACAAAATGAACGCTTTCGCTCTCAGTTAGAAGCGTCTTTACCTTTACGGAAACAGCTTTGGCAACAGACAATAAAACAAAAAATCCTTAATCAAGAGTATGTGCTACGGACAAATACAGATAAGGAAACCAATTGTATGCGTGTATGGTCTAATGATGTACGTAGTGGAGACCCTGATAACCTTGAAGCAAGAGCTGCTGCTTATTATTGGAGAAACGTCTTTACAACATATCCGAACTTTGTAAGAGACAGAGAAGGAGTCCCTCCTAATAACCTCTTAAATTATGGTTATGCTATTCTTCGTGCCATAATAGCACGAGCATTAGTAGGAAGTGGTTTGCTGCCAACCTTAGGAATCCATCATCATAATAGGTATAACGCCTATTGTCTTGCTGATGATATTATGGAACCCTATCGCCCTTATGTTGATCAATTAGTGTTAGATATCATTCAATGCAACTTAGAAATATCTGATATCACACGAGATTTAAAAATGCAACTTCTCGGTATTCCAATGTTAGATGTAGTAATAAATGGTAAGCGCAGTCCTTTAATGATTGCAGCCCAACAAACTACAGCCTCACTTGCAAAATGTTTTGCAGGGGAATGTAAACGCATTAGTTACCCAGAAATGTAAACTTATATGTCAGGATTTGAGCGCTTCAGTGAGTACCGAATTATGTGGATTCTTGTATTCTTTGATCTACCAACGGAAACCAAGAAAGAGAAGAAAGCCTATACAGATTTCCGGAAATCCCTTATAAAGGATGGATTCACTATGTTTCAGTTTTCTATATATGTACGACATTGTGCAAGTATGGAGAATGCAGAAGTACACATGAGACGTGTTCGTGCATTATTACCTAAGATAGGAAAAGTAGGGATACTTTGCATCACTGACAAACAATTCGCCAACATTCAACTCTTCTATGGACAAAAGACACAAACTCCAAATGCTGCTGGACAACAATTAGAACTATTTTAAAACAGCCCAATATCATTAAAAAAGAAGAAAGGAAATAGATAATTCATAGTATCAAAACAATGAAATTAATTTTGATTACTTTTGCTGTCATTTTAACATTCGCTTCTAACTCATTGTAATCAAGGAATTTATTCATGGAGGAGAAATGACAAGAATGACAGCAAAATTGATTATATAAAAATTTGCATACTTATAGTGTGCTAAGAGACACACAGAAAAAAAATTATAAATCATAGCACCCTCATATTTACTCTACAAGGCTTTTCGTTGAAACATCATTTCTTTCCATTTGGAAAAATAATCTTAGCTTTGAAAGAATTGCTGATACAGATTACGAGATGACTACAGATTATGGAGTTGTACACGTAGAAAACATTCTCTTCCATAAGCATACAAAGGAAAAAAGATATCTACCATAAAACAAGAAAAATCACATATCAGAATAAGACCAAGAAAGGGAAAATCAGATTATATATCTCTGCTGACCAATGATTATCAGATGGCGGCAGAAGATATAATAGCTATCTATAAGAAACGATGGCTAATAGAGAACTTATTTAAGCAATTAAAACAGAATTTTCCTCTAAGATACTTCTATGGAGAGAGGGCGAATGCTATAAAAATACAAATATGGATTACACTTATAGCCAATCTGTTTATAACACTTGTGAAGAATAAAATAAAGAGACCCTGGAGCTTCTCAGGCTTGGCTACAATGATAAGAATTCTACTTATGAGTTATGTATCAATACAAAGTTTCTTTGAGCAGCAACATAGAGATTGGGAAAGATTGATTACCCAGGTAAAAGCCCCGCCAGAAGAGCTGTCATTGGTCTAGGGGGGGGTATTTGAAATTAGAACTAATCATGAGTATTTCAGCAGGGTTGGGAGAGAATATTGCAGCATATAGTGGTTTTATCGGACAGCAATATATTACAATACAGTCGCTTTAATCAATATACAATACAAAAAATCCCATTCAAAAGGAATGGGATTTTGAGTTGTGGATCAAAATTTATTTTTACAACAACTTTATATGTCGCTAACACACAATGCTTTACCACATATCAGTTGTTATTGATACCACAAAGGTAAGACTTTTCAAGCAAATCACAACGTATGGGGAGTGGTTATTCCCATCTACGCGTTGTTATTGATACCACAAAGGTAAGACTTTTCAAGCAAATCACAACATGTCTGGCCGTCCTCTGCCGAACGACATTGTTGTTATTGATACCACAAAGGTAAGACTTTTCAAGCAAATCACAACTTTCACAAAAAGAGTCCCACCGATAGCAGGGTTGTTATTGATACCACAAAGGTAAGACTTTTCAAGCAAATCACAACTTACATCTTCCTCGGTGGTGTTATCAGTCCGTTGTTATTGATACCACAAAGGTAAGACTTTTCAAGCAAATCACAACAATGAGGACAATACCGTTCAGACTACTCCTGTTGTTATTGATACCACAAAGGTAAGACTTTTCAAGCAAATCACAACAGTTTGTGCAAGAAAAAAGCGTATTATTTGTTGTTATTGATACCACAAAGGTAAGACTTTTCAAGCAAATCACAACAGAACCTTAATATTGAAAAAACGTAGTTCGTTGTTATTGATACCACAAAGGTAAGACTTTTCAAGCAAATCACAACTAATATTGTTACTACATTCCAGTCTGTTATGTTGTTATTGATACCACAAAGGTAAGACTTTTCAAGCAAATCACAACCCATAGCGATAGCACCTTAAAGCGTAGCGGGTTGTTATTGATACCACAAAGGTAAGACTTTTCAAGCAAATCACAACGGTTTTTGGATCTTCGACCCGAACTTTTTTGTTGTTATTGATACCACAAAGGTAAGACTTTTCAAGCAAATCACAACGTGTTTTTCAGGCATATAAATTCTTTATCTGTTGTTATTGATACCACAAAGGTAAGACTTTTCAAGCAAATCACAACAGCGATCTTAGTACATTCAATCGCTTCATGTTGTTATTGATACCACAAAGGTAAGACTTTTCAAGCAAATCACAACCTAAAAAACATTCCTTATTTGTTATATCTAGTTGTTATTGATACCACAAAGGTAAGACTTTTCAAGCAAATCACAACTCGCATGTGCATAAATGGTATTTACTGTAAGTTGTTATTGATACCACAAAGGTAAGACTTTTCAAGCAAATCACAACCAGCTCTCTGTGACTGCTGGTATACTTATAGTTGTTATTGATACCACAAAGGTAAGACTTTTCAAGCAAATCACAACATTTCCTTGCGAAGCATAACAAGGGGTATAGTTGTTATTGATACCACAAAGGTAAGACTTTTCAAGCAAATCACAACAGAGGTACTGGTCAAGCTCTCGGCTCTCGTGTTGTTATTGATACCACAAAGGTAAGACTTTTCAAGCAAATCACAACGCATGACAGCTATCTATGCAGATAGCAGCGTTGTTATTGATACCACAAAGGTAAGACTTTTCAAGCAAATCACAACCATGCTATTAAGTCACCCATTGCTAGGCTAGTTGTTATTGATACCACAAAGGTAAGACTTTTCAAGCAAATCACAACACAATCAGAGACATAATACAGGGAATTTAAGTTGTTATTGATACCACAAAGGTAAGACTTTTCAAGCAAATCACAACGCATACTCAGCCTGTATGTTTGATATTGCAGTTGTTATTGATACCACAAAGGTAAGACTTTTCAAGCAAATCACAACCGCTTTGTAACTCATCCTACTCTAAGATTTGTTGTTATTGATACCACAAAGGTAAGACTTTTCAAGCAAATCACAACAAAACATCTTTGGGTACAAAAAGAGAAAGTGTTGTTATTGATACCACAAAGGTAAGACTTTTCAAGCAAATCACAACCAATTAGTCAAGATACATTTAGGGGATTCTGTTGTTATTGATACCACAAAGGTAAGACTTTTCAAGCAAATCACAACTATGGATGATTTCCGTCAACTCGTCCGAAAGTTGTTATTGATACCACAAAGGTAAGACTTTTCAAGCAAATCACAACACTTGTGCATGGCCTGTATGAGCAAGATTAGTTGTTATTGATACCACAAAGGTAAGACTTTTCAAGCAAATCACAACATGGCTTGTATGAAGATGACTTCCATGCTAGTTGTTATTGATACCACAAAGGTAAGACTTTTCAAGCAAATCACAACAGTCTATGACTAAGGGTGAGAGTGTTGTAGTTGTTATTGATACCACAAAGGTAAGACTTTTCAAGCAAATCACAACTAATACTGGTGGCGCTCCCTCTGTTAATTGTTGTTATTGATACCACAAAGGTAAGACTTTTCAAGCAAATCACAACTTGCCAAGATTGGCGGATTGATAATTGACGGTTGTTATTGATACCACAAAGGTAAGACTTTTCAAGCAAATCACAACTAAGTCAAAGTAACAAATAAAGAGTAACGAGTTGTTATTGATACCACAAAGGTAAGACTTTTCAAGCAAATCACAACTACTTTTGCTTGACATGAAAACAATAGATTGTTGTTATTGATACCACAAAGGTAAGACTTTTCAAGCAAATCACAACTCACGAGAAGAAACACTACCATCTGTTAAGGTTGTTATTGATACCACAAAGGTAAGACTTTTCAAGCAAATCACAACTCGATAGAAGTGAGAGTTTTAAGAGTAGAGGTTGTTATTGATACCACAAAGGTAAGACTTTTCAAGCAAATCACAACTATCGCAAAGTAGTTTCACGCTGTTTTGCAGTTGTTATTGATACCACAAAGGTAAGACTTTTCAAGCAAATCACAACAAGCATTCGCTACTGATGCTTCTGTACGTGTTGTTATTGATACCACAAAGGTAAGACTTTTCAAGCAAATCACAACAAGGGTCTTCTTCGCAAGTGCATCCTTCAAGTTGTTATTGATACCACAAAGGTAAGACTTTTCAAGCAAATCACAACATTCTGAAAGAAGATTAGATAAACAACCAGGTTGTTATTGATACCACAAAGGTAAGACTTTTCAAGCAAATCACAACACTCTGGTGCTAAAGTAGCTGCTAATAGTGTTGTTATTGATACCACAAAGGTAAGACTTTTCAAGCAAATCACAACCTGCTGACGCTCAAGATGACTTCATGAGTGTTGTTATTGATACCACAAAGGTAAGACTTTTCAAGCAAATCACAACAACGGCACAGGTCAAGCACTTGGTTCTCGTGTTGTTATTGATACCACAAAGGTAAGACTTTTCAAGCAAATCACAACAAATTCCTGTTCTGTTTGAGTATCACCGCAGTTGTTATTGATACCACAAAGGTAAGACTTTTCAAGCAAATCACAACTCTTCGTCGTCGTCAGCTAACTGTTGTCCCGTTGTTATTGATACCACAAAGGTAAAACTTTTCAAGCAAATCACAACTTATCATTTATTATACTTTCTCGTCACAATGGGGATTGCTATTAATACCACAAAAATGGTATTTTTCGATAAAAAGGACTATTTATAATAGTTTTTGTAATAATTACAAGGGATATTCTTTGCCGTTTACGGGGAATTATATATCTTTGCCGACGATTTCAAAATGAGGAGTGGAAGACTACTGTTAACGAAGTTCTAAAGACAAAAGGACAAGGGGATTAATGGATAACATTCTGAGTGAGAAAACGAGTTCATTATTAGGGTAATAGTGAGCCTATCATAGGGTAAGACCATATCCAGGATGGAAGAAATTTAAAATCATCGTAGAGTAAAACCTGCTCACAGTAATTAGAAAGCCTAATTAGAGTGATCAAAAGGCCTACTCATAATAGATGGGGAGTCTAATTAGAGTAAGTGAAGGGCCTACTTATCGTAAAAAAGAGGCTTAATTAGGGTAAGTGGAAGGCTTAAACATAGCAGATGGGAAATAAAAAAATAGTGGACAAAAAGCTAAGAACTGGCAGAGAGAAATATAAAAGAGTGTTTATTAAATTCATGATATAAATCAGTAACAGATTATGAGTAAAGTTAATTTATTATTAGACTTCGTTCTAAATACCGCAGCATCGCTGAAAGGTACAGGTATTCATTTAATACGTATAGCAATCTTCATCATCTTTGTATGGATTGGTGGGTTGAAGTTTTGGAACTATGAGGCAGAGGGTATTGTGCCATTCGTGGCAAACAGTCCGTTTATGAGCTTCTTCTACACAAAGAAGGCACCAGAGTATAAGGACTACAAGCTCAAAGAAGGCGAGTTTGACAAGGTCAAACACGACTGGCATGAAGCCAACAACACCTACACCTTCTCTCATGGTTTAGGTATTGCCATTATGTCATTTGGCATTTTGACCTTATTAGGTATCTGGTTTCCAAAGATTGGTTTCGTTGGTTCAGGACTTGTCATTCTCATGACGTTTGGCACGTTGTCCTTCCTTGTCACGACTCCCGAAGTATGGGTACCCGACTTAGGAAGTGGCGAGCACGGGTTCCCGTTACTTACAGGTGCGGGTCGTCTGGTCATCAAGGATGTATGTATTCTGGCCGGAGCGGTCGTTGTCTTGGCCGATTGTGCACAACGGATTCTTAAAAAGAACAAGAGATAAAACGATTAAAACGACGAGGGGGATGTGGCGACACATCCCCTTTTTTCGTCTCTCTCGTTAAACACGTCGGCTACTGTTCAGTAACTTTTATCGCAGAAAAAACATTACACATTATATCGTCTTACCATGATATACACTATTAATGTATCCGTCTTTCTCCCTTCCCCGACCTACGCATATAACAGAAAGAACGTTTCCCCTGCCCATAAACTGAATATTTACACCACGACAAGAGGGTCAGTCTTTCGCAAGATGGTCCTAAAATAATCCTTTCGTAACCCCCTTTCTCTATCATACGGAGCCTCAACATCATGTGTACAAATCCTCTACACAACATTTGAAAGCGGTAAAAAACACTCACAGATAAGCCTTTCAAGGGTCCATCCAACCATTCGAATAATGTTTCAAGCATCCCATTACACATCTCGGAGAACACCAATAAAACCATGAAAAAACGTTACATAACACCGAGTTAAACACCCTCTACGCAAGGGTATAACCTCCCCTATCACCGATATCATAACCTACAAGTAATCAACACATTACAGACAGCATTCGAGAAGATGCCCTTCTTGCCTCAAGAAGGGCCTTCTCTGCATGCAAGAAGGGCATGTTCTCGAACGTAGAAGGGCCTCTTCTGCCACCTTAAAGAGCATGTACTATGAATAAGAGGGGCGAAAAATGTTGACAAGGGGAGAAGGTGGATGTGGGGACCTCCCCCAACCCCTCCGAAGGAGGGGAGCCCAACCCTGCCATGAGAAAGTACACGATATTTGTTTTTGTGGGTATGAAATATGCTGTTACTTACAAGCTGCTTTAAGACTCAATACTAAACAACTTGTATCCACATAACCTTTTTATCAACACCTAACATTAAACACCTAACACCTACGAAAGCTCTTCATCAACACCTAACATTAAACATTTAACACCCACAAAAGCACTTCATCAACACCTAACATTAAACATTTAACACCCACAAAAGCACTTCATCAACACCTAACATTAAACACCTAACACCCAACACATCAACATCTAACACCCACCCCATCATCACCTACCATCCAAGAAAACATCCAATAACACTCTCTCAGACGCCACTTTTCTTCAAACAATATATGATAACAGCATCTATTCTCAGAGTAATTCGCTATCTTTGCAGACAAAGTTGAATCCAATGACTACGGAATACAATATACAGGCAAAGGTGCATCTTCTTGTCAGTTGGCTCTGTTTGATACTACTATTCGTTATCACAGGCTGCAAGGAGACAGCCCCTTCACGGTCGTTATCAGAGCGGGAGTTCCACTATGCCGACCGTTTGTCTGCATTGTCTATAGACAAGACTGGCTATTGGATTGGCGGAGAGACGGGTGTTATATGGCATATCAATGGAGACGAAAGGAAACGTTATTACACAGGGCTCGACCGCATCTATGACGTAGCACGCGACCCTTCGCATCCTAATCAGATTTGGATTGCATCACGTAATGCCGGTCTGCAGTTATGGAATATAGCAACCGACACACTCCTCCATCAGCTTGCCTACGACATTCCTGGCAAGGGTAGCCGTTATTCTCCCTACGATATAACGATAACAGCCAAGCACCTCTATGTCGCTACGTCACAAGGTCTTTTCTCCATGCCTATCAGTCAGCCGCAGCAAGGACTGACCCTACTCTATCCTATCAAAGCGGCGTCAGCAACCCAGTGTTGCGAACCCTTCTTGGTCAACAATCTCTGCCCCATTGATGACAAGTGGCTCTTTGCTGCCACACAGGCCGGAGTAATAAGCATAAACCTACACACGCAGAAGACAGAACTACGTCATAAAGGTGAGAATATACGCAAGGTAGCCTTCTATGACGGTCACCTCTGTATTCTTTCTGACAATCAACTAACGATAGAAAACATCAACGGAGCTGACAGCAAGCACTTTCCACTGCCCCAGTCGGTGCTATCCTTTTATAAAGCAGGCTCGACCTACTATTTCATTACATCATCGAGAATACTCTTATCCGACAATTTAGAGCGTTTTGTCAGTATTCCTCTCCGCAATAATGTACCCGACAATCCACATCGGATAGCCATTGCCGACGATGGAAACGGCTTCTCCATCCTCCTTACAAAGAACGCTCTATGGCGCATCCCTCACCATCTTGGCATCTTCAACGCCAACCCTCCAGTTGTTGCAGCATGTAGGATGGGTAATGACCTCATCTATGTAAACAACCAACACGAGCTGTTTCGCCAGAAAGCCGACGAACTCATAGCCAAGAAGGTATATGACTTTGAAGACGACGAGTTGCCAAAAGAGATGTTTGCCGATGGCGAAGACATCTATTACTATACGGCTAATAATCAGGTGTTCAGGCTCAACATTGGCGAACAATACCTTATCAACCAGCTCTTCAAGCGTCCACAACTACTGACACAACCAAGGACACGTATCACCTCGATGGCCCTTCTATCCCATGAAAACAAACTACTACTCGGTGTGCAAGACTATCTGCTGTCAGTAGACTGCCGTAATGGGAAGACAGACACGGTGAAGTCGATGA
Source organism: Prevotella jejuni (assembly GCF_900187995.1). GTDB lineage: Bacteria > Bacteroidota > Bacteroidia > Bacteroidales > Bacteroidaceae > Prevotella > Prevotella jejuni. The sequence goes on from NZ_FZNZ01000025.1 coordinate 55,285, forward strand.
ATAACAGGTATATTACAGCCTTCCATCAAAGCCAAGAAAGTGGCAAGATATACATCTCGACCCTTAATCATGGTGTGTTTGTCAGCAAGGGAAAGCAGGTGGAACGCATCGCAGGAACCGAGCACATGGTGTTTGTCAATAGTCTCTGCACCTACAATTCGCCACGCCCTCGCCTACTCCTCCTCACCAATCACTATCTTCAAATACAAGGAGCTGACTCCATTCGGACCGATGGAAGCAATCAAATCTTTTGTATCAATGACAGTATTGTCTATACGATACCAGAGATGGGGATACATAAATACAAGATAAAAAACAACCGACTCTACGATTGTGGTAGTTTCTTTGATGACATACACTTCAATGCTCAGGCCGCTTTCAGCCTTAACAACACGCTCTACATTGGTTCTGACCTTGGCGTGATACTGTTGACTCCAGGCAAAGAGGAGGCTGCCAAGTGGGTTACCTTTGATAATAAAGCCCCCAGCCTACAACTTATTGGTATCATCCTCTTCACGATGATGAGCATAATAGGTATCATTCTCTTCAGCTATCGTAGGCACAAGACACTGACTTACAGGCAACTCCAGCTAAGCAAGGACGACCTTCGCCATCGCTTAGAAGCGTTGGCAGGCCTAAAAGACAGACTGACAGAGAACGAACAAAACACACTTGAAGCTATTAGCAATGAGATAGAAACGATTAATATCAGTTCTCAAAGTCTGCGAGCTAACAATGAGCTGTTCGCCAACCTGTCGGCCCGCATTGCCCGACTAAACCGTGACACAGCCTTCCAGATGGTGAAGTTTCTTAACGAACAGATCGACCGCATCCAACAATACGAGGTGTATGAATGTAGCCAGATGATACACGACTCGGAAGAAGCACGTAGCACAGATAACATCGAAATCATCATCGAACAATGCAAGAAGAACGAGGTGTGGCTCAATCATATACAAGAGATTAAGGAGCGACTCGATAAGTTCTATCGGTCGACCGAAGGCACGCTCGTCCTCAGCGGACTGAACGATGGCATGAGAGAAAGGCTGCAACATATACAAGAAGCAACCAAACAACTGACGATAGCCGAGGTCTATTCAGACTTTATCGTGGTCAAGGAACAATACGAAAACATCTTTACTCCGAAGGGGTTAAAGGTTATTTGCGATTATATCTCAGCCAGTATCGTGCAATTGCAACGGCTGAAAGGCTACGAAGAGATGGCAGAAAGCCTATTAAACGAACTGCAAACAATAGAGAAAGATATCGACAATCGTGACCGTATCGTACTATTGCGTCTGTTGCAAACTATCGACAATCGCATCACACAAATCAAGTACTTAAATACGCTCCAACAGCTGATAGAAGAATATACCACCATACACGACAATATAAAAAAGGAGAATGAAGAGCGGAGAATGAAGAAGTTTCATTCAAAACTCTTTGCTGACATCGACTCTGCTACACGTGATGTCACAGACCAGATAGCGCAAATATCAGAGCAATTCTTCATTAGCTTTGCCACAACAGACAAAGAAGTGTGCCAAGAGATATTCCACTTTACGAGCGTAAACAGCCAGCAAGTGCGTGTACTCATCCTGCTGCTTGCCATGCCAAGAGTGAAGCGTACACTCCTGCCAGGGATGTTAGGTATCTATGGAAACCTAAACCCTGTTGTCAGTCGACTCTATCATAGTAAGATAGGAGATAACAAGACGCTACTCGACGACTATTGTAAGCGTAATACAAGTAGTATCGTCAATTATATTACAAAGCTATCAGAATAATCATAACAACTGATAACCAGCATATTAAGAATAGTTGCATCCATTTATTTTAGGCAAATAATAGGATGCAACTATTTTTATTTAGCCTTTTCATATACCTTTGCAACAACAGAAACAAATTGTCTTTTAATTAATTCAAAATTATAAATTCAAATCTATTATGATGACAAAGAAAACCTTAGTCGTTGGTCTGCTGGCAATGTTCTCAGTGACCACTTTCGCACAGACAACTACAAAGAAGATTAAAGACGTTCGTACACAGCCCGACCTCTACTACCTTCAGGACGGACAACAGGCAAGTTCTCTCGAACTGCTCCCTGCTCCTCCGCAGCCAGGTAGCATCCAGTTCCTTTACGATCAGGCTCAATATCAGTGGGGAAAGATGCAGCGCGACACTCCACGTGGCGACCAAGCAGCAGCTGACGCACGTGTAGGTGGCGACGGAGTACCTAATGCCTTCTCTGAAGCCTTCGGTATTAAGATTAGCAAAGAGACAACTCCAGAGATCTACAAGCTCGTCTTGAATATGCGTGAGGACGCTGGCGACTTGGCTACACGCAGTGCTAAAGACCACTACATGCGTGTTCGTCCATTCGCTTTCTACAAAGAGATGACTTGCAACCCAGAGCAACAACAGGAGCTGTCAACCAATGGTTCTTATCCATCTGGCCATACGGCTATCGGTTGGGCAACTGCTCTTGTACTCTCAGAGATTAATGTCGACCGTCAAAATGAGATACTTGAACGTGGCTACCAGATGGGCCAGAGCCGTGTTATCTGCGGTTATCACTGGCAGAGCGACGTAGATGCAGCACGCATTGTCAGTGCAGCTGTCGTAGCACGTCTCCATGCTGACCCTGCTTTCCAAGAGCAGTTAGCTAAGGCGAAGAAGGAGTTTGCGAAGCTAAAGAAGGAGGGTAAGATTGCAAAGAGCACCTTTAAGGCTGCCAACTAAGTCGTAAAAAAAAGCGAGAAAGGAGTTAACTTCGTCTGAAGATATCAACTATCTGTCAGAGACTTAACTCCTTTCTCTCCCTCAACCTATCACTCTCTTTAGAGTAGAAAACCTAATTTTATAGAATATAGACAACATAAATACATCTATGAAAAGAATTATCCTTATGGCAGCCTGTGGCTTAATGGCCTGTACAGGTGCCTTTGCTCAAGACGAAGAGCCAAAGTTAGTAGTTAAACCCTCAGGTCGTATCCTCATGGATGCAGGCGTTATGCACTCAACAGACGAGACACTTAACGACCAACTTAACGATGGTGTTGCCATCCCAGACGTACGTATGGGAGTCAGCGCAACCTACGGTAAATGGAAAGCTAAGGTCGATGTCGGTTATGCTCGACAAAGTCTTTCTCTCAAGGACATCAGCCTCGACTACAATTTCGACAAAGAGAACCTTATTCGTATGGGCTACTTTGTACATCAGTATGGCCTCCAGAGCGGTACATCCTCAAGCTTTAAGGTTTCGATGGAGGAGCCTTTAGCCAACCAAGCCTTCTTCAATAGCCGTTTGATAGGTGCTATGTACGTGCATGCTGGCGATAAGTTCCACGCTACAGCATCAGTGTTTGCTGAGAACGACGCAATGAAGATGACCACTGATAAGCTCGGTAACGAGGCATGGGGTGCGATGACACGATTGGTATGGCGCCCATTGACTGAGCGTGGTAAGATTTTCCATATCGGTATCAGTGGTGCTTACGAGTCACCGCGTTACAACAAGACTGCTGCTCTCAGCCATAAGTCATACACCTTAAGAGCTCCTTTCCCAACACGTATAGCCAACGTCGCAGCTCAAGAGGCTACCATCTCTGACGCTAAAGCACTATGGAAATTCTCTCCAGAAATGAACCTTGCGGTTGGTAACTTTGGTCTTGAAGCTCAGTACTTCTACGTAGGTATCAAGCGTGACAACGCCATGCCAAACTACAGTGCATGGGGTGCTTATAGTAATGTACGCTACTTGCTCAAGGGTCAAGGTTATACTTATACCAAGGCAGATGCGGGTATTGCCACCCCAGACCCAGGTTCTATGGAGCTTGTTGCGGCCTATAACTACTCAACCTTAACGGACAAGGACGCCAATATCTACGGTGGTAAGGTTAACGATTGGTCGTTGACTTTCAACTATTACCTCAATAAGTACATGATTTGGCGAGTACGTGGTTCTATCACACGGGCCACTGACAACGCTGCATTCAACAATAATACGTTCTCTATCTTAGAGACTCGTCTGCAGATAAAGTTCTAAAACTCCGATAATTCACAACCTATTGTCGCACACTATGGGTTGTGAATTATGACTTAATAAAGTATTACTACAATGAGAAAAATCAATTCTTTCGTCCTCCTTCTGATACTGGCTCTACTCTGCCCAGTATTGGCTCAGGCACAGCTTCAGCGTTCTGACGCTTTCAAAGCGAAATATAAACTAAAAGAGGTTGTCATCCTCTCTCGTCATAACATCCGTTCACCGCTTTCAACCAATGGTTCTGCACTGAGCAAGATGACGCCACACGAGTGGACTAACTGGTCATCGGCTGCCAGCGAGTTAACGCTCAGAGGTGGTGTGTTAGAGACTGAGATGGGACAGTTCTTCCGCAAGTGGACCATCGAGACAGGGCTGTTCAAGGACAATTATGTACCTTCTATTGATGAGGTAAACGTGTATGCTAACTCCATGCAACGCTGTATCGCTACGGCACAATATTTCTCAAGTGGGTTCATGCCAGTGGCTGGCTTACGTGTAAACCACCGTTATGTACCTTCAAAGATGGACCCAATCTTCTTCCCACGCCTTACTAAGAGTACACCTGCCTTCCGCTCTGAAGCCATGAAGCAAATCAACGCCATGGGTGGAAAAGAAGGTCTTGTTGGTATCAACAAGGGATTGAAAGACAGCTACGACCTCATTGCCAAGGTCTTAGACATGAAGCAAAGCGAGTATTATAAGAAAGGAGAAGTAAAGGACTTCACCACCAACGACACCCAAATCACGCTCGAACTTAATCAGGAACCAGGCATGAAAGGTTCGTTGAAGAATGCTAACTCGGCCTCTGATGCGTTTATCCTTCAGTATTACGAGGAGCCTGATGGCATGAAGGCAGCCTTTGGTCATAAGCTCACAACGGACGATTGGACTAAAATAGCTAAGGTGAAGGATGTCTATGGAGACGTTCTTTTCACAGCACCTATCGTAGCTGTCAACGTTGCTCACCCTCTTCTACAGTATATGTACGATGAGTTAAACGACAAAGACCGTAAGTTTACCTTCCTCTGTGGCCACGACTCAAATATTGCCAGCGTCGATGCTGCCCTTGGAGTAGAGGAGTATTCACTCCCAAACTCTATCGAGAAGAAGACACCTATCGGTTCAAAGCTTGTTATAGAGAAGTGGGTTGATGCTACAGGAAAGACTTTTATAGCCGTAAACCTCGTTTATCAGAGTACTGACCAGCTCAAGCAGATGTCTTTACTCGACCTCCAACACGCTCCACAGATTTTCTCTTTGAAGCTGAAGGGCCTCAATCAAAATACTGACGGACTATATACTTTCGAGGATGTCAACGCTCGCTTCCTCCAAGCTATCCGTGCATACGATGATATTAAGTAAATAAGTAGTGGACAAGTAGACGAATTCTGGAGTTAACAAGTAGACGAGTTACTTGTGATGTAACCCATCACTCGTTCCTCTGTTATTATGTCTTTCATGTAAGTTGACAAGTTAACACGTTACAAGTAAACGAGTTAATTGTTCTGTTACCACCCCCTTCCGTTCCTATGTTACTATGTCTCTCTTACAAGCAGCTCGTTAACTCGTCTACTCGTCCACCTTGTCTACTTACTCTGTTACCCTGTCTCTCTTACAAGCAGCTCGTTCGCTTGTCTGCTCGTTACTATAAAAACGTTCCTCTGTTACCCTGTCTCTCTTACAAACAGCTCGTTAACTCGTCTACTCGTCCACCTTGTTTACCTGTCTACTCTCGCCAACCATACTTATACATCGTATATCCGTCTGTTCCTTTCCCATCCCCTATATATCTGAAAGAAGAAGGGAAGGCACCCTTGACAATAAGCTCTGTAGCATACTCATAACCAAAGGTATCAGCATCAACAGCTATCATATGCCAAGGATAATACACATGGTTCTTGTCCTTTGCATAATTCTCACTCTCCTTGTCGATTGTCTTATTCACATAAAAAGTGCTGATATCCACATCTTTCATAGGCTCAACATATCTGACAAGGACAGCCGAGTCACCTAAAGCAGCATAGATTTTATCATTATGCCGCCAATAGAAACCAATCCGTTCGTTCTCTTTCAATTGCCTCCAATGCCCACGTTCCTTATAATCACCGTAGGGTTTACAGGCCACAAGGAGCAATAAAGTAACAAAAATAAACACGTGTCTCATATCCATATAGACTTTATCAGAGTAGGACAAACAGCTGATTGACAGCGATTACTTCAGATACTCATCATCACGAACAAGCACCTTCTCTATCTTACCAACATACATCGTGTGAAGATTTCCTTCTGGATAAGCCTGCTCGAAAATGTCTTTATCAACAAAGCCACTCTCTTTTAAGTCGGCAACATACTCTTTCTTACAGATAAGAACCATCTTTGCTTCCTTAAAATAAACACTATTATCGGCAAAAACCTTTGTCAGTCCTGCTTTCTCTATCTTGTCTTCATCACGTCCAGAGACCGTACCGAGATAAGCCATCTGCTTCTTGAAAGATGCGTCCATGACACAGAGTGTGAAGTAGTCTTCCCTGTCTACGAATGTCTTTGTATATCTACTGGCACGGATATAGGTCACTGCTGTTGGGTCGTTATGGCCCCACATACAGCCAAGGTGTCCCCAACTGATTGTCATAGTGTTACATCCATCCTGCTCATTACCCGCTGTGACTAACATCCACTCCCTACCTAAAAGGTCGAATGGATTGAACTTTAAGTCCTTATAACTTACTTCCTTCATCCTTATAAATTATTTATTATACCAATAAAAACTTTTACCACATACAAAAGTAAGACTTTTATATGGTTAAACAAAGTACTCTGAGAAAAATTTTGGGACAGGGGAACAGGACAAGGGAACAGACTGCTTGCAAGAAAGACAGAGTAACATAGGAACATTTTTATAGTAACAAGCAGATTAGCGGACAGGCTGCTTATCGAGAAGACAGGGTAACATAGGAACATTTGTATAGTAACGAGTAGACGAGAGAACTGGCTGCTTATCGAGAAGACAGGGTAACATAGGAACATTTTTATAGTAACAAGCAGACGAGGGAACTGGCTGCTTATCGAGAAGACAGGGTAACAAAGGAACGTTTTTATAGTAACGAGTAGACGAGAGAACTGGCTGCTTATCGAGAAGACAGGGTAACATAGGAACATTTTTATAGTAACAAGCAGATTAGCGGACAGGCTGCTTATCGAGAAGACAGGGTAACAAAAGAACGTTTTTATAGTAACAAGTAGACGAGAGAACTGGCTGCTTATCGAGAAGACAGGGTAACAAAGGAACGTTTTTATAGTAACAAATCGACAAGTCGATAAACTAATAGTTTTGTTACTGGTCTCTTTCCGTTCCTATGTTACTATGTCTTTCATGCAAGCAGACTGTTCACTCGTCTATTCCCCGAGTCGCTTACCCCTTAACTTGTTACTGATAAAAAAAACATGTTACTATAAAAAAGTTCCTATGTTACTATGTCTTTCCTGCAAGCAGCCTGTTCACACGTCTTTTCGTTACTATAAAAACGATCCTTTGTTACCCTGTCTTTCTTACAAGCAGCTTGTTCACACGTCTTTTCGTTACTATAAAAACGTTCCTTTGTTACTATGTCTTTCCTGCAAGCAGCCTGTTCACACGTCTTTTCGTTACTATAAAAACGTTCCTTTGTTACTATGTCTTTCTTACAAGCAGCCTGTTCCCTTGTCTCGCATCGGCAGGTTCACCAGTCCACTCAACCCACTTATCCACATAAACTTCTGTAGTTTTTCCAATATAATATTTGTCAGTTTATTGCAAAATGTGTACCTTTGCAATCACACTAAAGTGGTCACCCATATAAAATCGGGTGATTTGTTATGAAAAGAGAGTAGAGATTTAAGTATAAATAGATAAAAGATAGACACAGTGGATTCAGTTTATAACAAATTAAAAGAGTTAGGTATTCGTCCGTCTGTTCAGCGTGTAGCAATCATGAACTATCTCGCTACACATCATACTCACCCTACTGTTGAGGAAGTCTTCCTGCAAGTTCCAAAACGAAGTGCAATAAAAGAGTGTCCCTCTCCGAGAGATGCAGACGTTCTCGACGCGTAGCGAGAGGTTGTCTGCATCTCTCGG
>NZ_FZNZ01000042.1 GCF_900187995.1 Prevotella jejuni
TTACTGTCTCCATTCAAAGAGCATATCAAGTCTATTACAACTGACAATGGTACAGAATTCGCTTGTCATGAAATGATAGCCAAAAGCCTTGGTGTTACCATATATTTTGCTGACCCATACGCTTCATGGCAGAAAGGCGCTATAGAAAATGCTAACGGACTAATTAGGCAATACGTGCCAAAAAAAGAAACCTTTGAGCATATCAGCCAGCAACAAATAACTAAGTATTCAAAGAAAATTAACATGAGACCAAGAAAGAAATTAGATTTTAAAACACCACAGGACTGCTTTTACGAACTAATTAAGTAAATTTGCACTTGCTTGTTGAATTCACGAAGTATCACAATACCACAATCTGTTAAAGAGATCCAAAGTGGTGCTTTCGGTCAGATGAGCCACCTTACAGCTATTAACGTTGATGCTGCGAACCCAAACTTCCGCTCTGATAATGGTGTACTCATTGAGAAGAAGGATTCAAAAGAGTGGGTAGCAGCATATCCTTTGGCAAGGCCTGATGCGGAATATACAGTTCCAGAAGGTGTTTATGGTGTATACACAAATGCTTTCCAACGTGCATCTTACCTAACAAAAATTACTTTACCAGCTTCGTTAAAGGAATCACCTTCAACAGCAGAGTTCAATGGTTATACAAGTGCTCAGAACCTTAGAGAGATTGCTGTTGCTGCTGGTAACACGGCATTTAAGTCTGTTGATGGTGTCCTCTTATCGGCTGATGGTAAAAAGTTGATTGCTTATCCAAATGGGAAAGCAGGTTCTTCTTCAACTAATCCAGCTTATCAAGGTGTGACAGGGCAGCCTAACGCAAGTGTTTATAAGGTTCCAGATGGAGTGGAGTCTATAGAACAAGCAGCCTTCGCACAGGTTAATGGACTTACAGCTATAGAATTGAATGGCGTAAAGAAACTCGCTAAAGGTGCCTTTGACAAGGCTGTTAAATTAAGAAATGTATTACTTGGTCCTTCTGTTGATACGATAGAAGATGGTGCCTTCGGTGGTAATAATGACCTCGCTGCCTTTGATGTAGACCCAGCAAACCCTAATTATGCAGCTGATAATGGGGTCATTTACACAAAGAATAAGGAGGAACTTGTGTTGTTCCCTGCCGGTAAGGCTGGTGAATATACTACTTTACCAACCACAAAGAAGATTCGTAACAGAGCTTTTTACTATGCTCAAAAGGTAACCAAGGTGAACTTCAATAGTAATCTTGAAGTGATTGATAATGATGCTTTCCAAGCAACTACAAAATTAGCGAACATCACTTTTGAATCACCAGCAAAGATTAAGACAATCGGTACGTTTGCCTTCCAAGGCTCAGGACTAACCGAACTTAACATACCAGCATCATTAGAAGTTGTTAGTTGGAGTGCCTTTGGCTCAACTAAACTTAAGAAGGTTACCGTTGCAGATGGTTCACAGTTACAATCCATTAATGAGGGTGCTTTCAATGGTTGTAAGGACCTTGAAGAATTTACCTTTGAGGGTTCTTCTACCTTGAATAAGATTCAGAAAGATGCTTTTAGTGGCGATGATAAATTGAAGAGCTTTGTTATTCCAGAGAAGGTTACCGTTCTTGAGAGAGGAGCTTTCAATGGTGCTTCTGGCTTGGAGACTATCACCTTCAAGCAACCTGCTACGATGACAATTATCGGTGAAGGCGCATTCCAAAATGCAAAAGCATTAAAGAAAATAGAGCTTCCAAGTACTGTTACAACGATTAGTAAGGATGCTTTCAATACTTGTTCGAGCTTGACGGAGGTTGTCATCCCAGCAAGTGTGACCACAATAGACGCTACAGGCTTCCAAGAATGTGCTAAACTTGAAAAGTTCACAGTAGATAAGAACAACCCAATTTACTCCAGTGTAGATGGTTTCTTATTGAGTAAAGATAAGAAGACATTAGTCTCATTCCCTCCAGCAAAGGCCAATACCTATTATACAATGTTGCCTCCAACTATCGAGACAATCGGTAAGCAAGCATTCTATTTCGTACAGGCTCTTGAGAACGTAACAATTCCAGAGAAGGTAAAGAAGATTGAAGATTTCGCTTTCGACCGTGTTGGTAACTTGAATACGATAGCCTTCTTAGGTAAGACTCCTATTACTGATGTTGCTCCTTCAGCATTCAATCCTGCTAATGTAGATAAGACTAAGATAGACCTTAGTGTACGTAAAGATTCTAAGGCTGCATTTGATAGTGATCCTTTATGGAGTCAGTTCCGTACCAGAGGTGTCTCTTTCTTCAAAGAAACTAATGGTACTGGCAATGGTACTACAGAATATTTCCCATTGTCAAAGAAGGCAGTAATGATTGTTGGTACACAAGCTGACGTCTATACATACGTCGTAAAACCAACCGTAACAGATGACAATAACAACACATACGAGGTGCGCCTTTGGGGCGACTATGCGATGAATGACAACACAACTAATATACAGGAGGTTGTCTTTAAGAATACACTTGATTATGTAGGTCTCGATGCCTTCAAGAAGAGTAATGGTACTTCAAGTGTTAAGCGTATCTACTTCATCGCTACTGAACCTACAAAGGATATGAGTGCAACAAAGTGGGAATACTTTGACAACTCAGGTAACTATACCCAGAAGGAGTTTGAACCAAGTCTCAAGGTCTATGTAAAGAAGTCTGCTGAGAATGCTTATAAGACTGCTACAGGTTGGTCTCGTTATGCAGGACAAACATCTTATAAGATACCAGGTGAGATTAATATAGCACATTGGTATGGTACTTTCGCACGTGAGTTTGATGCTGACCTCGGTATCTATGCACGTGAGAACAATGAGGCAGGACGCATTGGTGCATTCATTACGCAGACTGCTGGTATGTCAACAGAGACAGATGCTACTGGTGTACAGACTACTAAGTTCATCATGAAGAGTATTAATTATGGTAATACTCACGTAACAGACTATGATTATGTACCTGCAGAAACAGGTGTGTTACTGGAGAGCCGTAGTGGAGCAAGTACTCCTGCAGACTTCTACTATGCTATCGGTGAGAAGGACAATGTTACATATAGTCTTTCAAATAATATCATGGAAGGTGTGACGGTGAAGGATACAAAGAAGCAGTCATCTACTTCTGACCCAATCTTCGCAATGACAACTGCTGGTATCTTTAAGCCTCTCAAGATAGGAACTGACCGTACGATCCCTGTTCATAAGGCTGTTGCTCGTCCAAAGGTAACTTTGTCTGCTTCTGCAAAGGTAATGTTTGTCTTTGACGATGGTGAGGATCATAACATTGTAAATGCTATCGAAACAGTAGAGAACAACAATGTCGTAGACAATAATGCATATTATAACTTACAGGGCCAGCGTGTAGAGAACCCACAACATGGTGTGTTCATCCACAATGGTAAGAAGGTAGTATTGAAGTAAGAATAATCTAAGATGCTTTTATGTTGTAGGGGATGTCTGATTGTCCATAATCATAACGGCTCCCCTACAGCTAAAAGAAGCATCATGATTAGCAATTTTACTAAAAAAGAAAATTAAAGGAGATAACATAATGGAAAAGAAAGAATATATAACACCGGAGATACTTTGTTGTGATCTAAGGGCAGAGGGATTGATGGACGATCATACAGCTGTTTTACAGACAAGTCCTCGTGTGTCTTCTACAGGCCCTGGTCAAGGTAATGACCTTGGTGATGACGATGAGGTAGCAGCAAAGCCTATTTATGAATTCACAGCTTGGGAAGAGGAGGAATAACCTATGATACGACTATCACATCATTCTGAAATGATGGATGCAAGAGCCTATTTCTATAAAGAGATGATGCACAATCGCATGAAAGAAATACTGAAACGTGTTGCATTAGGTTTACTTGGTGTATGCTCGTTGATGATGATTGCCCTTTGTGCATATATGTATGGACTTATTGGATAAATAGTCTTTATAATAAAATAATAATGTGACTTAAGTATTAAACCTCTTTGTTTTGAGGGTGGACTCTTTGTGACAAGGGTCTGCCCTTTTTGTTATTAATGTACCTTATCACATGGAATATAATCCCTATTTAGTTGCTATATCGTAAATATAGTTGCTGTTTATAGCACAAAATTGTCGTATTAAAGAAATAATTTGGTCATTTTGTCTAATATATCAAGGATATTCATTATTTTTACAAAATAATTTCAACTAAATTAGAAAAAACGAAAAACGAAAATGATGGTATCGGACTTCAGAGACATTCTGTCTTTTGTAAGGAATGAGAGAGCACATATAGAGGGCGACATCTATATTGGTTCTAAATTTCTTATTACACGTAATTGTAACAGCTTCTTTAAGCCGCTCCTTGATAATAACTATCCTGTAAAAGCAAATGTAGCAAGAATAGCGATGGTTAAGAAGGGATGGTGTGAGCCTACTATTGGGTATAAGAAGTATCATTGTAAGCCCGGTGATTTGTTGTTTATTAACTGGGGAGCAACGGTTAATGATGACGCCTTTGGGCATGATACGATTTTTGATGGCTTTACGATGACAGAAGACTTTATGCGTATGGTCTTTGGCGGAAAATTACCGGAGTTGTTTCTGTCTCCAGATTTATGTTTCTCTATTCGTTTGGATGAGAAAGAACAAATGGTATGGCAGCAATATACGCAAATGCTTTATAGTTTGTCATCTCTTCAGTCAGTAAGTGATGAGACATTACACTTCCTTTTTGTTTCTGTATTGAATTATGCGCAGTCACAGTATAAACAGATGACAACAGAGTCACGAGGTGGCTGGTCGAGGAATAAGCAAGTGGTAGAGCGGTTCATTCGATTGGTAAATGAGAATGCTAAGATGGAACATGAATTAGAGTTCTATGCATCAGAATTGTGCATGACTGCCCATTATTTAGGAATGATCATTAAGAAGGAGACAGGGATTACAGCGAAAGAGTGGATTGATAAGACCCTGATTACGCTTATAGAACTTGAATTGCGTTATTCTAATAAGTCTTTGAAGATGATTGCTGATGAGTATAACTTTGTGTCTTTGAGTTCGTTGTGTAAATTCTATAAACGAAGAACAGGAATTACAGCCACAGCATTCAGAGTGACAAAGAGTTGATGTTTTACTTCTGATAGGGTGAGATAATAGATGATAGTAACTGTTCCGTGTTCTGTAAAACCATCCTATTATTAGTCTATTGCTTACCTATCTGTATTACTATAGATAATCTACTATTACAAATCATTCTTGTGAAACAGCTTGGTATAGATACTGAACATCAGAGATGATAGCTTGAGGTACCAGACCGTCAATAGTCTTTCCTTGGCTTACGCGTTGGCGTATGTCTGTACTACTGATATCAATAAAAGGTGTTTGAAGGAAAGTGACTCCATGGGGCAGTGAGGTCTCTGAGAGTCTTTGATTGTGTCGTGGATAGACCACGATAGGGTAGTGGGCGAGGATATCCTCTGCATGATACCATCGGTCGAAGGCTTCCCAATTATCGCCACCAATGAGAAGAGTGAAGCGATGAGTGGGGTAGTCGTTACTAAGATGTTGTAGAGTATTCCATGTGTAAGAAGGTTTTGGAAAATGAAACTCGTAGTCCGAAGCCTTAAAATGAGGATTGTCAGCTATTGCTTTGCGTACTAAATCTAATCGTTGTTGGTCGGCTAAGAGTTGTTGGTTAACTTTGAAAGGGTTCAGAGGAGACACCATGAACCACACCTCGTCTAATTTCTTCTTCTTAAGAAAAGCCTCAGCTAACGCAATATGGCCGTTATGAATAGGATTGAAGGAGCCTCCAAAGATACCAATGGAAATCTCTCCCGACTCCTCCGAAGGGACGGGAGAACTTGACGGAATAAAGTTAGTTGATGGTTTCATAGAGAGGTTGTTGTGGAACTAATCACTTGAATTAACATAGAGGCAACTGTTATGTCTGAAATTCTAAACTTTATGATAAAGAGGTTCTTCCTCTTAGTGTTCCCATTAAGGTCTATCTCTTTGGAGAACTGAGGGAAATTTCTTATCCTTCTAAAAATGTTTTTACAATCTCGTATGTCTCTTGTTTTGCCTTTTCAAGGTCGTCATTGACAATGACTCTATCGAAATTCTTAGCAAAGGTAAGCTCGTAGGACGCTTTAGCAAGACGGTTCTCGATGGCTTCAGCACTATCAGTCTGACGGCCAACAAGGCGACGACGGAGCTCTTCTACAGATGGAGGTTGAATAAATAAGCTCAAAGCACGTTCACCATAGAATTTCTTAATATTACATCCGCCCTTAACGTCTACATCAAAGACTACGTTCTGACCAGCTTCTACCTGGTTTTCTACTTGTGATTTCAATGTACCATAGAAGCGATTCTCATAGACCTCCTCAAACTCTAAAAACTCTCCATTATGAATCTTCTTTTTGAACTCTTCTGGTGAGAGGAAGATATATTCCACACCATTCTGCTCTGTACCACGTGGTGCACGAGTAGTACAACTGATGGAGAAAGCCAATTTCAATTCGGGATGTTCCTTCATTAACCATTGAACGATGGTGCTTTTGCCAGCACCAGAAGGAGCTGAGAGAATGAGTAACCTCCCCCCACCCCTCCGAGGGAGGGGAGTGCCTAACGGACAGTCTTGGGATATGTTAGGAGACGAAGTGAAATTAGAAATGTCTTCCTGTATCTTTGCTGTTGGTGTCGTATTAGCAGATTGGTTTTCAGATGAAAGCTTGTTCATAGCTGTTTTTATTTCGTTTAATACATTATTGAGATCGTAAAGCACTTCTTCATTGGTGAATCGTATGATATGAAAACCAAAGGATGCAAGGTAGGCATCTCGTTTCTCATCGTTTAATCGTTGTTCCTTTATAGTGTGATATCCTCCGTCAACTTCTATTATAAGGTTTAATGTAAGGCAGACGAAGTCAGGGATATAGTCATAGACAGGATGTTGTCGGCGAAAGCGTACACCTAATTGCTTTCCCCTAAGGTGTTCCCATAAAAGTGCCTCTGCCTCAGTAGGATGTTTTCTATTATATTTTGCATTTTGACGAAGTAACTGATAAGTAGAAGCATCGTTGGTATGGTAGTGAAGGTTTCCAAAATAACAGTGTCCTTTATCTTTCTTTTCCATAGCTACGACTTAGTTTGTTTGATAATCTATGAATATTTTGACATAGGAGATGTTTCTTATTTGCGATACTATTCCTTATTTTCAGAAGAAGGGTTGTTTACTCACTTATTTCAATATCCTCATTATCTCCAATTGTAGTGACTACCTTTATCCAACTTTATCCCGTTAGGCACTCCCCTCCTTCGGAGGGGCTGGGGGAGGTCTCTACAGCGCATTCAACACTTGTTCCTTAATCTGTTCCAACTCGTCTTTCATCTTAACTACGATGTTCTGCATCTCAGCTTGATTGCTCTTAGAACCAGTAGTATTGATTTCACGACCCATCTCTTGAGCGATGAAACCGAGCTTCTTGCCTACACCATGTCCACTCTCTTTCATCGTCTCACGGAAATATTTTAAGTGGTTAGCAAGTCTTTGCTTCTCCTCATTGATGTCAAGTTTCTCTATGTAGTAAATCAATTCTTGTTCAAGACGATTCTTGTCATAGTCGACTTCGGGGATTTGTTTGAGACCATCGATAATCTTGTCTTTAATCTTAGGCACACGTCCCTTTTCAAAAGGTTCTATGCTTTTAAGCAATTCAGCAATATTATCAATCTTCTCAGTAAATTTCTTTTGAAGTGCTGCCCCTTCTTGTTTACGGAAATCTATAAGTTTTTCAACGGCGTCATTGATAGCTTGCTGCGCAACGTCCCATTCCTCCTCGTCCAACACCTCAACTTCAGTCTTTGTCGTTACGTCAGGTAAGCGGAGAAGAGTAGCAAACCAATTCTCTGGTTCAGGAATACCAGTATTGTCTGCGATGACTTTAATCTGTCTATAATAGTTTTCTACAAGTGCCGCATTGATAGGAGTAGCATCAATCGTTGCTTCCTTCTCTACCCATAATGAGAAATCTACCTTACCGCGTTCCAGCTTTTGTGCAAGCATACGACGGATTTCCATTTCCTTTTCTCTGTAGAGGGGTGCGATGCGTGCTGAGAGGTCGAGTGACTTACTATTAAGTGATTTCACTTCAACATTGATTTTCTTTTCCTTGTAGGCTACAACAGCTTTGCCATAGCCTGTCATTGATAGTATCATGAGCTTTTCGCATTATTTTTCTGCAAATGTACAAAAAATGTGGAATAAAAAGAGTATATTTGCAAGTTATTTAGAACATAATTGTGTTTTATGACTTGTATATTAAATATTGATACGAGTACGAATGTGTGCTCTGTTGCAGTTAGTCAGGATGGAGTTTGTGTTTTCGAGAAGCAAGATACGCTTGATCCTAAGCATAGAGAAAAGTTAGGAACGTTTGTAGACGAGGCGCTCGCCTTTATTGATGATAACGCCTTGACACTTGATGCGGTAGCCGTTAGTAGCGGACCAGGCTCATATACTGGTTTGCGTGTTGGTGTGTCTATGGCAAAGGGAATTTGTTATGGTCGTGGAGTAAAACTCGTAGCTATCCCTACACTCGAGCTTTTGGCAGTACCAGTACTGTTGCATCATGAAGAGATAGAGGAGGGAGCACTCCTTGTTCCTATGATAGATGCGCGTCGTATGGAGGTTTATTCTGCTGTCTATGACCGTGCTTTGAAGGAGGTTCGTGGTATTCAAGCAGATGTTGTCGACGAGAATACTTACAAAGAATACCTTGATCGAGGTCCTGTCTATTTCTTTGGAGATGGCGCAGAAAAGTGTATGGATGTTATTAATCATCCTAATGCACACTTGATTAAAGGTATTGATGCTTTGGCAAAGAATATGTTCCCTTTGGCAGAGAAGCGTATTGCACAAGAGAAATATGAGGATGTAGCATACTTTGTACCGTTCTATTTGAAAGATTTCGTTGCTAAGCAAGCTAAGCCTTTGCTATAGTATAGGTAACTATCTTAGGATAGTTCTCATCACTTACAATTAAACATTCATCACTCAATGAACATAGAAGGATTAGATTATAACACACAGCGAGAACGACTCATACTGCCACAGTATGGGCGAGAGATACAAAACATGGTGGATTATGCCATTGGGCTTCCTACAAAGGAAGAACGTCAGCGATGTGCGGAAACCATCATTTCCATTATGGATAGGATGAATGCCCAGAATCGTGGTAACTTTGACCACATGGAAAAGCTCTGGGATCATTTGGCATTGATGGCTAACTTTGAGTTGGATATTGACTATCCTTGTGATGTGTCAGAGGCTTTGAAGATTGCTACTAAGCCAGAGCCAATGAGCTATCCGATGTCAAATATTCCAGTAAGACATTATGGGCGATTACTCTTTGAAGCTTTTGAGGAATTGAAAACAATGGAGCCTGGGGCACGTCGTGATGCTTTCGTTCGATTTGTTGCTAATCAGATGAAACGTAGTCTGATGCAGTGGGGACATGGAACCTGTGATGATGAGAAGATAGCATCTGACCTTGCCCGCTTTACGGATGGTAAGATTCAGCTTGATCTTGATACATTCAAGTTTGAGAAAATTAATGCGAGAGAGTTTGCCCAGCCTCGTAATAAGAAGAAAAAGTAAAATAACGACACATGGAATCCTTTATCATAGAAGGTGGACATCGGCTGAGTGGCACGATTGCTCCACAAGGTGCAAAGAATGAAGCCTTGGAGGTGATTTGTGCAACCCTGTTGACA
This sequence comes from Prevotella jejuni, assembly GCF_900187995.1. GTDB lineage: Bacteria > Bacteroidota > Bacteroidia > Bacteroidales > Bacteroidaceae > Prevotella > Prevotella jejuni. The sequence goes on from NZ_FZNZ01000042.1 coordinate 9,758, forward strand.
TCTGAAGAAGTTATCATACGCAATGTACCTGATATCCTTGATGTGAACAATCTCATCAAGCTCTTACAGGATATTGGGGTGAAGGTTAAGAAGCTTGCCCCTAATGAGTTTTCTTTCCAAGCAGACGAAGTAAACCTCGATTATTTAGAGAGTAGCGACTTTGTGAAGAAGTGCTCTTCTCTGCGTGGGAGTGTCTTGATGATTGGTCCATTGTTGGGTCGTTTTGGTAAGGCTACTATTGCAAAACCAGGTGGTGACAAGATTGGTCGTCGTCGTTTGGATACTCACTTCCTTGGATTCAAAAATCTTGGTGCACACTTTGGGCGTGTTGAAGACCGTGATGTATATGAGATTCAGGCTGATAAACTTGTTGGAACCTATATGCTATTAGACGAAGCGTCTATTACAGGTACTGCCAATATTATCATGGCAGCAGTGTTAGCAGAAGGAACAACAACTATTTATAACGCTGCTTGTGAGCCTTATATCCAGCAACTCTGTAAGATGCTTAATGCAATGGGAGCGAAGATTAGCGGTATTGCCAGCAACTTGATTACTATCGAGGGTGTGAAGGAATTGCATTCTGCTGACCATAGAATCCTACCTGATATGATTGAGGTAGGCTCTTTCATTGGTATTGCTGCAATGATTGGTGATGGTGTTCGTATTAAGGATGTGTCCGTTCCTAACTTGGGATTGATACTCGACACCTTCCACCGTCTCGGTGTACAGATAATAGTAGATAATGACGACCTCATCATTCCACGTCAGGACCACTATGTGATAGACTCTTTCATTGATGGAACGATTATGACTATCAGTGATGCTCCATGGCCAGGATTGACTCCAGACCTTATCTCTGTGCTTCTCGTAGTTGCTACACAGGCACAGGGTAGTGTACTTTTCCACCAGAAGATGTTTGAGAGTCGTTTGTTCTTTGTGGACAAACTCATTGACATGGGTGCACAGATAATCCTCTGTGATCCTCACCGTGCCGTAGTTGTTGGTCACGATAATGCTAAGAAACTCCGTGCAGGTCGTATGTCAAGTCCTGATATTCGTGCGGGTATTGCACTGCTTATCGCAGCACTGACAGCACAGGGAACAAGTCGTATTGATAATATTGTACAAATTGACCGAGGATATGAGAACATCGAAGGACGTCTCAATGCTCTTGGTGCAAAGATTCAGCGAGCAGAGGTTTGTTAATCTCATCGTATCTAAAACGCACTTTGAGAGAGTGTGTTGTGTATTTTAGATAAATAGGGTTGACCTATTCTCGCAAAAGGGTTGACGTTTTCTTGCAAAAAGGTTGACCTTTTTCCTCAAAAAGGTAGACGGTTTTAGGCGAAAGTGTTGACCGTTTTACAGAAAAAAACAATTTAGTATTGAAATAAGATGTAGTTTTATCAGTACTACTGATATAAGATGAAAAGATGATAAAGAAGGAAGAAGTCTATAAGATTGGGCGCATCGGGAAGCCGCATGGCGTACACGGAGAGTTGCAGTTGCAGTTCTCCGATGACGTTTTTGATGTGGTAGATGCCGATTACCTGATATTGGACATTGACGGAATCCTTGTTCCTTTCTTTATAGAGGAATATCGGTTCCGTTCTGACGAGATAGCCCTGATGAAGTTTTGTAACATCAATAGCGATGCACAAGCACGCGAACTGACGGGATGTATTGTCTATTTCCCACGTAAGTTGGCAGAAGAAGGGACAGATGATGTGTCATGGGCGCAGATTGTCGGTTATTCCTTGATAGATGAAGCAACGAATAACGTGATTGGCAAGATTGTTGCTGTAGATGAAACAACTGTCAATACGCTCTTTGAGGTGAGTACACCTGAAGGCGAGGAAATACTCATTCCTGCTAGTGATGAACTTATTGTTGCGACAGACATAGCGTCAAAGACGATTACGATGCGGATTCCAGCAGGGCTACTTGACCTCTGATTCGCAGTATAAACTAAAAGAATTAATGAAACAACAAATCTGTATATTAGGCTCAACAGGTAGCATTGGTACGCAAGCCCTTGATGTTATCAGTCAGCATCCTGACCTTTATGAGGCTTATGCACTCACTGCAAATCATCGTTGGAAGGAACTTGCTGAGCAGGCTCGTCGCTTTAATCCGGTAGCTGTTGTCATTGCTGATGAGGCTTATTATGAACCTTTGAAGCAAGAGTTGGCTGATATGCCTGATGTAAAGGTATATGCAGGTAGCAAAGCTTTGGAGGACATCGTTGAGTCACCATCAATAGATATGGTACTTACAGCGATGGTTGGCTATTCGGGTCTTGCTCCAACAATCCATGCTATCAAAGCAAAGAAGAAGATATGTTTGGCAAATAAGGAGACACTTGTTGTAGCTGGCGAGTTGATTCTTCAGTTGGCTCAGCAGTATCATGTACCTATCCTGCCTGTGGACAGCGAGCATAGTGCTATCTTCCAGAGTTTGGTTGGTGAGGACGAGAACGAGATTGAGAAGATCCTTCTCACTTGTTCTGGTGGACCATTCCGTACCTTTACCCATGAACAGTTGAAGACAGTTACAGCTGCCGATGCGCTCAAGCACCCTACATGGGATATGGGAGCGAAGATTACCATTGACTCTGCATCTTTGATGAACAAAGGTTTCGAGGTGATTGAGGCTAAATGGCTCTTTGGTGTACCTGCTGATAAAATACAAGTATTGGTTCATCCTCAGTCTATTGTTCACAGTGCGGTACAGTTTTGTGATGGTGGTGTGAAAGCACAGTTGGGTGTTCCAGATATGAGATTACCTATCCAATATGCCTTTTCATTCCCACAACGTCTATCGTTAGGCGGCGATAGGTTAGATCTTTTCCGTCAGCCATTAGAGTTCTTTGAGCCTGATGTGGAGAAGTTTAAGTGTCTTGCAATGGCATACGAAGCTATTAACAAGGGTGGCAATATGCCTTGTATTGTCAATGCAGCCAATGAGATTGTCAATGAAGGCTTCCGTAAGGGTGCTTGTAGTTTCTTGGCAATGGGCGACATCATTGAGAAGGCAATGCAAACTGTTGCTTTTGATAGTAACCCAGACTATGATGTATATGTGCAGACGGATGCTGAGGCACGTCGTGTAGCACTTGAGATTATGAATAATAAATAACGAATAGATAAATAATGGAAACATTTCTGATCAGATTGCTTCAGTTCATTCTGGCAATCTCTCTGCTTGTCCTGCTGCATGAAGGCGGACACATGTTCTTTGCGAAGCTTTTTGGCGTTCGCGTTGAGAAGTTCTTCGTATTCTTCGATGTGGGCATCGGTAAGTGGAAAGGTAAACTTTTCAGTTGGAAGCCTAAGAAAGACGATACGGAATATGGTATGGGTTGGTTGCCACTTGGTGGCTACTGCAAGATTTCTGGTATGATTGACGAAAGCTTTGATACCGACCAGATGAAGCAGGAACCACAGCCATGGGAGTTCCGTACAAAGCCAGCTTGGCAGCGTCTTTTGATTATGATAGGTGGTGTGTTGGTCAACTTTATCCTCGCTCTCTTCATTTATTCAATGGTGATGTTTGTATGGGGGGACAGCTATTTCAAGGTGTCTGACATGAGTATGGGTATGCGTTTCAATGCTGATGCAAAGGCTTTAGGTTTCAAAGACCATGACGTAATGTTGGGAACAGACCAAGGAGCATTCCGTGAGTATGCGAATGTGAATGGCGATTTCTTCCGTCAGATAGCACAGGCAAAGCGTGTGGATGTTCTTCGTAATGGCAAGAAGCATAGTATTACTCTGCCTGGTGATTTGGATATGCTCTCAATGATTAAGACACGTCCTTTGTTTGCAGAACCTTTCATTCCGGCACAGGTGGATAGCGTGTTGGGTGATACACCAGCAGCGAAAGCTGGTATTAAGGCAGGCGACCTCATTAAGTCTATCAATGGAAAGCCAGTTGAGACATGGACAGATATGAATTATCAGACAGGTGTCTTGAGTGATGTCTTGGCAGTGAAGAATACGCATAAGGATTCTCTTGCAGTTCGTTCTGTTGTGCTGACGGTTCAGCATAAGGGTGCAGCAAAGCTCGATACATTAAAACTTATGTTGACACCTGATTTGAAGTTGGGTGTTTTACAGTCAACATTGGCAAGTTATTATAAGCCTGTACAGGAGGAATACTCCTTCTTTGAGAGTTTCCCTGCAGGTATTAAGCATGGTTGGAACGTACTGCGTGGCTATGTTGGTAACTTCCGTTACCTTGCTTCAGCAGATGGTGCTAAGAGTATTGGTGGCTTCGGAGCTATCGGCAGTCTTTTCCCTCCATTCTGGGACTGGTATATGTTCTGGTCGATGACAGCCTTCTTGAGTATCATGCTTGCCTTCATGAACATTCTTCCTATCCCTGCTTTGGATGGTGGTCATGTGGTATTCCTTCTCTATGAGATTATTACTCGTCGTAAGCCATCAGAGAAGTTCATGGTACGTGCGGAGTATGTTGGTATAACCATCCTAATCCTCCTTATGATATTTGCCAACCTTAACGACATTCTTCGTTGGTTGCATCTTATGTAAGAACAAGTTTTCTTTAATGGACTTAGTTCTATCGAATAGTCCGTTAATAGTATCTTAATACGAAGTCACGCAATACAAGCTATAGCAAGTATTGCGTGATTTTTGTTTGTTTGTGCCGCTTATTCACAAAGTTTTAGCAGTTTTCTCTCCCTTTCCTGCAGTTCTATGTATAGTAGGATACTCGTTTCTATACTACATGTTGTTCATGTGCTAAGGCTCCGCACCATTAGTGCTAAGCATGAACACCAATGGTGCTAAGCCTTAACACAATAATAAAAGATGGTTATAAAGCTCTATGACAAGCGTTATTAGATACGATATACACTAATGATTAACTGGTATAATGAGGTCTTATTCGATACTGCTGTGGCTTAATACGAAATTACGCAACACCTACCATGGTAGATATTGCGTAATTCTTTATTGTCACCATAATGTAGTATAGAAGAAGATATTTAGCAATAGCCCTTACAAATGTTGTGTTCTCACTCCTTCTCACATTATAGGATGGTTGCGGATGATACTTTCTTAATAAAGTAAGACTAACCCAGCAACTCCTGCATAACATATCATGCGGATAGGATTTATCTTTAACCACATCGTACCGACAAAGGTTGCGGCAAAGAGGAACAAGCTAATCCAAAACTGCCAAGGGTTAATACTCGGTGCAGAAAAGTTCTCTGCATTACATAATAATAAGGTGGCAGCTGCAAGCAGACCCACTACGACAGGGCGCAGACCTGCAAAGACTGACTGTACGATGGGTGTGTTCATGTATTTAAGGAACATCTTACTGATTAGAATCATCATTATCAACGAGGGGAGGACAAGGGCTATGGTTGCGGTGAGACTACCCAATACTGCCATACCTGCGCCAAAGCCTGCATTATGTACAGCTGTATAACCGCAGTAAGTAGCAGAGTTGATGCCAATAGGTCCAGGCGTCATCTGTGATACAGCAACAATGTTGGTAAACTCTGCAGAGCTAAGCCAATGATGGTTCACAACCGTTTCTGTTTGTATCAGTGATAGCATTCCATATCCTCCACCAAATCCAAAGAGTCCGATGATAAAGAAAGTGTAGAAAAGTTCTAAATATATCATGTTGTTATTTCTGTTATTAGTCTGTTCTTAGTGTGCTGTTTTCCCGAAATTATCCCATTCGTCCCTCTCTTCCTTCGGAACTTTCGTTTGCTATTTCTCTTGCGAAGTTATATCCCGTTAGGCTCTCCCCTCCTTCGGAGGGGCTGGGGGAGGTCTCTCACTCCGTCGGTTTAATAAACTTCCCATAAAGGAAACCACCTAATCCTGCAGCAATAATGACGTAAACAGGATTAACACCTAATAGCCAAATGGCTATGGCGGTGACAATAGGAATCCAACAGTTTGCCAATGAAAGTTTTGCGCTCTTAGCCAAGGTAAAGGTTGGTGCTGCAATCAAAGCCACGACAGCAGGGCGTAATCCACGGAACATTGCTGCTACCCAAGGAATGTCCATAAACTGATGGAAGAAGAGTGCGATGCAGAGAATGATAAGGAAAGAGGGGAGAATTGCTCCCAAGCAGGTGCAAATTGCTCCTGGGGTCTTCCGCATCTTATAGCCTACAAAGACACTGATATTAGCAGCAAAGACACCCGGACAGCTTTGTGCAACAGCTATCAGGTCAACAAACTGGTCTTCGGGAATCCACTTTTTCTTTACTACGACTTCGTTTTGAATAATCGAAATCATAGCATAACCACCGCCAAGTGTAAAGGCTCCAATCTTAAAGAAGGTTTTGAAGGCTTCCCAGTAGAATCCTTTGGGTGTTGGATATTGGGTGTTTGGTGTTGATGAAATGTTATCTTTGTCCACTGTGTCTTGTTTTTTATAGTGAAATCAATATTAGAGAGGTACAGACGCCCCCATCTGTTCCATATACCTATTAGGTAATATTACTCAGATGAGGGCGTTTCTCAGTGTAGTCTATATATATTAAAGGTGTACTAATCTATTACACCTTCAATAGGGGAGGGGCAAACTTTACAATTTGCTTTCAACCCACTTACGAGCATTTACAAATGCCTCAATCCATGGTGTAACCTCTTCCTGACGACGCTCACGTGGATAGTAAGCCTGCTGCCATGGGAAGATAGCACGCTCCAAGTGTGGCATCATTGCAAGGTGACGGCCGTCTGCAGAGCAGATACCTGCTACATTGTAGTCAGAGCCGTTAGGGTTACCAGGATATTCAGCGTAGTTGTATTTAGCGATGATATTGTACTTATCTTCTGCCTCTGGGAGGTAGAAACGACCCTCACCGTGTGCTACCCAGATACCAAGTTTGTTACCGCTCAAAGAACCGAACATTACACTATTGTTCTGTGGAATGGTCAAGTTCAAGAATGAACTCTCAAACTTCTTACTGGTATTGTGGCAGAGGTGAGCACGATGCTTGTGTTCTGGGTTGATAAGGTTCAACTCAACCATCAACTGACAACCGTTACAGATACCCAATGAAAGTGTATCTTCGCGTGCATAGAAGCGGTCGAGTGCCTGCTTAGCCTTTGGATTATAGAGGAAAGCACCAGCCCATCCCTTTGCAGAACCGAGTACGTCAGAGTTAGAGAAACCACCGCAGAAGACGATCATATTTACTTCTTCCAAAGTCTCACGGCCAGTGATAAGGTCGGTCATCATAACGTCTTTTACCTCGAAGCCAGCCAAATAGAGTGCGTAAGCCATCTCACGCTCACCATTGGTTCCCTTCTCACGAATGATAGCTGCCTTTGGTGTTTGGTGATGGGTGTTAGGTGTTGAAGTCTTCCAACGGTCTGCATCGAGGCCATACTGCTGGAGTGTACCTGTGAAGTCTGTATTAAACTTCATCTCGATTGGCTGCTTCTTATAGTTCTGGCAACGCTTCTTAGCCATGTCATTCATGCTCTGTTTGCGGTCGAGAAGATAAGATGTCTTATACCATGTCTCACGCATTGCATCAATATCGAACTCTGCCTTCCAATCGCCATCAGCGATGCTGAGCGTACGTTTGTCAGGACTTGGTGTACCGATACGAGCAAAGCCGATACAGTTCTCAGTCAAGAATTCTTTGACTTCTTCCTTATGTTCATCAGCAACCTGAATAACTACACCTGGATTCTCGGCAAAAAGCTTCTTGATTACATCGTCACCCTTGATATCATGAAGGTTGATATGCAAACCACCTTCAGCATTAGCAAAGGTCATTTCAAGCAATGTTGTAATCAAACCACCTGCTGAAATGTCGTGTCCAGCAAGTATCCATCCACGGCGAATCATCTCCTGTATAGCATCGAAACAGTCGCAGAAATACTGTGGCTCTTTCACGGTTGGAACGTCACTGCCAATCTTTCCGAGACTCTGTGCAAGGGCTGAACCACCTAAACGCTGCTCATCAAAACTGAAATCAATATGATAGAGGCGTGTGTTCTTATCATTCACAAGTACTGGAGAAACCACCTGACGAACATCGCTTACCTCACCACCACTGGTCACAATGACGGTTCCCGGGGAGATAATCTTATCTCCATTAGGATATTGCTGAGTCAGAGAAAGTGAATCCTTACCTGTTGGAACGTTCACACCGATAGCGCAGCAGAAGTCTGATAATGCCTTAACCGCACTATAAAGACGAGCATCCTCACCCTTCTGTGAGCGACAAGGCCACATCCAGTTGGCTGAAAGACTCAGGCTATCCATACCGTCTGCCAATGGTGCCCATACAATGTTGGTCAATGATTCAGCTACGGAAAGGACAGAGCCTGCCTCTGGTGATGCGAGTCCTGCTTGTGGAGCGTGACCGAGTGCGGTAGCAATACCCTTATGACCACGATAGTCTAAGGCTACAACACCACAGTCTGAGAGTGGCAACTGAATCTCACCCTGACACTGCTGACGGGCTACCTTACCTGTAACAGAGCGGTCAACCTTATTTGTCAACCAGTCCTTACATGCCACAGCTTCCAACTGAAGCACACGCTGGAGGTATTCCTCCATCTTATTTATACTATAAGAAACATTCTCATATTTGCGCTCAACGGTCTCATCCTTCATAATAGTCTTTGGAGAATGACCGAACATCTGCGCTACGTCTAAGTCGAATGGCTTTACACCATCGCCCTGTACAAATGAGAAGTGAGCATCACCTGTAGTCTCACCAACAACATACATTGGTGCACGCTCACGCTCAGCAATCTTCTTCACGTGGTCGAGGTGCTTCTCGTCAATGAGCAAGCCCATGCGCTCCTGTGACTCGTTGGCAATGATTTCCTTGGCACTCAATGTTTTATCACCGATTGGTAATTGTGTCATGTCAATCTTACCGCCACATTCTTCAACTAACTCGCTAAGACAATTCAAGTGTCCTGCAGAACCGTGGTCGTGGATAGAAACAACTGGGTTGTTGTCTTCTTCTACCAATGCACGTACGAGGTTATAAGCACGTTTCTGCATCTCTGGGTTAGCACGCTGTATGGCATTCAACTCAATACCATTTGAGTAACGACCAGTATCAACTGATGATACAGAACCACCACCAAGTCCGATACGGTAGTTATCGCCACCAACGACAACGACCTTATTGCCTGCCAGTGGCTCACCCTTCAGACAGTCGCGCTTGGTACCATAACCAACGCCACCTGCAAGCATAATTACCTTATCGTAAGCATACTTCTCACCATTCTCTTGATGTTCAAATGTGAGTAGTGAACCAGTAATTAAAGGCTGACCAAACTTATTACCGAAATCGCTCGCACCATTAGATGCCTTAATCAAAATCTGCTCTGGAGTTTGATAGAGCCACTGACGAATAGGAAGGATGTCTTCCCAATCACGTAAGGCTGGAGTTGTACCGTCATCTTCTGTCAGACGAGGGTAAGCGGTCATATAGACTGCTGTTCCTGCGATAGGCCATGAACCAACACCACCGCCCATACGGTCGCGAATCTCACCACCCGTACCTGTTGCTGCTCCATTGAATGGCTCAACGGTAGTAGGGAAGTTGTGGGTCTCGGCTTTCAGAGAGATAACACTCTCAATAGGCTTTACTCGGAAATAGTCAGATGTGCTCTGGTTTGCTGGTGCAAACTGTTCAACCTCTGGACCTTGTGCGAAAGCTACGTTGTCTTTATAAGCTGAAAGAATCTTACCAGGATTCTCTTTTGTAGTCTTCTTGATGAGGCTGAAAAGGCTGCTCTCCATCACCTTGCCATCAATGACGAACTCTCCACCGAAAATCTTATGGCGGCAATGCTCAGAGTTAATCTGGGCGAAACCGAAGATTTCAGAGTCGGTGAGTGGTCGACCGTTCTGCTTCTCAATCTTGTGGAGATATTCCATCTCCTCTGGTGAGAGTGCTAAACCTTCCTCTTCGTTGAACTTCTCTAAGTCCTCCACACGCTTGATAGGCTCTGGCTCGTGGTTGACAGTGAAGATAGTCTGGTCAAGACCATCATACATACGTTGCAACATCGGGTCATAATCAGCCTCTTTGCTGCTTACAGGGAAGTACTCCTCTATACGCAAAATGCCGTCAAGACTCATATTCTGAGTAATCTCGACGGCATTCGTACTCCAAGGAGTAATCATCTCACGGCGTGGTCCCACATAGTAGCCCTGCAGTGTCTGTTCGTTCTGCAAGTAGGTGGCATCGCCATAGAGCCAACAAAGTTCGTTGATTTCTGCGTCGGACAATGCATGATTGACTTCTGTGGCAATCACGCTTTTGGACTGAGTTCTGAAGAAAAGAATCATAGTCTGTATATAAAATTTGGTGTTACTTCTGTTTGCAAAGATACGATTTTCTTTGGATAAACAGCTTTTTTGTAGTGTGTTTTTTAGTCTTCTTAGGTATTATAAATAATCAGACTCGTTTTTGTCTGCTTTATCTTGCTAAAGTGGTATTTGTTGACTTGAATTTCTTTTCATGAAAATAAATATTTCTTGTCGTGAAGAAAAATATTTTTTTTCATGAAAATAATTTAGGAATGGTGGTGTATTTTGGACTTGCAGAAGGTGTTTTTGTATAGTAGAAATTGTTGAAGCGATGATTAAATTGGCTTATTATTGGACTTGTCCGTATTTTGTCTATCAACAGTTTATTCTGTATAATTTCATCAAAAAAGCCTTGCTATTTGATTGTTTTAGGTTAAAAATGCCTAAACTCGTTATACAACCCTTTGTTTTACACGTCTTTATAATATCTTTGCATGAGATTGCTGCATTATAGAGAAGGAAATGGATTTTTAGAGAGAGGTCGCTCTTATTATTAAGGTGGCACCTTCGAGGATATAAGAACAAATTTCTTTCGAGTTGTGTGGAAAGATCTATTACAAACAAGAATAATAACCAAAATAAAATAGTAAATATGAAAAAGAGTCTTTTTATGGTGGCTTTAGCAGTTGGTACACTTGCTTTTAGTAGCTGTGCCAGCAAGAAGGATTTGGAGAATTGTCGTACAGAGAATAATCAGTTAACGGCAGATTATCAGAATGCTAAGGAAACGATTGCTGCCAATAACGCACGTATCAAGAGCTTGGAAGATCAGTTGGCTCAGGCAAGAGAGAGTGCTGCTGCTTTACAGGGTAGTCTTGATAATAGCTTGAGAAATGCTAATTCAAATAATATCAACATTTCTAAGCTTGTTGATCAGATTAATGAGAGTAACCAGTATATACGCCACTTGGTTGAGGTGAAGTCTAAGAGTGACTCTCTGAATATGGTTCTTACGAATAACCTGACGCGTTCTTTGAGTCGTGAGGAGCTGAAAGAGGTGGATGTACAGGTGTTGAAGGGTGTTGTTTATATCTCTTTGGCTGATAATATGCTGTATAAGAGTGGATCTTATGAGGTGAATGATCGTGCTGAACAGACGTTGAGTAAGATTGCTAAGATTATCACTGATTATAAAGATTATGATGTGTTAATCGAGGGTAATACGGATAATGTGCCTATTAATACGGCAAATGATAAGATGAGAAATATCCGTAATAACTGGGATCTCTCTTGTTTACGTGCTGCTTCTGTCGTACAGTATCTGCAAGATCGCTTCGGTGTTAATCCTAAGCGTTTGACTGCTGGTGGTCGTGGTGAGTATAACCCACTTGCTACTAATGATACTGAGTTGGGTAAGCAGCGCAACCGTCGTACTCAGATTATCATTACTCCTAAACTTGACCAGTTCATGGATCTCATTGGTGAAGCTCCTGAAACGAAGGCTGCAAAGTAACTTGTTGATGAGTAAAAACGTTTTGTTCGGAATACTCCTGCAATACCCATGATTATATAAGTGGTTGTTGGTTGCATTTTCCATATATGTGATTTATTTCTGTGGAAAGTGTTTCGGAGAAGCTTGTGGTATTTACTACATTGATAGAATAGAAAACGTTGATAAATATAAATCTGCATCTTGTCTATAGCATATTGACAAGATGCAGATTTTTTCTTTATATATAATATGGTTCTACTGTAATTAGTGTGAGTTAACATATGTCTAGACCACCATAGAAGAATAGAATCGCTATCCGATAGCGTTCGGCAGTACCATATCCTCTGCCGATGGTCTTGATTTCTTTATACTGACTATAAAGATACGAATTTCGTGCCGCTTAATGCAGGATACGGCATGTTAATTCACACTAAATCCCGCAGAACCTATAATATAAGGTTTGTATATGGATGTTACTTTTATGATTTTAGCTACATTGGTAGCAGTCGAACACATATATATAATGTGTCTTGAAACGATATTTACAAAATCGAGATCAACTGCGCGTACTTTTAATATGGATGTGGAGGAATTAAGTCGCCCAACTGTATCTACGTTATTTAAAAATCAAGGTGTCTATAATCTTTTATTGGCAGTGTTGATTTTAATAGCAGTTTGGGTTACGAATGATTTGTTTTGGACACGTTGTTTTTTGTCGTATGTAGCATTGGTGGCTATTTATGGCGGTATTACAAGTAGTCCGACTATTATTTTAAAGCAGGGTGTGCCAGCTTTGGTGGCATTAATATATAGTTTTGTTCTATTGTAGGTATTTGTTGTTTTGGCTAAAATTGAAACTTCCCTTGTTTTCGATTTTGCGTTTAAGGGGCTATTTCTTGTTTTATGGCATTGTAGTGCAATTTTTGTTTTTATGGCTTCCTGTGCTGCGGTAAGGGTGTGCTTGATGCTGTTTTGGTTGATTTGCGTCAAGGCTTTGGTTGATTTTTAAGTTTTTTGAAAAATATTCTTCAAAATGTTTGGAGGGTAAGTAAATTCTCTATACCTTTGCACTCGCTTTACAAAACAAGCCACCTGGCAAGTTAGTTAAGGCATAGAAGAAAGAGTTCTTTGAAAAGATTTACATAAACAGAGAAGTAGTACAAGAAGCGTCTGTTTGGTTTTATATCAAATGGATGGGTAAAAGAAACGAACCGATCAATTCATTGTTCCTGCTTTTGAGGCATCACCTCAAAACACTGTGGAACAAAAGAAGAGGTGCTTTTTAACTTGATACTTTTAGGATAAGCGTTCTGAAACAGAGATTACTCGGTGAAGCGTTTGGGTTAACATGGTATTCATTATCATTCATCACCCATCACTTATCACCAAAACATATTTTACAATGGAGAGTTTGATCCTGGCTCAGGATGAACGCTAGCTACAGGCTTAACACATGCAAGTC
>NZ_FZNZ01000044.1 GCF_900187995.1 Prevotella jejuni
GCTTTGTACCCTATGGGTTACGAGTTGGTAACGGAACTATTGCCGTTTTTCGCTCAATCTTGCCATATCACAAAATGCAGAAAAGTGCATAAGTTGTTATTGTTCAAGTGTTTCCGTTCGTGTTTGCCCTTTCTTCTTTCATTGTCATTATTCTATGAACTATCCCTCTATAAGGTGATAGCACACCATCTCCTTCAGCCCCACTACCTGCTGCAATACCAGCAGTATGCGTACCATGTGTTTGTGAAGTTCCATCTAAAGGGCAACCTAATCGTAGTAAACTTTCCTCACCAACATAATCGCGTCCAACAAAGAGATTAGACCCTATTGTGTCTCGGGACAGTTGATCCCATAATGCTTTAATGCGATATCGACTCATATCAGCCGTATAGAAGTTAGGATGCGTTAGGTCGAACCCAATATCTTGGACGCCTACAACGACTCCGCGCCCAGTATATGACTGTACTAACCCCGTCCCTCTATAGACTGGCTCGGCATTGACAACCAGTCGCGTCGTGTCCATCTGTATGCTACAACGGCTACCTGTTTCAATCTTACTCACTCGACGATGACAAGACAAAGCCCCTAACTGACTGAGTGGAATGGCTGCAATACTAACATTCCCTACCCGTGCAAGTTCTTCACTTCCATATTTATGTAGTAGTTCGGCAGCATTTCCATCAATGCGCACAAAGGCTGTTAGCATTCTATCTTCTGAATAAGAGCGAGTGAGTTGCTTTGCTGTAAGCGAAGACACCATAGCCTCACGTACGAAAGGCGACATCTTGTCGTAACGTGGTCGCTGTGCGTTTAGACCGATAGCGAGGAAGAACAGAATAGAAAATAGATAATATCTCATTGACTGATATAGCGTTTTATTTATTTAAATCAATATGTTTCTGCAAAGGAACAAAAAATAAATGGAGTATGCAAAGTTATTTAGAAAGACATAACCAACCCCGTAACTATCTCTTCGTCCGGTGTCATGAATGATACCTCTAACACCTCACTCCACACAGGAAAAGTCTATCATAATCGTAAAAATATATTACATTACATCAAACTAATTACCCTCATAAAAGGAGTAAAAAGTCTTCTACAAACGAGTCTATAACCTTCAATAAATCAACCGATTATAAATAGCGTTGAAGAAGACGCCCTTCTTGCCCCAAGAAGGGCATGTTCAACACGCAAGAAGGGCATGTTCTTGAATGTAGTTAGGCCTCTTCTTGCCCCTTGAAAAGCATGTATTGGAATTGAGAAGAGTGAAAAATGTTGACAAGAGGAAAAGGAGTTAAAAACTGAATAGGCGTGAATGGAGTTAAGACAACACTGTCTGCTCTATCTTCGTCTATGCTTCCCAATTCGTTAAGTGTATTCCCTGTCTAAGGCGAACGGAGCATTGACACAACCCATTCGAAGCGTTAACACAACACAAGCAGAGCATCGTCACTACGAGAGAAGATAGGGAGAAAGGGGGCCTAACATGGTCAATAAAATGAGACATCATGCGATGCTAACATCAAACTTACAGGGGCTACTACTAACAAAAACAGATAATAACCATCATAAAGTCATTTTCTCCTGATACTCTCGTGGTGTCATTCCAGTCTCTCGCTTGAAGTATTTGGAGAAAGCAGAAGCGTTGGGGAAGTTCAAACGGTCTGCTATCTCATATCCCATAGCGTTATTTGTCTTTAAAAGTACTTTTGCCTCTTGGATAGTAGCACGATTTACCCAGTGCATAACACTCTTACCACTTGCCTTCTTGATGATAGCCGACAGGTGATGAGGCGTCACATGCAATTGTTCAGCATAAAAGGGAATAGAGCGTTCATGCGTACAGTGACGATGTACGAGGCGCTTAAACTGCAAGAAAAGGTCGTGCGAACGTGATGTCGAACCACGTTTTGTATTCCCCTCTTCAAGGTCGTTTAAATACTGAACATCCGTAACTACCGATTGCAAAAGGCTCTGTACGGTCTTTGTTCTATTGGGTTTAATCTGTAGAAAGTCCCATGCAAGGTACATGATACGCATCAAACGGGCAAATTCACTTGGTGAGGTACTGACGACAATCTCATCCATAATGTCCATGCCGTCCCTGAACACTATTGCAACAACACGTGCATCTTCTGATATTTCCTTAACTTCTACAATCGTATCTGTCGGCAAGAGCATGACAGAACCTTTCTCTATATGGCAGTCTTGAAGGTTAACACAGATATCAGCATGACCTTTCAACGCCAGTATCAATCGAGGTTCAACCATCTGATAAATCTTTCCCTCCGATAGAAAACGAGTGTTTTGAAGATGTCCACCCATCACAAATACGATGTCATCGTTCATCAATACCTTTCCTTGTTCGGGTTGCTGGTACACCTCATCAAGGTTAATACTCTCCATAGAGAGTGCATTGATGTTCTTTACTTCCGCCATAATTGCCTTATTGTATGATTAGATTGCAAATTTAACATTATCTTTGTGAATACGAGGTGATATTATATAGAAATCGTACAATATGACAATTTATTCGGTGCAAAGCATTACCACTCTGTATCAGAATAAACTTATCTTTGTCAAATGAAAGTAATTATACCATAAATGACAGGAAAGTATATGAGAATAAAGGTATTAATCCTCTCGCTGATAGCTTCGGCATCAGTTGCACAAGCACAGACTTTGGACGAATGTCAGCGTGCTGCAGAGAAACACTATCCCATTATCAAGCGTTATGACTTGATAGCAAAGACGACCGACTTAACGGTTAAGAACATTCAGAAAGGGTGGTTGCCACAGGTGACAGCAGCAGCCCAAGCTACTTATCAGAGTGCTGTTGCTGCATGGCCTGACTATCTGCAAAGTATGTTCCAACAGGTAGGACTGAAGATGAAAGGTCTTAGGAAAGACCAATATAAGCTATCTATTGATGTTCAGCAACCTATTTATGACGGCGGTGCTATCAGTGGTCAGCGTAAGATAGCCAGCCAAGAAGGAAAGGTACAGGAGGCTGAGAATGAGGTAAATCTATATCAGGTGCGAAGAAGGGTCAATGAGTTATATTTCTCACTCTTGCTCCTTGACGAACAAATCAAACTCAATGATGACGTCAAAGCACTGCTACAATCGAGCGAGCAGAAACTCTCTGCCATGGTGAAAGGTGGTACGGCAGCAACAAGCGACTATGAGAACGTGAGGGCCGAACGGCTTAGCGCAGAGCAAACAAACGAGAGTCTGAAAGCACAGAAAGAGATGTTAAGTAGGATGCTAAGCATCTTCTGTGGTATTGAAATCACCCACCTGCAGAAACCTCAAGCCCTTGACGCAACTGTATCAGCGAATACTCGACCAGAGATGAGGCTCTTTGATAATCAATTACGCCTTTCTGAAGTACAAGAAAAAGCCTTAGACGCACGATTAAAGCCACATTTAGGACTCTTTGCACAAGGCTTTTATGGTTATCCGGGACTCAATATGTTTGAGGATATGATGCAACATAAATGGAGTCTGAACGGCTTAGTGGGCGTAAAACTATCGTGGAACATCGGTGCACTCTATACTCATAAGAATGATAAAGCAAGGCTCAGACTACAACGAGAACAAATAGAGAATGCACGAGAAGTATTCTTGTTTAACAACAGTATAGACGAGATACAACAGAAAGAGAATATCAATAGGTACCGTAAAATGATGCAGAACGACGACGAAATCATCGACCTGCGCACCCACATCCGTAAGGCAGCTGAGTCGAAACTGGCTCATGGTATTATTGATGTAAATAGTTTGTTGAGAGAGATTAACAATGAGAATGCAGCCAAGGCGCAGCAAGCTATACACGAGATTGACATGCTCAAAGAGATGTATAACCTAAAGTTCACCAACAACGAATAAAACAACTAAAGATATGAAAAAGCTTCTTTTAATAAGCCTCGGTGCTTTGATGATGGCATCATGTGCGAAAGACAAGAAAGACTATGACGCTACAGGGACATTTGAGGCTACTGAAGTGACTGTGTCGGCAGAGTCGACTGGACAGCTTGAAAACTTCAATGTGAGCGAAGGAGAGGTGTTGAATGGAGGTTTGACAGTGGGTCAGATTGATGCTCGACAACTCACTTTGAAACGTGAACAACTAACGAGTAGCAACGAACAGCTCGCTGCCACGCACGGACAATTAGCCGCTAACAAACGCCAGTTGGCTGCTAATCAGCAGGCAACAAGCAGCAAACAACTCGATTTGAAGAAGCAGGTAGCAGCCATCCGACAGCAGATTGCGAACCAGCAACGGGAGCGTCAACGCTTTGCAGAGCTTTTACAGGACGGAGCCGTCGCTCGGAAGCAAGTTGATGACATAGACTATCAGATACAGGTATTGCTGAAACAACTTGCTGCCACAGAAGAACAGATAAGTAGTCAGAACACTTCTTTAGCCGAACAGAACAAAGGGATTACGGCACAGATGGAGGGTATAGACGCCCAACAGGCTGGTATCAATGCTCAACAGGCTGGAGTACGTACACAACAAGCCCAACTTGACGACCAAATAGCCCATACCTTCGTACGGAGTCCGATTACAGGAACGGTCTTGGAGAAGTATGTTGAGGCTGGAGAGTATGTCCCTGTTGGTAGGCCACTCTTCAAGATTGCCGACACCAAGAGGATGTTTCTCCGTGCATACGTTACCTCCGAGCAATTGAAACGTGTGAAGATAGGACAGAAGGTAAAGGTCATGGCCGACTATGGTAAAGGTCAGAAGAAAACCTATAATGGGGTGGTCACCTGGATATCAAGCCGTTCAGAATTTACGCCAAAGACCATTGTTACGGACGACGAAAGGGCCGACTTGGTGTATGCCATTAAGATACAATTCACGAACGATGGCTATGTGAAGATAGGTATGTACGGTGAGGTGAAATTTTAACAATGCTGATGAACGCAATAGAAGTAAACCAAGTAGCTAAGCGATACGGCAAAGTACAAGCATTGCAAGACGTCAGCTTTTCAGTAAGGAAAGGTGAGCTCTTCGGTGTTATCGGCCCAGATGGTGCGGGTAAGACGTCACTCTATCGCATTCTCTGCTCTTTGCTCCTTCCTGACGAAGGCTCCGTAAGGGTTGAGGGGTACGATGTCATACAGCAAATGAAGGAGGTAAGAAAGCGGGTTGGATACATGCCTGGGAAGTTCTCACTCTATCAAGACTTAACAGTAGAGGAGAACCTCCACTTCTTTGCGACGCTCTTTGGTACCACAGTTGAGGATAACTACGATGCTATCAAGGCTATCTATTCGCAGATAGAACCCTTTAAAGACCGCAAAGCTGGGGCATTATCGGGTGGTATGAAGCAAAAGTTAGCCCTCTGCTGTGCTCTCGTTCATAAGCCGAGTGTCCTCTTCTTGGACGAGCCGACAACAGGTGTCGACCCTGTTAGCCGTAAGGAGTTATGGGACATACTCTCCCTACTGAAAAAGCGGGAGATAACCATCGTTGCCTCCACCCCTTATCTTGATGAGGTGAGACGCTGTGAACGGGTGGCTTTCCTATCGGAAGGCAAGATAAGAGGTATTGGTTCGCCAGAGAAAATACTCCATGAATTTAGCGACATCTTTAGTCCTCCCAACCTTGAACATGATGAAAAGCATGATAACAACAAGGTGGGAAGCACAACAGAAAACGTAATTGAAGTGGAACATCTGGTAAAGGCTTTCGGCACTTTCCACGCTGTTGACGATATCTCCTTCACGGTGAGAAAGGGTGAAATCTTCGGTTTTCTTGGGGCCAACGGAGCTGGTAAGACTACAGCTATGCACATGCTCACAGGACTCAACCAGCCCACAAGTGGGACAGGAAGGGTTGTGGGATACGACATCCGAACAGACTATGAGCAGATAAAGAAGCACATTGGCTATATGAGTCAGAAGTTCTCTCTCTATGAAGACCTTACTGTGGCAGAGAATATCCGTCTGTTTGCTGGTATCTACGGAATGGACGATAAAGAGATTAAACACAAGACTAACGCTCTTCTTCAACGCCTGAATTTCTCAGAACATCGTGACAGCTTGGTGTCAAGCCTGCCCTTAGGTTGGAAACAGAAGTTAGCCTTCTCGGTTAGTATCTTTCACTCTCCTGGTATCGTCTTCCTCGACGAACCGACAGGAGGAGTTGACCCTGCTACACGTAGACAGTTCTGGGAATTAATCTATGATGCCGCCCAGAGAGGTATAACTGTCTTCGTTACGACTCACTATATGGACGAAGCTGAATATTGCGATCGCATCTCCATCATGGTTGATGGGAAGATTAAAGCCCTCGGAACACCCACGGAATTGAAACAGAAGTTCAATAAACCCGATATTGACCAGGTCTTTACCTACTTAGCTCGACAGGCGAAGAGAAGTTCAGACTAAGTCACATAAGATGCTACAAAAGACTCGCGAAGAATTTAGAAAATGTTCGCGAACAATCCACAAAAAGTTTGCGAATAATTTTGGGAAAGCTTAGGAGCTTTTGAGAAAAAGCTTAAGAGCTTTTCGTGGAAAGCTTAGGAGCTTTTGAGAAAATCGCTTAGAACAGCATGGCAACATGCAAAAAGGAAACCAACAAGCAATGAAACAATTTATATCATTCATTATCAAGGAAGCTAAACACATTGTTCGAGACAAACGAACAATGCTGATTCTCTTTGGAATGCCTATCATCATGATGCTTCTCTTTGGTTATGCCGTTAGGAATGACGTGCGGAATGTACGGACGGTGATAGTGATGAGTAATACTGATTACGTCACTCAGCAGGCTGTCGACCGCTTATCTGCATCGGAGTATTTCACAATAACGCAGGATGTTGCTACTCCTGTAGAGGCTGAACAAGCTATCCGAGACCAAAAGGCCGACTTGGCTATCGTCTTTGGAAAGGACTATGCCAGCGGACATTCAGGCCTACAATTTATTGTTGATGGTGCCGACCCGAATATGGCGCAACAATGGACTCAATACGCCAATGCCGTCATTACGAATCCGAATAACGGCTTAGTAAACACGAAACTACTGTATAACCCGCAAATGAAGTCGGCTTACAATTTCGTTCCTGCTATCATGGGAACACTGTTGATGTTGGTGTGTGCCATGATGACTTCTATCTCTATTGTTCGCGAAAAAGAGCGGGGAACAATGGAGGTGCTGCTGGTATCGCCCGTTCGACCAATACTTATCATCATCGCAAAGGCCATTCCTTACTTGGTGCTTGCCTTCATCATCCTAATTGTCATCCTACTTATGGCAAACAGCCTACTCGGTGTTCCCTTGCAGGGGTCGGTGTTCTGGATATTCGTTATCTCTACTATCTATATCCTCTTAGCCCTTTCATTAGGCTTACTTGTATCTAGCATTGCCAAAACACAGTTAGTTGCTTTGTTGTTATCAGCAATGGTACTACTCATGCCTATCGTGATGCTCTCTGGTATGTTCTTCCCTATTGAGTCAATGCCAAAGGTGTTGCAATACGTTTCGGCTATCATTCCGACACGTTACTATACCAGTGCTATGCGCAAACTGATGATTATGGGGGTGGGAGTAAGACAAGTGATGCACGAGATGATAGTCTTAATTTGTATGCTTATCGGCCTACTCGGACTATCACTCGCCATGTTTAACAAACGATTAGAGTAACTTCATTATGACACTGAAATATCTTCTACGAAAGGAGTTTACACAGATTCGACGCAACCCGTTCCTCCCCCGCCTCATTGTTATGTTCCCCATCATGATTATGTGTATCATGCCTTGGGTCATGAATATGGAGGTGAAGAATGTTGTTGTGGATGTAGTAGACAATGATAGGTCTACTCTTTCGCAACAGTTGGTACATGAGATTGCAGCCAATAACTACTTCTCTTTTCACGGACAACAGCCTTCCTATACTGCAGCACTCAATGACATCGAACATTCTGAGGCTGACATTGTTGTGGTGATACCACAACATTATAGTCGTGACCTGACCTTGGGCAACAAGCCACAAGTGCTCATTGCTGCCAATGCCGTCAATGGAACGAAGGGATCGATAGGGTCTGTTTACCTCTCACAGATGGTGACGACCAATGCTGTCCCTACTTTGCAGGCATTGCAAACGAACGTTTCTACGTTCTATCTCTTCAATAGACAGCTGAATTACAAGCGTTATATGATTCCCGCACTATTTGCGATAATAATGATGATGATAACAGGCTTTCTGCCAACATTGAATATTGTCGGGGAGAAGGAGGCTGGTACAATCGAACAGATCAATGTGACACCAGTAAATAAATGGACGTTTATACTTGCAAAGTTAATCCCTTATTGGTTGATTGCCTTCTTTGTTATCACTGTTTGCCTACTGTTGTCATGGGCTTTATACGACATTACTCCTGTGGGTAATGTGGCCCTTATCTATCTCTTAGCGATGTTATTAGCCCTCTTCTTCTCGTCCTTCGGCTTGATAATATCCAACTACTCGGACACAATGCAGCAAGCCATACTTGTCATGTGGTTCTTTGTTGTGATACTCCTCTTGCTCTCTGGGCTCTTTACTCCTACTCGGTCAATGCCAGCTGCAGCTTATCTCACTACATACGCCAACCCAGTAAGCTACTTCATAGATGCGATTCGCACTGTATTCATTCGTGGTGGAAACTTAAAGAGTATCTTACATCAGGTTCTCGCACTCCTTGGCATCGGTCTTGTCATGGGTTGTTGGGCTGTACAAAGCTATAAGAAGAATCATTAGAATAGCTGTTTGAGTTATCATTAAGTTCTCGGTATCTTATAAAGCTCTCCCCATATTCGTTTGTCTTTAACGGATAATGAAGTGTTATTCAATGGTAAGAAAAGCCTTCTTTAACCATTTAATAGCATAGTACAAAAGCTCAGGACGTGTGGTGTTAGCGATTGAGAATAGCGATTAAAGCTATTTTTAGAGAGTCTTATACTAAACAATTATACTCGATATAAGCCAATAGGCGTGAGTATTACATACTCATAAGTAATAAAGAAAACTAACGAAAAAAGGCTATGAACCAGCATGCTGATTCATAGCCTTCATTATTGTCTTATCTGAATCCTTCCCTTTTAGGAGAGAGGAAACAATTTACTTGTTAAGACCACGATTGTTCAGTGTCACATTGAGGAGCTTAACGTACTCACGATACTGACGGTCGTTCAAAATATAACGCATATAAGAAAGATCCTTCTTGATAGCATTCTGAACCTTAGACTCACGCTCAGAACCCTCAGCGACAGACGCATTCATCATCTCTGTAGCAAATGTGCGGTTGATGTCCTCAACAACGTCTACCTGGTCGAAGTCAAGGTTCAAAGCACGACTCAAAGCGTATGTACTAACATTGAACTTATATGCATTTGTGTTTGTAGTTGTGTTGTTGTTATCGTTCTCACCTGCTGCGAAAGCCAAAGTCATACTCATTACCGCTGCTACTGTCAATACAATCTTCTTCATATTAATTATCCTTTCTTTCTTAATTAAAGCCTTTCTAAAAGACTTATTATTATCTTATATTCTGTAATTAATGTCCTTATTACGAGTGCAAAGTTACAAGATTACTCGTATAAAATATAACTATTCGTTACTTAAAGTTTGTTTTTATTTATATTTTTGACGCACGTCAATACGTTTGATTTATATCAGTAACAAAAAAGATAATTCTACCCTCCTCTTCCTAACAAACCATACAGAATAGCACAACGAAAAGGAAAAAACAGTATCTAAGCAGGTTTTATTCCATTTGAAATCATTACCTTTGCAGATATACATATTTAATAAGGAATAAAATAACAGTAATGGAGAATAACAAACATCGTTTTGTAGTAGTCAGCTACAAACTATATTGCAATGTAAATGGTGAGGAGAAACTCTTCGAAGAAACAGATGACATGAAGCCTATGGAGCTTTATACGGGTTGCGACTTGTCCTTACCAGCTTTTGAGCAGGAGATTGTTAAGTTTGAGGAAGATGCTGATTTTGAGTTTACACTTGCAAAGGAACAAGCCTACGGGGAGCATGATGCCAGCAGTGTCATAGACTTTAACAAAGAAACCTTCTCACCTAATGGAGTCTTCGATGCCGAGAACATCTATAAAGGAGCCGTCGTTCCTTTGCAGAACGAAGAAGGTCAACGCTTCTTAGGTACGGTCTTGGATATAGATGACGATAAGGTTACTATCGACCTCAACCACCCTCTTGCAGGCAAGGACCTTATTTTCCGTGGCCATGTCTACGAGAATCGTGAGGCAAGCGAAGAGGAAGTAAAATACTTCTTCGAGAAGTTGAAGCAGCATCACTGCGGTGGTGGATGTGGCGGAGGCTGCGGTAGCGACTGCGGAAGTGGCTGTGGCTGCGGAGGTCATGAGGAAGGCGAAGAAAGCTGCTGTGGCTGTCATTAAGAATTACGCACCCTTTCCTATTCGTCATCAACAATGCTATAGGAAAAGAGCAAGGTCTGATAAGAGAAAATAAACAACATGTTTCTCTTATTAGACATCCCACTCCACGATAATCATTCATAGACTCTTTGATATGAATACATTCGGAAAACTCTTCACACTAACCACCTTTGGGGAAAGCCATGGGGCTGCTGTGGGTGGTATAGTAGATGGTATGCCAGCAGGCATCACCATTGATACAGACTTTATCCAACGTGAACTGGTGCGTCGTCGACCGGGACAAAGCCACATCACAACGGATAGGAAAGAAGCAGACCAGGTAGAACTGCTAAGCGGTGTGTTTGAGGGAAAGTCAACAGGTGCGCCTATTGGCTTCCTTGTCCGTAATACTAATCACCATTCAAAGGACTATGATAGCATCCGTGACATCTTCCGTCCTTCTCATGCGGACTATACTTATTACACGAAGTATGGTATTCGTGACTACCGAGGAGGGGGGCGTTCTTCAGCACGTATCACCCTTTCACGTGTCGTAGCAGGGGCGTTGGCCAAACTTGTATTGCGCCAGCAGGGTATCAGCATCTATGCTTATACATCACAGGTGGGCGACATCAAACTTGAAAGAGACTATCATAAATATGATTTAAGTATTATCGAGTCTAATCCTGTTCGCTGTCCCGACCCTCTCAAAGCAATAGAGATGGAAGCGCTCATTAGCCAAGTGAAGCATGAAGGCGACACAATCGGTGGGGTTATCTCATGTGTTATCAAAGGGTGCCCAGTAGGCTTAGGCGAGCCTGAGTTTGGTAAGCTCCATGCACAATTAGGTGCTGCAATGCTTAGCATCAATGCTGTGAAGGGTTTTGAATATGGTGAAGGCTTTGCTGGATCGGCATGGCGAGGTAGCCAGCAAAACGACACCTTCCTCCCTACCAACGATAGTATGCATCACCCAATATGCAATGTAGAGACCAACCATAGCGGTGGCATACAAGGTGGCATCAGTAACGGAGAGGACATCTACTTCCGTGTTGCGTTCAAGCCTGTCGCTACCTTACTCATGGAACAGCAAACAGTAACGATGGAGGGGGAAGCGATTACGATGGATGTACATGGTCGACACGATCCTTGTGTCCTACCTCGTGCTGTCCCTATCGTCGAGGCAATGGCTGCGATGACAATACTTGATGCACTGTTAATAAGCAAGACTAACAGACTTTAGATAGTACTCTTCGTTCAACAGTTGCCATCTACTACAACGAATAAGACAAAGAATAGAAGGAGTTAAGTCTATTTCCTCTCACGCTAATCATCTATAGATAGTAGCTGCGGGGGATATGGACTTAACTCCTTCTAAACGTTTATAGATCTTCACACTTGTAATGGAACAGAGCTAACAGATAATCTTCTCTTTTATTTTAGCGTTTCCACAAAGGCACTTAAAGCGACTCCACCATCCAGAGAAGGTGAATAAGTTTCAAGGACATTAAGCTTTACATCGCCGATGACTTCCTTTAAGTCTTTTGCAGTGTTCAGTACACAGATGTCTCCTGCCAACCCACATACATCTATCTGCGCTATCTTTAACGCCTTAATCAACCTACTAAGAATATTCGCTGATTCGGCGTTCTGCATAATTGAATACTCATCTTTCTCTATGCTGTTACCCTTATATAATAAGGTGAAACCACCCTTTGACTCATTAAGTGCAACCAACAAAGAATCCCAGATAGCTGCTCCAACAGAATGCTGCACACAGTGACGTGGCCATAATCCGCCTTCATCAGCAAAAGAACTATGATGGTAAGGATGCCAATCTGCTGTTACTATTTTTACTGAATACTCCTCACTCTGTTCCTTTACATACGTTGCCAATGCGTCCATAGCCTTGGCAGCCCCTTCTACAGGAAGCGAGCCTGTAATAAAGTCGACTTGTGGATCGACTATTAATAATAGTTTATTCATATATTATAAATCCTTTTTATAATAAGAATTAATATCTTCTTCGTTTCTGTTATAAAGTAGATTAAATCAGAAAGGTTATCCGACATTATTTATCTTAATATCTTACCAAATACCGTTCCGCCACTTAGATGATTACACAAAAATAGTGACACACTTGCCATGTATCACTACTTTATATTTCAACCTTTATACTTGTGCATTATCAGGCTCAATTTCATGCGCATCTACTTCTACCATTCCACGCTTAACATGGCCATCGTAAGTAACAAAGTAAATACCTCTACCTGGTGTCCACTCCATACAGAAGAGGTCTCCAGGACCCTCAAAGCCATTCTTCTTGATGAGACGTAACGCCCATTCCTGCGAACGTCCACTATGCTTAAGACCGCTCTCTACAAACTCACCATTGTTTATCAAGAGGAAAGACTCAGATGCTTTACCAGAAGGAAGGACTGTTACTGAACCATTAGCCTCAAACAATACGTCCTCTACTTCAAACATAGAAAAGATGCCTTTCTGCCTTAATAGCAAACGAAACTGCTCCATTTCGATACTGTTACGCTTGAAGTTTCCGAAGTTGATAACACCGTTCTTCACAAGAAAGACACTCTCTCCCTTAATTAAATGACGTAGGCGAGCTGAACGCATAGCAAAGCGCACGAGCATATTAAAGCCTGTCCACACAGCTAAAGCGAAGAGAAGGTGCCCGATAGACATGTCTGGGTTGTATAAGACACCACCGACTAAGGCACCAATCACAAAGGCACTCACGGTGTCAAGTGGAGTCAACTGTCCCATCTGAGCCTTACCAGTTATGCGCAAGAAAGCAAGAATACCAATCATACCCGTAATCAACTTTACGGCAATGGCAAGGTAGGGTTGAATAAAATCAAACATTTTTTCGTTTTTTTTAAGACGTTGTTATAAATTCTGTTTTCGCTCTTTTTATCGCTGCAAAAATACATCTTTTATACTGAACTCACAAGTAAGACGCCTAAAAAATACTACCAATCAGTCTTTTCAACTTACGGACACCCTACAAGTTAGCCATAAACAGCACCAGAGCTAACTATTAATTCAAAAAAAGAAATATCTCCTTTGTCAGTTCAGAAATAATATATAACTTCGCAGCAAACAAACAGATAGAGTTATGGATAGACTCCTAAACAATGGAGAAATCCATCTTTGACATTAAAAACAGATAAGAATGGAATATTATATTAAGGTAGGTGAGGAGAAAAGAGGACCTTATAGCCTCAACGAATTAGTAGAGAGAAACTTAGAGACTACGACATTGGTAATGCCTACAGATAGTACTGAATGGGTGCAAGCAAACCAGATTGAAGAGTTGCGTACATGCTTCGAAAATAAAGAGTCTACCAACGAGGCTGCTAAGAAGGAAGAGATACCTTTTGTAGAAGCAAGACCCATCCTTCAAGCTACACCACAAGAGGAAAATCAACAACCGCAACCTGCACCGAAGAAGAAGCACCACACTGGTTGTCTCTTGGTTTTGCTGCTTTCATTCGTTGTCTTGATTGCAACGATGATAATTACCTGTCCAAAGGCTGAACAGCACAAGGAAGTTCTCTCAACGGTTATAACAGCCACCGTTAACGATGCTGTCAACGAGAGTGACAATATAACTGGTAATGCTTACCTCGACAATGCTTTCAAAGCTGTTAGCAATGCTTTCGCTGGCAAAGTGATACAAGCTGCTGTCGACGAACTTGTGACTGTTGACAATTACGTCGTTTGCTCCTTAGGAAAAGTACGTTATGAGGGTAAGACTCACGTTGTTTCTGTGGGTGTCTTTGGCCATATCTTCACTGTTGACGAGGACGACCTCCGTGAAGCAGCAGAGAACTATTACAAGAAGAAGGAAATCGACATGAAGGAACAAATCAAGAAGAAAGCACAGAAGATACTGCAAGATAATATCATTGCACCGGCTACGTCCGCCATACAAGGATTATTGGGGAGTGCACTCGATGGGCTCTTAGACGAAGTGGGTGGGGATACTCATGCTTCAAAACCAAGTAGGCATAAGAGAGTGGAAAGCGACTCTATTCAATAACGGGACGCATTCCCAAAAAGACTTAGATGTCTATATTTCTTCTTAAAAATAAAGAAGATTACGATTAAAAAGGTGATTTTACATATTATAATTTGCACAAGAACAATATTTTATATACATTTGCAGCATTGAATTAAATATTTTATAAGTATGAAAAGATTATTTTTGATTGGGGTAATGGTTCTTACAGCCGTAGCAGGTTTTGCTCAGAGTGGCGAAAGAATCGATACATTGAAGGAGCGGCAGAAGGTGCTCAAGATAACTACAAAGTTAAACAAACTGCAGTTAGATTACGAGAAAGAGAAGGCAAACAATATCGAACTCAGCAAGAAAGCAGCAGATATCAATGTTGAAGCAAATATAGCTACAACAGAATTCAACACAACCAACGCATCAAGCACTGTTAAGGATGCAAAGACCACTATCAAGCGTCTGAAGGAAGCTAAGTCTATCAACAAGAAGTTGGCTAAGAGTCAAAAGACCTTAACTAAGATGGAGAAGAAGATTGCTAAGCTTCAGGCAAAGATTGATGACTGTAACAAACGCATCAAGTTTGTTAACAATTAATATCGTCAAAAATATTATCGAGAATAAAGGACGCACATTTTGTGCGTCCTCTCTTATATCTGGCAGTAGCACAGATAACTACCTACTGCGACCTCAAAAGCTAATACCAATGTTGGAAATCCATTGTTTTACTCTCTAAAAAAACATCATATAATGATAAAGAAGATACTCCTATCACTATTGATATTATTGGCTCATCTACCAATATACTCCCAAATGCTCTTTTCAGAGAACCTAACAATGAACATTGATAGTACAAAGACTATACAAGGAACATTATTACCTGTATTGGATTTCAAGACTGAACAGGAGAATATACTTACTCTTAAGAACACGGCCAACCTTAATGTTTTGATAAAACATAAGCGTGTCATCAATCTAATCAACAAATTAGAGTTCTCTACATACGGTAAGAAAGTAACGGTAAGTGGGGGATTTGTACACCTTGAATATCGCTATCTGTTAAGCCCTTCGGTTGAGGTTTATCCTTATGCTGAGTCACAATGGGCTGGTAGCCGTGGTATGGAGTTTAAGATTTCATCTGGTTTACTATCACGTTATCAACTCATCAACAAGGAGAAAGTGCAACTTTTTGTTGCAGCAGGATTGTTCTATGAATTTGAGAAGTGGAAAGACTCTACTCCTAATGCCAACCCACTATATGCTTACAGTCGTAGTATAAAGAGCCACCTCTCGGTAAGCTTTAAGCATCATATTAATGATCATTGGGAATTGACGACCACTGCTATTTATCAAGCGAAACCAGATAGTTACACTAAGGAAGCTCGATTTGGTGGTGCAGTTGACTTAAAGTATAACATTACACCAAACATTGGTATTAATGGTGCCTACCGTGTCATCTATGATACAGCACCGATTGTTCCTATCAGAAAGACTTACACCACTGTAGAGGCTGGTCTTAGCGTGTCTTTCTAAGTAAGTTATGCAATAGTAGGAAGCCTTTTAACACTGACAATTTAGCGTAAATATGACTCCTTATAACACCCTTCTCTAAGGTAAAACAGCATCTATCAGATTTCTATTCACGAACGAAAAGATTTATTTTCATGAACGAAAAGATTTATGTTCACGAATGGAAATATTTATTTTCATGTAAATAATTCGCAAGCAGTGGCCGAATTGCTGATGACTGGCTGATAAGATGACTCCAACACAAGAACTTTTCTGCTCTTTATAAGGTATGGGTAAGTAGTATAAAAGTTGTACTTAGAAGGATATGGAACTAAGGTTAGGTTTCTTCATAGAGGTAGGTAAACAATAAGGGCACACTTTTCTACTATCTGTATGAAACTTCTTACAGACAAATGAAAGGTGTGCCCTCTAACGATAAAACCTTTTGTTTACTCCATAGTCTCTACTGTTACGCTTTCAAACTCAGCCATGAAATTAAGGAGATGATTCTTATAACGTTTCCGTTTGAACTTCATCTCCATCGTTACAACGTAGTAGTAGCCAGAAGAAGTGTCTTTACGTTTCATCTCGTAGGAGTCGATGATAATTTCTTTAGCACGCAAACGCTGCAAGACAAGTTTGATACTTTCTTCCTTCGGCGTACTGAATGTGACTGTAATATTACGTGTTCCAAAATGCTGAAATATAAAATAAAGAGCCTCCAAGCAGAGCAGTACGAGGACAGTTGTGGCTATTGATAACACATACATACCTGCACCAGCCGTCATGCCGATAGCCGATGTGACCCATAGGCCAGCCGCAGTGGTCAGTCCACGTACCACATGTTTCTGAAAGATAATCGTTCCTGCACCGATGAAACCTATACCCGTCACCACCTGCGAAGCAATACGACTGGGGTCGAGTGATACTTGCTCATAATTGGAGAGGACATTGTCGAAGCCAAACTGTGACAGAATCATAAACAGACCACTACCTAATGCCACAAGGAAGTGTGTTCGGAAACCAGCTTCCTTTGCACGATACTCACGCTCCAGACCAATCACACCACCTAACATGGCAGCAACGAACAGTCTTAATACAAATTCGTATGTTATTATGTTCATGTTTTCTCTCTATTAAAAGATGAATAAGATTATAATCGCAAATATACGAAAAAGTTCAGTTATCTCACTCTTTTCAACCTTAAAAATCTCTTTTTCGTGAATGAATTCTCCTGTTTCTTAAAAAATGATTTGTATCTTTGTGAACATTATCAATATACTTGAAATTATGACAGAGAGGGAGAAACAGCAGAAAGGGATGCTTTATCAGGCAAATGACCCAGAAGTTTTGAAAGACTTATACTACTGCGAAAATGAGTGCTATGAAATCAATCAGATTCCACCCTCACGTAGGGAGGAACGGATGGAACGTCTGAGAAAGTTGTTTGGAAAGGCTGGCGATGGTATGTTTATTGTTGCTCCGTTCTTCTGTGACTATGGTTATAACATCGAAGTGGGTGCGAATTTTTTTGCTAATACTAATTGTGTCATTCTCGATGAGGCTAAGGTTACCTTCGGAGATAACGTGTTTATAGCCCCTAATTGCTCTTTCTATACTGCTGGTCATCCGCTTGATGTAGAGCTTCGGAATAAGAAGATTGAATATGCTTTGCCTATTCATGTAGGGAATAATGTATGGATAGGTGGTAATGTTGTCGTTATACCAGGTGTGACGATAGGAGATAATACCACGATAGGGGCTGGCTCTGTCGTTACACATGATATCCCAAGCGGTGTTGTGGCAGCTGGTAATCCTTGTAGAGTGATAAGAAGACTGGAAGAATAGGGTAGCTTTGTTGTTATTTAATGCACAATCCTATTGGAGATATGGATGTGAGAATATGTGGAATGGAGTACTATTGAGGGAGCTGAAGTGTTGTAAGTTAATCGCAGGTAATTACATTATTTAAATGAAAGAAAGCAATATCACGTTTGTCAAGAGTGTTCTTCTTTTATTACTATTGCTCCTTGTTGGGAGAGAGATACAGGCACAAAGTCGCCTTTCGCCTTGTAGTAAGTTGGATTATGAACTCTATGCACCTATTCTCAGCGAGTTATACAATCCTCTTGCAGCAGAACAATACATTGTTGCAGAAGGCGAGTCAGAGAAGTACGCTTTACAAGTTATCGATGGTTCTCGGCTCTCAGAACGAACGTATATACTTGCCTATAAGGACTTAAAAAGCAATA
Source organism: Prevotella jejuni (assembly GCF_900187995.1). Classification (GTDB taxonomy): domain Bacteria; phylum Bacteroidota; class Bacteroidia; order Bacteroidales; family Bacteroidaceae; genus Prevotella; species Prevotella jejuni. The sequence goes on from NZ_FZNZ01000044.1 coordinate 18,203, forward strand.
AGAAAGAATTGACAGACAGTCTTTGCCAAATGAAAATAGCGTCATTGTTGCGTTATGCAGTGCTGTCTTCTACACCCTTTGTACGTAGGAAGCTTGGGATACGACAAAAGACATGTTTCTTCTTTGACCTGCAAGATGGAGCAGAATATACTTTCCGTAAAGAAGAAGAACATGGTCGGGGAGGACTGATAGACGTGTTGGAAACATCGTGTGAAGCGGTGAAGAATAACAAGCCAGAGCTTATTCGACAGCTTATCCCTCAAATAGATTCTTTGACACGACACTTTAAGACATTTGAGTTGGTGGAGAGTTGGAATGTCTCTACGTCTGAGGGTTATGCGTATAGTTACCCTTGTACGCAATTGTCTACACACTATAGTGGATTTCATGTGTGTTTCCTTCGACCAGCGTTGACGCCCAATGAGCTCAGTAATAAGTATGGACAGTTGACGCAAAGAGTTGCCAGATGGCTGTTCTTAAATTCAAATATATTAGATTTCACAAGGAGTGTATATATTAATGTAAGCCGTGGGAAGGTTGATGAAAACAAGCGATTTTCATATAGCTACGGCCATTATTATATAAATGTAACAGAGGATGAACTGACGGAAAGCAAACTGATTGCTTTATTCAAAACATACTTGTTGAGATAGTCCCATGCTTTTTTGAAACGACTTTCACCTATTTAATAAGGTTCTTCCGTTAAATGTGTAGATTGTTAATAGAGTGAGATTAATTCACATACATGGTAAGCTTACCTCCAATAAGATTGTTTTATAGGGGGGGGCAAACTACATGATAAATGTAATTAGGTGTGATGTCTATCTGTCGTCTACAAACAATTTATTCCTATTAGCCTAATTAGGCTATTTAGTCCAATTGGGCTAATTAGGCTAATAACTTATTATTCTGTTATAATTTTTCACATCATAATTTTGAATACATGCTCTTTTGGCTTCTAAAAGACGCCCTTTTGGATTGCAGAAGATGCTCTTTAAGACCCTTGCTAACGCCCTTTTGAAGTCCAATTAAGCACCTTTTACTTTACTGCTTATAACTAATTGATACTCTGTTGATTGCAAACTTGCTTCATGTGTGTATTTTTGTCGTTAGTTATAGGTGTTTTCTTTGAAATTATGTAATGATTTTTTAACCCTTGTCTGCAGGTTTTCGATGTCTTAAAACGAAAAGATTTTCAATGAAAGAGGATGAAAACAGGATAAATAGTTGACGACTTTCTCAGCTATATTTTTGTTTTATGAGTAACTTTGGCTCTTACGTTAAAGCACTACGAAAAGCGTCCACACATTTAACGGAAGAACCTTTAATAATAGGAGGTTTGGATTTTCGTAATAGGTGATATGGTCTTTTATAATAGGTGATATGCATTCTTATAATAGTTGATTTGGACATTTCAGGAAACGTGATAATTGTGTTTAATAAAGTATCACATTAGTGGTCTCGATGGTATATCGGTTCTGTCAGTTCTCCACGCCATGCGGAGTTCGGTTTTCATTTAGGCTTGCGAAAATACCGTTATCAGATGTTTCTCAATGCAGAAAAGTGCAAAAGAGATGAAAAAACACAGTTGTTTCTGATACAACAAACCAACGAAAGCGTTCTTTTAACAATTTTTATAGGTGTTATTGTAGACCGGACGTTCGTGAATTCAACAAGCAAGTGCAAATTTACTTAATTAGTTCGTAAAAGCAGTCCTGTGGTGTTTTAAAATCTAATTTCTTTCTTGGTCTCATGT
>NZ_FZNZ01000077.1 GCF_900187995.1 Prevotella jejuni
TCAGAGGGGTGACAGATATTCCTTTCTTTTTATATAGGCTTATGAAATTGTGTGCTTAAGAGAGTAGGCTTGCAACTGGGTTTTAGGACTGACCCAAAAGAAATCAATATCACTTTCTTCTTGTCATTCTTCAAGCCTTCTGTTAATGTGTCCAGTACATTCACAGACATCTCATGGCATCTTCACGTGAAAAGTCTAAGTATATTCCTACCATTTGAAAGAAACTTAGGAAAGTTGGTTTACAGTTTGCTGTCATATCTGTCATACCATTTTTACTTATTACCATCTGGTACTTAATGCTTTACGAGAAATGTTAAATATGACAGCAAATGAATTTAAAACTAAATTAGGGGTTTATGTTGTGTTTGCCTTTGTAGTCTTCTCTCCATCTCCGCATGTTTCTTATTTACGCAAAAGACTATATAAAGACCACATGAGTTTACTACAAGCTATAATAATAGTCCTTAATTTTGGCAGCCATCAATTTTCTTCTGGCAATAAGAAAATCAGGATAATCAGAGTAGTCCATATCCACGATTTGTTCGGGTATGCAGTTCTCTGCCATGTTAGTCTTTAGACAATTTAGATCTGTTATATTACCGTAGCGAGCATTACCTTCTTCACATTGTTTTATTGCATTGGTGAAATATACATTCGGAGCAGCATCAGAAATGTCTTTATTTACTTGTGTATCAAGATAAGTGAAGTTGGCTATCTGATTGTATTGTATCTTCTCATTATAGCCATTATTGCGCAGATATTGTTTAGGGAATATATGGTGGACATCGCCTATCAAAGTGATTAAATACCCCACTTTAGTTCCGTTACAAAATAAAGCATTATTACCTTTGTATATCTGTGCTGCAAGAAACACATTGAAGAATGGACTGTTAATGACTTGTGTTTCGAGCTGTTGCACCAATCGAACATTCCAGAATGTATCGGAAAGATTAGCTTCTTCTACTTCTTGAAAGAAGGGTAAGAACCCTTTCTCACGAATACGTTTTATATCAAAGTCCATTTGTGTCTCCGGAGAACCTGTATATCTACTTGTTAATGTTGACATAACAAACCATTTTGCAACATAATGCTTTGTCTGACTCCTTTCGATTGTAGTATCATTATTCAATAACAAGTACAATGTATAGGCAAAGTCCATTGTCATTTGAGAGTTAATCAGCTTGTTAGAGATAAAGCCTGCCGCTTTCATACCAAGTATGAAATTTGAGAAAGTGTATTGGTTCATAAAATCCATAACCCCTTCGCTTAATTTGGTAAACGACTCTTCTGCTATTTGTGCTTTATATTCTCGTGTCTCAAAATCACGTCCACCAAGAAGACTTACGAGGTCTTTTAGCTTTGCACGACCGAACTTATACATAAATGCTATACGCAGGATGTCGTTATAATCAGGGTCGAAAATAGATGCTCTATCATCTTTCAACCATTTCAGTCTACTTGCGTATGGTGTCTCCATAAATAACGTGTCTTGAGCCATTTCATTGTACCAATCGGGCTCTACTGCTAAATGTGAGAAATAGTCAATAGCCTTGCGTAATGCGTTACCACCATATTCTGTATTGGCGGCAATCTTTGACATAGCAAAATCGGCTTGGTTTAGTTTAGCACCTTGACTATTAATACGAATAAAGATATCAGTTACTTCATCAATATTCAAGTCCTTGTTAAGTGTGATAACTCCAATCTGACGATTCTTGATATCCAACAGACGCATTAATATCCTATTCATTTCTGAGCCGTTGACTTCTGGGTTCTGCTGACAATATTCGTTCACAAATGCCCATTGGTCAAAGTCTGGCTTGAATAAATTTGCGACATCAGCTATCCATCTCTTGTCCCTTAAAATCGCATTATCTTGCACTTTAAAGATTTCTTCTTCATTCTCTTCTGATGCTTGAGGATTAAATGCAATCTTAATTCTTCGTTTCTTGAAATCATTAGTTAAGACCTCAAGCCCAGCAATAGCTGTCATTAATGCCGTAACACGCTGCTGACCATCTATCATTATCTTCTTACCCAATGATAGACTCCCATCTTTCAACTTCATATCAGGGCTTTGTGAAATAATCAGATATCCCGTAGGATAACCTTTGTAAAGTGAGTCTATCAAGTCTCTAACCTGCCGAGGTTTCCATACGAATGGGCGTTGGATTTCTGGTATAGCAATCTCTCCAGACTTTATGTAACTTAAGATTTGATCGAGAGAAATGTTAGATGCGTTATATTTTTCGGTCATGATTGTTTTATTGAAGCTGTTTATAGATGAAAATTAATTTTTAAGTTCACCTAAGTAAGCATACTCTTGTTTGTATCGCTCAATACGTTCATAATCCTTTTTTGCTGGATTAGGAATACGAGAAAGGTCCATATTGTGAGTTAGGTCGTGTATCTTTACGGCAGTTGCAAGGGTATTCTCTTTTATACGATGAATATATGTTTCTCTGTTAGGTGCAAGATGATGATTGAGTAAATGTAAAGCATCGGTAAGTTCAAGCCTATCGGTATCAGACAAGGGAGTTCCTAATTTATCATCTAACAAGTTAAGCACTTCCTCAACGGAATAGGGAGTATCTTCACTTGCATCGTGCAGATAACCCACAACCTGCTCTTGCCATGTACTGCCCATTTGGGCAACAGCTGTAAGATGGCCAGTGAAATAATCAATCCCAGCCTTGTCCACCTGTCCTTTGTGTAACTCACGAGCTAACTCAGCAGCACATTGTACGATGTTCTCTTCCTTGTTGACTAACATAGTTAAAATTTAAGTTATATGTAATAGAATCTCTTCACTATCTACTATTCACAATACAAAGGTACATCTTTTTTGTGAATATATCAGTCCCATTAAGCAATAATAGAAAATAATTTATAGGTATGTTCTACGTGACATGCTACTGATAGCAATAATATATGACGAAATTGTACCAAGTAGTATTTTTCATGTGATGAGCAGATTAGAACAGTTGTGGAGATAAGAATTCCAAAGGGTTTGTGGTTGTCTGTATAGAAATTTTAAGCACACATTCTGCATCTGATAAAAATCTCCCCAACGAGTGCAATAGTTGAGTACCTCATCAATTATTTCGTCAGGTACAGAAGAGCAAGACAACTTGTGTTCATCATGTCCCTTTTGTCCTCCCCTGGATTCTTACCACTTGGCTTGCGGAGGCTTCTTGTTCTTCTGACAACCTCATCCTTCATACGCTCCTTGTTTGGGGAGTACTGCTGTTGTTAGAAGTTCTTATCAGAGTTTTCATACTTGGCCAAGCGTTCCCGTGATTTGTAAGTTCCATATCTTTCTTGCGAATTTGGAGGTTCAGGGCATTTATGTTACGGTTTAATTTGATAATCTCGGCATACTGCTGATTGACAGTTTCACGCAACAGTCGCATCTCTTCCGTTATGCCATGTAATACTTTAGAAATGTCCGTAACTTGCTCTTCCATAGATTTAAAGGTATAAATACTTTCTGAAATATGTAAAAACAAGCTTCTTTGTTGCCTTTTTATGAAGATTTTAGAGGAGAGACGCAGAGTCAACCAGCAAGTGCAAAATTACAAAACGTGTTTAAAGAACTCACACTTTGGAGTAGAAAAGTTTAATTTTTCTCTTGGTCTTTCGTT
>NZ_FZNZ01000056.1 GCF_900187995.1 Prevotella jejuni
TGGGGGCTTCTCGCCCCCAAACCCCGCGGTGTTTTCAGGTATAGATTATTAAGCTACACCAGCACTTGGGATTGCAGTTCTATGTTGAACTTGCGTTGCCATATTTAAGAAATCTTGATTTGAATAATAGGTATGAACCTTTGAAGTATTAGAATTCTGTACGCCATACTTTTTATAAGTATTCGGATGAACACCCGCAGGGCAGAAAGCGTAAGTCTTGCTACCAGTGGCAGCACCTGCAGCTGTCGCCAAACCACCACCAAGGGAATGACCAGCAATAGTCATTTGTTTACCTTGTCTTTCTAATCCTTTTTTTACTTTTTTAGCTAATTCTATAGACTTTTTATATTGTTCACTTCCCATACCTAATCCCTGTTTCATATTGTCATCAGTCCATTCTTTGCTCCAGTCATGTATTAAATCATTTTCAGGATGGTCAGGGTCACTGTAGGTACCACGATAAACAAGTACATAATCTCCATTCGTGTCTTTATAGATATCAGCTTTAAATCCTGTATGTGGGTCGTCAATTTCTCTTAAATCTGTGATTCCTAACTTTCTCATTTCCACTGCATCCAACTTCTCATACCCCTCAAGTTCTTCACTCTTAAGCATAGCTTGTTGTTTAGGGCTTAGCCCATCCATAGCCTCGTCCATGTCATAATCCTTAGCTTTCTCTTTTGACATTCGATTATAAGCAAAGTAACTTAAGACTAACATTTTAGTGGCTTCAGAAAAGTCAGGTTTTATGATAGTTATAAGTCCTCCTTGTATGCAATTCAACATAGCTCCTTCAAGTAAGGCTTTATGACCACTGATTTTTACGGATGAATGAGACCTCTGCAAAACCTTCATTTATAGAGAAATTCCCATTTAGTTGTGTTTAGAAGCATATTCCAACGTGTTTATTGGTATAATTGATGCCGTAAAACGATTATTATCATCTATATTTGTGTCCAATTTTCTTTTATTTGAGAGCATTGGACACAATTATCCCTGGCGTTCGATATAAGTTGTAGGCAACAGCCTCCATAATATGCTGTGCATGTGTTTTGGCAAGTCCTACATATCTTGCCGTACCTCCCCTAAACCATCTGTGTATGGAACCAAAAGTGCGTTCCACCCTGTACCTAATTTTACTGATAGCCACATTGATGCGTTTCTCTCTTTCTGTAATCTTATGCGCCCTTGTTCCTTTGTGCATAATGCGACTTTTTAGTTTCATTCGAGCAAGTGTCTCCTTGTTTTCTGCCGAGTCATAACCCTTATCAGCATATACGAGAGTCTTTTTCGGAAGATTTACTTTTTTCAGGGGCGTTTCCAAATGCTTGATGTCGCTCTCATTAGCTGCGGTAGTCTCCTCTACAAGAACCAATCCATTTTCATCTGTAACTGAATGCCGTTTGTATCCAAAGTGGAGCCTTCCCATTTTCTTGATCCAGCGTGCCTCTCCGTCCACATTGGGCTTGAGTTTCTCCTTGAGCATAGCTTTCTCGGATTTTAATTTACCCGTTTCTTCATCTCTGTCCTCAACTATCTCATATTCCTTACGACCACGTGGACGACGAGGACTATCGGTAACGCTGGCATCGACGATAGCCCCACGTTTGACAATAACACCTTGTTGCTCCAACTGACGGTTAATCTCATTCAGTACCATATCATAAAGGTCTGCCTCTACAAGAATGTTACGGAAACGACATACAGTCGCACTATCAGGAGCAACATCTTCCAAACCCAGTCCTACAAAGCGGCTGAAAGACAAACGATCGTTTACCTGCTCCTCAACCTCACCATCACTAAGACCATACCAAGTACGGAGAAGTTCGATTTTAAAAAGCACAAGACTATCATAGCTCGGACGACCAGTTGCCTTGTTACCTTTGGTGTAGGCAATGTCAATAATACCACGGATTGGATTCCAATCGATAATATTGTCTATCTGAGAAAAGAAGGTCTGCTTGACCTTACGCTGACCGACTAATAGGTCGGCAAAACTGAGAGAGGAAAGTTGCTGTTTCATACTATAAAGGTACGAAAAAATAATGATATAAGCAAATTTCTAAACTAAGAGTTTTGCAGAGGTCTCAGTCGGTGAAAGTAAAATCATAAAATTCAAAGGTCAATAAGAGGTTCAAATCATAAAGTATTGCATACTAACTTAACTAAGACATATAAACAAAAATCCCATAACTCATATACAAGAGCTATGGGATTTCATATTCTAAATAAGCTTAGTAGCAGTCTATAGGACCACTACCAGTCACTTATGATTAATCAGCAAACTTTGCCTTGATGAACTCACGGTTCAGACGAGCGATGTTAGCAATCTTCTCGTTCTTAGGACATACTGCCTCACAAGCACGTGTGTTAGTACAGTTACCGAAGCCAACCTCATCCATCTTAGCTACCATAGCCTTTGCACGCTTAGCAGCCTCAGGCTTGCCCTGTGGCAAGAGAGCCAACTGACTAACCTTAGATGATACGAAGAGCATGGCAGAACCATTCTTACAAGCTGCAACACAAGCACCACAACCGATACATGTTGCACAGTCCATAGCCTCATCAGCATTGTCCTTAGAGATAAGAATAGCGTTTGCATCCTGTGCCTGACCAGTGCGGATTGTTGTGTAACCACCAGCCTGAATAATCTTATCGAAGGCTGTGCGGTCTACCATACAGTCCTTGATAACAGGGAAACCAGCCGAACGCCATGGCTCAACAGTGATAACATCACCATCGTTGAAACGGCGCATGTAGAGCTGACAAGTTGTTGCACCACGCTCTGTCTTACCATGTGGAGTACCATTAATATATAGTGAGCACATACCGCAGATACCCTCGCGGCAGTCGTGATCGAAGACGAATGGTTCATCACCAGCCTCTATCAACTCCTCGTTAAGGATGTCGAGCATCTCAAGGAAAGAGGTGTCATCTGGGATATTCTTCATCTCATGTGTATCGAAATGACCCTGATCTTGTGGGCCGTTCTGCTTCCAATACTTAATTGTGAATGATATATTCTTTGCCATTGTATTATGTTTTAGTTGACAAGTAAACAAGTTGTGAAGTAAACAAGTTATTTGTCTTGAAGCTTAATTAGTAACAAATGTATCGGCAGAACAAGCTAACAACTTGTCAACTTGTCCTCCCGTCAACTCGTCAACTAGTTTTTATAATTACGTGTTTGTACCTTGATTGCCTCATACTCGAGAGGTTCCTTGATAAGCTCTGGAGTCTTGGTGTCATCACCCTGATACTCCCAACAACCAACATAGAAGAAGTTCTCGTCGTCACGCTTAGCCTCACCTTCCTCTGTCTGGTGCTCCTCACGGAAGTGACCACCACAACTTTCCTCACGATGCAATGCATCATAAGCTACGAGCTCACCCATGAGGATGAAGTCACGGAGGTGAATTGCCTTATCAAGCTCAACATTCAAGCCTTCCTTCTTACCAGGGATAAAGAGGTTAGTGTTGAATTCCTCGCGGAGAGCCTTCAACTGTTTGAGACCTTCCTCGAGTCCTTCTTTGGTACGACCCATACCTACATACTCCCACATAATATGACCCAACTCCTTGTGGATAGAGTCAACTGAACGCTTACCATGGATACTCATCAAGCGATCAATCTCTGCACTGACAGCCTTCTCAGCCTCATCAAACTCAGGGCGATCGGTTGGAACCTTTGCCCAGAGTGCCTGATCAGCAAGATAGTTCTGAATAGTATATGGCAATACAAAGTAACCATCAGCAAGACCCTGCATCAAAGCAGAAGCACCAAGACGGTTAGCTCCGTGGTCAGAGAAATTACACTCACCAATAGAGAATAGACCAGGAACGGTTGTCATCAGCTCGTAGTCAACCCAGATACCACCCATTGTGTAGTGGATAGCAGGGAAGATCATCATTGGATTGTAGTACTTCACGCCGTTAATCTCATTTGCCAACTCACCTGGGTTGACGTCTGTAATCTCCTCATACATATCGAAGAGGTTACCATAACGCTGAAGAATTGTGTCAATACCAAGGCGGTTGATAGACTCAGAGAAATCGAGGAACACAGCAAGACCAGTGTTGTTAACACCGAAACCATGGTCGCACCGCTCCTTAGCAGCACGTGAAGCAACGTCACGAGGTACGAGGTTACCGAAGGCAGGGTAGCGACGCTCCAAGTAGTAGTCGCGGTCTTCCTCTGGAATATCAGAGCCCTTCTTTGTACCAGCCTGCAATGCCTTAGCATCTTCGAGTTTCTTAGGAACCCAGATACGACCATCATTACGCAGAGACTCCGACATCAATGTCAACTTAGACTGCTTGTCGCCATGTACAGGAATACAGGTTGGGTGAATCTGAACGTAAGATGGGTTAGCCATGTAAGCACCCTTACGATAGCACTGAACAGCGGCTGTACAGTTACAACCCATAGCGTTGGTTGAAAGGAAATAAGTGTTACCATAGCCACCAGTTGCTATAACAACTGCGTTTGCAGTGAAGCGCTCTAGCTTACCAGTTACGAGGTTCTTAGCAATGATACCACGTGCATGACCATCAACGATAACGACATCCTCCATCTCATAACGTGTATAGAGCTTTACCTTACCAGCCTGAATCTGTGCGCTTAATGATGAGTATGCACCAAGCAACAACTGCTGACCTGTCTGTCCCTTAGCATAGAAGGTACGGCTTACCTGAGCACCACCAAAGGAACGGTTAGCCAACATACCGCCATACTCACGAGCGAATGGCACGCCCTGAGCAACGCACTGGTCGATGATGTCGTTAGACACTTCTGCCAAACGATAAACGTTAGCTTCACGTGCACGATAGTCACCACCTTTCACTGTATCATAGAACAGACGGTAAACTGAGTCACCATCGTTCTGATAGTTCTTAGCAGCATTGATACCACCTTGTGCAGCGATTGAGTGTGCACGACGAGGTGAGTCTTGGATGCAGAAGTTATATACGTTGAAGCCCATCTCGCCGAGAGAAGCGGCAGCACTGGCACCAGCCAGACCGGTACCAACAACGATAACATCCAGTTTCAGTTTATTCTTTGGGTTAACCAAACGCTGATGTGCCTTGTAGTTAGTCCACTTCTCGGCTACAGGACCTGCTGGTATTTTGGAATCTAATATCTTTGTCATGATTGTTTTGAATTTAGTTTTCAATTTAGATACTTAACTATGCAAGGCTAGGAGCACATCCGAAAGCGAATGCGAGAACAACAACGAGGAAGCCGAGCATCAACAGCGTAACATAGATGTTACCAATGGTCTTCCAACGATTGAACCATACTTTACCGTTGATACCAACAGTCTGCATAGCACTCCAGAAACCGTGAGAGAGGTGGAACCACAATGCACAAATCCAAACAATGTAGAGAACTACATACACAGGATTAGAGAAAGTGTGATGAATGTAAGCAAAACCATCAGCTGGTTCATACATAAATTTGACATGAAGAAGCTCTGCAAACATCATATTGTACCAGAAATTGAAGAGGTGAAGTCCAAGACCAAGCAACACGATAAGACCGAGAACAAGCATGTTCTGGCTTGCCCACTCTACTGCTGCAGGCTTTTCAGTGACAGCATAACGATTGTCACCACGTGCACGGCGGTTCTGCGCTGTAAGGATAAACGCATAAACGATGTGACAAACTGCCAATGCGCCAAGACCAACCGTAGCTGCTACTGCATACCAGTTGGCACCCAACAACGCACAAATCATGTTGTAAGCATCTTTAGAGAAGAGCGCAACAAGATTCATACAGCAGTGGAACGTCATGAATAGGATCAGGGCCATGCCAGTCACTGACATAATCACCTTTCTACCAATAGATGAATTGATTAACCACATAAATGTTTTGATTTTAAATATTTAATACTGTTAGAATTATTATTCCTATATGTATGAATGCAACGAGAAGGCCGTTCTCAGTCTCCTCATCGTAATTATTGTTCATTAAATCAGATACCAAGATGTTGGTATGAGCGCATACATTATGCGTTGCAAAAATACTATATTTTAATGATTTATCAAAGTATTTTAAACAAAATGTATAGTATTTAGACTTAAAATAAGGAGGCTCAGGCTATCCTAATAAATGAGGATAGTTTTAGAAGGCGCACAAACCTTAAAAATTAAACAAATTCTTTTAGGAAAATACCATAAATCTGTTTTATCAGTGAAAAGCAAGAATATGATTTGTACCATAGGTAAAAGCTGTTTCATCTTCTTGATTTATAGACAAAACAACAACCTTAAAGAAGTAAATATTATACTCTACCCGTTGGCGGAATTAAATATTGAATAAAATATATAAGAAAAAGTTGAACATGTCACTATTATAAGTAACTTAAAATACTCAACCTTTAAGTTAAACAAGCCAGTTATGTGCAACTTATATACAAAGTTCATCTAATTCTTGGAGATATGCAAGCTATTTTCCGAAGATTTAGTTATCAAGGAAGGAAATGCACGCTGTCCCGGTCTTACTCCTCGTTTCTCTGATTTGGATGTTATCGCATTGAGCATGTCAGCTGAGGAGATATACAGCGAGAACTGCTTTTTGAGGCGAAGCTGAAGGAGTGCCGTTCTTCCATCCCCAACCTTATCTCCCGCGTCAGTTCAATGACCGCTGCAAGTCTGTGGGTACCTGTGTGAGCAAATACGCAGCCGCATTGCCAGCCATATTGATATTCGTTTGATAATATAATTGCGAATTTCTATTGAAAATCTAATGATGAATATACATGGTAAGAAAACGAAGAAGAAAAGCTTGCCGATGATATTCAAAGTGTTTCTCATAAGCACACTATCCAGTTGCCAAAGTGGATCCATATCAAGAATTGTTCTTCCAAAAATGACAACTCAAAGAAGTTTCAACAATAAAATACTACCAACAACATAAATATTCTTTGCCCCCGCGATTAAAAATTTCTATTCGTTTGTTGCGTGGTATTCTCTCCAGTATCTTTACCTACTTGGTAATCTGATACATTCTTCATTATCCATAATTTTTTATTCTAATAAATCTATAATTTTACCAACAGCTTGTCCTATTATGTCTATATACGTTTTTACATCTACCACTTGCAGATTTTTATTGGACGCCTTGCCACCCAATGCCAAGGCTGGAACATAACCATAGCACTGTCCGTATTGTAAAGCACATAACTTTCCCTTAATATTTAAATAAGGTCGGGAGTCAAAGTACTCCTTGTCTATGATAGCTGTTTCATCTCCTAAGGTAAAGTTTAAAAGGAAATCCATATCACCTAAAATTTCGCTTGTGCACTTTCTTATATTTATTAACAAAACTCTATTCCCCTCATCAGGTGAAATTGTCCAATTATTATTTCCTTCCCAAATTAACAAATCTCCTAAAGCCGTAACACCAAATACGATAGAAGGTTCTAACAACTTATCAATGTAATCAAATACAAATTCATACTCATCAGGATTAATAAACTGTATAAAACCATCTTCATAAATACCATAGCCCATATTTTGCCAGATGGTTAACAGTTCATCAGGTAGTACTCCTTTATATTTATTGATTGTTTTAATAGGAACATCACTATACTTAGTATAGCTGTTTTTATTTCTTTCTTCAAATGTTAATCGTGCCATAATCTTATCTTTTTGTTACTCAGAACTTAGAAATTGGAGTTAAAACAAAACTACGTCCATCATTGCGTTATCAAGCGTTACTCGTTAACCTATTCAATCTTTCAACCCCAAGCGTTTCATGTCTTCTCCATAAAGACGGTTAAACTCTTTTGAAGATAGTTCGTGTGCAAGGTAAAGTTCAACAAACTTCTTGTTAACACTGGGCTTGATGGTAATAAAATCATCCATACCACCTAATTTCTCATGACCAGAGAGTGATCTCTTAAAGAAGATGGGAACAGGATTATCCTTTGTGCCATAGGTTGGATCCTGCCATTGCTGACGATTGACATAGGCTGAAAAACTTTTAATCTCGTAAAGATAATCTAATCTTTGAGTTTCTATGTCATCATACCAGATTTTCTCGCCATTACCTCTCTGAATGGTATTATAGCAGCCTTTAAAAGTAACAACTCCTAAATATTTCTTATGTTTAGGAGAATAGAAATAATACATATTATAAGTTGCCGAGCGTGTTTGTGCTACTCCCATGAACCATCCGCTGGTGGTAAAGATGTCATCATCCGTTTTAATTTTATGATGGTCTTTGGGAATTTTTACTACTATTGTGTCCGAATTCTTTATATATGTATCAGCGTAAGGAATAGCATCTTTATTTCCACCGAGCGTAAACCTCGTTATAATAAAGATAAGCAGTGGTGCACCTACAAGAGATGCAAAGACTGTACCTGCTGTTGAGAAGATTTTAAATCCTCCTATTGAAAAATTATTTGCCATTGATATTATGAATTTGCGATGATACCCATATAGTTTGCATTACATCTGCATTGTTCTCATCACAAAAGTACAAATAATCTGGGGCGTTCTCAACTTTTTACTCACATTTCTTACTTTACAAACAACTTGTCAACTCGTAAACCAGTCTACTTGTCAACCAGCTCAATCCTTTAGCCCCAGGCGTTCCATGTCCGCCCCATAGAGCCTATCAAACTCCTCGGGTTCCAGTCCATGTGCAAGGTAGAGCTCAACGAACTTCTTATACACGGAAGGTTTAATATAAATAAAATCTTCCATACCTCCAGCACATTCAAATCCAGACAAAGCACGCTTAAAGAATATAGGCATAGGGTTATCTTTAGTACCATACGTCGGGTCCTGCCACTGTGTTTTATTAATGTATGCAGAAATCGTTTTTGACTCGTAAATTATACTTAACCTATCGTTTTCTACATCTACATTATATGCGTCTTTTCCCGTTCCCATTTGTGCCACATTATACCCTCCTATAAATGAAATAACTGCTAAATGTCTTTTATATTTAGGGGAGTAAAAACATATCTGTGAATAACATGATGATTCTGAATGCGCCATTCCTGCAAACCAGGCACGCGAAGTAAAAACTTTATCAACTGGCGTAATCTGAGTAAAGTATGGTATCTGAACCACTATAGTATCCGAATTGTGAATATACGTATCTGCGTACGGCACAGCAGCCTTGTTACCACCGAGTGTGAATTTTGCAATAAGACTAACTACCAGTGGTGTTGCTACGGTAAGTGCAAACACCGTTCCTAATGTCGCTCCTATAGCTGGTATTCTTGAATAAAAGTTGCTCATTGTTTTATGAATTTGCGATGATACCCATATAGTTTGCATTACATCTGTATTGTTCTCATCACAAAAGTACAAATAATCTGGGGCGTTCTCAACTTTTTAATCACATTTCTTACTTTGCAAGCAACTTGTCAACTCGTAAATTAGTCTAATCGTCAACCAGCTCAATCCTTTAGTCCCAAGCGCTTCATGTCCGCCCCATAAAGACGGTTAAACTCTTTTGAAGACAATTCATGCGCAAGATAAAGTTCAACAAACTTTTTGTTAACACTGGACTTTATGGTAATATGTTCATCCATATCTAAAGTTTCATGTCCTGACAACGCACGCTTAAAGAAGATGGGAACAGGATTATCCTTTGTACCGTAGGTTGGATCCAACCATTGTTGACGATTTACGTAGGCTGAGAAACTTTAAGGTTCTTCCGTTAAATGGATAGATATATCTCATAAGTTATATAAAAAAGCTGGTATTATGTATCTTTGTAGTGACCAAACTTCAAGAACATGGATACCAGCATAATGCAAAACGCCTTAGGCGTCTTCCAACAAGATTGTCAGAATCTGCGCTACAAAGATAATAACTTAGTTTTAGAAATCCAAACTCCAAAGGAAAAACTTTGTTGTCCTGTATGTGGAAGTCATAATATCAATCGTAACGGCAGCCATATTCGTCGCTTTGTAAGTGTTCCAATTGGTCTGAGCAAGACCTATCTGGACATGCGTGTACATCGTAT
>NZ_FZNZ01000027.1 GCF_900187995.1 Prevotella jejuni
CAAGTTTATATAGGCTATTTAAAGCCCAATAAATCATTTTATATGAAATTAGCAGCATAGCTGCAGTAAATAACGAATTATGTGGTAGACAAGGTAAAGGAAGAATAGAAAAGAGGATGTATCAATTTTGACACACCCTCTTCTGCGTGTCTGTGAGGCTTTCATTCAATTAAAGGGGGAACTTTAGTACGAAGGCTGTACATTGATTTAATATTATATACCATTCGTCGATTTATCATGCTTTTATCGGCTAAGAACGCCATAGATATCCTTGTATTCGTAAAATCTATGGCAATGGCTTCATAGTACTAAACGCATACTTAGTCTACTAACTCTTATTGATAATGTATATTCCACCCGCTGCCAAGACACCCGCTATCATGTATTTGAAATGGAATGTTTCGCCGAGACACAGACAAGAGGTGATGGCGCCGACAATAGGGATGAGTGAGTTGTAGATAGCTACCTTACCAACAGGATTGCAGGTGAGCAGTTTGTTGTAGAGTGTGAAACCTAATGTACTGATAGTGATGAGCAAGAGTAGGTAGATTATACCTAATGGAGTGTTTTGTGGAAGGTCGCCGCCTAAAAGCAAACCAGGGATAATCAGCAATGCACCCCCTATCGCTAAGCTGTATCCAGTACCGACAAAGACATCTACACGCTTGCCTAATCCACGTGTGAGTAGTGATGCTGATGCACCACAAAGGGCGTTAAGAATAATCATTCCGTCACCCATCCAAGTGAACTGTCCACTCTCTGTTCCACCTAAGTTCAGCGACAAGATACCTGCAAACCCAACAACACATCCAATGACTTTCTTCACTGTCATGCGGTCGCTCTTGAAGAAGATACATGCGAAGATGACAACGGAAAAGACACTTAACGAATTGAGAATGGCTGCTCTTGAGCCTTCACTATGCGAAAGACCGAAGTAGAAGAAGGCATAATGTAAGGTGGTATTCATCATGCAAAATAGAAGGATATACCACCAGTCCGTAGGTTTTCTCACTTTGAAATTACGCTTCTTTACGCTTGCAATCGACATTATAATCAGTCCAGAAAGACAGAAACGAATACCTGCAAAGAGCATTTTCGAGCCTGTCATATCTGCCGTGATGGCAAACTCTGAGTAGCCTAATTTAATCAAGGGATAAGCCCAGCCCCATGCAATCGCAGCTGTGAGCGCAAAGACGGCCACCCATAGTGGACGTTGAAATATACTTTTTGTTTGTGTCATTTGCTGTTTTTGAAATCTTAGAATGATGTTAATTCGTTGAATTTCAGCCGTAATTACGGATGCTCTCTTCCTTTTCTTTACTAATAATAACGCTCCTCTTTTGAATTCTTTTCATGACAATAAATATTTATTTACGTGAGAAAAAATATTTATTGTCATGAAAATAAATTCTTCTTCTCACTTAAATAATTCACAAGAGACGTTATCTACGGCTGGCATTCATCGTGCAAAGGTACGTTGTTTACTTGATATATGTGGTCAATCGAGCGTTTTTTTATTCCTTCTTAATTAGGATATTTGTTCTTAAATGTTTATCTTTGCGAATAAATTACGCTTTATTTAAGAAAGATGAAGAAGTTACTATTATCCTTATTGCTGGCTTTGTTCATTGCAAATGTCCAAGCGCAGTCTATGACAGACACCTTACGTCATGAAGTATTGTTGGAGACCGACAGTGGAAACATCCGTATCCAACTTTTTAATGAAACGCCACGTCATCGCGACAACTTCTTGAAGTTGGTGCGTAGTGGAGCTTATAACGGTGTGTTATTCCACCGTGTTGTGAAAGACTTTATGATACAGACGGGCGACTTAGGGTCTAAGAGCGCCAAGCCAGGACAGGCTTTAGGTGACACACCAGAGACTTACTCGCTCCCAGCAGAGATTGTTTATCCTAAGTTGTTACATCGTCGTGGGGCCGTCGCAGCGGCACGTGAGGGCGATGATGTCAATCCTAAACGTGAGTCATCTGCCTCACAGTTCTATATTGTATGGGGTATAAAGTTCTCTGACGGACAGCTTGACTGGGCACAGAAACGCCTTAACGAACATACAGACAGTACGGTGCAGATGACACCAGAGGTACGAAAGATGTATAAAGAAGTGGGTGGATCACCTCATTTAGACGGACAGTACACAGTCTTCGGACAGGTGTTAGACGGATTGGATGTCGTAGACCGTATCCAGCGTCAGCCTGTTGATGCCAACGACCGACCATTGGCTGATGTCCGTATCCGTAAAGCAACCGTACTGAAGTAAGGTTGTCTTTATTATAGCTAATTGTAAATATAATGTAAAGTTACTAATAAATTTATGTCAATCAACAGAAAAGCAGCAGCCTGTCTGTTAGCCCTTATGCTCGGAAGTGGAGTAGGTGTGGCAAGTAACAGGTTTGTCTATCGTGCCGTAAAAGATACTATCACGCAGCACAAAGACACTACTAAACAGGATGTTATGAAAGGGAAAGCAACAGAGAAAGAGAAGGAGAAACCTTCTGCCTACGACCAACTTGTAAAGAAAAAAGGAAGTGTTCAGCAGGGACTCTTCACCGTCAGACATATTGATGACCAATGGTACTTTGAGGTTCCAGACTCTGTTATCGGTAGATACTTGCTTGCTGTGACTCGTTTCACAGCTGTTCCACAGAACTTTGGAAAGTTTGCTGGAGAGGCAGTAAACCAACAGACGGTTTATTTTGAGCAACGTGACGACAAGACATTGTTGCTTCGTGCATACGTACTTACGCAAGAAGCTGATCCGAAAAGCAGTATTTCGCGTACGTTGAAGGCATCTACTGCCGACCCGATCGTCGCTTCGTTCAAGGTGATTGGACGTAACAAGGATACAAAGGCACAGTTGATTGATGTCACACCATTGTTTATTAAAGACAATGCAGTGCTGAGTGTGTCGTCAGACAACTCTAAGCAGCTGAAGTTAGGAGGGTTAATGGCCGACCGAACGTTCATTGACACGATGAAAGTCTATCCTATTAATGTGGAGATAGCTACGACCCGCACTTATTCAAGCTCGCCTTCTACTGTACCCGCTTCTTATACGGGTGCGATGACAATCGGACTTAACACCAGTGTTGTCCTGCTTCCAAAAGTACCTATGCGCAAGCGTGTATGGGACAATCGGGTGGGTTACTTCACAAATAGATACACCATCTTCAGTGACGACCAGACAAAGACAGACCGCGAGCAGTTTATCTCTCGATTCCGTTTGGAGCCTAAAGATAAGAAGGCATACGCAAAGGGTAGACTCTCAGAACCCGTTAAGCCCATCGTATTCTACATCGATCCAGCAACACCAAAGAAGTGGGTTCCATACTTGATGAAGGGTATTGAGGATTGGAATGTTGCTTTTGAGGCTGCTGGTTTTAAGCATGCTATACAGGCAAGGGAGTGGCCTGACGACCCAACGATGAGTGTTGACGATGCTCGCTTCAATGTTCTCCGTTATCTTCCGGCTGAGATTGAGAACGCATACGGCCCTCGTATCGTTGATCCACGCAGTGGTGAGATTATCGAAAGTCATATTTGTTGGTACCATAACGTGATGAACCTCTTGACAAAGTGGTATTTTACGCAGTGCGCTCCATTGGATAAACGAGCACAGACAGCGCACATGGACGACAAACTGATGGGTGAACTAATTCGCTTTGTATCAAGTCATGAGGTTGGACACACGCTCGGATTGCGTCATAACATGGGTGCAAGCCATGCTACCCCAGTAGAGAAACTACGTGATAAGAAATGGGTTGAGGAACACGGGCACACTGCCAGCATCATGGACTACGCTCGTTTCAATTACGTTGCACAGCCAGAAGATGGCGTCTCAGAGCGTGGCTTGTTCCCACGTGTGAATGATTACGATAAGTGGGCAATCCGTTGGGGCTATCAGTATCGGCCAGAGTTCAAAGATGAGATGGACGAGAAGGAGAAGTTAATGACTGAGACTACTGCTATCCTTGCGAAGAATCCACGCCTTTGGTTTGGTGGTGAGGGTAAGAATGAAGACCCACGTGCACAGACAGAGGACCTTGGTGATGACAATGTGAAGGCGAGTGACTATGGTATTAAGAACTTAAAACGTATCATAGCAAAGCTCCCTGAATGGACACGTCAGCCTAACGACCAATACGAAGACCGCATGGAAATGTGGAGAAGTGTTGTTGGACAGTATGGACGTTACACCAATCACGTACTGAAGAACATAGGTGGTCGCTATATCAACAATATGCCTGGGAAGAAACCTTACGAGGTTGCACCAGCCAAGAAGGGCCGTGATGCTGTCGATTATATCGGCCGGCAGGTGTTTGAAGCACCGCTTTGGCTCTATCCTTCAGCAATGACAGACATCGCAGGGACCGACCTTGTCGACGAAATCAGTACTTATCAAGACCGCATACTAAAGGTGATGATGAACGGAACTATCATGGATAAGATCTATAAGGACCAGCGTGAGGCAGGTGCTTATCAGTTCAAAGACTATCTGAATGACCTGTTCCATGTCGTTTGGAAGCCACTAAATGGTCTTAATGATATGCAGGTACGTACACGCCGATTGCTTGAGCGCAACTATGTAGACCAGTTGAATACACTCTTGAACCCTGTTCCTAAAGATAAGGCAAGTGTTGCTGACCGTGCAAGCAACTCTGATATAATGCTCTACCTTATGCAGCAATTGGATACTGTTGAGCAGTTCTGTAAGGCGCAAGCAGCACAGAGTGAAGGCATCAACCTCCTTCATTACAACGATTTATTGCGTCAGATTAAGTTGATTCGTGAGCGTCGTGTGACCGTAAAGTAATCGTTTTAGTGCCTTTCATGCCATAGACAAGAAGTGTATTCATGGTTTATGGTTATAATATACGTCCATAGTAGAATGATAAACGCTACTATGGACGTTTGCTTTTTACTATAAGTTCTACTGATTACCGCCCAACGCCTTATGGCGTGTTTACCATCTACTCTCATCAAAATAATGAATGTTTGGAGAGGTTACGACCATGAAATAGTATATAAAACAAGGTGAAAACGTAGTCTGTGTGACTCAATCAAATTAAGTGTTCCTACTCATTAAGTGGAGAATACCTAATTTAGAGTATTGCTGAATAACAGTATTTTCCATATCTTTGCACAGTGATTAACAATTAAAGGTATTAATTTCAGGATTTTTAAATGAAGGTAATAAAGCTCGTAGCTCTATTGTTATTGTTGGTGATAGGGCAAGGTGTCTGGGCTCAAGAGACGTCAAAAACAACAGAAAACCATATTGTCAGCATCTTTGTTAACGATAAGAACACGAAGGAAAGTGTAATTATGGCTAACTGTTCGCTCGACCCGTTGGGTTCTTTTAATGTGACTGATATAGACGGAAAAGCACTATTTCAAAAGGTTCCAACGGGAGTGTTCACGCTGAAAGTTAGTTATGTGGGTTATGAGACTTATACAAGTACGCTGAAGGTAGATAAGGACTTGACTGTTAACGTACAGCTTGTTCCTACCTCCTTAGCCTTAAAGGAGGTCGTCGTGACTGCAAAACAGAACGCATCTGGTGCTTCTACGTCTTCTATCATAGGCCGTCAAGCAATCGACCACTTACAGGCCTCGTCCTTAGCCGACGTCATGCAGCTTATTCCAGGTATGCAGATGGGGAATGTGGACATGACTCAGAAGGCAAATCTACAGCTCCGTACGCTACGTAATAATAACACAAGTGCCTTCGGCTCGAGCATTGTTGTGGATGGTGTTCCTATCTCTAACAATGGCCAAGTGACGCAGGGACAGTTCTCCTCCACGGCCTTTACAGGTACTGACCTACGTCAGATAGCTGCCGACAACATAGATAATGTAGAGGTGATACGCGGTATTCCTTCTGCTGAATACGGTGATCTGACAAGCGGTCTTGTAGTAGTTCACTCTAAGATGGGTGTCACACCGTGGCAGATAAAGGCTAAGGTAAATCCTGCAATGACGAATGCTTCGTTGACAAAAGGCTTCTCTTTGAACAAAGCAGGTATAATGAATGTAAACTTAGACTACGCTAAGGCGTGGGGTGACCCACGTCAGAAGACACGCAGTTATGACCGTTATACCTTCAACCTCGGTTATAGTTACGACCTCAATAAGCATTGGCACACAGAGACAAAACTCCGTTTCTTGTCTTCACAGGACTGGTCGGGCAATGACCCTGACGCCATTCAAGATGGTACAGAGACCAAGAATAAGACTGTAACAGTTGGTCTGACGCATAACGGACGACTCTCAGTTGATAAGCTCTTCATGCGTTCTCTCAATTATACCTTAGGTCTTAGCTATGGCGGAACAGACAATGTTCAAACGTCATTCGTACCAGTTAGCACTGGTCTACTTCCTATTTTAACTTCAAGAGAGACAGGTTATTTCAACGTACCATGGATGACTCAGTCGTATAAAGCTACTGGAAGAACAGAGAGCAGACCCGGTAATCTGTTTGCAAAGATTAATGACAGCTTCTATTTCAAAGCTGGTAAGACCCGCCAGAGTTTTAAGGTTGGTGTGGAATACCGCTACGATTGGAACAGTGGAAAGGGTTATTATAATGATAATGATTTATTACCATTACAGCCAAACAGCAATGGTCGTCCTCGTGCCTTTAGTGATGTGCCTGGCTTACATCAGCTTGCTACCTACGCAGAGGATAATTTCTTGTGGAATATCAATAAGGTTAACAGACTCCGAGCGAACTTTGGTCTTCGCTTCACAGCCATGCAGCCCTTCAGTGATGTGGCTACAACAGCACTCTCACCACGTCTGAATCTTTCGTTGAGCATTACTCCTTGGCTTGATATCCATGGTGGAATAGGTATGAACTCTAAGACTCCAGGACTTGCTTATCTGTATCCTGACACGAAGTATGACGACCGTGTGGCTGCTAACTATTTCCCTCAGAGTGACCCAACGGCGCAGTTGCTGGTCTATCACACGCAGGCTTACAAGGTAGACTACTCTAAGAACCTAAGGAATGCGACAACCACAAAGGTAGAGTTAGGCGTTGACTTCAAGTTTAAGGGGGGTCGTCGTCTGAGTATTCTTGCTTATCGTGACCGCACACCGAATGGTTTTGAATCCTTAGGTGAGTTCTTTGTCTATCCTTATAGTATCTTTACGCAGGCGCAGGGACTGAATATAACACCCGGACAAGCTACCACTATTGATTTTACCAACCCTTATCGTACCTTTAATGGCTATATGACAACGGGTGCTGTTGGTAATACAAACACCTCTATTAATAAGGGTTTAGAGTTCGACTTTGAGCTTGGCGAGATTCGTCCTTTGCATACATCACTCTTCTTTAGTGGCGCATATTCAGAGACAAAGACATATTCTACAGGGCGCAATACAGAAGCTGTAAAGGCAGCATTATTGCCAACTTCTTATTCAAGTTACAGTGTTACGCCATTTAGAGTAGTCTATCCTTCAGGACAAGACTACGAGAACTATCGTCGTTTCCTTAATACCTTGCGTGTCGTAACGAATATCCCAGCACTCAAGATGGTGGCTTCGTTCACAGCTCAGGCAATCTGGTATGATTGGCATACGTCCTTTAAAGCAAATAAGAACCCAATCGGCTACTTTGGAGCAGACCTCGTTGAGCATCCTATAACAGCCGACATGATGTCAGGATTCTTGGGTATGGATGGTCAGTATTATGCCTCTCGTCCAGCAGGAATAGACGTAGTTGCAATCAATGACCTTACTGTCCGTGTCAGCGACAATAAGCCTTCAAAGTCACCAATAGAATGGAACTTGCAAGGAAGACTTACTAAACAGCTAAGTAACTTTGGTGGTCTTTCCCTTTATGTAAACAATATGATTTATTATGAGCCATACCTAACAGGCAACAACTCACTCACGTTAAGCCAGCGTAACACGGGTAAGTTCAGTTTTGGTGTAGAGCTTTATGTTAATTTGTAACGATATGAAAGCAATAAAGTATTTATTTTCAATCCTCGCAATAGCCCTTGTTTGTAGTGCTTGTGTAGACTATTCGGATGCTTCAGAGGCTGTTACTGCTAAGGTTCAACTACAACTCCCAGACGTTCTTAAGGGGCACATGAGCTTAGAGGGACATACCGTTTCCCTCCAATTGAATGGTGTTACCTATTCAGCACAGACAGACGCTGCAGGCGTGGCAACCTTTTCTAATATTGTTCCTGATGTCTATAATATCTCGACTTCATGGGATATAACGTCGTCAGAGTATAATAGGATTACAGGAAGTAGTCAGGTTAATGATGGTGCAACAGTATCTGGTAGCCTCAATGCGCAGCTTATCAACGGTTCACAACCCCTGCTTCTCACAACGACACTCTCTGTGAAACGAGACATAGTCATCAGTAAGATATATGCTGCTGGGTCTAAGGATAAAAACAATAAACGATATGTTGCAGGTCAGTATATCGAACTTTATAATCAATCTAACGACTCTGTGGATGTAGCCGGACTATATATCGGACTGCTTGAGACCGATGTTCCACAGGCTTATACCCTCGATAACCTCAAGACAAACTATGCTGATTCGGTTGTATTGGTCAAGCAGGTGTTCCGTATTCCTACTGATAAGCATTATATGGTGGCTCCTGGAGGAACCGTACTCTTGGTGAATAGTGCTGTAGACCATAGTCTTAACAGTCCGATGGAACATAGTCTCTTGAAAGCAGACTTTGAGGCAAAGGACGTGAAAGGGAAGATGTTAAACAACCCAGAGGTACCTGCTTTGCAGAATGTCTTTAATATTTATTCGGGCATTTCATACATGAATATCCTCACAACAGGCCAAGGGGTGGTGATATTCCGCACTTCTGCAGACATCAGTCAACTGAAACTTACCTACAAGTTTGGCAAGACAAGCGGTACACAGTATGGTCTTCTACCTAAGCGATATATCATTGATGGCGTTGATTTCATTCGTCATAAGGCAACAGGGACGGACGTTGGCGAGAAGCGTCTTTATGGTGATATTGATGCGGGTTATATAAGTATTAATGCCACAGCAGGTCTGTCGGGTGAGGTCGTCTACCGTAAGGTGACTTCTACAACAGCTGCAGGACAAAGCATACTCATGGATACAAACAATAGTTCTAATGATTTTCAAGTGTCAACAACGATAGCACCAAGGACTTTCTAAGGTAGTTTGAATCGTGTCTGAAGGGGTTGAAATGTCGTAAGTTCTTTGCGTATTCAATTCTTTCAGAGACTTTTATCGGTTTTACAAACTATTTTTGTTGCACACACATACATATTAATTATCATCGCTTATGAATACTTCATATTCCTTCTCCACCTTTTCTGCCTTTGTACAATCCTCTCTTCGGAGAGGCTGGGGAAGGCTTTTCTTATTGATGTTTACGCTCCCAACGATGGCACAGATGCCTTCTGACTCTCTTGTGGGCGAGCCTGAATATCGCTATAAGAACCTTACACAACTCTGGCATAACACAAGTAATGCCGCTGGACTCTCTCTTGACGATTCGCCTAATCGTGGCTTTGCCTCCATAGGGTTCAACCATCGTGGTGGCGACTACCATCGTGTGCAGGAGGGGGGAGCAATGAATAACATGCAGTTCTTTACCGAACGCTATCAACGATTGGGTCGATATCTATACAGCTATGGTAAGGTAGACTTCAACCTCGGTCGTACCAAGGATCGTTCCTTTGCCGACCAGTATCGCCCTTACAACTCTAATCCCTATCAGTCGGGTAGTGCCATTGCAGGTAGTTACGACCATCAAGACTTTGATATGGTAGCTTCTGTAGGTACGACAGACTTCTCTGGGTGGCGTTTCGGCCTTCAATTAAACTATCAGTTGGGCGATCTCTCCCGCCTTCGTGACCCTCGTTCACGTTCGCAGTTGCTTGACTACCGTCTGACTCCGTCTGTTTCTTACACGATGGGTGGTCATACGCTGGGCTTATCGGGCTATTATGATCGTCGTAAAGAGAAGATGGGACCATTAGTAACAGTGCAGAGTGATGCCACACTTACCTATTATCTCTTCTCTGGAATGGAGTATGCAACGGGGACAATAGGCGGTTATTCGAGCTTTAATAGGGAGTGGGTGAACCACCAAGTGGGTGTAGCTATGGATTACGGATACCGGTCTGATGCCTTCCATACGCTGAATAGCTTTGGTATTAGTCGTGGAGAGGAGTATGCATACGGTACGTATAAATACGAACCGGGTCGATACTTCACCTATTTATATAATGTACAGTCGCAAAACAGATTGCTCACTGGGAGCGTGTTACACCAAGTTGACGTCCGTATGGATTGGCAACAAGGCTATGCAGATGAGTATCGTCAACAGTTGATTATCACGGATGACCCACAGATAGGGACAACGTCTTACACATACGAGAAGCAGTTGGAGTTTCGTAAACGCTATCAGGTGCGTACGTTCGATTGCGCTTTCCGCTATCGTGCTAACTTCCTCAACGATGCTCCCTCACGTCTTCTTCAGCAGGCAACGGCCTCCCTCAAAGGTTATACTGGCTTATCAATAGATACGCACAAGGCAAGCAATCGACATCTTCTACCGTTGTCATCATCTGATTATAGCCGTATTAATTTTCAGTTGGAGAATGGTATCTCATTGTTCAAACAGCATCTTACGGCAGATCTGACACTTGGGTATAGTGTTTCTACACGTGCCGACCTGCAATTAGCAGATGACTCTTCTGTCTTGGCACAGCGTGTCTTGCTGAAAGACCTACCTTATTATGAAGCCAACCTACTTCATGGACGCTTGCAGGTGATGTATCAGTTCCCTCTAACTATTAAGAAGTCACGTGCTATGTGGTTTGTGAAAGCGTTCGGTGACTTTACTTCTGCTAACTCCGCTGGGCATCCTAATCTATATAATGTAGGTTTTAGTGTGGGTTTGTTTAATTGATATTATGGCTTTGGTGAGTATAATGTCTTATTCAAAGGATAGATTATAAAATCTCTATGATGGAGTAGGCTCTCCCTTCTATTAGTATCTTCTCTGGTGTAACATGGTAATTACACCACTTTCTATGGGCGAGAGGATGGGGAGGGGCCACCTTTCCATGCTATCGAAATCGTTTTTACTCCATACAGTGAAAGGAACTGTAAGGGCGTAAAAAATCATTACATAATATAGTACTAAGTACCTTCAAAATAGGAGTGTAATATAGTCTGTAATCAAGTTTGTAACCATCAAGATATCAATGTGTTATGTTTAGCATTGAAAAAGACGCCTTTCTTGCCCCAAGAAGGGCGTCTTCTATATCCAAGAAGGGCATGTTCTTGAAGATTGTTAGGCCTCTTCTTTCACCTTAAAGGGCGTGTACTACAGTCAAGAGGAGTGAAAAAAGTTGACATAAGGGTAAAGAAAAGCTCTCTTCTCTACCCCTCTGCTCGAGTGAAAGTAGGTGTCTAACGAGATAAAGTATGCTGTAGGTTTATGGGTTATAAACAATGGAAAATAGTTACTCTAACCATTAACACCCAACATTCAACACCCAACACCCATCAGTTATTAGCCTTTGCACGACGAAAAGAAATAAATAGGAACGCTTATTTCTTATGCTTGCAAGCAGGACAGATAGACTCGTCCTTGTTAAGTTTCTCGTAGTGTTCCTTACGCTTAGGGTTCATAGGAAACCAACCTTTGACCACACGCTTCTCTTGAGAAAAGAGTTCGCCAATGCCCCAAAGGAAGGAAGCTCCAAGCACACCGAGCAATGCTGACCAGAAAAGACTTTGTATAAAAAGAGCAGAAACACAGCAAGTAAGACCCGCTAAGAGCCAGATCCACCATGGTTTTGTACCAAAATAATACTCTGTCTTTATGACTAATGGATGACAAAGTCCGATGATAAGAAACGTGCACACGGCCAGTAGAATACCTTGAAAATTCAATTCCATTTCAGATAAGTTTAAGAATAGATTTAATTGTAAGCATGTGAGAAATGCTAATAAACATGACATTCTTAGCAAACTCCAAATTTTGTAGGTGCAAAAATACAAAAAAAACTCTATCTAAAAGAGGCTTTCTCAGAATTATTGAGTACATTTGCAGATATAAGTCATAAATGAGAAAATACTTAAATTATGAACAATAACCAAACACTCATCGCTCAATGCGAAGAGAAAGCACGGCAGTGGTTGGCTCCTGCTTTCGATGACAAGACTCGTTCAGCCGTTGAGGCTATGATTAACAACGAAGATAAGGCTGACCTCATAGAGTCATTCTATAAGGACTTAGAGTTCGGTACAGGTGGTCTTCGTGGTATTATGGGCGCTGGCTCTAATCGTATGAATATCTATACTGTGGGTATGGCAACTCAAGGCTTTGCTAATTACTTGAAGATTAACTTCAAGGATATGAAGCAGATTAGCGTCGTTGTTTGTCATGACTGCCGTAACAATTCTCGTCTCTTTGCTGAGACTGTTGCTAATATCTTCTCTGCTAATGGCATAAAGGTCTACCTCTTCGACGATCTTCGCCCTACTCCAGAGTGCTCTTTTGCTATTCGTCATTTGAAGGCACAGGCTGGTGTGAACATTACAGCAAGTCATAACCCACGTGAATATAATGGTTACAAGGCTTACTGGGAGGATGGTGCACAGGTACTTGCGCCCCATGACAAGGGAATCATTGATGAAGTGAACAAAGTTAAGGTCGAGGATGTTAAGTTCGAAGGCAATAAAGCACTGATAGAGATTATCGGCGAAGAGATTGATAAGATTTATCTTGATAAGGTAAAGACCATCAGTATTGACCCGCAGGTCATTAAGAATCAGCATGACCTTAAGATTGTCTATACTCCGCTGCATGGTGCTGGTCGCGTAATTATTCCACGTGCGTTGGCTTCATGGGGCTTTGACAATGTTCATTGTGTGAAGGAACAGATGGTGAAAGATGGTAACTTCCCAACTGTCGACCGTCCAAACCCAGAGATAGCAGAAGCTTTGACACTCGGTTTGCGTGATGCGAAGGCTCTCGATGCCGATATCTTGATGGCTTCTGACCCAGATGCTGACCGTGTAGGTATGGCTTGTAAGAATAGTGATGGCGAATGGGTACTGATTAATGGTAACCAGACTTGCTTGATCTTCTTGTGGTATATTATCACTAATCGCCAGGCTGTGGGCAAGATGAAGCCAACAGACTTTATCGTAAAGACCATTGTTACAACAGAGGTTATTCGTAAGATTGCAGAGAAACAGCACGTAGAGATGCGTGATTGCTACACTGGTTTCAAGTGGATTGCACGTGAGATTGCACTCTCTGAGGGTAAGCAGCAGTATATTGGCGGTGGTGAGGAAAGCTATGGTTTCCTTGCAGAAGACTTCGTAAGAGATAAGGATGCTGTAAGTGCTTGTGCTTTGTTGGCTGAGATTTGTGCGTATGCAAAGGATCATGGTAAGACTTTGTATGATATTCTTATGGATATTTATATGGAGTATGGTTACAGCCATGAGTTCACAATCAATGTGGAACGTCCTGGTAAGAGCGGTGCTGACGAGATTCAGCAGATGATGAAGAATTTCCGTTCTAATCCTCCTAAGGAGCTTGGTGGTAGTGTCATCAATGTTTACAAGGACTTCCAGAGCCTTGAGCTAACGAAAGCTGACGGTTCTAAGGAGAAGATGGATATGCCTGATACAAGCAATGTTCTTCAGTGGTTCTGCACTGATGGCACTAAGGTGAGCGTTCGTCCATCAGGTACTGAACCAAAGATTAAGTTCTATCTTGAGATAAAGGATACAATGAACTCTGCTTCTGATTTCCCTGCTTGCGAGCAGCGTGCTTGTGAAAAGATTGAGGCTATCAAGAAGAGTTTGGGTTTGTAATGGTCTATTTTTAGCCTTTGATAATATTTGCGAGGGCTTTATATTATAGTTAAAGCAGGAGTCTCTATAAAGTTTTATTTGTGGAAACTCCTGCTTTTTATTGTTTTATGCCTTCTTGTATATAAATCTTTGGATAGCTTTCTGTCTCTTTTAGTGTGCTACGCTATTTGATATTTTAGCCTTTCAAGTCATAGATTATTTAGTCTCTTGTAAATGGAAAAAAGTGATATAATGTCTATTATTCAAGATAATAATGTTTCTGAATATTATTCCTTGAAGCATTTAGGTATTGATGGTTATGCTTTTCCAGACCAAGAAGCACTTAAAATAGTGCAAATATGCAAACTTTTATTGATTCCAATCTTAGGTGGTGATGTATATAGTTTGACTGATTCTACAATAGAGGATTTAGATGATAGTTGGTATTATGATAGAACTCCAAATGAGTCATATTACAATTACGTGCAAAACAGTTGTAATAGATCTGAATCTTACATAAGGGCTTACAAAAGTCATTCTTGTGATAGACCTTTATTTTCCTTGGTCATTGAAGAACAATTAAAATAATCGAATACTTTTAGAAAAGGCAGTGCGGTTTTTTGTTGATTAGGTGGTTCAGGCACAGTTCCTGTTCCTCTTTGAATTGTTGGTGGTATAGGTAGTGATTACTATGGAGGAGAAGTTGGAAGGTAGCTCTCTGATACTATTTTTGATATTTCTGTACATATAAAACCTTGCATACCCTTTTTAAGACGAGTAAAGTTTTGTGTTGGTATTAGTAAGAATAAAAGCGAGTATTATATAATATCTATAAATCTGCGTTTGTTAGATATGAATTATTTTGTAGAACTCTTATATTCTCTATATTGTGTAGAAAGATGAAGTTATCGCATCCCGGTGTGGCCACTTTTTAATAGACGGCTTATTGAGTGTTTTCCCATAGTTTTAAATTTGCTGTCATATCTGTCATTCGTTTCATGAACTTAACTTGTTAGCTTACAGTATAGTTACATGAAATGTTAAAAATGACAGCAAATGAATTTTAAACTTTTCTTGTAATAATACGTAATTACGGCTGTCTCTTTTCATGAGTAGCGTGTTATCCTTTCTTATCTGAATTTATCAGTCAATAAGAATGACAAAAGAGCATAAAAAAAGGTGCTTAGTCAGCTGTTGACTAAACACCTTTTATTTTTTTTACTAAGTCTCTTTTGAACGTTTATTAAAGATTAATGAGAAATCATGTGAACATTTTATTTACATTCAAAAGTAAGCTTATTATGGACTGATAGCACAAGCGGGGGAGATATAACTCCCACTCTTAGCTGTTATTCTGTTGGTAGAATATCAAATTTCAGTTTATCATTATCTTTCTCTTTTGATATCTTGATGGTGTCACCAGCCTTGATTTCGCCAGAGAGAATGAGTTCACTTAATCCATCCTCGATGTGATTTTGGATAGCACGCTTCAATGGACGTGCACCAAATTGTACATCATATCCCTTCGTTGCCACATACTCCTTAGCTTCATCTGTTATCTCCATCTCGTAGCCTAATTCATGCACACGCTTGAACAAACCTTTGAGTTCAATGTTGATAATCTTCTTGATAGCCTCGAGGTCGAGCTGGTCGAAGGTGATAATCTCATCCAAACGGTTGAGAAACTCTGGTGCGAACTGTTTGCTAAGACTCTTTTGAATGATAGCACGAGCACGCTCCTTGTCACCTTCATTCTGTGATAAGCCATTCAGATTAGTTGCTTTGAAACCAACACCCTGCCCGAACTCCTTCAGTTGACGTGTACCAGCGTTGGATGTCATAATGATGACAGTATTGCGGAAATCTATCAATCGACCGTTACCATCAGTTAATCTACCTTCATCAAGTACCTGTAAAAGCATGTTGAACACGTTGCCATGTGCCTTCTCTATCTCATCAAGTAGGACGATAGAGTAGGGGTGATGACGCACTTTCTCGGTTAACTGTCCTCCTTCATCATATCCTACGTATCCTGGAGGAGCACCAACAAGGCGTGAGGTGTTGAAACTCTCCGTATATTCACTCATGTCAATACGTATCAGGGCATCGGCTGATCCAAACATCATCTCAGCAAGGCGTTTGGCAAGATAAGTCTTACCTACACCCGTTGGACCTAAGAACATAAACGCACCGATAGGGTGATTAGGATCCTTTAAACCGACACGATTACGCTGAATAGCCTTAACCATCTTGTCGATAGCAGCATCTTGAGCAATGACAACCTGCTTGAGATCGTTATTCATGTTCTTTAATCGGATGCCTTCGGCCTCTTGCATGCGCTGAACAGGGACACCTGTTATCATAGAGACAACATCAGCAATGGCATCTTCTCCAATCTCAATCTTATCTTCGGTGTCGCCATTTTGCCATCTTTCCTGCTCATTTTTCAATTTTTGTTCAAGTTCCGTTTGTTTATCACGGAAGCTTGCAGCAAGTTCGAAGTTCTGATTCTTTACAGCAGCCTGCTTCTTCTCCTGTGCTATTTCAATCTCTTTCTGAATGTCGAGGATAGACTGTGGTACCTTAACATGCTGTAAATGAACACGTGAACCAACCTCGTCGATAATATCTATCGCCTTGTCTGGGAATGAGCGATCGGTGATATATCTCTCAGCATACTTAACACAAGCTTTTAAAGCGTCCTCTGTGTAGCGCACATGATGGTGGCCTTCATAACGATCCTTAATATTCTCAAGAATCTGAAGCGTCTCTTCTGCTGTTGTTGGTTCGACCAAAACTTTTTGGAAACGACGCTCTAAGGCTCCATCTTTCTCAATTGACTTACGGTATTCATCAAGTGTCGTAGCACCGATACACTGTATTGTACCTCTTGCCAAGGCTGGCTTCAAGATATTAGCAGCGTCCATAGAGCCTGGAGAAGAGCCTGCCCCGATAAGCGTGTGAATCTCATCAATGAAGATGATGATGTCTGGGTTCTGCTCAATTTCCTTTATCAACGCACGGATGCGTTCCTCAAACTGACCACGATACTTGGTACCTGCAACTACAGCTGTTAGGTCGAGTGTGATGACTCGTTTATCGAAAAGGATAGGAGAGGTGAGATGCTTTACAATAAGTTGTGCTAAGCCTTCTACAATAGCACTCTTTCCAACACCTGGTTCACCGATAAGGATTGGGTTATTCTTCTTCCTTCTACCAAGAATCTCACTAACGCGCATAATCTCTTTCTCTCTTCCTACAACAGGATCGAGCTTCCCCTCTGCTGCAGCCTGAGTGAGGTCGGTACCGAAACTATCGAGTACTGGCGTCTTAGACTTTGTTCGTGAGCTTTGTGTTGTCTTTGTGTTACCACCATTATTAGATGACGACGACATCATGTCATCATCCATTTCTTCCTCATCAGCCATCCCTATACCGTCTTTTGGCTGGTTTGCACGTTGTTGTAACATTGATATTGCGTTGTTATAATTGAATCCACTGTCTTCCAAAACTACCTTTGCACCATTGTTAGATGAGTCATGTAGGATGGCAAGGAATAGATGTAGAATATCTACAGTCTCAGCATGTTGCATACGAGCTTCGAGTACAGCTAACTTTAAAATGTTATTAGCTTGCTCGTCCAAAATAATGTCTGGTATTGAAACCGTAGTATCAATGGATTTCTCTTGAACCTTCTTTTCTATCTCTCTCTTTATATTGTCTATATCAACCTTCCATTTACTGAATAGTTCCCAAACTGGTCCTGACTTTTCTCGTAGGATAGCAAGCATGATATGTTCGGGAGTTACCGACTTACTCGTCAGTCTCTCTGCTTCCTCTCTACTGAATGAAAGAACCTCAGAAACCTTTGGTGAAAATTGATTCATCATATCCTAACCTTTCTTTTTTTACTTGTTTCTGTGGACAATATGTCCTCTTTTAGTTGGTCATTACAAACAAATGTTATGCCAAAAACATAAGAATCGAACGTACATCTATATTGTAAGTTCGATTCTATATGTATATTTTATGTTATAGTGCTTCGTCGTCTGGCTTCTGAAGTCTTATCTTCACAGGTCGTCTCAGGTTCTTTTTCTTACGAAGCCACCTCTCTTTGCGCTGCTCATATTCCTCACGATGTCGTTCTAAATAGTTATCTGCCATTGAACTTACCGTATATTATCGAAATCTGAATATTCTTGCCTGTAGATGTGTTACCCAAGAGCTTTGTACTTGATAGGCCCATATCATTAGAGACCTTGGTAATAACAGTTTTCTTACTGCTACCAGTTCCTTGTGTAACAGACTGTAATTCAACGGGTACTACAACCACCTTTCCCCATGCAGGCATAGTTCTGTTGCGTGAGAAGAGGTTGACAATACCAGATATATTATTGAACTCGTATGCGTTTGTCTTACTATTGTAAGTAGCCATGAATGAGGTCTTATTATCTGGTAAACGGTTATTTGCAAAGAACGATTGCAGACTGTCTGCAGGTACCATCACGACATTGTGTGGTATTCCGAATTGATAGTCAGAAATTGAACTGTTGTTTATTCGGTGAAGGACAACCTTTGCCGTATTGATAGAATCACTCGTATGTCCTGCCATAATGTCAGACATTGGCAACGTCAACTTTGTAAATAAGCCTGCAGGAGTCTTGAGATAAGTATGACCTGACTCGTTGGCTAATTGTTGCAACTTGGTGTTATCATTAGAGAAATTAGTCAATTGAAGTACCTCCTCAGTACTTACAAAGTTAGTAGATATCTCTGATACCTTACCATTCTGCTTATTTTTGAAATAGATGTTCAGCTGTGCAAGCTGGATGTGAGCCATTGAACCAGAGCCACCATCTACCTTAAAGTAGAATCCTGGACAAATCTCATGTAAGAAGCGATAAGGGTTACGGAATGCAGATGGGTCTTGCTGATACTTGCGTAGCAGGTAAGTTCCATAGTTATTGTACGTTACTCCATTCTTATCCTTATACTGTTTATTCAGACGGACAATGATGTTTCGGTTATAGTTTCTTCTATTTCTTATGCTATCAGCTTCCGTATAATCTGTTAGAGTAAAGGAACGTTTCTCTGCTATACCACCTTGTGCAGCTGGTCGGATATAACCCTGTGCCTCTGGATCAAAGTCAGAGTAATAGCTCTCTCCCTCCTTAACAGGCTTTGAAAGCTCGTATGCTGTCATTTTCATCTGGCTAAGAGAGTCGCCATAGTAGGTGCTATAATACAATCTTATATCGCAAGAGTCAGCAATAATCTCATTGTTAGCATCACGACTCATGATAGAGTCTTTCGCTGGTAACTCATAATTACTCAGTACATGAAACTGTGACATAAGGTTACCCGTAACAGTTGTCATTGTCTCAGGGTCAACCATTCTACCCAGATATCCAGTTGATGAACGAGCAATAACTCGTCCTGCAACCATTGTTTCAGAGGCTACGCTGAACGTATCTGCTGTTATAGAGAGCTTGTCGCCATTGTCAATTAGTGAGTCGCCGATGGTATTTGTGGTATCATCGCATGATATCATGCCGATACAAGCTGCAAGCATACAAGCTGCAATAATCTTCCTTCTCATTTAGAATATCGTATTTGTAATAATCTAAGTATCTCAGAATAGCTTGTTATAGAATTCTGAATATTTCTCTTTAAGCTCAGTGTCATCAATAGGATGTTCTAATAACTGCTTATCATTACTCTTTGCATAATTAATAAGGTCAGTATGTACTCCATCACTGGTTCCAATAACACCATCCGAATAATCGATAGCTAACTTACCTAACTCCTTAAAATCAAAGTTATCACCATACTCCTTTAAGTACTTAGCCTTTGCATCTCGGAACTCAAGACAATGCTTAAAGTTTGTCCCTAAGCTATCTTGTGGTTGTTCAGCAAAGAGTGAGGTAACTACTTTAGAGTTGGCAAACTGTGGTTCATCTTTGTAAGCTGTCTTTACATAAAATGGGATTACAGATGACATCCATCCTTGGCAGTGGATTACATCAGGTGTCCATCTAAGTTTCTTAACAGTCTCAAGAACTCCTCTTGCGAAGAAGATGGCACGCTCACCATTATCAGGGTAGTCATTTCCTAATTCGTCCTTTGTCATAGCTGGGCGTTTTTGGAAATAGTCTTCATTATCAATGAAATAAACCTGTATACGTGTCTGCGGAATACTTGCCACCTTGATAATCAATGGATGGTCGGTATCGTCTATAATCAAGTTCATACCTGAAAGGCGAATAACCTCATGCAACTGCCCTCTACGTTCGTTGATATTTCCCCATCTTGGCATGAAAGTGCGAATTTCGAATCCCGCTTCTTGCATGATGTGTGGCATTTCAGCGCCATAAGAAGACATCTCTGTTTTTGGCACATAGGGCATGATTTCTTGATTAACAAATAATACTTTTTTTCCCATTCTTATCTTATCATTTTTGTTTTCGCAACTATAATAAGTATGCGCCAAGAATGTATAAACTCCAAGGCGCAACTTATTGGGTGCAAAGTTACTAAAAAAAACTGATAATACAGTTGCTTTCTTCTGAAAACAAATAAAAAGTAGAGCACATTGAGATTATTTAATTAAAATCTCGTCTATTTAATTATTTTGTTGTTACTTTGCATTGTCAAAAACTATAATGATTGATGAAAGTTATTCAAAAGATTGTTGAACTTCAGAACGAACTATTCTCTTACCGTAAGAACAATAAGACGATTGGCTTAGTTCCTACGATGGGGGCGTTGCATGCTGGGCATGCTTCACTTGTGAAACAAAGTGTCAAGGAGAATGATGTAACGGTCGTTTCAGTTTTTCTTAATCCTACCCAATTTAATGATAAAGGTGACTTAGAACGTTATCCTCGTACGTTAGAGACTGATTGCCAGCTTCTTGAAGCGTGTGGTGCAGATTATGTCTTTGCTCCAACAGTTGAAGATATCTATCCAAAACCAGATAATCGTCAATTTGAGTTCTCGCCCCAGTCAACAGTGATGGAGGGTGCAAAGCGTCCTGGTCATTTCAATGGTGTTTGCCAAGTTGTCAGTAGATTGTTTTATATTGTTCGTCCTGATAGGGCTTACTTTGGTGAGAAAGATTGGCAACAGATAGCTGTCATTAAGCGACTTGTCGACTTTATCGGTATGAAGGACAGTATTACTATAGTTGAATGTCCAATCGTACGTGAGCAGGATGGCTTAGCTATGAGTTCTCGCAACATGCTATTGACAGCTGATGAACGGGAGATAGCACCGAAGATATATGAGGCCTTGCGCAAGAGTGTTGATTACTCTCAGTCGCATAGTGTTGCTGAGACGCAAGAGAAGGTCGTTAATGAGATTAATGCAGTTGACGGACTTGAGGTTGAATATTTTGAGATTGTAGATGGCAACACACTCCTTAAAGTAAATACATGGGAGGATTACGTTGTTGGTTGTATTACGGTTTATTGTGGTCATACGCCTATCCGCCTTATTGACCATATAAAATACAGAGGATAATAAGTAAAGATGTTGATTGAAGTATTAAAGAGTAAGTTGCATTGTGCCACTGTGACAGAGGCCAATCTGCATTATATGGGAAGCATTACCATTGATGAAGACTTGATGGATGCAGCTAATATGATAGCAGGCGAGAAGGTTCAGATTGTAAATAACAACAATGGTGAACGCTTCGAGACCTATATTATAAAAGGTGAGCGAGGCTCTGGATGTATCTGTCTTAACGGTGCAGCTGCCCGTAAAGTTGTAGTTGGTGATGAGGTGATTATCATCTCTTATGCAATGATGGATTTTGAAGAGGCAAAATCCTTTAAGCCTTCTGTTGTCTTTCCAAAGGAAGGTAATAAACTGTAAGTAGATATTGTAAGCTGGTTGTAGGGACTTTAATCCCTCGAATTTATAAGTGGTGGGTGCATAGCTCACACTTTTATAACCATACAATCACATTTCGTTCTCCATTGTTCGACAAAGGGGCCATTTATTAATAAGTTCGAACTTATAATAAATCGGTGCTTGGGTAACTTGGAGGAGGGTATGTGATTGTCTGTTTTTTATTGAGAGATACACGATAAAAGTTTAGCCTATATCAGTTTATTGTGTGTGACTTACTATACCTTATATAATATAGTCCATCTATCTTCTTTCTCCTAAATCGTGTTACAGAGTTTCTAATACTATTCTATAAATTGTAGAGTCATAGGATAATTCGAGTTTCATTTCCTCTCAGAAAGGGTAAGGTGTAAGTGAAAGAAGCTTACTCTTTTGTGATGCTCATATTGGGCATCATACAAGTACGTATGATACTAACCTAATACTACGATTTAGTTTTAAATTAAGTTGCTGTCATTTTTAACATTTCGTATAATCCTTTGTGAACTAATTTGTTATACAACTATTAACGATGACAGGAATGACAGCAAAATTATTTTTGGTCAATTTGCTTTCAGTTCAAGTCCTATTCTAATCCTACTCTTGTTTTATTAGGAGATAGCTTGCGCTTAGTTGGAAAAATGAGATACTAAAAAGAGAGGGTATATCATGTCGACATACCCTCTTTAAGAAAATGTTATACAGTGCCAGCTGACATTAGTCAGCTGAAAGCTGAATTATTCAATAACAACCAATGGGTCGTCCTCAAGCACAGCTTGACCGACCTTCACAGCAATAGCAGTCACCTTACCATCCTTTTCGGCTTCGATGTTATTCTGCATCTTCATTGCCTCGAGGACAACAACAGTGTCGCCAGCTTTCACCTCCTGACCAACAGTCACCTCAACAGATGTGATGGTTCCTGGAAGTGGAGCCTTAACAGCTGCAGAACTGTTGATAGCAACAGCAGGAGTAGCCTCCTCACTTGCCTCAGCAGCAGCTGGCTTACCAAGCTCAATCTTCTTCTTCTCTGGCTCAGCAGGCTGTTCCATCTGTACTGCATACTGCTCTCCGTTGACAGATACTTCTGCAACATTCTCGGCATTAATCTCACCAATCTCGACTTTATATTCCTTGCCGTCGATAGTATATTTGAATTCTTTCATTGTTGTCTATTATGGTTTCTTTGTCATTATCTCGAACTTAGCATCCCACATTGTCTGCTTTGGCAGAATAGTGATAAAGCCTGGTTCGTTATCGTGAACATTGTTTCCGGCAAACTCATAGAGTGCCATTGCAATAGCTGCATATACGTTCTTATCCATAGTCGCGTGCCTCCTTATTACATTGGCATACAGCCATGTTTCTTAGCTGGTAAGTCTTGCTTCTTATGAGCCAACTGAGCCAAGCCACGGCAGATGCGGAAACGAGTGTTGCGTGGTTCGATAACATCATCAATGTAGCCGAACTGAGCTGCCTGATATGGATTAGCAAATTTCTCTGAGTACTCCTCTTCCTTTTCAGCGAGGAACTGCTTAACGTCGCCACCCTGCTCTTTAACTTCCTTAGCTTCTCTACCACAGAGAACGGCAACAGCACCAGATGCACCCATAACGGCAATCTCTGCGCTTGGCCATGCAAAGTTGAGATCAGAACGGAGCTGCTTACAACCCATAACGATGTGTGAACCACCATAGCTCTTACGCAATGTGATAGTAATCTTTGGAACTGTAGCCTCACCGTAAGCATAGAGCAACTGTGCACCGTGAAGAATTACAGCGTTATACTCCTGACCAGTACCTGGGAGGAAACCTGGTACGTCAACAAGTGAAACGATTGGAATATTGAAAGCATCGCAGAAACGAACGAAGCGCGCACCCTTACGGCTTGCGTTAGTGTCTAATACTCCTGCGTAGGCTGATGGCTGGTTAGCTACGATACCAACACTCTGACCATTGAAACGAGCGAAACCAGTGATGATGTTCTTAGCAAACTTTGGCTGAACCTCGAAGAACTCTCCGTTGTCAGTTACAGCTTGAATTACCTTGTACATATCGTATGCCTGGTTTGGATCGTCTGGGATAATCTCGTTCAAGAGGTCTTCCTTACGGTCGATAGGGTCGGTACACTCTACACGTGGTGCTTCCTCGCGGTTGTTTGAAGGAATGTAAGAAAGGAGCTTCTTGATAAGGTCCATTGCCTCTTCCTCAGTCTTAGCTGTGAAGCTTGTTACACCACTCTTTGAAGCGTGAACGCTTGCACCACCAAGGTGCTCTGCGTCGATATCTTCACCAGTTACGGTCTTTACAACCTTAGGACCAGTTAGGAACATGTAACTTGTCTGCTCCTTCATGATGATGAAGTCTGTCAATGCTGGAGAGTAAACTGCACCACCGGCACATGGACCAAGGATGCTTGAGATCTGTGGGATAACACCAGAAGCGAGGATATTACGCTCGAAGATTTCGCCGTAACCTGCCAAAGCAGAGATACCCTCCTGGATACGTGCGCCACCAGAGTCGTTCATACAGATGACTGGTGCACCGTTGGTCATAGCCATATCCATTACCTTGCAGATCTTCTGAGCCATTGTTTCAGAAAGCGAACCACCATTTACGGTGAAGTCCTGTGCATAGAGGTAGACGAGACGACCGTCGATAGTTGCTGAACCAGCAACAACACCATCACCGAGGTACTGCTTCTTCTCCATACCGAAGTTATGACAACGATGGAGTTTGAACATATCGTATTCCTCGAAGCTGCCTTTGTCAACCAGCATTTCAATACGCTCACGTGCAGTATACTTTCCGCGCTCGTGCTGCTTGTCGATGGCCTTCTGACCACCACCTAAGCGTGCTAACTCGCGCTTCTCCACGAGTGCCTTGATCTTTTCTGTTTGCTTACTCATAATTTGAATTTATTTTCTTATTTATAGCTTCTTATTGTTATCTATTCATCTTGTCAGTAGGCTCCTCTGCTACTTTCACTTATGTAATTAAGAGCCCTTCTTACTGAATCAAATGCAAAATTACTAAAAAAGGGTGAGATAGTTATCTTCACCTCTTTAAATATTGTTAAGGATTTGTGTTTCATACCTTCTGTTTATATCTGATTGTACATGTCTGTGGGTGAAAGTAAGTCTTTGGTAGGGGAGAATAGTCTGTTGTAAAGTATATCATTTATGCCCATCCTTTATCGTGTCATAGATGATAAAAGGAGTTGCTTGTCGTCTCTTTATTCGTCACTTATCCCTTTGTTTTGTAATAAAAAATCTGAGCAAGAAAATTAGACATGCTCTTTTGACTTCTAAACAAGGCCTGTCTTGCTTGTTGAAGACGCCCTTCTTGGGGCTAATTAACGCCCTTCTTGAACCAAGCTAAGCCTCTTCTTTGTCGCTGTTTCTATCTCTTTGGATATTAGTCGGTTATGAATTTGTTGAGAGCTTACCTTCGAGAAGGATTATGAACTGGTTATCTTTTATTTTGTCATATTATTTCATAACAATGTAGAGTTAGTTTTCATAGTCCTTTCTGTATTTCCTCACTCAAAGTACTTGGTATGTTATAAAAACTATTCGACAGTGAAATCTCGTCTCTGCTATCATTAAAAGCTGAAAAAGGAGCTATGATTAATGGGTCATAACTCCTTCTTCAGATGTCTTATTTTTGTCTACGACGATGGTTACCAGAGAAGTTTGGATTGAAACTCTTGGGTCGCTTATCATTTTGTTTTGCCGATTTTCTGCGATTGTCCGTCGGCTTTTCTTCGCGTCCTTTACGTTTCTTGTTAGGGACGTCAGGTGTACTTCCAATCGCCTTAGGGTCGTAGACAGCACGTGGATGCTGTTTTGACGGATTATCATAGAGCTTGGCTATCAGGTCACTACGCCCAATGCGATGAAGTTCTCGTTCAATGTCACGACGTGCTTCAGGCTTATACCAGAAGAAGAATTGGCGTTGAGCAAGTTTCTCCTTTGGTGTTTTTGCCGAGAAGATAGGCTCAAGTGTATAGGGGTCGTAGCCTGTGTACCATGCTTCCGTGGAGACAGTCATAGGGGTAGGGGTGAAGTCTTGCACCTGCTCGAGGTGGAAATCGAGGTCCTTCGTCAGTACTGCTAACTCGGCCATATCCTCTTCTTGACATCCAGGGTGGGAGGAAATGAAGTAAGGAATAATCTGTTGTCGCATATTCTCCTCACGGTTTATGCGGTCGAAAATCCTTTTGAACGCATAAAACTGTTGAAAAGAAGGTTTGCGCATGAGGTGCAGTACTCGGTCAGAGGTATGCTCTGGTGCAACCTTCAGACGGCCGCTGACATGGCGTGTTATCAGTTCGCGCGTATATTGTTTGGCAGCTTCATTACTCTTCTCATCCTTACTCTTATGAAGCAGTAAGTCGTAGCGTACACCTGAACCGATAAAGCTCTTCTTGATTTCTGGCAGCTCGTCTACTGCATGATAGATTTCAAGTAGTTTGGTGTGGTCGGTTTCGAGATTAGGACAAATCTCTGGATTGACGCAGCTTGGACGTTTGCAATGTTCGCACGCCTTCTGGTTTTTGCCCGCCATACCATACATATTTGCTGACGGACCACCAAGGTCAGAGAGGTAGCCTTTGAAATCAGGCATCTGAACAACCTGTTTTACCTCCTTCAAGATACTCTCTTTTGAGCGGCAGCTAATGAACTTACCTTGATGAGCAGAGATGGTACAGAACGAACAACCACCGAAGCATCCACGATGAATGTTCACACTGTGCTTAATCATCTCGTATGCTGGGATTGTTTTACCACGATACTTTGGGTGTGGTTCACGTGTGTATGGGAGGTCGTAAGCCGCATCTACCTCTGCTGTTGACATCGTAGGATAGGGCGGATTGACGACAGCATAGACGTTGTCGACAGCCTGCAGAATACGTTGTGCGTGTTTCTTGTTAGACTCTTCTTCTATATGCTTGAAGTTTTCCGCTTGATATTTCTTATTATGAAGACATGCTTCATGCGAATGAAGTAGGATGTCATCCTCATTAATCCCACCTGGGATATCATCCTCTTTGCAGAGGTAAACAGTCTGTGGAATATGCTTTAAGTCCTTGATATGAGCCCCATTCTCTAACTCCTGTGCAATGCTAACCACCTGTTTCTCGCCCATACCATAGATAATCATGTCGGCATGTGCATCGCAGAGAATACACTTACGAAGGCAATCTTTCCAATAGTCGTAGTGGGTAAGACGCCGTAGTGAAGCCTCAATGCCGCCTAAGACGATAGGAACATCGGGATAGAGCTGTCGGAGAATATTAGAGTAGACTATACTTGGATACTCTGGTCGCAAGTCGTGTCTACCATCAGGAGAGTAGGCATCTTCGGAGCGTAGACGGCGATTAGCGGTGTATTTGTTCACCATCGAGTCCATTGCGCCTGGCGAAATACCGAAATAAAGGCGCGGCCGGCCTAACTTCTTAAAGTCACGGAAGTCTCCATGCCAGTCGGGTTGTGGTACGATAGCCACCTTATAGCCAGCTGCTTCAAGTGTTCTACCTATGACAGCTGCTCCAAAGGCAGGGTGATCAATATAGGCATCACCCGAGAAGAGGATAATATCTAACTGGTCCCAACCACGCAGTTCCACCTCTTTTTTAGTGGTAGGGAGGAAATCTGTTAGTTGAAATCTTGATGGTTTTAATACTTTCTCTTCTTTCTTAACAACACGCTCTCTGTTCTGTTGTTGAGTTGGTGTTGTTTTCTTATGCTGCTTAGCAGGTCTTGTATTTCCTTTTTGTGAACTCAAATGATGTTTGTTTTAAT
This sequence comes from Prevotella jejuni, assembly GCF_900187995.1. Lineage (GTDB taxonomy): Bacteria > Bacteroidota > Bacteroidia > Bacteroidales > Bacteroidaceae > Prevotella > Prevotella jejuni. Next base: position 27,564 of record NZ_FZNZ01000027.1, read on the forward strand.
TGATTTACTTTCTGAGGAGATAAGCTATTTCCTACGCATAGGGGCTTGTTATTGTTTTGAACACAGATAGATAGACATCATCGTCTACTCTTCAGTGTCTTGATGAGACAAACTCCATTCTTTATAGAGAGCAACAAGATTCTTCAGTCCGATACCCTTCATGTTTTGATTATAGATGACATCAAGACATAAGTCAAGTAAGTCTTTGTCCTTACCCGGTTCTGACTCAAGCAGACCACGTACGTTAAACTTAAGTTTGTCAAGGATGTCTTCGTCGATAATCCCATTGGAGTTGACCAGTCCTGATAGGAGTGAATACTTCTTGATAGTCTCAAGATGGCAGTCTGTTATCTCAATGCTTCGTGTGCCAGAAGCGTTTGCTTGAATTTTATACATAGTAATTGCGTTTTTAGATAATTCTATTTATTTCTTTAGCAAGAAGTTAACTATTCCCTTCATAATACTATTGCGGGTAGCAGCATCCTTGATACATTCAAAAGGAAAGGCGAGTGTAAACACACTGTTGTTGGTTCCTTTATAGGCTACAGCCGCTGTATGGCCATCGGCATAAGTCAATGTACTGAAGGCGTTGTCGGCAGGTTGGATGTTATCTGGCGTGTAAGCACCATAATGTTGTTCGTTGATAGTTCGATAGACATCGAACGACATACCCATACCCGTGACGATAGAGTTATAATTATCAGGGTTAGCACTGTCAAATGTAATCTTGAGGTTGTTTCTCAACCAGTCTTGTTCGTCAGTCCCTTGCATGTCTGATGCAATATAAGAACCACTGACAAAGAGATTGCCACGGCCATTGAGATACTTTGTGAGTTGTTGACGAAGGGATGGTTTGAAGGTCTTATAATATAATAAACTATGCCCATCATCTTTCTCATTGCCAAGGAGTAAGTCTACCATAGCATACTTTGAAAGGTTTATTTCACCATTCTCAACGGCTTTACTACTACAACTAACAATGTTGTATCTACCAGCATGACGTAATGCTTCTGCATGTTCTCTTACGTAGTTGAAGTCGTTTCCTGCTATAATCTTACCAACAAGTTCCTCTCCTCCATAGCCTAAGGCGTTAGGTCCTTCCTTACCAATCATAGCCTTGTTAAAGTTAGCTTGTCTTCCTGCCCATCCAGCGACAGGACCATAGCTAAGGCCTGGGTCGGCCTCAAGGTCAAACCCTTGTTCTGCGTTTGTGTTCACCACAGCTGGAGAAGAGAGGCGGTGGAAGGCATTGACAATAAGTATTGTCTGACTTGCACCATCGTTACGTAAGGCAGAAAGGGTCTCTGTTGGGAAACTCTCACCACCACGATTACAAGCCGTTACCTTAAAGTTATAGACTAAACCAGGTTGTAGCTCTATCTCAAAAGACGGGTTACGAACGTTCATACCATTGTCAAATCCGGTTGTTCCCATAGCAACATAAACGTTGTAAGAGGTAGGAGTTGCTGTAGGCTCATTGGCATCGAAGGTTGGTTTCCATTGTAGTCTAATCTTCTTAGGGGATATGTATTCAATCTTGAAATTACTTGGTGCAAGGGGTTGTACGGTATAGGTCTTACCGTGCATGTTAGCTTCATATTTCAAGATAGTCTTATAGACCGAGCGTGCAAGCGTGAATTTGAAGTTAGGATCTTGCCCTAACATTATGTCAGGGAAGTTCTGATGTGATAGTGTCTCAAGTATGGCTGATGGTACTTCAGGCAGACGAGTCTCGCTATAGTTGCGATCCCACACAGAACGAGTGACCCAGTTCACATGGAAGGCATTGTCTATATCTCTCTTAACATTGCTAACCAACTGTTCTGCAAGTGTTTTTGAAACCTTACGTGAAAGGCCATCTCCTAATGTCTTATTCCCTTCTTGGGTTGTACAAATTCCTAAGGTACCCACAAAACTATTGTCGGCTTTATATCCAGCATCACTATGAACAGCCAAAGCAAGCTCGATAGGCACCTTCTTCCCATCTTTCTTGTCAGGGAGATAGCATGACCCTCCAGCCAACCAATTCGTCATCAGTGATCGACAATTGATATCGTCGTTATAGTCGTTAGAGCCATTACTCTTGCTGACGACACTCCAAGGCGCACCAGCCCATTGTGTTGAGTATCTCGCTCCTTCAAGGAATCGAGGTAAGCCACTCAATGTTCCTCCACGAACAATGTTACCCATACCACCACCGAAGCGTACTGCGTCAGTAGTTACTATGCCTCTATGCGAACTATGATTAGTCAGTACAACAGAGTTGTTGATACTGTTTCCTTTGTCAAACTCAAATGTTCCAAGATAAACCCATGTGCCGCCACCCATGCGCTGATTGACGTGGAAATGAGTTTCTTGGCCTTGGTGGAATACAATATACTCCGCTGCTTCCACACTCTTCTTCTGTGTCTGGTAGCTTACATATACTGCATAACGTCCTGTTTCGGGGAAAGTAGGTTGATAGACAACGGAACTCAGCTTGCTATCACGCTTTCTTGCCTTGACCTGTCGAGCCGTACCAGCAATAAACGGGTTTTCTCCATCGTTATAACTACCATAGTGAAGTGCAAAGCCTTTCTCACTTGTGTTGCTCCATTTCTTCTTAAGACTTTCCTCTTTATAGTTGACTTTATTGTCATTATCAACTATGATTTCATTCCTTTGCCAGTTCCTTTCACGTGGTGAGTAGACAATTGCTCCTGCGTTTTCAAGCATGGGTATGAGATAAGGGAGAACTATCGTTTGTGTATAAAGATCCTCGGTAGTACCAAATAAGATAGGCCTTTGCCATCTCCATCCACCTTTCTTAGCATCATAATATCTTCCATGAGATGACCAAACAGAAAGGTGTCTGTTCTGTAAGCCATCTGTTATTTCATTCGGGCGGGATACATTCTTAACCCAAGGTGCATCTTCATAATTCGTTCTTCCCCATGACGCCTTACCTGTTTGTGCATTTGTTGTAGCAAATGACATAGCAAGAAGTGCAGTACAAAGCAATTTTATCTTCATTATCCGTCTAATTCTCCTATCGTAAACAGTTCTGGATGTTTACCCTTAAAGTCTTTGAAATACAATTTGATTTCCTTCATATCCTCCTCAATGTTGCCCGATGGTATGATTACTTTCGAACATTGAATTAGCTTCTTGTCGTAATCTAAGCCGTAAAGGTGGATGGGTAGCTGTGCTTTTAAGGCTATATAATAAAAGCCTTTCTTCCATTCAGGGTTCAGACTTCTGGTACCCTCGGGCGTAATACATAGTTGAAAACTATCAGCCTTCATAGCATGTTCGGCCAGTCTGTCGGTCATACTCGTATGCTTGTCTCGCCATACAGCAATTCCACCGAGCCTACGGAAGATAGGACCCAACGGCCAAAAGAACCATTCCTTCTTCATTAGGAAGTTGCTTTTCTGTTGTTCGGCCCTTACGTAGAGTTGTCCTATAAGGAAATCATAATTACTCGTATGGGGTGCAAGACAAATAATAGCTTTGTCAGGTAAAGTGTACCTAACATCTTTCTTCCACCCCATAAAACTATAAAGTAGCCACTTAGCTATAGCCTGTAACATTATGCAAGGTTATTGAGTTGGTCTACTATCTCATTGACTTCTTTACTAAACTTATCTTTCAAATCATTGAAGTATACCTTGGCAGGCATGCCTGGTTCTACATGAGATACGCGTCTGATGTAGTTGCTATGCATTACCAATATTGACGTGAGGATTGCCTCAGTATTATCATTATCATGCTCTTCACCATAGAGGGATGCTGCGATACCCTCTGTAAACAAGTCACCACAAATATAATTGATGGTGCGTTTTAAATCTCTTTTGTTGCTCATATTAATCCTAAATAGCTATATTTATATTCATCGTTCAAAGATAAGTAAAAAATTAGAAAGGCAAGGCTTTCTTACATAAAAATAGAGTTAAAATTTTAATTTAGCGTCTTTTCCTTTCTATTATCGGATAAAAAAAGTAATTTTGCAGAGTAGATAAGGATATAACAAAGAATTATTATATTTCAAACATTAAATTAAACACATGGAAATTAGCGCATTGCAGAAGGAAAGAGCAGGCTATCAGCCCAAGTTGCCTAAGGCTCTTCAGGGTGCAGTAAAGGTGCAGGAAGGTGCTCCTACACAGAGTGTTGACAATCAGGAAGATATCAAGAAGCTATTCCCTAACACCTACGGAATGCCTCTCGTTGAGTTTGTTCCAGCTGATTCAGCTAACAATGCAAAGATCAACGTTGGTATTATCCTCTCTGGTGGTCAGGCTCCTGGTGGTCACAACGTTATTTCTGGTCTCTTTGATGAGGTTAAGAAGTTGAATCCAGAGAACCGTCTTTATGGTTTCCTCATGGGTCCTGGCGGTCTTGTTGACCACAATTATATCGAGATAACAGCTGAGAGTCTTCAGGCTTATCGCAACACTGGTGGTTTCGATATGATTGGTTCTGGTAGAACAAAGCTCGAGAAAGAGGATCAATTCGAGAAGGGTCTTGAGATTCTTCGTAAGTTAGATATCAAGGCTGTAGTAATCATTGGTGGTGATGACTCTAATACCAATGCTTGCGTATTGGCTGAGTACTATGCCGCTAAACAGTATGGCGTACAGGTTATCGGTTGTCCTAAGACTATCGACGGTGACTTGAAGAACAGTCAGATTGAGACTTCTTTCGGTTTCGATACAGCAACGAAGACTTATTCTGAGCTTATCGGTAATATCGAGCGTGACTGTAACTCTGCTCGTAAGTACTGGCACTTCATTAAGTTGATGGGCCGTTCTGCTTCTCACATTGCGCTTGAGTGTGCTTTGCAGACACAACCTAACATCTGTCTAATCTCTGAAGAGATTGAGGCAAAGGACCAGACTTTGAACGATATCGTTGAGAACATTGCTGAAGTTGTTGCTTATCGTGCAGCACAGGGAAACAATTTTGGTGTTGTATTAATCCCAGAGGGCCTTATTGAATTTGTCCCTGCTATTGGTCGTCTAATCCAGGAATTGAATGACTTATTGGCTGCTCACGGTGCAGAATACTTGAACCTTGACAAGCAGGCACAGCGTGTATATATCCTTGAACATCTCTCTGCAGAGAACAAGGCTACTTTCGAAACACTCCCAGAAGGTGTAGCACGTCAGCTTTCTCTTGACCGTGACCCACACGGAAACGTACAGGTGTCTCTCATTGAGACTGAGAAACTTATCTCAGAGATGGTTGCTGCTAAGCTTGATCAGTGGAAGAAGGAAGGCAAATACACAGGTAAGTTTGCTGCTCAGCACCATTTCTTCGGTTATGAGGGTCGTTGCGCAGCTCCTTCTAACTTTGATGCAGACTACTGCTATGCACTTGGTTCATCTGCAGCTCAGCTGATTGCTAATGGTAAGACGGGCTATATGGCTATCGTTAAGAATACCACAGCACCTGCTGACCAGTGGAAGGCTGGTGGTGTGCCAATCACTATGATGATGAACATGGAGAGACGTAATGGTGAAATGAAGCCTGTTATCCGTAAGGCACTGGTTGAGCTTGATGGCGCTCCATTCAAGACTTTCGCTGCTCAGCGTGATAAGTGGGCTAAGGAAACATGCTATGTTTATCCAGGTCCTATCCAGTACTGGGGTCCTTCTTCAGTATGTGATTTGACTACTAAGACGCTTGAATTAGAACAGGCTAAGTAATAGTATATTCATAAAGGAGAAATAGGGGATAATTGTGTCCTCTGTTTCTTCTTTTGTTTTTTACTATTGTCTGTTCTTATACAATACACTTATTTCAAGTGTTTAGTTATTAAGGTTTAGTTATACCTTTGGTTTTCAATCTATTATTATCGTGTTAATGCAAGTCCTCAATCGTATGATTACGACTGTAATCCATGCTTAATTGTTGGCTTCCTCATTGTTTATTAAATCAAAAGAAACAGTATCTTTTCAGCATATTCAGCTGCTTTACTAATTTATTTTCATGACAAGAAATAATTTTCTTCACGATAAAAAATATTTTTTTTCACGACAAGAAATATTTTTTTTCATGAAAAGAATTTGTGAAAGTAACCGTCTAATGCAAGATAAAGTAGAATTCTAAATTATCAATCAGTAAGAACATGTTTATTCCCAAAGTACTTCATTCATTGAGAAAGACCTGGAGTCAGATGCCAGGTTGGATGAGATGGGCTGGAGGATTGTGTCTTGCTGCAGGATATAGTTTCTTGTTTTATTTCCTATTTGTCGCACCTACAGGTTTTAGATGGCGTGCTATTTATGGTGACCCTGATTATCCTGAGGGTTACACGATATATGGTATTGATGTGAGTCGTTATCAAGGTACGATTAATTGGAACCGTCTTAGGAACGCAATGATAGACCGTTTACCCATAAGGTTTATCATAATTAAGTCAACAGAGGGCGATGGGCATGTTGACATGAAGTTTAGGGATAACTTCTATAATGCAAAGGAGTCGGGCTTTATACGTGGCGCTTATCATTTCTGGAGTAATAATTCTTCTGCGCGCAGACAAGCTTATTTCTTCTTAGCTATGGTTCATCTTGAGCCTGGAGATTTGCCTCCTGTACTTGATGTTGAGCACAAACCGAAGAATATAAGTACGGAAGAGTTCCAACAGAATATTCTTACATGGTTGCATATAGTAGAAGATAGGTATCATGTGAAGCCTATCATCTACACCTATTATAAGTTTAAGGACCAATATCTCTCAGATTCTCGTTTTGATGACTACCCTTATTGGATAGCTCACTACTATGTTCATCAGATGGAGTATCAGGGGAATTGGAAATTCTGGCAGCATACCGATGCTGGGAAACTGCCAGGTATTAAGGGATACGTAGACTTAAACATCTACAATGGTAGCTTCTATGACTTGCAGCAACTACTTATACAAGAAGATGTTACTGACGTTCAAGAAGTAAGCAGCACCAGTCATGATTCAATAAACGTTGACTCTCTTTCAGACCGAGATCGTTAGCTTTCTGAAGGATAGCCTCTGCGTCCTGCTCATAAAATCCACTCAGAATAATCTTTGAATCAGTTGTCATAACACTGACAAACTCGTCTATGTCTTCAAGGATAATATTACGGTTGATGTTTGCTAAGATAACATCAAAGACTCCACTCACGTGTGAGAGGACTCGCTTGTCGCCTTCAAGCACATCTAACTCTACACCATTTAGTTTGGCATTATGCTCGGCATTGCGCACACTCCACTCATCAATGTCATAGCTTACAACTTCCTTTGCACCGCACTTTGCGGCCACAATACCTAAGATACCCGTACCGCAGCCACAATCGAGAACTCTCTTGTCCTTCAGGTCTTGGTTTAGTAACAAGGAAACAATCATCTGTGTCGTCTCATGTGTACCTGTGCCAAATGCTTGTTGTGCGTCAATAAGTATTTTCATTGGGATAGTCTCAAGTTGAGGATAGTTAGCAATAGCTTCCTCCTCCATATTCTTGCAGACGATAGCACAGCGATTGTCAATGATAATAGGTTCAAAGCCAGCTTTTTCCCACTCCTCATTCCAGTTCTTATCCTCGGCTTGATTAGCTGTAAAAGTAACTGTTACGTCTGGTAGAGGCAGGTTATGTAGGGTCTCAGTGAGTGTATCTTCGTTGAAAAGGTCTTCTTGGCAGTAGCCAACGAGTCCGTCAGGCTCGTCCGTAAAGGAGTCGAATCCTATTTCACCTGTAAGGGCTGCAATAATGTCTCTTACGTCCTGAGAATCAGGTTCTGCCGTAAACTTTACTTGTATATATTTCATCTTGGTGTTAAATTTCTACTGCAAAATTATAAAAAATAGGGAAAAACCTACCATGGATTAGGGAAAATCCGTATATTTGCAAGTAAAGTTGTCTTATTTTTGCACTATCGAAATAGTGTATATACACTGTTGTTGGTGTTAAAGAACAATTAGTAATTAAATATAGGGTATATGAAACGATTAGTTTTTCTTTCGGTTTTGTTTGGAGCTATGCCATTACTTTCAATGGCACAAGATGACCTTTATTTTACCCCGTCAAAGGCAGAGCAGTCTGCTTATCAACAGAATAAGATAGAGGAAGATCGTCCTGTCTATTATAGTGGCATTGGTAAGTCTAATGACGAATACAATCGTCGTGGTAAGTATAACTATAAGAAGATAGGTGTTGACTCTTTGGGTAATGATATCTTTATGTCACGTGTTTCTACGTTGCATGGCGACTCTGTAGTGTTAGATACTATCTATGGAGGTTTTACTCGTCAGTACGAAAGTGATAACGATGACTTTGCTTATAGCAGAAGAATGAGTCGCTTCGATGGCTTCTGGGGTGGTTATTATGACCCTTGGTATGCTGGTCGTTCTTCGTTCTATGTAGGTTGGGGTTGGCGTTCACCTTATTATAGTGGATGGTATGACACTTGGGACGACCCATGGTATTATGGTTATTATGGTGGTTATCCTTATTATAGTTATTACGGTGGCTATCCATATTATGGCTACTACGGCGGTTATCCATACTATTACGGTTATGCTGGTTATGGTTGGTACAGTCCTTGGAGCAGATATTATGGCTATTATGGTGGCTATCCTTACTATGGTTACGGAAGAAGTGGCTACTATGCTTACAATGGACACACTGGTACTGCCAATCACTGGGGTAGTTCTCAAAGGGACTTTGGCTCTCAAGCAAGAAGTAATGTCTATAGCAATGGACAATCTACATACTCAAATCGTCGTGGTAATGTGAACCAGTATGGTAATACAGCAGCTCCACGTAATGATATGAGCAATTATTATGACCGCTTTGGTGGTGCACGTCAGAATGGTTATCAGAATCAGACACGTAGCTATTCTCAGCCAGAACGTTCAACATTCTCACAGCCTTCACCAAGCTCTTTCGGTGGTGCAAGAAGTGGTGGTGGTAGCTTCGGCGGTTCATATTCAGGTGGTGGAGGCAGCAGTTCTGGTGGCTCACGCAGTGCCTTCGGTAGTCATAGATAGTATTTGGGATAATGAATATTTAATTAATAAAGCATATCAGATATGAAGAGTAAATATATTTTCTTCGCAGTATCGTTGTTTGCTGCTTTGTCAGCAAACGCACAAGAGACATACGAGAATGCTAAGTTAGCAGGCGAGGACTTGAATGGTACTGCACGCTATGTTGGTATGGGTGGAGCTATGGAAGCTTTGGGTGCTGATATTTCTACTATTGGTACTAATCCAGCTGGTATCGGTCTGTTCCGTCATAGCAATGTCAGTATCAGTGGTGGACTACTTATGCAGTCTGATGGTAAGGACTTCTCTAACGGCAAAAAGACTAATCTGAGCTTCGACCAGATAGGTGGTGTTTATTCTACTCGTAGTGGACAGAAATCGTTCATTAACTTTGGTTTCAACTATCATAAGGGTAAGAACTTTGATTATATCCTCAATGCTGCTAACTCATTGGACGGAAGTTCACAGAATAAGCAGTCATATATTAAGGGTATGCTTGCTAATGAGAATTCTGGTGGATTCTTTGTTGATAAGAATAAGTATGGTGAGAATATCGGTTATGTAAATTCTACATCAGAGAATGTCGCATACACTTGGAGTCAGATTGATTACCTCTATTGGAATAATCTTATCCCTGATAAAAATACAGGAAGGCTTAACTATGAGTCGGCTTCGGGCTATAATCTTGCTCGTGCAAACACTGGTTATATTGGTAATTATGACTTTGCTGTGAGCGGGAATTTCAATGACAGGGTTTATCTTGGTCTGACATTCGGTATGAAGGATGTTAATTATAAGGGATATAGCGAGTATCGTGAGAATTTCAGCAATGCTGGTGGTGTGCTTGTCCGTGATGAAAGAAAGATAACAGGTTCAGGTTTTGATATCACTGCTGGTGTTATCGTTCGTCCAGTGGCTGAGTCTCCATTTAGAATAGGTGCATACGTGAAGTCTCCAACATGGTATGACTTGACGACATCAAATAATACTCGTCTTGTTTATTCCCCAAGTACAACGAGTGTGCGAAGCACGGATTCATCTATTAGTAATTCATACGATTTCAAGATGTGGACACCATGGAAGTTTGGTTTCTCTCTTGGTCACACCGTTGGTAATTACCTCGCTTTAGGTGCAACTTACGAGTATGAGAACTTTAGTAATATAAACAGTAGAGTCAACGATGGTGGATACTATGATTATTACTATGGTCAGTACTACGAGTCATCAACTGCTGACAAGAATATGAATGCACACACTAAGGAGGTTCTGAAAGGTGTAAGTACTTTGAAGTTAGGTGTTGAGTACAAACCAGTAAGCAATGTTGCTTTGCGTATGGGTTATAACTATGTTAGTGCAATGTACGATAAGGATGTGCAGAAAGACCCAGGTATTGCTTCTTTTGGTACAGCCTATGCTTCTGCAACAGACTACACTAATTGGAGTGCAATCAACCGCTTCACATTAGGTGTTGGCTATCAAGTTAAGAATTTCAATATTGACTTGGCTTACCAGTATAGTGCACAGAATGGCTCTTTTGCACCATTCTCTAATATTAGGAACATATCTATACCTTCTGGTACGACAACTGTAACAGAGTCTAACGTGGCTACAACTACTGATGTTAAGAATAACAGAAGTCAGTTGCTACTCACTGTTGGCTATCGCTTCTAAGGAACTTATATAAAGATATAAAGCATAAAAGGTAAAGGAGTATTCTCTCTTTTACCTTTTTTGTTGCTGTTGTCATAATTGCTCTTCGTAGGGTGTTTCAATAACGATAATCACAAAATGATTAGAAGTCTTGAGTGATTAAGTTGTTTAATTCATCTAAACTTAATTTCCTGTCATTGTTGTCATTCTTCGTAGACACTTAACTTATTAATTTATAGCATACTAACATCAAATGTTAAAAATGACAGCAAATGAATTTAAAACTTTATTTATATAATAGAGGTTATAGTCTCTCTCTTATTAGAGCCATTTTTACGGCATGTGTAGGAATGTCACTTTGTATTCCTACTAAACCTTGATAGGCGTGTGAAAGATGTATAATTGCTCTTTAGTCAATCACTCTATTTCAAGGTTAATAACCCCTTGACTATCTATTAAAGCTTTCCGACTTCTGATAGAACTTCTGCAACGTCATCAGGTGTATTGAACATGATGCCTTCTTCTAACTCCTCGTCTGACAGTTGAGCGAGTAGTTCCTTTGCAGCTGCTTCATCAAAACGTGGTTCTCCCTTACTATTGGTTTTGGCAAGTAGGGAGGTTAGGATCTGTTGACGATATTCTTCTATTGACATAATTAATTTGACTTTTACATTTATAATAAGGTGTCACTATTGATTAAGACTTTAGTATAAAGTGTGGATGGTTTTCATCTCCATAATCTTTATGATAGGTGAAACCATCATACTCAAAGGTGAGGAGCTCGTCAGGCGAGGCCAGTTGATTACGGAGGATGTAACTTGTCATTGCGCCACGGCAACTCTTTGCATATACACTGACAGCCTTTAGGCGACTTTCTTGGTCAACCATAAAGAGTGGCTGAATAATGCGTACCTCTTTTTGTAAACGTTTCCAATCGAAGAGGTGTTGGAACTCTTCTGTGGCTAAATGTACTAAGATACCATCGTCAGCATGCACTGCTTCTATGAGGAGGTCTGTGAGGAGTGGTTTCCAATATGCAAACATATTCTTGCCTTCAGCCGATGGTAGCTTTGCTTTCCCTTCCAGACGATAAGGATGGATAAGGTCTAATGGACGTAAGAGGCCATAGAGAAAACTTGTTATCCAGAGATGTTTGTCTGCATAGCTGAAGTCTTCTTGACTGTACTCATGTGCTTTAAGACATTTATATGCTTGTCCGTAATAGGCGAGGAGAGCAGGGAGAAAGGCTTCTTCATTGAAGAAATCTTGATAGCGTAGCTTGTTTTCAAGTGCTATCTTAGCGTTACATGGAATCGTTTGGGCAAGTTCTTCTACAGAAAGGCTGCTTAGCTCTAACGCCATCTGCCCCGCTTCTTTATGGAAACGAGGCAGATGAGTGTTAGGAGTTGGTACCGTTGTGGTACTGTTCATTATTTTAGCGGATGCTAATAGTATCTGCATTTGATTGAAAACTTAGGATTAAAAGGGTGAAATGGAGTTAGGACAATATTTTACCTGTCGAGAAATATAAAAATGGTAAGGGGTTATACCTTTATTAAAGATAGCCCTTAGGATATGAGCAATAGGCATAACCCCTTTAAACTCTTAATATTTCAATCCCATATTATAAAGGATGAAGCCATAAATGTCAGCTTGTTCTTCCAACTGCTTAGACAGAGGTTTGCCACTTCCGTGTCCCGCCTTGGTATCAATGCGGATAAGTGTTGGTGTGTCAGCAGCATTATCAGCCTGCAATGTAGCTGCAAACTTAAATGAGTGCGCAGGTACAACACGGTCGTCATGGTCGGCTGTTGTTATCAAAGTAGCAGGATACTTTGTACCAGGACGGAGGTTGTGGAGTGGAGAGTAAGCGTGGAGATAATCAAACATCTCCTTTGAGTCAGCACTTGTTCCGTAGTCTGGAGCCCAGTTCCAACCAATAGTAAACTTATGATAACGTAACATATCCATAACACCTACTTGTGGGATACATACTTTATAAAGGTCTGGACGTTGTGTCATGCAAGCTCCTATGAGCAAACCACCATTTGAGCCACCAACGATAGCGAGGTAGTCTTTACTTGTATATTTATTCTCGATAAGCCATTCACCAGCTGCAATGAAATCGTCAAAAACATTCTGTTTCTGCATCTTCGTACCTGCTGTGTGCCAATCTTCTCCGTACTCGCTACCACCACGAAGGGATGCTTGTGCATAGATGCCACCATTTTCAATGAAAGGAATACGTACAGAAGAGAAGTATGGGGTCAAGGCTATATTGAAGCCACCGTATGCATAGAGGAATACTGGGTTCTTACCATTGCGCTTCAAGCCTTTCTTATAAGTGATAAAGAGAGGAATCTTTGTCCCATCCTTACTTGTATAGAATACCTGTTCGCAGACATAGTCAGACTCTTTGAACTTAACCTTTGGTGCTGCATATACCTTACTGTTTGCAGAACTGAGGTCATACTGAAAGATGGTAGTTGGTACGGTGAAAGAAGAGAAGGAATAGAATACCTCTTTACGATCTTTCTCTCCATAGAAAGCCGCACTACCTAATGTCGGAAGTTTAATCTCTGAGAGTTGTTTACCATCCATAGAATAAACGTACGCGTGGCTGGAAGCATCTTTCATATAGTTGAGAATCATCTTTCCATCAGCAAAGGTAACTCCTTCAAGCATGTCCTTAGACTCTGGTACAAGGGTCCTCCATTCACTGAAACCAGGGTGCTTGAGGTCTGTGACCATCAGTCGGTTCTTAGGTGCACCATCATTAGTAAGGAAGTACATCTTATCACCAATAGTCTCAATCAGGCTATACTGTAAATCAAGATTAGAAGTCATCTGAATGAATTGACTATTAGGTTGACGGAGATCACGTACATAGACAATGTTGCCTGAGCCTGCACCGCTTTCATAGAGGAACATCATGGTCTCTTCTTCATTAACACTTACAGCATAGAAGCGCATTGGGTTTGCTGGATTTTGGTAGAAGAGGACATCTTCAGACTGTGGAGTACCTATCTTATGATAGTAGATTTTCTGGACAGAATTGACATTACTGAACTCATGTCCTTTCTGTGGAGCATCATAGGCACTGTAATAAAAACCGTCACCTTGCCAAGATGCGCCAGAAAATTTGGCCCAATTAATATGGTCATCAAGCAGTTTTCCTGTCTTGACATCCATTACATAGAACTCCTGCCAGTCGCTTCCGCTGCGAGAGATAGAGTAGGTTGCATACTTGCCGTTGTGTGAGAAGTAGATACCCTTCAATGCAACGGTTCCGTCTGATGACAGTTGATTAGGGTTAAGGAATACACGTGCGTTCTTCTCATCCCCAAGTCGATCCATGATATACAGTACACTTTGGTTCTGCAGACCATCATTCTTGTAGAAGAGCCACTTTCCAATAGATTTGATATAGGAGGGAGCCGATACCTTCTCATAGTTTGATAACTCCTTCATACGTTTTAGGAGTTTCCCACGGAACGGAATACGAGAGAGATACTCCTGTGTAACCTTGTTCTCAGCAGCTACCCATTCAGCAGTAGCTTTGGAACTATCATTCTCTAATGGGCGATAAGGATCGGCAACTTGAACACCAAAATAGGTGTCTACAGTCCCATCCTTTGGAGCTTGTGGATACGTTAGCTTCTGTGCCATCATGCTTGTGGCAGACAATAATGCTGCGGTTAGTAATACTTGTTTCTTCATATAGTAAAGATTTTAATGAATGAATGTTGTTTGCGATAGAGTGGACTTATTAGTCTAATTAGGCTTATTGGGCTGATATGCCCAATATGCCCAATCAATAATATAAATTACTTTAAGCTTTCTTGATACCACTCGTAGAGTTTCTCAACACCATCTTCAATTTCCACTTTGTGTGTCCACCCAAGGCGGTGCAACTTCTCTACATCAATGAGTTTTCGTGGTGTACCATTCGGCTTCTCAGTATCCCAGATTATATCTCCTTCAAAGTGAACTGTCTTCTTGACAAGTTCTGCAAGTTCTTTGATGGTAAGCTCTTTGCCAGTACCTACATTGATGTGGCAGTTACGAATCTCTCCTAATGATGGGATAGCACCACCACGGCCTTCAGAATTGTTTCGGTCGACTACACCATCAATCTTTGCACCATAGAAAACACTTGAGTATTTCTCAATACCAATGATGTCCTTGAAATCTACGTTCAATAGGATATGAACGCTGGCATCAGCCATATCTTCACTCCAAAGGAACTCACGTAATGGACTTCCGTCACCCCATAGCGTTACCTTATTATTCTCAATGCCATAGAAAGCGAGTGCTTTCAAGATACGTTCTTCTGTATTCTTACCATCAACATTACCTTCACCAATCTCTGCACGCAACTTGTCGGTTGGATTGATAGGTCGCTTGTTCATATCATTACGTATAGCATCCCAATCATTCTCATGGATTAATTTGGCAAGGTAAATCTTGCGCATCATTGCTGGCATCACATGAGAGTTCTCCAAATGGAAATTATCATTAGGCCCATAGAGGTTTGTTGGCATAACTGCTATGTAATTCGTACCATATTGAAGGTTATAGCTTTCACACATCTTCAGTCCAGCTATTTTTGCAATAGCATACTCTTCATTACTGTATTCCAAAGGAGAAGTCAATAAAGAGTCTTCGTGCATTGGCTGTGGTGCATTCTTTGGATAGATACATGTACTACCAAGGAAGAGGAGTTTCTCTACTTCATGAAGATAGCTTTGCTCGATAACATTACATTGTATCTTCATGTTTTGCATGATAAAGTCTGCCCGATAGAGGTAGTTAGCCATAATTCCTCCTACAAATGCAGCTGCGAGAACAACAGCATCAGGCTTTTCCTCATCAAAGAATCGCTTTACAGCTTGCTGATCAGTTAGGTCCAGTTCTTTATGACTTCGTCCAACAAGATTCTTGTATCCTCGTTGTAGAAGATTGTTCCATATTGCTGAGCCAACCAATCCATTGTGTCCAGCGACGTATATCTTACTATTTTTATTCATTGCGTATTTGTTGAATAGACTGTAAAAAGTAACAATAGCTGATAGAAAGCGACTATTGAGAATCGCCAACTATCAGCATAAGCGGTAATTATCCCTCTCGCTGAGGAGAGAGAATGACGAAAGATGTCCTACTTAACGATACCTTTCTCCAAATACTCTTCAAGATTTGTCCTAACCTTCTCAGCAGCACCTTCAGATGCAACTTTTGCCATGTCGCTGTCTACCATAATGTTGACAAGCTCTTCAAAGCTGGTACTGTTAGGATTCCATCCAAGTTTTGCCTTTGCCTTTGTTGGGTCTCCCCAGAGATTGACAACGTCAGTTGGACGATAAAAATCAGGACTTACCTCAATGATAACATTTCCAGTTGCCTTGTCAATACCCTTTTCGTCCATGCCTTCGCCTTGGAATTCAAGTTCTATTCCTACACGTTTGAAAGCGTAATAGCAGAACTCTCGAACACTATGTTGTACACCCGTTGCAATAACGAAATCCTCTGGTTGTTCTTGTTGGAGGATTAACCACATACACTCTACGTAGTCCTTAGCATATCCCCAGTCACGAAGAGAACCGAGGTTGCCCAAGTAGAGCTTGTCTTGCTTACCCTGTTTGATACGAGCTGCAGCAAGTGTAATCTTACGAGTAACGAAAGTCTCGCCACGACGCTCACTCTCATGATTGAAAAGAATACCAGAGCAACAATACATATTATAAGCCTCACGATATTCCTTCACAATCCAGAAACCATATTGCTTAGCAACTGCGTAGGGACTGTAAGGGTGGAATGGGGTGTTTTCGTTCTGTGGAACCTCCTCAACCTTGCCGTATAATTCGGATGTCGAAGCTTGATAGATACGACAAGTCTCTGTCATTCCTAACTGGCGAACAGCTTCAAGAATACGTAATACGCCCACAGCGTCGACGTCAGCTGTAAACTCTGGAGAGTCGAAGCTGACCTGTACATGACTTTGCGCTGCAAGATTATAAATCTCATCAGGGCGTACTTTGCTGATTACTCCAAGAATACTCATTGAATCACTGAGGTCAGCATAATGCAAATGGAAATGAGGACGTCCCTCTAAATGAGCTATACGCTCACGGAAATCTACTGATGAACGACGGATAGTTCCATGCACATCATAACCCTTTTCGAGTAACAATTCTGCCAAATAAGAACCATCTTGGCCTGTAATACCCGTGATAAGTGCTTTTTTCTGCATTATATTTTATGATGATATTATTATATTCCTATGGTTGCACAAAGATACAAATTATTATTAATAATTTATCTTTTTACGGATAATAAACCTTAAATTTATATTTAATTTAATTCTAACTATGATGTTTGAACCCAACTATTGTTTCGTTTATCATCCTTTTCGAGGGATATGTGCAAACTTTCCTATGCTTTAGAACTTGTTTCTCTGCATGTTTTTTGATTAAGTTTGTGATTGTTGTAAGCTCTTCACATGTACACTCTCTGTGTACCTCAAGTTGTTGGATACTTCGTTCTACTCATAAGATAACACGCAAGAAAGTCGTTGGCAGTTCCCATTTCTCAATGAAAGATGGATTTGCTTTACTTTATTTGCCAGCATCTTCATAATGATGTATCAGTAATTGCTCTACACTTCAAGGTAATCGGTAGGATTATGAAAAAGCATGACATTAAGATGTGTGTAATCTTCTCAAAATAATACTATACCTCCTCTTGGCATTGGTTGTATAATAAATTGTGTTTCAGTAGGTTATATGCATGAATAAAGAAGATGCTTCTTTTGCTTCAAGAAGGGCGTCTTCAATATGTAAGAAGGGCATGTTCTTGAACGTAAATAAGGCTTTCCTATGAACTTAAAGAGCATGTGTTAGAATTGATGAGGGTGAAAAATATTGACATAAACGCATGAATAATAGTCTTACTCCTGCCCTTTCCTCAAGTAGAAGGAGATTATCCACAGAAATGTCTAACGTATTCTTCGTGTTTGTTTAACGTTCTCACTTCTTTTATTAGCTACTTTATAGCTGAAATCTTATTATTTAGATTTTCACTTGTAGAAGGAAGAAAGGAGGTAGATGTATATCTCCTTTCTTTAACAGGTTCTATTACTCATTTCTCTGAAAGGTATAAAAAAAGCCCATTCAAAAAAAGAATGAGCTTCAAGTTTATATATGTGATTAATTTATCCTACCATGTTCTTGAGGTCTTCCTCAACAGAGGTAATACCGCCCAGACCAAAGTTTTCAACCAACACCTTCAAAACGTTTGGAGAAACGAAGGCTGGCAATGTAGGACCGATGTGAATATTCTTGATACCAAGGTAGAGTAGGGCAAGTAGGACGATAACTGCCTTCTGCTCATACCATGCGATGTTGAACTCGATAGGAAGGTCGTTAATATCATTTGCACCAAAGATTTCTTTCAGCTTTAATGCAACTACAGCCCATGAATAAGAATCATTACACTGTCCTGCATCCAATACACGTGGAATACCATTGATGTCACCAAGGTTCAGTTTATTGTATTTGAACTTAGCACAACCACTGGTCAAGATAACAGTATCCTTTGGTAGTTGAGCTGCAAACTCTGTATAATAATCACGGCTCTTCATACGACCATCACACCCACTCATTACAACAAACTTGCGTATAGCACCACTCTTAACGGCCTCAACGACCTTATCGGCTAACGCAAATACTTGTGCATGAGCAAATCCACCGACAATCTCACCCTGTTCGATAGCTGTTGGAGCCTTACATGTCTTTGCGATCTCAATTACTTCAGAGAAGTCCTTATGACCATTCTCATCAGCTACGATGTGCTTCCAACCAGGGAAACCAGTTGCATTAGTCGTGAAGACACGATCCTTATAGCTTGCCTTTGGTGATGGAGGAACAATACAGTTCGTCGTGAAGACGATAGGACCATTGAATGTCTCGAACTCTTCTTTCTGTTTCCACCATGCATTACCATAGTTGCCTACAAGGTGCTTGTATTTCTTCAACTGTGGATAATAGTGAGCTGGGAGCATCTCACCATGAGTATAAACGTCTACACCAGTACCCTCTGTCTGCTCCAAAAGCTGCTCGATATCCTTCAAGTCATGACCAGAAATAAGTATACCTGGACGGCTACCAGTACCAATATTAACCTTTGTAAGTTCTGGATTGCCGTAAGCCTGCGTGTTCGCTTTATCAAGCAATGCCATTGCATCTACACCGAATTTACCAGTTTCCATTACTGTAGCCAGCAATGTATCCATGTCAGCAGCTGGGTTTGAAATGGTAGCAAGAGCCTTCTCCATGAAAGCGATGATGTCTTCGTTGCGCTCGTTGAGGCGTGATGCATGCTCGTAGTAAGCAGCCATACCCTTCAAACCTAAGACAGTCAACTCTTTCAACGAACGTATATCCTCATTCTCTGTACGGAGTACACCTTCGCGATTACCTTCTGCTTCGTAGTCAGCCTTCTCACCTCCCCAATTTACTTCTTGGTAATCAGGTAGAGTTACATTCTTCTCCTTTGCAAGAGAGAGAAGTTCGTGCTTAATTCGTACACCATTGTCCACCTTATTTAATATAGCTTGATCGTCAAAGTTGGCATTTGTAATCGTAGCGAAAAGTGCGTCTACGAGATAATCACCAACCTCTTGATTCGTTTCTATACCAGCTTTGCGAAGTGAATCTGCTATAGTAGCAACACCTCTTACAACACCAAGTAACAAATCTTGCCAACGGCTTGTGTCTGCTTTCTTACCACATACACCTTGAATAGTACACCCTGTACCTTTTGCTGTTTCCTGACATTGGAAACAGAACATTTTGTTTTCTGCCATGTTTCTTAGTTCTATATTTATTTCAATAATGTTATTTTCGGATGCAAAGGTATATGATGAAAGAAAGTGAACAAGGTAACATTTGTGACGGGGTAAGGTTAAAAAAATATAAAGGTGATGGTTCTTTGTTTACGACGTATAAGATTTGTCTTATGTAAAGAAGAACGTAAAAAGATAAAATCGGAAACGCTTTGTATAAAAAGATGTTAAGATTATATATGTAAATAATTTATACATGGATAATAGAGAGTGTAATGATTTCTTTGTGAAATTTAATAACTAATAGATATTAAAAAACTTGCTATAAACTTGACATTCTTAATTAAAAATGTTATATTTGCAGTGTAATAACAAATAGGTAACTAAAAATACACGGATTATGGCTAAGTACAATTTAACTGAAAAGAAAGAGAAGGTAGCTGCTTACCGAAGTTTGGTCAGTCCGCAACTAATGGATGAATTAAAGGAGAAAATCCTTAATATCATTCTTATTCAGCAACGTTACAAAGACAAGAATTATTCTGCCAAGCAACTTGCTGAGGACTTGGGGACTAATACACGCTACATCTCGGCGGTAGTAAATGTGAGATTTCACATGAACTATACGTCATTCGTTAACAAATTCAGAATAGAGGAGGCTATGGCTCTATTGGTTGATAAACGTTATCAAGAGCTGAATATGGAAGATATCAGTGATATGGTGGGTTTCTCAAACAGACAATCATTCTATGCTTCTTTCTATAAACTAAATGGTGTCACCCCACGTGACTATAGAATGCGGCATTCAACACAACACTCATCTGAAGATGTACGTGTGAAGAAACCGCTTAAGAAATAAATAAAAAATGTTCGAATCAATAGGAGAGGAAACTTTTAACTTTCAGGATGAACGGTTTGCCGATATACAACTATTACGATATCGGCTCCCGGATTTCGAATCACTGACAATTAGGCAAAAACAATTAATATATTGTTTGTCGCAAGCTACGCTATTTGGACGTGATATAACATTTGATCAGTTCGGCAAATACAACCTCCGTATTAGAAAGACTTTAGAGGCTGTCTATTTGAACTATAATGGTGAAAAGTTAGATTATAATTTTCGTGCTTTAGAGGAATATCTGAAGCACGTTTGGTTTGCTAATGGTATTTATCATCATTATGCGTGCGATAAGTTCTCACCATTATTTACAGAAGATTTCTTTCGTAAAGAAGTCTTAGCGCTTGAAGTCAATCAGCTTCCGCTTAACGAGGGAGAGACTGTTACGTCTTTGCTCGATGAGCTATGTCCTGTAATCTTTGATCCGACAGTTCTTCCAAAGCGAGTTGATAAGTCGGATGGTAAAGATATAGTACGCTCCTCTGCATGTAATTATTATGACGGAGTTTCTCAGCAGGAGGTTGAAGAATTTTATGCTAAGTTAAAGCAAGAAGGCCCAATAAGTGAAGTGCCATCTTATGGATTAAATTCTACTCTTGTAAAAGAAGGTGATTTAATCCGTGAAGATGTCTGGAAAATAGAAGGGAAATATGGGGCTGCGATTAGACAGATAGTATTCTGGCTAAATTGTGCAAAAGAATTTGTTGAAAACAAACGACAGCATCGTGTGATAGAATTGTTAATTCGTTATTATGAGACAGGTGATTTACATGATTTCGATACATATTCTATTGAGTGGTTACGTGAGCAGAATGGGCGTATAGACTTTATCAATGGTTTTATTGAGGTCTATGGTGACCCTATGGGATTGAAAGGCTCATGGGAAGGTATCGTTGAATATAAAGATCTTAAAGCCACACACCGTACACAAACTATATCTGCTAATGCACAGTGGTTTGAGGACCATTCACCAATTAAGCCTTTGTTTAGGAAAGAGGTTGTAAAAGGTGTTACAGCAAATGTTGTTTGTGCTGCAATGTTGGGAGGTGATGAGTATCCATCTTCAGCTATAGGTATAAATCTGCCAAATGCTGACTGGATTCGAGCAGAGTATGGTTCGAAGAGTGTGACAATATCTAATCTTACCCATGCTTACAATATGGCTGCGAAAGGAAATGGCTTTCGGGAGGAGTTTGTCATTGACGATGATACACGAAGACTATTAGAACTATATGCTGATAAGACCGATGATCTTCATACAGATCTTCATGAATGCTTAGGACATGGGAGTGGACGATTACTGCCTGGTACTGATCCTGATGCGTTGAAGAACTATGGTAATACTATAGAAGAGGCTCGTGCTGATTTATTTGGGTTATATTATATAGCAGATCTGAAACTTTTAGAGCTTGGACTCTTAGATAATGAAGAAGCTTATAAGGCGCAGTATTATAGCTATATGATGAATGGTTTGCTCACCCAACAAGTCCGTATTAAACCTGGCAAACAGATAGAAGAGTCGCACATGCAGAACCGTGCACTTATTGCGCAATGGGCTTTGGAGTTAGGAAAAGATGATAATGTTGTAGAGCTTGTAACTCGTGAAGATGGAAAGACAGGCCAATCAAAAACATTTGTGCGTATTAATGACTATGAAACTTTACGGTATATCTTTGCTTATCAACTTGCAGAGATACAGCGTATTAAGAGCGAAGGAGACTTCTATATGGCTCGTGCTTTAGTGGAGAAGTATGCTATCAAACTGAATCCTGTTCTTCATGCAGAAGTATTACGTCGCTATGAAAACTTGAATATAGTACCTTATAAAGGGTTTATAAACCCAGTCCTTACACCTGTTTATAATGATTTTGGTGAAGTAATAGATGTTGTCGTAGATTATTCTGAGTCATACACAGAGCAGATGTTACGATATTCTCGAGATTACCAAACACTTTGATCATAATTTTATAAGTGTATTGACATTTGATGTATATTATGCTTTTCGGGTATATTTGATAGTCTCAACCCATTGGTGGAATTAAATCAGCGTGTATTTGAACCTGCTTATAGGTTTGTTGATAATGTAGTTGATGTGTTCTAATGCGGTCATCGTACAGACTTTTCCCACTATTCGGACAAAAAGAGCGCATGTTTCTTTGGCGTACTTTCTGATGACGAGGAACTGGTTTGTAAGTTGTGAAAGTACTGTTTCAATCCTCTTTCTTACCTTTGCTATAGGGTTGAAGGTTGGCTTTTAGTTCTTTTGGATAAGCCTATATGGACATTCAAGCCTGATGTTAACAATATCAAAAATGTCAAGTTGATTTTCCGCACTGATGTACCCTTTGTCTTCTAAGATGCTACAATTGTGATAAAATGGCTTGTTGTCTTTGAGTTCTTTAATATTGTATACACTCGTTTGGGACAAGTCGTATGAATGTATGACGCCCCCTGTCACCATTGTTGGTGTTAAGGGGGCATTTTTTTTGTTCGTTTAGACACGTCGCTTTTTATGTTTCTTTTCAATTCATCTTTGTACTTTTCTGCACATAATATTTTGAAATGTGCTTATTAATATGTATCTTTGCACAGAGTTTGAAATATTGTGCAATGGAAAAGATTCCAAGTTTTAATGAGTTAATAGAGAAGAGTATCATCGAATTTTGGGATCGTGATGCTCTAACCGATTATAAGGGTAAGACCCTCCAATATCATGATGTTGCAAGAAAGATAGAGAAATTGCACATTATGTTTGAGGCAAGTGGTGTTAAACAAGGAGATAAGATAGCGCTTTGTGGAAGGAACTCTTCTGCATGGGCAGCTGCTTTTCTTGCCGTACTCACCTATGGCGCAGTAGCTGTACCTATCTTGCATGAGTTTATGCCAGAGCAGATTCATAATATTGTTAATCACTCTGATGCAAAACTACTCTTTGTTGGTGACGTCGTAGTTACACAGGTTGACGCCATGAAGATGCCAAAGTTGGAAGGTATCATCTATATCCCTGATTATTCATTGGTAGTAAGTCGTACAGACAAATTAACCTATGCACGCGAACATCTCAATGAGGAGTTTGGGCGTCGTTATCCGAAGTATTTCCGTCAAGAAAATATCCATTACTATCGTGAACAGAGTCCAGATGAATTGGCTTTGATAAATTACACAAGTGGAACGACAGGACGTTCAAAAGGTGTTATGCTTCCTTATCGTTCTTTGTGGAGTAATGCTGATTTCGCAAAGCATGTGTTAGGTAATATCATAAAGCCAGGCGATAATGTCATCAGTATCCTTCCGATGGCCCACATGTATGGAATGGCATTTGAGTTTATCTTTGAGTTCCTCTCAGGTGTTCATATCTATTACCTAACTCGCATACCTTCTCCTGCAATTATTTCGCAAGCTTTGCAGGAAGTTAAGCCAGTAATCATGATTGCCGTACCATTGGTCATAGAGAAGATTATTCGTAAGAAGGTCTTTCCAAAGATACAGAACAATCGTATGCGTTTGCTTCTTAACATGCCAGTTATTAATAAGAAGGTACGTGCCAAAATACGTGAGCAAGTTTATCAAGCATTTGGTGGTAATCTATATGAGATTATTATTGGTGGTGCAGCCCTCAATGGTGAGATTGAATCTTTCTTACGTCGTATAGAGTTCCCGTATACGGTAGGTTACGGTGCAACGGAGTGTGGTCCAATTATTTGTTATCGTGATTGGCATAGCTTTAAGCAAGGTTCTTGTGGACAAGCTGCCTTACATCAAGAAGTGCGTATAGATAGTCCTGATCCAACGAACATTCCAGGAGAAATTCTTACCAAGGGTCCTAATGTCCTCTTAGGATATTATAAGAACGAAGAAGCCACAAGTCAGACAATCGACAAGGACGGATGGTTCCATACAGGTGACCTTGGTCTGATGGACCAAGACGGGAATGTCTTTATTAAAGGACGTTCGAAGAATATGCTTTTAGGTAGTAATGGGCAGAACATCTATCCAGAAGAGATAGAAGACAAGTTAAACTCTCTTCCTCTCGTAAATGAATGCTTGGTTATTCAGAGTGGCGAGAAGCTTATAGCTTTGGTACATCCTGATTATGATGAAGCTCAGAACTTAGGACTTAATGCTGACGATATTAAGAATATCATGGAAGAGAATCGTACACAGTTGAATGCTATTGTACCGGCCTATTGTAAGGTTTCAGAGATACGTATTCATGAAGAAGAGTTTGAGAAGACACCAAAGAAATCTATCAAGCGCTTCTTGTACACGGAATAAGTTCTTGATAAATTAGATAGACAGAGTTTGGGGATATACATCTCTTTTATCCGACTTTAATGTTCGTATGGATAAAAGGAGAAGTATATCCCCAATTTTGTTTCCTTACTTTTGTGTATAGATAAGTTGAATATTTTGAAATACAAACACAAGAAAAACTCATTGAACTTTTTGTCTCTCACAAATTTTTAGAACACAAGAAGCCTGTTGGGTATTTTCTTTCTCACAGATTCTCACAGATGAACAGAAACCTTTCTGCGAACAGGGAGAACCCACAAACGCCGACAAGCGACGATAGATATCACAGAGCCTTTCTGCTAACCATCAACACCTAACATTTAACACCCAACACCCAACAATAGCTGAAACGCTCTGTGTTATCGGTTTGGCTTAACGCCTCTGAATTGTTTTTGTGAAATCTGTTCTTCAGTATAACTCTGTGAGAAAAAGAATACCAGAGAAAAAGATATCTACCATAAAGCAAGAAAAATCACATATTAGGATAAGACCAAGAAAGGGAAGATCAGATTAATATCTCTGCTGACCAATGATTTTCAGATGTCGGCAGAAGATATTATACCTATCTATAAGAGAGGATGGCAAATAGAGACTTTATTTAAGTAATTAAAACAGAATTTCCCTCTAAGATACTTCTATGGAGAGAGTGCGAATGCTATAAAAACAAAAATATGGATTACGCTTATAGCCAATCTGCCTGTAACACTTGTGAAGAACAAAATAAAGAGACCCAGGGGCTTCTCAGGCTTGGCAACAATGATAAGAATTCTACTTATGAGTTATGTCTCAATACAAGGTTTCTTTGAGTAGCCACATAGAGACTGGGGAAACGGACAGCGATAATTCACTTTCTTTTTTTATATTTTTTTGCTAATTTCTTGTTTGTTTCATATATTCTCACTACCTTTGCGGCCAGTTAAAATAAAATTAACTCGTAATAACGATGAGAGTCATAAAGAATATT
>NZ_FZNZ01000076.1 GCF_900187995.1 Prevotella jejuni
ACCCATTACGTCACAGCCGAAAGCCAGGACCCAAGGCTACATGTGGGTTCGGTGATAAGTTTGTATAGTTCTTTCTTAAAGGGAGTTGGCAATCTTTCCCAAGAGAGCTTAGGCGATTTCATCATCATCGAGATGACCCATGAAGTGAGCGAGAGCTGTTACTATAAAAACCGTTTCAAAGCCATTCCTGGTACTGTAATGAGTCTGCCTAACCCAAAGGTTGAAATGCCTCTGGCTGAAACGCAGATGGCAACGGTACTCAGCAATGCCGATCCACATGGAGCGGGGCGTGTACAGGTGCGCATGAACTGGCAGACCGACAACATGCGAACAAGTTGGGTGCGTGTGATGACACCAGATGGTGGTGGCAGCAAAGACGTAAAAAGCAACCGTGGCTTTGTTTTCATCCCAGAGGTAGGCGACCAGGTCCTCCTCGGCTTCCGCCATGGTGACCCAGCCCGTCCCTACGTCATGGGTAGCCTGTTTAATGGAACAACAGGTAACGGTGGAGGTTCAAATAATAGTATTAAAAGTCTTAAGACACGTAGTGGTATTTCTGTTATCCTCAACGATGATAATAGGTCTCTTGAGATAAAAGATGCAGGCGGTAGTTCCATTTATTTGGATGGAAATGGAAACATCTTGCTTAATGCCCCTAAGAACATACAGCTCCATGCTGGTAATGATATGTCCTTAATGGTAGGTCACGACCTACAAGTTAATGTTGGAAACTCTCAAACAACGAACATTGGTAATATGATGCTGACCAATGTAATGCAGAAGATATTGGTAAACACACCTTTCATGCAGCAGCTTGTTGCGGACTTCTTCCACACACAGGCAGGAAAGGCATTGCTCAACTCTCAGAATCAAATAAAGATTGAAGCTCCGGAGACGAATGTTGTTGGTGAGCAAGAACTTTTTATACATTCTGCAAACAAAACGGTGGTGAATTCGCAAGGTACGATGGAGATGCGTGGAGAGCAGGGTATGCACGAACTGAATACGGCAAAAGAATATGAAACAGTAAAAAAGGAAATAGGTACAAAGGTATGTGTACAGTTTAGAACATCAAAAAGTTATAATGGCGAATTCGGCTTTGACTGGGTACGTTTTGCAGACTCGGGTAGAACTGGAGATACAGAGAAAAACCGCTACGACAAGATAATCGGTACTTGTGAGGGGGAAGGTAAAAACTTCAAACAAGAAACGAGCAGATATAAGCAGTTCCTATTTGAATATAAGCATCAGTATATAATTCCTTGGAAGAAGAAAGAGGCAGAATCTGCTATGTCAGCAGTTACTTCGGAAGCAACCAGGGATGCTGCTACAAAGAAGCCGGATTATCTCTATGTAGTACCTGTGATGACTTTATTAAAAGATCAATGTGCTGATTTGACCTTGAATATCGATGTTCATAAAAAAGCTCAACGGTTAGAATATGAGTATGATAAGGATTTTTTTACTTTGAATCAAAGTTCTGCACCTATTCTTGATATCGGTCATTATCCATCGGCTGATGACCTTTCTATAACGTGTAATAAGGAGTTTTCGGAAGATAAGGAGATATGTCTTTATGCCTATGACGAACAGGACAATAAATCGCTGGCAGGTAAATTAATTGTAAAGGCAAATGATGACAGGCATCGGTATACCTTGGATGTAGTAATGGTGAGGGTGAAAACAGATCTATATGCAGAAGAAAAAAGCTTAGGTAATATTCCTCCTAAGGATCCTTCTCGTAAAATAATATTGGATAAATATTTTTCTCAATGTTATATAGATGCAAATATAGAGGAATGTGAGCTTGATTTGACAACTCCAGATCGGAAAGAGGCTTTCCTTGCCTATACTGATAAAGAATTATTAAAAAGGGAAGATTTAAGTAACTTGAAAATATATGATTATTTGACAAGTGTGCTAAATAGTAATTCATATACGGCAAAGTATGCTTCTTATTATAAAATATATTTTATAAATGAGAATGCTGATGGAGATTCGTCTATATATGGGCGTGCCCGTGAAATATGCTCTAAGGAAGTAATCGTGTTGGCTCCGGGTCTTGATGATACAACCTGTGCACATGAACTTTTTCACGCCTTAGGGCTATACCATTCATTTAGTGACTTAAACCAACACACTTTTGAAAAATATAAAACGGACAATATTATGGACTATTCTGATGTTGGAACAGAAAAAATACCAGTGATAGCTACATGGCAGTTCCAATGGAACATTCTTCAAGAGAACTTACCGACGGTAGAACAGTGGAAAGAGATTAAGAGAAAGAGAGAGGAAAAGAAAAAACAAATCAACAAATAATGAAAAAGTAATAAAAAGATGGTAAGGCAAATCATAATTTCATTGGCAACGCTTATGATAATAAGCAGTTGCAAAGCACAGAATACAGATAATAATAATATTAAAAAGAATAAGAATATGGAAAGGACAACAGAGAGATTTGACACATCTACCTATTATATGGAAAGACAAGGACATGAATATCAATTTGAGCATTACTTGCGAGGTAAAGTGCGGCAGTTTGGAGGTGATAATGGCTCTAATTATATAGAATATGCCAGAAAAGACAACAGCCTATTTGGAACGTGTAAGGAGTATTACAATAAAACGGGAACTCTAAAGTTAGTGGGAAAATATTATTATAATAGATTTAATGCGGGCATCTGGAAAGAGTATGATGAGAATGGTTATTTAATAGATGAATACGACCAAGATGCCCCTTATAAAAACTATCCATGGGAAAAAGTGGAGAAGTTTGTCAAAGAAGAATTGAAACTGGATTTGTTTGATAATAAAGTCTTTATTCATCGCTATGTGAGCAAACATAGTAAAATTCCTATATGGCGAATTCGGTGGCAAGTTGGTATTAAGGTTTATACAATTAAAATAAATGCTAATACCGGCAAGATAATTAATCAAGTAGAAGGGGAGGTAGAGAAATAAAACGGGATAGTTTACAGCGTCTTATTGTAAAGAAGTTGTTTCAAGAAAATAACAGTGCTGTCTTTAGAGCTTGATGATGCAACCTGTATGTATGGATTATTCATCACAAGGTAGGACAAAATCTAGTTTCTATTAAAATGGATGCTAATACTGAAGAAGTTATAAAGAAAGGTATAAATCCTATAATAAAGTAGAATGGTGAAAATTGTAACTAATGGTGCTTTAATGTGTTGTACTTTAGGAACAGAAGAAGCCAAGTTGACAGTTCTTAGTCAAAGTTTCCGAAGTATTTCGGGAGAATTGGTAGCTACAGAGGAGGATAAAAGTGGTTTAGATAATATCTCCAGTTTTGGAGTTTGCAAATGTAGTACCCCGAATCCTCCTTGTCTTCCCCAGCCACAAGGATGGCAGCAAACAACTCAGAAAGACAGTATCAATGGGATGAAAAAGCTGACAGAGCAGTCATTCTGTATGTGTGCTAAAGGAGGAAGAATATCGTTCGTAGACACAGGAAGTAACACTTTTGTTGAAAGTGAATAAAAGTACTCATGCTCTACCTTTATGATGCGTTGTAGATGTCTTTATACCGATAGACTACGTTTGCCATTGGCTGAAACACAGATGGCAACGGTGCTAAGCAATGCCGATCCACATGGAGCGGGTCGTGTGCAGGTGCGCATGAATTGGCAGACCGATAACATGCGAACAAGTTGGGTGCGTGTGATGACACCGGATGGTGGCGGCAGCAAAGAACCTGAACTCGGGTTAAGTATCATACCACTCTTCCGTTTGGTTTAGTACAACGCCTCTTTAGGCTCAATCTTTTGATTGGGCCTAAAGATAATA
>NZ_FZNZ01000021.1 GCF_900187995.1 Prevotella jejuni
TTACTGTCTCCATTCAAAGAGCATATCAAGTCTATTACAACTGACAATGGTACAGAATTCGCTTGTCATGAAATGATAGCCAAAAGCCTTGGTGTTACCATATATTTTGCTGACCCATACGCTTCATGGCAGAAAGGCGCTATAGAAAATGCTAACGGACTAATTAGGCAATACGTGCCAAAAAAAGAAACCTTTGAGCATATCAGCCAGCAACAAATAACTAAGTATTCAAAGAAAATTAACATGAGACCAAGAAAGAAATTAGATTTTAAAACACCACAGGACTGCTTTTACGAACTAATTAAGTAAATTTGCACTTGCTTGTTGAATTCACGAACAACCCTTTACACCATCTAATGATAAAAAAAGATAAAACAATAATAGCGAAACCTACGGCTGTTTTGTAGCAAGTTTTAAAATCGTAATTTTCTAAAAGAGCACCCCCACCCATCTCTTTAAGTAATATTATCAACCAGCTAAATGTTATGATAAGGCTAGCCATTTGATTTATTTTTGATACAGAAAATGGATAGAGTCCCATAAAATTTAACTTTGTATCTCTATGGATCTTTATAATCCCAAATATAGGCACCCCAATTTCTGTGCTTAGTTCCTCAATATGAGCTTCCCAGTTTTCTTGCCAAAACTTACTTCCTCGGTTTGCCATATACCATAAAAGGGATAATAAGAAACCTAAAGCTGCAAGAAGTAGAAGTAGCCATTCTTTTTCACTATCAGATAGTTCTCTTATTTGCAACACTTTATAGTATCCGCCAAAAACAGCACCTATAAAAAGCACGAAGTAGCCTGTTCGTTTCCAATATAGCTCAATCTCAATTTTTCTTGTATCGAGTGCTATATCAAGAGCCTTATTTATCAGATCTTTATTCGGAGCTTCTTTTTTCTGGATTTCTTCTTTCGTGGTATTTCCGTCATAGGCTGTGTGCTTCCAATATAACCCAATCTCAAATTTTCTTGTATCAGGTGCTATTTCACGAGATTTATTTATCTGATCTTTATTTGGGACTTCTTTTTTCGTGGCATCTCGGTCAGGGGTAGAGTCCGCTGCAGAATGATAACACTTTATGTATTCTTGTTTTGATATACTTTCACCTTTTTTCTTTGCTTGTTCCATAGTGTTTGATTAATGTAAAAAGCCCCAATGGCATTTCTACCATTGGAGCAAGGTTATAATATTATTTTACTTCACTTCCTCAAACTTATCCTATACTGATAATCAGTGATTTATATTTCTATGGTACAAATAATGACCGTTGTGAATATCCTGAACAATAGAAATCAATAATCAACGAGAGCTATCCGTACTCTCATTGTACCGATAATATCTATCCTTTGTTCTGTATTCCTATTTCGTGGTTGCAAAGGTACTGAGATTTGTTTTCAGCCCTACGAATTCCTTTGGTATAAATATATTCCTTTCATGCAAATAGGATCATTGGATTTTCCACAATCTCTACTGCAGAAAGAAATGTGATATCATTTTCTAGTTCATGTTCGAAGTATTTATAAGCATTTTCGTGATATGTCAAGAATATCGTCTTTACAGAGTATTCGTCATCAATTTCAGAAACATAGAACTTAAATTTATTAATATTATTCTTGCACCAAACATCTCTTTCTATTACATGGGACAATTCTTTAGTGACAATCTTTCTGTTCTGCTGTATTAATTCGTATACTGTTCTACTCTCCGAGAAATTCTTAGCCTCTATACAAACAATCTGCTTGTTTTTTTTATTTATAAGAAGAATATCAATATCTCCAAGATCTTTGTCAGAATTGAGGTTTTTGTCTGGCATAATCTTAACCTCTGAATCCACATATAAATAATCAAGAGACAGACTTTCATATAATCTCCTTACACTTATAGTGAACTCACGACCTTTTTCTTTATTTACCTTTGATACAAGAGCCTGCATTTCTAGGGTAGTATTAACCACAGTTCCATTATTCAAACGTTCAACTCGAATCATCCAACTCTCATAAAGTGTTTTAGTTGAATAATAGATGTTGCCATCAAAGAGAATCCAGGGCCGTGCTGTAACTTGTACTGGACGATTAAATCTCTGAACCCATTTGTCACTAAACTTAAGATCACCATTATTGAGATCCTCCCTAAGGACAAAGTTAGCCTTAAATGCTTTCGCATTTTCTTCATCAAAAATGCCATTACAAACTGTTTCAAAGAACTCCTTCTCTGATATTACCATTACAGGTTTCTTATTATAGCTGGCATAATCAATAGATGCCGTTAGAACTTTACAATACGTCTCAAATGAGATGCCGAATTGCGCTTTATAAGCCTTTATAAAGATTTCATCATTTTTATTGATGGAGGATGTTGGCATCAGATTATGTAATTTTGTGTACAATTCTGGATTACTCATAGACAACTCTCTCAGCCTATAAAAATAGGAGTTTAGTTTATCAATCATAGGCTTTGGCATAACCAGTCTTCCATTTTTGAGAATTGTCAACTCTGAACCTTTTATTTTTTCTCCTAATTGATCCATATATACACCCATGTTCAAACTAAAGTGCATAAGAGCAAACAGGCGATCCAGCGTCTCTAATCTAGGTTTTCCTCCAGTATTGTGAATACCATTCAGAACAATGGTTTCAATCATACCTTGTGTTAATGTATTCATCTCAGAATATTCATTGACATAATCAAGCTGATTATCAAATGTAGCATCTAAAAAAGAATAGGCCTTGCTTAATGACTCATACCTTCGTTGTGTCAACTTCGACCAATAGATCATGGCATGATGGAGTTCGAGAAGACTTGTAAGAAGTTGTTTTGTATCCATTTCTGCCAACAGTTTTTGTACTTCAGCAAGGATATAATCAGATACCCGAATCATGATTTTCTTTGACTCTGCAAAATCAAAAATTTGTTCAGTCCCCTTCATGTTTAGGAAATCAGCAATCTCAGAAAGAACTTTGTCACAGTATCGGGAATTGACGTAATAGCATGAGTCAATACCATCCTTCTCGTCAATAATAGTTATATTTTCACTCTTGCCAACCTGAATAAATCTACCTGGTGCAGAATCAAACAATTGCATACCAACGTCAAATAATGACTCGTTAGAAGAGAATCCACAATCTTTAATTGCTTTGAAAAATTGGCCTACTAACTCTCTCTCCAAAGTAGTTGTATCCGAACTCATTATTTTTTCTGGTACACAAAATACCATAGTATTGTCATTTACCTTTTTCCACTCGTAATCACTAATAGGCAAAATATATAATTCTACATGGAGAGTCCGACTAATACTATCTATGCATAGCTTTTTCTCTACAGTAAACATCCAATTCATCAAGGCAATGGTTGCCTCTCTGCCAAATATACGAAGCATGTCTTTGCATTTCACGTGAACCCACAATTCGTACTTGGCTAACTGAAGCATGAGAACCCCCTTTACTTTCATATATGGTACGTAGATAGGAATCTGCTTAGGAATGTCTGCATAGTGTTTAACCATAACATGGCACCCTCGTGGTGCATATTGAACAATATGCTCATCATGTCCACACAAATATTTCTCACGCATTGATAGAACGTAACCTATTTCCATGAATGTGATAGCTGGCATTTCATCCCGATAGAATGTATAATTATTAGAACAGTAGTACGCAAATCGATCAACTTCCTGGGTAAGAAGAGCAAAGTTTTGATCCAATTTATCTTGATCATAATAATATAGATTCAGCAGATTCATCCTACTCTGGCTCATGACGATTTTCAGTTCTTCAACCGAAAAATGAGTTATATCACGACCAATAGTCATAAAGAGACCTTCCTCTGCCATCTCTTGTGTGACCAAGAATGTAAATATGGTTATATGTGGGTAGGCTTTATTTATTGCAGTCTCTGAATCCTTGACCGCTTGATCCAGTTTTGCTCTCTTATCTGCTAAGACAATTCCAATATTTGCAACCTTATCTTCATCAAAACGGAACCAAAGAAAAGGTGTATCTTGATAATTATTTTGTCCTATAAATGATCCATGACCATTTTGCAAGAGAAATCCAATTTCTTGAATCATCTCTTTTTCGATTAAAGAGAGGAGTGTTTTCTCGCCCAGTTCCTTTACAAGAATACCATAGCATAGTCTGTAAGCTAACCTTAAGAGATTAGCCGGGAAAAGAACTAAAAATTCTCCGCTATCAAGTTTTAAGAAAGGATGCAATTCAAATGTATCACTATGACCTAATTGAGATAATTCTTTTTCATACTCTTTCCTTTTCAGACATAATGACAATAGTTGCAGATACTTTTCCTCAACTTGGTATTTAGCCAAGATGGAGTTTACCTCAGCTTTATTAAAACAGGTATATGATTTATACTTTCCATATTCCTTGTAATTTGAGAAATAAACTGATTCTGCATCGTATTTTCCACATACATTACGGCTATAGTTGAATCTATTTGCTATTTCATTAGATATTTCCAATATAGCATAGACAATTGCCAACTTATTTCGATCTATCTTATTCTTTTGAACCAAAAATAACAACTGACAGAGAAGATACTTATGAGTCAAATAGAACGCAGAGAATACCTTGTAAGAACCAATCGGAGTGTTTACAGTTTCAACAAACAGCCTTTCCTGTGGATCTTCAATCTGTGGATTGCCATACTCAAGAATTCTATCTATGTGGAACCAATCATGCTTTCCTCGTTTCCACATCAAATACGCTTCGACCAAAGCCATTTCCAACCTATAACAGAAACTGGAATTTTCCTGTAACACAGACAAATAGGAGAGATACTTAAGTACCTTCTCTCTCTTCAAGTTATGATAGAATTTATTTTTCATTATAGTACTATTCATTTAACTACAAAATAGTAAGTTATATACCTAACTTTTCTATTGCATCATTTATAATATAAGAATTCGCAATGACATATTCATCAAACAAGTCCATTATTTTGTTCATTGCGTCCAAATTTTCCTCTTCTTTCATTTGCTTATATATGCCTAATAAAAGTTTCACAATTTTTTCTCTAAGATAAAAATCATTAGCATGTAAGAAGTCATGTGCTTTTATATACATGTAGCAATCTAATGGTAGCATATTAGCACATTTTTCTAGGTATTTAATCTGAGAAAAACGTTCCCTATGCATTTTATTATTCCAATTCTTTGTAATCTCCTTAAATAGATTAAAATCTTCTACAGATAGGTCATCTATATGATATTCATATGATTTTACAATATCTTCTCTATTATCCGCAATGTGGCATAACACAATATCGTTTGCAGTTTCCCTATAACAAGGTTCAGAAATATTTTTTAAGGAAAGTCTTACCGTCATCGCTATGACTTTCTCGTCATTCAACGATAAAATTTTATAAAGATTTTGTTTGCATACATTCCTTATATTTTTATGGTATAATCCATAAAAGAATATCTGAGTTAATATCTCATGGCATCTATTATCTTTCATAAGTTCTACAATGTATGCACACACGGAATCTGTTTTAAAATAATAATAAGACTGTATCACATCTGCTCTTACCATTAGTCCGTAGGATCCACTACCAGATAAATAAACAGAGAATAATTTGTCAGTTAGCACTTCATCATAATATTCCTTATAGTATATGTAAAATAAAACCTCTAAGCGCAATTCTATTGATAAGTCCTTATATAATAGGTTTAAAAGATTATAGATCTGGGCACGACGGGTGGATAACGCACAAATAGATATAAGGATGTTCAATGCATGACCTTGAAAACTATTGATAGCAATACCCAATTTGTGTTGTACAATATCTGCTAAGCTTTTACAGTGCAAATCTTCTTGTTCATCTTTTAAAAGTAATGGCTGCTTTATTGCTTGTATAAGTATCGGTATCAAATCATCTATCAC
The DNA here is from genome assembly GCF_900187995.1 of Prevotella jejuni. Lineage (GTDB taxonomy): Bacteria > Bacteroidota > Bacteroidia > Bacteroidales > Bacteroidaceae > Prevotella > Prevotella jejuni. The sequence goes on from NZ_FZNZ01000021.1 coordinate 5,905, forward strand.
ACCATTTTCTTCCTTTGTATAGTTCATAGCAAGTTGTTCAAAAGTATATGTGCTATTTTTTATATAGTTCACTTTCATATACCTTTGGAACAATGGGACTAACTCTTTTTTATTAGTCCCACCTAAAAGTAATCCTAATAATCCTGCTTCTTGGTACATGGATTTGATGTTTGGATTATCATGTAAAGAAAAGATGAATTTCTTATACTTTTCTGGAGAATTCTCTACACATTTAGTAAATGCTTCTGCATGTACTCTTAGACTAATTGGCGAAAAATTTCCTTTGCGGAAAGCCTTGTGCTCATCTAATTTATCAAAAGAGGATAGCCAATTCTCGGGAGAGAAATGATTATAAACTTCTTGCGTTGTTATACCTCCACAAATGGATGCAGCTGTTACATGATAGTCAGGTTTTTCATTTTGATATATACCATTGAAACGCCGACAAAGTTCTTGTTTGCACCGTTTGGCGTCTTTCGACAAAGTTGATTCCAAAATGGTACAACATAGTAACTGCCACTTATGCCAGCCAAGAAAAGGTAGTACAAGTTTATTGAAACTTCTATCATTGTTATGTATATAGTCTCCTTTTGATCTGTATTTCAAAATATACACCTGATACTTTACTTGTTCTTCATGCGAAATTGAAAGATACCATTTAGATAGAGCTTCTAAAAAATAATACCTAACGTCACCGAATTCAATAAACTTATCTAATTCTTCATTATTCGATATTAAATTCTTGATATATGTGTCAAATAGAGTTGGCTTTGCAGCAATTACCTTGAAAGATAAAATAAACGCAGATTCCTCCTCAAGAGATAATAATTTTTCCACCATAGAGGTACCAAAATCTTGTTCCCCAATATATTGTATGAGGAGATTTCCTAACCAGTCAAAAAACTTTTCTGGATAATCAGACATATAGTTACTGAAAATTTCATTTGTCGAATACCACTGATAGCTTTGCTTTCTCGTCCTGGAAACTATCTGTAAAAAGCAGTCGTATGTTAGCATTAAAAACTCTTTGGGGTACTCCTTATAGAGCCTATCACATATCTGTTCAAACAGCTCATAATCGTTATGCGATTCATTTTTATTGTTATTTAAAAAATAATTAATAAGAAGTTCTTTTGTTTCTTTCAAAGCAAAGTTCAAATTGGTATCAATTGCATCCATGACACAACTTGCCAAATAAATATTGGACTTTGCTTTTAAGTTAATGTAACTTTCTCTTACTTTCTCATTCGAATAATCATTATGATTACGCAATATCCACATCGTAATTTCCTCTTTAGTAGAAATATCCTTTATAGTATCTACCATGTCATAAATGTCGTCGGGAAATGTCGATGCATAATTGGAAAACAAAATTCGCAGTGGATCCAAGTAATCGTTTTCGGTGGTAAGGCCAGCCACAAAAGGTTGTATCAAGTCCTTTATCGTCGGGAACCATAAAGGATTCGATGTTGTCGAAAGGAAATAAATAAATAATTGATGGTTGAGTTTGGGCAACTTCTTAATGATATCAATCTCGAACTTATATACAGCATCACTATATGAGAGTATAGAAAGAGCCAGTTGTTTCAGATGCAAACGAATATCATCAGAAAATATTATTGTATTAATATCTTTTTTATACAAGGAGTCAGAATGTTCCCTCTCAAAATCTAAGAAAATTTTAATTGAGGAACGTATCTCTAATCCTTGAAATCGTTTTTTCAATTCAGTAATAAAAGACTTCTTATTTGATGCATAATACCTTGCAAGTACATAATCGTAAAAACTTTGATGAAAGAACGAGATTCTTTTATTGTCATACTTTACGATGCATTCGCTTGCTAAATACCTTGTCGCATTATTGTTTCCAGCCGTTATTAACCATGTTGGAGTTAAAGTTTCCGCTTCTTGAACAGACTTTGCAATTTCAAACATGACATCTTCCAAATTACTACAAGACGTATGTTCGCTTGCATAATTTAGCAATGACAACCACAAGCCATCATATAACTCCATGTAGTTTTGATAATTGTATTCTCTAACATTGCCAGAGCCATATAACCTACAAAAGACATCTAGATATTGGGCAGTTTTTAGTATAGTAATTGTTTGGGATGTTAATTTACAATAAAGACCAGAATCTAATTTGTTAATAACATACTCAACATCCTTATCATCAAATCTATTCACCTCAATAGCAGTGCTATGCTCTTTTAATTGACTTAATGATGGGTCATATTCTAAATCATACTTCCTACAAGACACTATTATTCTTATGTCTTTGCTATACTCCTTTTCCCATGCAGCAATTACATTCAAGAGTATATTTAGCTTATCTCTATCGTTAGATAAATATTGGGATAATGCATCTATTTGGTCTATAATAAAAACAACTCTCTTATGCTCAGATACTAATAAATCCAGTGAAGCGTGTAATCTCTCCAAAGAAAAATCAGAAGTTTCATTTTCTGTAATGTTGTAATAATCTGCCTTAATCGTCAGACACTTAATTCCTGATGCGGTAAGTTTATCCAGTAAATCCTTAATGATAACAGTTTTCCCGACTCCTGCATTTCCAACCAAAAGTTTTAATTGACAATCTTTAGATGTCAAATCGCCTTGTATCCAATCAAATAATTGATCTGTTTCTTTTCTAGCTATATGAGATTCTTTTAATCCATAAAATGTAGTCGTTATTCCTTCAAAAGATTTCAGGTTTACATCTAAAAAATCTAATAGTTTTGACTTCTCATCTTTTAATGATAACATTTGCTCATGGTATAATGTCTCCCATAAATCAATGACCGAGTCAACATTATTTTCTGTAAGATTTTCGTTGTCTTTAAAATAATACCTGTAAGTCTGTTGAATATTTTCCGAGTTAGCAATTTGACTCTCAACAAAAACTCTGTCAATATACTTCCAATAAACGATATCGTTGTTAGTATCACAAGTGATAAACAAAACAACTTCTCCTTTCATTCTATGGGCATACGCAAGAAGCGATGTCGGGATGTCATAACAGACGCCCTTCTCCCTGATAGCGTTGTTATTATAATGCTTTATCTGCACCGTAACTTTTGCGACAATTGTATCATCGACATCCAAAATACTAATATACCCATCTGTATTTGCTTCTGTTCCACCTTCTTCAATGTTAGAAGTGTCAACCCTTTTATCTTCTAGGATTTTCCGTAGTAGCCGAACAGATTTTTCATCCAAACGTTTTGAAGCCCAAGATGATTTATTGGGCTGTAAATTCAGATCTTTCATTTAAGTTGCTCTTTACTCAATTCCTTATCTACAAACACTATTAAATCCTTTGGATTAACCTGCAAAATCTCTGCTGTCTGAAATAGTAATTCGAGGCTTGGCTGTCGACGATTGCAAACGTAGGAGTTCACAATAGTGAAACTCTTACCGAGTTTCTCTGCAAGCCATGTTTGCTTAATCCCTTTTTCGATAAGCACCTCTTTAATTCTATTAGTTGGACTTTCCATAAATATCATCTGATTGTTTGCAAATATAGTAAATTTTCTTGTATAAAATACTTAATAAGAGGGGAAATTCCCTCTTATTAAAGTTTATGTGTTCAACACTATTTACTCTTCTTATTTTGCAGGTTATTCTGCATCAAACTATCTGCCTTTTGCTTCAATTCCATGTCGTAATTATCGGCTTTTTCCTTGATTAGCTTGATAATCTTTTCATTGCGATGAATGTCAAATACATCGTTAAGCCATAGGATTTCCTTTGGGCTACATCCTCTCCAAACTCTGATGATACGAAATTTCAAGGCATCATCTTTGTTTTGCTGTTTGCGTTGCCACAAGAAGTAATTGCTGACCAAAGAAACAAAACAATACGGCAGTTGTCACAACCATATAAGTAAAGACCTTCGAGGATTTAATATCAAAGCTATGCCTATAGAAATATTCTTGTTGTTTTGGAAGTTCTTTCTGCACCTTTACTCTACAAACCTTATATCTGTCACCAGTTTATCAATTGATTTACTATCCTCGTTTTTGATACGTATTTGTACATAATAATATTATTTTTCTTAATTTTGTGACATCCTCTTTCCATTATATGAAAAGAGCTAAAACAACATTATTATAAATAACCAAAAATGAAAATGGAAGATTTCAATAGCATTAAAAGTCAAATAGTTAAAGAACTTAATTCTAAGAAACTGTCCGATGTGTTACCATCAATAATTGATTTTGCTCAAAGAACAGGGAGCATAGCACTAAAGCAATTGTGCGTTAATGAACTTTATGGATACGATGCAAATGTAGAGCTACCTGAATACAGAAAGATTCCTGTAATTCTTTACGATAAGAATGGAGATAAATTTAGGTATTACCCGAAGGGAAGTGTGATTCCTCTAAGCGAGGTTAATAAACGTGAATACTATCCATACAGAGGTACAATTGAAAATATGGAGAATATGGCGATCAGCAGTGATATAAGACAATTTATTGTTTTTAAAAAACCATTCAAGGTTTCTATCAATGGCAAAGCGTTTATTGCCCATAGTTTCGAATATTTCTCACACGAAATAAAACCGTGTATTTTAACAGCGAAAAAAAAGATTAATGCCGCTATTGATAATATAGACAATGCAGATTCCTTTCAAGAAGACAAATCATTAATAACTTTGCATGAAGATATTATCAAGACTTCATCTAAATTATTCATAGATGGCTATTATAGACAAGCTGTTTTAGATGCGACAATAGGTTTGGTAAATCAAGTAAAACAGAAATCACAATGCTATGAATTAGACAATACCCCGCTTATGCAAAATGTTTTTTCGCCTAATAAGCCTATCTTAAAGATATCCAAAAGTAAAGACATACAACAAGGTATTATGTGGTTATTTTCAGGAGCCATAATGGCTTTTAGAAATGCTCATGCACACAAATTGAATTGTCAAATAACAAAAAATGAATGTCTTGAACAACTTCATTTTATAAGTTATTTACACAGAATACTTGACAAATCAGAATTAAATCCAACATAATGATGGTCTGTAGATATACACAGGGAACTTTTAGCACAAAAATAAGTGTTTCCTCTGTGTCCTAAGACACTGAAGAAACACTATAAAAACACAATAGGTTTGTGTGTTATTCTATTATTTGGTGGTCTGAAAGGCTTTCTACAATGGGTATAGTGCCTTTCTTCTCATCATCACGGAGGTGACTTTTTATGCTTCCAACTTCTACATCTTTGAATGTGATGGCAAAAACCTGTTTGAGGAACTGTGAAATTTCATCTTGTTTGCCAACTCTAAAATGGTTACATATATTCCAACCAAAATGAAACAGATCTAAGGCAACTATACCTTTGATATTAATTGGTTCAACGTGTGATAAGGGAAGCTTAGCGGAGTACAACTCTATATATTCACAAAGCTTGAGCAAATATTTGTTAGAAACATAAGGTGCGAACTATAGTTGAGTGTATTTAATAGCTATAGCTTTGTTTTGCTCTTTATAAACTAATTATTTTCATAAGAATGAAACTAGAGTTTCAATATAATGAAACTGAAGTTTCATACTGATGAAATTAAAGTTTCAAACTGTTGAAACTATCGCTTAATACTGAGAAGATGTTTTATTTTATACACGCTTGTAGATATGTATAAGTGTAGGGTATTGTTCTTCATAGCTGTCGAACTCAATTGCAGAGCCGTCGTAACCCATGTCTGTGAAGATATCTCTTATCTCCTTTTGCTCACTTTCAGTCAGTACACGTTCTTTTCGTTTAATTCGATAATAGGCTGTGCGCCCAAAGGTGTAGATGAGATTTTGTCGGATATCACTTAAATCAGCCACCCGCACGTTGTCATATATTCGTGATATTCCCCATGCAAAACGTTCCTTGCTGTTAGGGTCGAAGAACGGGCAGGGCTGCTTGTCTGCAATCACTTTCGAGTTCACCATCATATACTGCTCCCGTCCACCTGTTTTGAGCATCGTGTAGGCGGTGTGGCGTAAGCACTGGCTGGCTTTCTCGCAGTGAGTGTCAGCACAGTGCGCATAGTCGTAGGGTAATTGGTTGTATTGTTCAATGGTCATAGGATAGGTGTTGTGGATAAATGATATTATGCCAATGTCCGCTTAAAGAAGAGTTGGCGGTCTTTTAGTACAACAATGATAGATACGATAAGTAATAATATTGTTTGTATACACTTGCTATCAGGGTGAGTTGCAAATATTTCATTGAAATAACCTGCCGTAATGTGAAAGATAATAGCAACAAGGATATTTCGGTTGGTTTTATAATAAAGCCAATTCATCAAAAAGACAAAAGGGAAGATACTAACGATGAAGTTCAGACTATAAAACCAGCCCTCGCTCACTACGTTTGCGTGATAATAACCCTTAATACCTGCAAGAGGGAAATGCCATATAGCCCAATAAGCAGCAAACAGCATAGATGTCTTGAAAAGATTCATTCGAGAGCGGAGGCAGTCTGTACCATAGCCATGCCACGCAAGCTCCTCAAGTATAGGTGCAAGAATAAGGAGGAACCATACAGGGAAGACACCTGAAGTGAAGGTGTAATGACCTGTAATAACGAATTGTGATGGACTGTAACCGAAAAGTAGAGATATTGCCATGGCACACAAGATACTTGCTGGCATCAATAAACAAGCTGTGAGATAATATTGCCACTTATCAGAAGACAAGTTTAGGAATCTCCCAAGAAAGTCTTTCCGCAGTTCCTGACGCTGAAAAACCAAAATAATGGTCAGAAACATTGGGGAGAAAAGTCCTGTCAATCCCAGCAATGGAGCTACCCATGTGCTTTCCGAATAAACTACATGATGACTTACATAACTTGCAGCAAACCAGAATATCCATGGGATAAGGGTTGCCAAGAGATAGAAAAGTACCGTATGGCGATACTTAATGACGATGTTTTCTTTCATATTGCTTTGATGCTATCAATAATCAGTGATTACGTAAATAACAAGACGTACATGAACAGTAAGAACCAATGTGTTACAAAATCGTCACAAATATACTTCCTACATCGCAAAGAGCCAAAATGAAACACTTAAAATACTGTATCTCTGATATATTTTTGATTTAGATTATCCCATGTTGAGTAAAAATATGATAACAGACAATAGACTCTTCATCAAAACATTTCATTACAGGAATAGCCACCACGAGCTGTTAAACTGTACATCCATTCCCACATAAACATAAAAAGCTACATACCACTTTTTCTAATCATTTTGAGTAGCGTGTAGGTTGTGTGAACAAGCACAGGCTGGTCTTCTCACAGTAAGTACCAGTGCAAAGTTAGTAATCGTAGATTAATTGGTTGTATTGTTTAAGGACTATAGGGTTATTATTTATAACTAACAAGTCGCAACAATATCTTTAAGACTGTTGCGACTCATCATTACAATTATCTTAATTTGTTCTATAATTCTATTCGTTCTTCAATATCATCATCTTGAATGTTTAGCACATCTGGAGGGTGTGTCAAAATGCAAATTAATAACTTGACAACTTTCAATCTATAAGTAGGATTCTTCTAAAGGCAAAGAAAAGACCATTTCTTTACTCAAAATCGAGTATAGAAATGGTCATTTTTTATTGGATTGTTTCAAACTGTAAGATTATCAAAATGATATTTGCATTTTGACACACCCTCTTTATACTCTGTGGTCGAATTGCTGTAAATATTCGTAACACTTCTTCATGTTGAGATAAGAACGTTCCGAACTCATCTATAATATCCTTTCTATCTGAGCCTGAGTTTAAAATAGCGACCTCACCTGTTGGAGACTTTAAAGCGAAGATAGCTTGATTGTAATCTGCTTCTTTTTTGGCATCTATTTGTTTCCATCCTTCAGAAAGCATTTCATCTTTCTTTTCAAGAATCCATTTTGACTTTCCTGCTCCTTTCTTACCAATAACTAAAGTAATAATTCTCATATATCTTAGGTTTTAAAACTAAAAAAGCAGTAAGAAACGTTATCCTACTGCTTTATTTGTATTAGTTAGATATTACTTCACTTCCTCAAAGTCAGCATCCTGGATGGTGTCATCCTGCTTTGGCTGTTCCTGCTGACCAGCATCTGCGCCTGGCTGAGGACCTGCCTGTGCACCTGCCTGGCTGTACATCTGTTGTGATGCTGCCTGCATAACGGTGTTGAGGTTGTTGATAGCTGTGTCGATGGCTGCAACGTCAGCTGACTTGTGAGCATCCTTGAGCTGCTGGAGAGCAGACTCGATACCTGACTTCTGGTCGGCTGGAATCTTGTCACCGTTGTCCTTCATGAAATTCTCAGTGGTGAAAATCATTGAGTCAGCCTGGTTCAACTTGTCAATCTTCTCACGCTCTGCCTTGTCGGCTGCTGCGTTCTGCTCAGCCTCAGCCTTCATACGGTTGATTTCATCCTCGCTCAAACCACTTGAAGCCTCGATGCGGATGCTCTGCTCCTTACCTGTTGCCTTATCCTTAGCAGATACGTTAAGGATACCGTTAGCATCGATGTCGAATGTTACCTCAATCTGTGGAACACCACGGCGAGCTGGAGCAATACCTGTCAAGTTGAACTGACCGATAGACTTGTTCTGTGCTGCCATAGGACGTTCACCTTGAAGAACGTGGATAGTAACCTCTGTCTGGTTATCAGCTGCAGTAGAGAACACCTCACTCTTCTTACAAGGAATGGTAGAGTTAGCATCGATAAGCTTTGTCATCACACCACCCATTGTCTCAATACCGAGGGTCAATGGAGTAACGTCGAGCAATACGATGTCGCCTACACCGCTCTCCTTATTTAGGATAGCACCCTGGATAGCTGCACCAACAGCAACCACCTCATCTGGGTTCACACCCTTTGAAGGCTCCTTACCGAAGTAGTTCTTAACCAATGTCTGCACTGCAGGGATACGGCTTGAACCACCTACGAGGATAACCTCATCGATATCTGATGTCTGCAACTTAGCGTCGCGGATAGCATTCTGGCATGGAACGAGACAAGCCTGAATAAGGCTATGTGCCAACTGCTCAAACTGTGAACGTGTCAAAGTCTTTACCAAGTGCTTTGGAACGCCACCTTCTGCAGTGATGTAAGGCAAGTTAATCTCTGTAGAAGAAGAGCTTGACAACTCAATCTTAGCCTTCTCAGCAGCCTCCTTCAAGCGCTGCATTGCCATTGGATCCTTTGTGAGGTCAACACCCTCTTCAGCCTTAAAGCCATTAACCAACCAATCGATGATTACTTGGTCGAAGTCATCACCACCAAGGTGAGTATCACCATTTGTAGAGAGTACCTCGAATACACCGCCACCGAACTCAAGGATAGAGATATCGAATGTACCACCACCAAGGTCGAATACGGCAATCTTCATGTCCTTATTAGCCTTATCAACACCATAAGCAAGTGCTGCAGCAGTAGGCTCGTTCACAATACGCTGTACGTTAAGACCTGCAATCTGACCAGCTTCTTTGGTAGCCTGACGCTGTGAGTCAGAGAAGTAAGCAGGTACAGTGATAACTGCATCAGTTACTTCTTGGCCGAGGTAATCCTCAGCAGTCTTCTTCATCTTCTGCAGAATCATTGCAGAAATCTCCTGTGGAGTATATTTGCGGTCGTCAATCTGTACACGTGGATAGCCACCTTCATTAACAACCTTGAATGGAACACGCTCAGCCTCTTTCTTACACTGGTCGTAGGTCTCACCCATGAAACGCTTAATAGAGTAGATGGTCTTCTCTGGGTTTGTGATAGCCTGACGCTTAGCAGGGTCACCCACCTTACGTTCGCCACCCTCAACGAAGCCTACAACAGAAGGTGTTGTACGCTTACCTTCGCTGTTAGCAATTACTACTGGCTCGTTACCTTCAAATACAGCAACACAAGAGTTTGTTGTTCCTAAGTCAATTCCAATAATCTTTCCCATAATTGTATATCTTTTTTTTTATTATTATTCGTATTCAGTTATTGACGCTTATCGCTGTAGCTTTATCAGATATGACTGTCTGTTGCTATCGCTTTCAGCGTCGTTCGCCTATAATTAGACAAATGATATGCCAACAGAGGAGGACTGACATAATGGCAGATGACGTGACAGTTTAGAGGTGACAGACGGAATGATAGTGTCTATGTTGGCACACATAAAAGCCGAGAAAAGTCAAATACGGACTTCCCTCGGCTTTTATTAATTCTATTATAAGCCCCTTATTCCTATAACTTTGGCTTAGAGTAAATAAGGAAAGTAGTCAGAGGGCTTGTAGCTAAATCATCGAATACACCATCAACAAACACACCTACTCCCTTTAGGTAACAAGCTGTCGTTTTTGATTCAGTATCGTAACCACCGTAAGTAAAGCTTGGGTCAAATCGAAAATGGATACTAATATCGTGTACCTGACCTTTATATGTCATCTTACCTAAGTTTATAGCGTATGGAGCAGCAAGGAAAAGAATAGGCTTCACATTGTACACTCCGATGGCACACTTGATTTCCTGGTCTGGTAAAGCAGCTATTGTCTTTCTTAAAACAGAGTCAGTAATGTTAGCTGCTAACATTTTGCTTGGGAAATTTCGTATAACAAGTGTGGAGTCATCTTTGATTTCCCAGCTGCTATTAACTGAGTCTTTCTTCTCTGATTTGCCAGTCCTATCGTTTAGACCATACTGATAGATCTTTCCTTGATAAGAGCCTTGAATCAACTTACTTGCAGCTTTCAATTCTTCTGCTGATGGCAGTTTAGCCTTGCTCTCATAGTCGTCGTTAAGACAAGAAGCTAACGAGAATGTTGCAAGGAATGCAATAGCTAAAAATAATAAGTTCTTTCTTTTCATTATAGTGCGTTTTGGTTTATTGCTTTGTATGTGAACCTCCATTATATGGAAATCACCATAGTAATTGTTTTAAGTTTATCGTTTACAAAAATACAAATTCTCTACAGAACTCCAACACAAATACTGTTAAAAGACTGATAAGAGACTTGTTTGGTCGTTTCTACCATCTGTGTTGAATCATTTTCTGCCTTTCTATGGGGTGGTTTCGGTGTGTTTTGGGGAATTATTAAGTGTTATAAGATAGGAAGAGAAAGAGGGAGACTGTAATAGACGACAGTCGTCAATGTTTTATTATCACGATAATAAATATTTTTCTTCATGAAAAGAAATATTTTTTCTCGTGAAGATAAATATTTTTTTTCATGAAAATAATTTGCTTATGACAGTTGTAGAGGAAAAATAAAAGCCTTTATGAGGTATCATCTTGAAACGAGTATGATCCTGATAAAGGCTTTTATCCATCATTAGTTCTCCTTCCAAAAGGCCGGAGTAAATAGTACTAAGACTGTAAACAACTCCAGACGACCTACGAGCATAAGGAAGGAACAAATCCATTTAGCCAAGTCTGGCAGTTGTGCCCATGACATGGTAGGTCCAATCTCCATACCTAAAGTAGGTCCAACATTACCCAAAGAACTCAATGTAATTGTGATAGCATTCGTGTTATCAATGCCAACTGCAATCATTGTGAAGGCACAGAAAAGAGTTAGGATGAGGTAAAGTCCTACGAAACCCAAAAGAGTCACACGCTTAGATTGTGGGATGTTTACACCGTCAATCTTCATTGGTAAGACTGCATTCGGGTGTAGAATCTGACGGAACTCATTGCGTACCACCTTCAAAAGCATTACGCCACGAATACTCTTGATACCGCCACTTGTTGAACCAGAACAGCCTCCAAAGAACATACAAGCGGCTAAGACTACCCACGTAACATGAGGCCATTTACCAGCATCATCACTGAAGAGACCCGTCGTAGTAATAAAGGACACCACTTGAAAGAGTGCACTACGGAAGGCATGTTCTATGTCATAATGATTTCGATAGACAAGTTCTGCTGCGATGAAGATGGCAAACGCCAGTACCATAATCGTATAGAAACGGAACTCACTATTCTTTATAAGTTTCTTGATGTCTAATCCCACAGCCGAAGCATACAATAAAGTAAAGTTGACACCAGAGAGAAAACAGAATAAGGCACAGACATACTCTTCTGTAGGAGAGTGGAAAGTAGCGATAGAACCACTCTCCGTAGAGAAACCTCCCGTCGCCGTACTGGTCATTGAATAGTTGAAGGCATCGAACCATCCCATGCCACAAACCTTATAGGAGAGGATACAAGTGATGGTTAGAACTAAATAAACCACCCATATCCACTTAGCACTCGTACTCAATCGGGGATGTAGCTTACTCTTAATAGGGCCGGTAGCCTCGGCAGCAAACACCTTTACCGAACCTCCTACCATAGAGGGAAGGATGGCAATAGTAAAGAATACGATACCTAATCCTCCTATCCATTGCGTTAGCGAACGCCAGAAGAGGAGTCCTTTAGGGAGATACTCAGGATAGTCAATGATGGATGCTCCCGTCGTAGTAAAGCCTGACATTGCTTCAAAGAAAGCATCTGTGAAACTCTTAATACCACCACTCAACATAAAAGGTAGTGTACCGAAGAGCGTAAAGAATATCCAAGATACCGTTACAACGAAGTAAGCATCACGACGTCCCAAGAGGTTATCGGCATTGCGTCCAAGCAATCGTAAGGACAAACCTGTGCCCAACGTGATGAGAATACTCCACACGAAAGGCATGATATCGGTGCCTTGATATAATATTGCCACAAATAGACAAACGAGCATCAATACACCCTCTATCCATAGCAACGAGCCAAGTATCTTGGAAATAAGTCTCAGATTAAGCATGGTTAAATAAACAATTTCTCTACCTTTTTAATATCGACATTATAACAGAATACCACCACAGAGTCGCCAGCCTCAATCTGTGTGTTACCAGAAACAAGCATTCCTTCTCCGTTTCTTACGAGTCCACCGATGGTCATTCCCTTTGGGAGATTAAGTTCTCGAACAACTTTCCGAGTCACTTTCGAGTTAGGGCTGGGTACAAACTCAGCCACATCAGCATTGACAGACATAAGGAATTTCACGTTCTCTACGTTTGCGTCGAGTAGCATCTGATAGATATGACTGGCTGCAAGTGCCTTCTTATTGATAATCGTACCAATATCCAGACCGTCTGCAGTAGCCACATAATCGAAGTTCTCAACTGATGCTACCGTCTTACGAACGCCCAATCGCTTAGCTGTCAGACAAGCTAAGATATTCGTCTCAGCATTAGACGTTAGCGCCACAAAGGCTTGTGTGTGGCGTATTCCTTCTTCTTGTAATAACGCAATATCCCGACCATCACCATTAATGACCAATCGGTCTTCACTGAAGACATCGTTCAGAACCTCGCAGCGGGCGGGGTCTTGTTCGATAATCTTTGCATTCATGTATTCTGGTAACATCTTCACTGCACGTGCAGCAGTCTTGCCACCACCCATGAAGATAACATTCTGTACATCAACATATTGTTCTTTACCAACAATCTTACGGATGTATGGGATATACTGCTTTGTGGTCATGAAATAAACAAGGTCATACAACTGTAGCGTATCATTACCACCAGGGATGATGGTCTCCTCGTTATGTTTGATAGCAACAACATGATAAGGGTCGTCAGGTCCACTTATCTCACGCAGAGGACGGTTAAGAATCTCACAACTCTCACGCACCTTAATACCTAACATCACTAAAGCGCCGTCGTGTACATCCCAACGCTGGCGCACCCAAGACATTTTTAGACCGTTGATGATGTCCTTTGCTGCAAGAATCTCCGGATAGATGATATCGTTGATACCCATCTGACGAAAGAGCTCTTTGTTCTGTTCTTCCACATACTCTGGGTTGTCAACACGTGCTACCGTCTTCTTCGCACCCAACTGGTGTGCTATAACACAGGCAGCAATATTAGCCGATTCGTTTGGCGTTACTGCTATAAAGAGGTCGGCATGCTCTGCACCAGCATCTTTTAGACCTTTAATATTCGTAGCAGAGCATTCCATCGTAAGCAAGTCATACTCATTACCGATTTTCTCCAGGTTCTCTGGGTTCTCATCCATGAGTACAATGTCTTGCATGTTACGTGAGAGTAGCTTTGCCAGATAGGTTCCTATGGCGTAAGCGCCTGATATTATAATTTTCATACCTTATTCTTTTAGAGATGATACGAGGGAGTATATAGTAGGTTGTGGGCGAATGGTCTGTTATTCGTTACTATCCAACAACTGTTTCTTGATGCTTTCTATGTCTATTCCACAGATTTCACGCAGTTGCTGAACAGTTCCCTGTTCTACGAAGTGATCTGGCAATCCCATACGAGTGATATGTGGTGTATAACCATGATCACTCATCCATTCGGTCACAGCTGAGCCCAAACCACCATTGCGTACACCATCTTCTATCGTTATGATGCGTGAGAAGCGGTTGCCTACCTCTTCAAGGATTTTCTCATCTAAGGGCTTTAGGAAGCGCATATCATAATGGGCTATTGACGGACAATGCCCATTTGAGGTAGACGACTCTGCTCCCTCTACCAGTTTAATGGCCTTTTCAACGTCATTACCGATAGGACCGATACTCAATACAGCCACATCCCAACCATCGTGGATACGTCGTCCTGTTCCCACCTCAATCTCTTTGAGAGGACATTCCCAGTCTGTAAGCACACCCTTCCCACGTGGATAACGGATTACGAAGGTGCCTTTTCCTGGCAACTGTGCCGTGTACATCAATCGACGTAACTCACGCTCGTCCATTGGGGAAGCGATTGTAAGATTTGGGATAGGACGTAAGAAGGCCATGTCGAAAGCTCCATGATGGGTCGCACCATCCTCACCCACCAAGCCAGCACGGTCTAAGCAGATAACAACAGGAAGATTGAGGATAGCAGTGTCATGGATGATACTATCGTATGCACGTTGTGAGAAAGCACTATAAATATTACAGAAAGGCTGCAACCCATCCTTTGCCATGCCCGCAGAGAAAGTCACTGCATGGGCTTCAGCAATACCAACATCGAATGTTCTCTCAGGCATAACGTCCATCATAATATTCATCGAACAACCTGTTGGCATGGCTGGCGTTACTCCAACAATGCGTTTATTCTTTTTGGCAAGTTCTAACAGTGTCTTGCCAAACACGTCTTGGAACTTAGGAGGTTCGTTACTGCTGTCTTGCACAATACGCTTGCCCGTCTCTGGATCAAACTTACCGGGGGCATGCCATACCGTTGCACTCTTCTCAGCTGGTTCGTATCCTTTTCCCTTCTTGGTGTGCAGATGAAGTAGCTTTGGTCCCTTCATGTCTTTCAACTGGCGAAGAATACGCACTAATTCCTCAACATTATTACCATCAAAAGGACCGAAGTAGCGGATATTCATGCCCTCGAACATGTTCTGCTGATGTGATAAAGCCGACTTTAACGCATTGTTAAAGCGTAACAAACCTTTGCGACGTTCGTCATTCAGTAGACCTTTATCACGCAACCACTGTGATGCCTTGAAGCGTAGTCGGTTATAAGTCTCGTTGGTATCAAGCTTTAATAGATATTGCTCCATACCCCCCACAGCTCTGTCAATAGACATGTCATTATCATTCAGAATGATAAGTAAGTCATTAGGTTGGCTGGAGACATTGTTCAGTCCTTCGAAGGCTAAGCCTCCACTCATTGCACCATCACCAATGATGGCAACCACATGACGCTGCTGCTTCGTCAGTTTAGAAGCAACCGCCATACCCAATGCTGCAGAGATAGAGTTAGAGGCATGACCACAAGTAAACGTGTCGTATTCGCTCTCAAAAGGAGAGGGGAAAGGCATTAATCCGTTTAACTTACGGTTATTACAGAAGTTCTCACGTCGACCTGTAAGAATCTTGTGTCCGTATGCTTGATGTCCCACATCCCAAACGAGACGATCTTCTGGAGTGTTGAAAACATAGTGGCAGGCTACCGTTATCTCAGTTGCTCCTAAGCTGGAGGCAAGATGACCTGGATTGACGGCAACCTCTTCAATGATATCTTTGCGCAACTGCTGACATAATCTTGGCAATTCATCTAACGTTAACTTGCGCAAGTCGGCAGGTGACTGTATTTTATTTAGAAGGTCGAACTTATTTTCCTTTGACATTGTCGAATAACATGAAAACAATGCAAAGGTACGCTAAATAGCTTAAAAAGCAAAATAAAACAGTGAGGTATTCTGTTATTTATCCCAAAACGAGCCTTATATGAATGTTTGATATTGATTACCCAAACATGGAGACAGCGATACTACTTGTTAGAAGAAATGTTTTTAAGATGGTATGTTGTTACTCATAAAGCTTCGTGTAATTTTACTATAAACTAATAAGATACCTGCTTGCAGGAGGTTAACAGCAATGAAAAGGAGTTTTGTTGGATGGAGATTTACTATAGATAAGGTGTTATAGGTTCAGATGGTAATGGGCAGTAGGATAGTGGACATTCATCACTTCATATATAACGTGGTGTGTCTACTTCTATTCTCGTCTTTCTTCTGCAAAGTCCCACACTAAGTTCTTATAAAGAGTGGATAGAAGCATGGAATGATGAGAGTATATAAAAACAATAGGGATGAACCTTAAAGATTCATCCCTATCAGTTATTCTTGTCAACTAACCTTTGTCGGTTAGTGAGTTGTTAGCTTGATTACTTAACGTAAACAACAGCCAAACGGTTAGATGTTACACCCTGTACACCCTGACCCTTAGCCTCATCAACGATGACACCACGGCTCTGGAGATACTTAGCAACAACGTCTGCACGGTTCTGAGAGAGGCGGTCGTTGAATGCCTTAGAACCCTCTGGAGAAGCTGTACCTACGATCTGTACGTGACGGCCAGACTTAACCTCGTCAAGAGCCTTCTTAGCATCGTTTGTAAGGAAGTACTTACCTTGAGCGAATGTTACGAATACCAAGTTGTCAATGCAGAGAGTCTGAGTTGTCTGTGCAGGAACTTCCTTAACAACTTCCTTAACGACTTCCTTGATAACCTCCTTTGGTTTAGCGTTAAGCTGGTCACGGAGAGAGTTAATCTCATCGTTCAACTCACCAACATTCCAAACCTTGAAGTTGTGAGTACCATTAGAAGTCTTGAACTTGTAGTTAAGACCTACGAAGAGACCGAGCTGTGCTGCCTGCTTTCCAAACTGAATAGCATCGCCAGGACCGTGGGTGAGGTTCCAGAGAACTGCTGGTTCAACATAAAACTGCCAAGCTCTCTTTTCACCAAGGTTGTAAGCGAATGTAAGACCAGTCTTAGCTGTCAACTCTGTATCATCACCAGTGTTACCAGTCTGAATGAGGTGCTTGTCACCGTAAGTAATCCAGTAACCGATACCTGCCTCAGCTCCTACCTCGAAACGACGGTCTGGGTTGTACTCGCAGAAAAGGTTTGTGAAGTTGATAGTACCATTCAAACCGAGGTTGATAGCACGAACAACAGTGTGGCTGTTAGAGAAACCTAATGAACCAGTCTGCCAACGGTTGTCACCGAAGAAAGCAAGACCCTCGAGGTTTGCACCATAAACTGGGCTGAACTGCTTACCGAGCTTAAGACCTGCTACAGGGTTAACTGGAGCGAAATGTTTGAAATTAAGAGGACCTGTAACACCACCCTCAACGCCGAGGTAAATGTTGTCAAATGCCTTAGCCTTCTCGTAAGCTACCTGAGCTTGTGTACTTGTGATACCCATAGCGAGCATCGAAAGTGCAATCAAAAACTTTTTCATAAATGCTTAATATTAATTCTGTTAATTTTAGCGACTTAATTATATTCGGTGTGCAAAGGTAGCACTTTTTTTGAATAGACTACATTATTTCATAGAAAAAATTCTAATTTTTAGGTAAAAAAGTGCTTTTTCAACATCTTTTTCAGCGTTTTAGACAATAAAACGGGCTAAATGTGGTTATGTAGCTCGTTCCTTTCTGCACGGAAAAGGGCAACGAAGAAGGGCTAATTTACCAACAAATGTTTCCTATTAAACAATGCTTATAGGATGTTTCCATCCTCTTTAAGACACAAGGGTATGATTTTCTAATCTTTTGGAAAGTCTCCCTTCGCATGTCTCTTTCCACCTTATTATATATAATATATCTTTTTCTATTGACATATCTACGTATAAGAGGGTGATTCTCGATAATATTTTTTAGTCATTCCTTCCTTATTTAAGTCTTTCGGAGACGCTTGAAGAGGTAGAAGATAAACATCATACCACGTAGAGAAAGCTCGACAGCCATTGCAAACCATACACCACGCAGACCGTACTGGGACGCAAGGCAATAGGCTAATGTCAGACGGATAAGCCACATACTACCCAAATTAATCATCGAAGGTTTCAATGTGTCACCTGCTCCGACACAGACGCTATATGCCACGATGGCTGCTGCAAAGAATGGTTCGGCAAATGCTTCAATGCGGAGAATAGAAGTTCCCAAGTCTTGAATGGCTGTAACAGGAGATAAGAGTCCTATCATTTCTGGGGCAAAGATATACATCACAACACCCATGAAGGCCATGACTATCATACCCAGAAAGACTGTCATCCATGCGAAGCTACGATGGAGGTCACGTCTGTCAGCCCCCACACTCTGGCCTACTAAGGTTGTGGCAGCCTCACTGATGCCATATCCAGGCATATAACATAAGCTCTCTGCTGTAATAGCAAACGAATGTGCAGCAATCGCAACATTGCCCAAAGGAGCCACGATCATCGTTGATACGAGTTGAGCACCATTCATGAGTAGGTACTGTAAACCCATTGGTGCACTAATCTTCAGTGCGTTCCAGATATACTGCCATCGCCATGAGAAGCGTTCAGTATCTTGTTTCCATGCCAAAATAGGACTGCGGAAGATGGCATAATAAGCCAAGGGTAAAGCGACACAGACGAAGGCTAAGAGACTACCGAGGGCTGCACCAGCAACACCAGCACCAAAGCCTGGCATCGTCAGCTCTATCCCGAAGAGTGAGATAGTACGTGTAGGGAATATCAAGAAGTAGTTGAAAATAACGTCCAACACGCACATCAGTATTGCCATCATACTTGGACGACGCATGTCACCAGCCACTTTAAGCATAGCTCCCGACATGTATTCAATCAGATGAAATGGTGTGATACCGGAGAAGATGAGGAAGTAGACCATTGCATCATGCTGTATATCAGTTCCTCCACCGAGCCATATAGGGAGGCGTGGACCAATAAGGAAGGCGATAAGTAGCATTAACAACGAGAAGCAAAGTCCAAAGACATAGCCATGCCGCATGACTGCACGTGCCTTTGGAAAGTCATTCGCACCAATGAAATGAGCCACTTGTACAGAGAAACCCATCGTCACGGCACTCACTAAAGAGAAGATAAGCCATGTGGCTGGTTCGACAAGTCCAATGGCTGCTGATGGTTCTGCACCAAGCGATCCCACCATTCCAGCATCGATATAAAACATCAGTACCGTTGTTACTTGCGCTAAGATAGATGGGATGCTGAGTTGGATAATGAGATTAAACTTCTCATTCCTGCTCATCATCTCACCACTTCTAATCTTGGTGAGAAGCCTATCTGTGACGGATTTACGGAAGGATAAATGCACGGAACTACTATGATATCTGACGAGTGAAACCTAAGTAATTATTCAAGAAAGATGCGTGAAAGGGAGAGGCGGAAGACGTTATAGAAGGAGTGGTAGCTAATGAAAAGAGAAAAGGGACATCAATCTCGTCTGTTCACTTCTGTTCTAAAAACGAACACACGAGACTTTGTGCCCCTATACTATAAGACTAAAACTTGTTCTGACCTTCTTATGCAGCCTTTATGCTACCTTTTAATCCTTCAATTTCACGCCTGGATGAGAGAAATCATTCAGTCGTAAATCAAAGATGAGGGTTGAGTAAGCTGGTACAACACCAGAGTTCTTCTCACCATAACCCAACTGATAAGGGATGTAAACAGTCCAATGATCGCCACGGTGCATTGACATTAAGGCTGTTGTGAAACCATCGACAAGACTCGTCGGCTTACCCTCAGCATCGTAAGTAAGTCCGATGTAGCTGTGTACAGGGCGTGATGTTGCAGCGTTGAACTGGTTGCTTGACCATGACTTATCAAAGATAAGCCCCGATGTATAAGTCGTAGATGGAATCAGTCGACCCATATAGTGCATAGACACAGAGTCAGAATACAACGGACTTGTCGTACCTGTCCCTGCCTGTTCTACGTGTGCAATGATATAGTTTTCTGGACGATAAGTAAGCGCAGAACCTGTAGTTTGCTTCTGATTTTGGAAGGTGTAATTAAGTATTATCTTCCAAGAAGTGTCGCCACCCTTAATCTTCTGTTGGGTAGTCGTGTATAGATTATCCCAATAGGTCTCGTTTTTCGACTGCCAATTAGCATATTCTTCTACAGTATCATCATTCTCAGTACATGAGGTGAAGAGGCCTGTAGACAGCATCATTCCACCTAAGCAGAAGACACCAATCAAGGTCTTAATATTCTTTGTCATAGTCTGTTATTTGGCTATAAAAAGTTGACAGGGCAGGTTTTCTTGTTCTTCTTCGATCGTTTCTACGCTCTTTAGAGAACCAAAAGAACCTGTTCTGCTACCTTTCTCTTAAATTAGTCAATATCAATCTTCTTCAGTAATGAGGTGATAGATACGCGATCTTCGATAATCTCGCGCAGCTTCTCAACTGGTACACGCTCCTGCTTCATAGAGTCACGATAACGTAGCGTAACAGTGTTATCCTTCAGTGTATCACCATCAACAGTCACGCAGAAAGGAGTACCGATGGCATCCTGACGGCGATAACGCTTACCGATAGAGTCCTTAGCCTCCATGTGTGTGTTGAAGTGGAACTTAAGATTGTTAACAATCTCTTGTGCCTTCTCTGGCAGACCGTCCTTGTTTACCAATGGAAGAACCGCACACTTAACAGGTGCCAATGGCTCTGGCAATTTCAAAACAACACGACTTGAACCGTTCTCCAAAGCCTCCTCTGTATAGCTGTGACACATAACAGAGAGGAACATACGGTCAACACCGATAGAAGTCTCTACTACGAATGGAGTGTAATTTTCGTTGCGTTCTGGGTCGAAGTACTTCACCTGACGACCAGAATATTTCTCATGCTGAGAGAGGTCGTAGTTCGTACGAGAGTGGATACCCTCCACCTCCTTGAAACCAAACGGCATGTGGAACTCGATGTCAGTTGCAGCATTTGCATAGTGAGCCAATTTCTCGTGGTCGTGGAAGCGGTAGTTATCGTCGCCCATACCAAGTGCCTCATGCCATGCCAAGCGATGTTTCTTCCAATAATCAAACCATGTCATCTCTGTTCCAGGCTGGCAGAAGAACTGCATCTCCATCTGTTCGAACTCACGCATACGGAAGACAAACTGACGTGCAACAATCTCGTTACGGAAAGCTTTACCAATCTGACAGATACCGAAAGGCAATTTCATACGACCCGTCTTCTGTACGTTGAGGAAGTTCACAAAGATGCCCTGCGCTGTCTCTGGGCGCAAATAAATCTTGTTAGTAGCATCAGCAGATGCACCCACCTCGGTAGAGAACATAAGATTAAACTGTCGAACGTCCGTCCAATTGGTTGTACCGCTGATTGGATCAACGATTCCTTCGTCAAGAATAATCTGCTTCAAGGCCTCAAGGTCTGGTCCTTGCATTGCTTCTGTATAGCGTGCATGGAGGTCATCGCGCTTCTTCTGGTTTTCAAGGACACGTGGGTTAGTCTCACGGAACTTAGCCTCATCAAAGGCGTCGCCAAACTTCTTAGCAGCCTTAGCTACTTCTTTCGCAATCTTCTCCTCGTATTTACCAATCTGGTCCTCGATGAGGTTATCAGCACGATAACGCTTCTTAGAATCGCGGTTGTCTATCAATGGGTCGTTGAAAGCATCAACGTGACCACTTGCTTTCCATACTGTAGGATGCATGAAGATAGATGCATCGATACCAACAATATTGCTGTGTAGCAATACCATTGACTGCCACCAATATTGTTTGATATTGTTTTTTAGCTCAACACCATTCTGCCCATAGTCATAAACAGCTGCTAAACCATCATAAATATCACTACTTGGGAAGACGAAACCATACTCCTTACAGTGGCTTACAATCTTCTTGAAAACATCCTCTTGTGCCATAATTATCTATTTATACCTTAATTTTTGACGCAAAGTTACGCTTTTTTAGCCGAAAAAGAATAGGTTTACTGCGAAACTTTCGCCTAAATCGATTATTCTCAAAGTAAGTTTTGAATTGTAGGGAGTCGAGACGTGGCATCTACTAAAGTCCCCATTTGCTATCTGCGGTTCCCTTTGTGACACATGGAGGAGGGCTATGACACAGGCGAAACGAGCGTAGGCTGCAAACAGAAAACCAATTCGAACACTTGAATAAGCTATAATTTGCCTGTTTACTTTTTTTTTCGTACATTTGCAGTCTTATGAAGCTTGCTTCTTAAAGAGATAAAACAAGAACTATATGGATGACGAAATAAAAGACATGGACGGCCTTACTCCTGGTGAAGATAGCCAGGAGCAGAATTCTCATTCTGATTACAAGCCTGCTGATAGGTTTGATGCTTCTGCCGTGCATCATCTCTCTGGTATGTATAAAAACTGGTTCTTGGATTACGCCAGCTACGTAATCCTTGAACGTGCCGTACCTCATATCGAGGATGGATTGAAACCTGTACAGCGTCGTATCCTCCATTCTATGAAGCGAATGGATGATGGACGATATAACAAGGTGGCTAATATCGTGGGACATACGATGCAGTTCCACCCTCACGGTGATGCTTCTATTGGTGATGCCTTGGTGCAAATGGGACAGAAGGACTTGCTCATTGACACACAAGGTAACTGGGGAAACATTCTTACAGGCGACCGTGCAGCAGCACCCCGATATATTGAGGCACGATTGTCTAAGTTTGCTTTAGAGACGGTTTTCAATCCTAAGACAACGGAGTGGCAGCTCTCTTACGACGGAAGAAACAAAGAGCCGATTACGCTCCCAGTGAAGTTCCCACTGCTTTTGGCGCAGGGTGCTGAGGGTATTGCCGTCGGACTGTCATCCAAGATACTCCCACATAATCTTAACGACATCTGCGATGCTGCCGTTCACTACCTGCGTGGCGAGGAGTTTCATCTCTATCCTGACTTTCCAACAGGGGGTAGCATTGATGTTTCAAAATATAATGATGGGCAGCGAGGAGGCGTATTGAAAGTACGTGCGAAGGTTGAGAAACTCGACAATAGGACGCTTGTCATCCGTGAGGTACCTTTTACCAAGACAGCTAACACGCTTCAAGAGTCTATTACCAAGGCTGTTGAGAAGGGTAAACTGAAGATTCGTAGGGTGGAGGATATGACTGCTTCTGAGGTGGAGATTCAACTTCATCTTACACCGGGTACGTCAAGTGACAAGACTATTGATGCCCTCTATGCTTTCACTGATTGCGAGATAAACATTTCGCCAAACTGCTGTGTCATCCGAGATAACAAACCAGAGTTCTTGACAACATCGGATGTATTGCGCAATTCTGCCGAGCACACGAAGGCATTACTGCAACTTGAACTGGAAATCCGTAAGCATGAACTGGAAGAGCAGTTATTCTATAATTCTCTTGAACGTATCTTTATCGAGGATCGTATCTATAAGGAACGTAAGTTCGAGACGGCTAAAAATATTGACGAAGTTGTTGATTTCGTTGACTCAAAACTTGAGCCTTATAAGAAGAACTTTATCCGTGAGGTGACACGTGACGACATCATCCGTCTTTTAGAAATCAAGATGCAACGCATTCTGAAGTTCAATAAGGACAAGGCAGACGAGTTGATACAGAAAATTAAGGCCGAGATAGCTGAGATTAACAAAGATCTCAGTGAGATGGTACGTGTCACTATTGAGTGGTTTACACACCTGAAGGAGAAATATGGTAAGGATCATCCACGTCGTACAGAGATAAAGAGCTTCGACACAATTGTTGCGGCTAAGGTAGTCGACGCCAACGAGAAGTTATATATCGACCAACAAGAGGGCTTCATCGGTACGGGTCTTAAGAAGGCGGAGTTCGTTCAGAACTGTTCCGACCTTGATGATGTGATTATCTTCTACCGTGATGGTAAGTATAAGGTTATCCGAATAGCTGACAAAGTCTTTGTTGGTAAGGGCGTACTCTACGTACAAGTGTTCAAAAAGAATGATAAACGCACCATCTATAACGTGGTTTATCGGGACGGAAAGACAGGACCTTATTATATTAAACGTTTCAACGTCACTTCCATCACACGTGATAAAGAATACGACGTAACCCTCGGTACGCCTGGTTCTAAGATTAAATATTTCACGGCTAACCCTAATGGGGAGGCGGAGGTGATAAAGATTACACTCGACCCAAACCCTGATAAGAAGAAGCAGAACATCTTTATGGAGCGTGACTTTGCAAGTATTCTCATCAAGGGTCGCGCTGCAAAGGGTAATCTGCTGACCAAGGAGAGTATTCACCGCATCTCACTCAAGAGCCATGGACACTCTACATTAGGTGGACGAAAGGTGTGGTTCGACCCAGATGTCAACCGTATCAACTACGAAGACCATGGTCGTTACCTCGGAGAGTTCTCTGATCAAGATAGTATCTTGGTTGTTCTTAAGAACGGAGAGTTCTATATCACGAACTTTGACTCGGCCAATCATTATGAAGACAACATCCTGCGCATAGAGAAATTTGATGCTGACAAGCCTTGGACGGCTGTCATCTTCGATGCCGACAATCAGGGTTATCCTTACTTGAAGCGTTTTCAGATGGAAGCTAACAAGCGTCATCAGAACTTTATCGGAGACAATCCTAACTCCAAGATGGTACTGTTAACGGACGTTGCCTTCCCTCGTATTCAGATAACATACGGTGGAGCTGATGCCTCACGTGGTTCTGAGGAGGTCGATGCAGAACAATTCGTGGGTGTGAAGGGATTTAAGGCAAAGGGTAAACGTCTCACTACTTGGACGGTTGATAAGATTGAAGAACTGGAGCCAACACGCTTTCCTGAAAAGGAGAAGGAGGAGGATGAGAACTCTGACGACGACCCGCAGGAGGAGAACCCAACAACGGGTAACGAGGAGGAAAATCTCGATCCAGATGCTGGTAAGTCTCAGCAGCAGGTCATTGATGAGATTACTGGTCAGCTGAACCTCTTCGACAATGAGTAAACTGTATGATAAAAAGACTATTGAAAAGGGGGTGTACACCTCGTACACTCCCCCTTTCATCATTTTACTTATAAATACCTAATCATATTATCACCTATCAGTTTTTAACAAACAACTATTTGACTTGCATTTACATCCTATTTTCTTTATCAAGCCTATGAACCTAAAGACATTTTTATTTGGTTGTGTCTCACTTTTAGCAATAACCCTTTTCGCAACACCAACAGTTGCGTTGGCACAGGACACCTTACGTAGTAACAAGGTGATTACCAATGCACAGATGTTGGGAATTGGTGCTGTAAACGTCCTCGACACCTACCTCACACCCGAAGAATACGCTGGGACAGAACTTCGTTATATCTCCCATTCTGAGCGTGAGAACGGCTCTAAGCTGTCAAGAGAACTTATACACCAAGCACAAATCGTGTCTGTTCGTAATCGAAAGGAGAACAACAACGAATTAGGTGGCTTCTACAACTTTCAGTATAACTGGTTGTATGCCTTGGGGAAATGGAACGTTGGCGAAGGAGAACTGCTACTAAAAGTGGGTGGAGGAGTTGATACACGACTCGGTTTCCTCTATAATATGCGCAATTCTAACAATCCTGCACAAGCTTACGCACAGGTGAATATTGCACCGACTGCCGTGGCAGCTTATCGTTCCCACCTTCTCAAGCTCCCTTTCCAACTACGATATGAGGTGCAAGTGCCGCTCCTCGGACTGGCCTTCTCACCTAATTACGGACAGAGTTATTACGAGATCTTTACACGTGACAACTACGACCATAATCTTATTGTCACAACACCTGCGTCTGCTCCGTCGCTCCGCCAGCAGCTTACCTTTGATTTCACGCTCCGCCATACGACCTTCCGTGTAGGCTATCTTGGTGATTACCAGCAGGCGAAGGTCAATCAGCTACGCCAACATGTATGGAGTAATCTCCTCGTGATTGGTATTGTTCGTAAATTCTCAATCAATAAGTTTATCCCATGAGAAAGCTTTTTTCTTCCTTCCTATACGTACTGGTTTCATCACTGATAATCGTCAGTTCTGTGACAAGTTGCGTCACCAACGACCAGCTATCAGATAGTCCACAAGGCAATTTCGAGGCTTTGTGGCGAATCATCGACGAACACTATTGTTTCTTCTCACAGAAAGGAATAGACTGGCAGGAGGTGCACAGTCGTTATGCACGGCAGTTTGATAACTCTATGACAGCCAAACAACAGTTCGAGGTGATGACTAATATGCTTTCTGAACTGAAGGATGGACACGTCAATCTGTACACTTCTTTCGATGTAGGACGCTACTGGGCGTGGCATGAAGACTATCCCAAGAACTATTCTGATTCGTTAGAAAGGATCTACCTCAAGACTGATTATCTCATTGCAAGCGGCTTAGACTATACGGTCCTTGATGATAACATCGGTTATGTGCGCTGTGAGACATTCCAAGGGGCCATTGGCGCTGGTAATCTGGATGATATCTTCATTCATTTGCAACCCTGCAACGGACTGATAATTGACATAAGAAATAATGGAGGAGGGAGTGTTTCAAATGCTGAAACATTAGCTGCACGCTTCACAAACGAGGAACTACTCGTTGGCTACATACAGCATAAAACAGGGAAGGGACATGATGATTTCTCTTCGTTACAACCGCAATACTTAAAACCAGGAAAAGGTGTTCGTTGGCATAAACCAGTCATTGTATTGACCAACCGTAGCGTCTTCTCTGCTGCTAATGAGTTTGTGAAGTATATGAAATGTTGCCCAAATGTCAAGATTGTTGGCGACCGTACTGGCGGCGGAGCTGGTCTGCCTTTTACCTCAGAGCTACCTAACGGGTGGGCTGTGCGCTTCTCTGCTTGTCCGATGTACGACCGTGATAGACAGATGACAGAGTTTGGTATTGACCCTGACTATAAGGTTTCCCTCACTTCTGAAGACTTCGCACGAGGCAAGGATACGATTATAGAGTTTGCAAGAAAGGTGATTAAGACCCTTCCCAACGCCCAATCCCTCTAAAAGGAGGGACTGGGAGGTTCTGAAGAAACTTTAAGTTTTATATTTTACCTTGCTTAATCTCGTCAAACATCAGTTTGTTACCGACCTTGATAACCTTTACCTTATTGGTACATTTTATACCCATATCCAAGAAAGTGTACTGATACCAGTTGTTACCAAGGCTCACAACACGCAGAACCTTATGTGCATCGCTCGGTCCATCTTGAGCACCAGAGCGGAACAACCAGCCAGCATAAGCATCTGGAAGTGGGTCATATTCATAATCATACGCAGCCTTCAACACCTTAAGCAACTTCTTTGTGCAGTGCCTCTTTAGGTATGCAGTATTGTCAAAGCCTTTTGTGTTATACATAGAGGTAATGAGTGAGATAGCGGCACGCTCATCTTTACTCAAAGCATTCTTGGTAGGAACGGGCTTAACGGAGACTGTATTCTGCCTCATCATTACGCCAGTTTCACCAGTACCATTGTAAACTACAGAAGCTGACGCATACAAAGTTCCCATACATAGAACAGTTAATAATGTCTTTCTCATTGTCGATCGTTAGTTAGTTAAAGAATTAATATTGTTAAGATCATTGTTGGCTATTCGTAAAATCAGCCCCTCCTTTCTTATGAGGTATCTTAATCACACATGGACGCAAGGAGAGATTTATTTAGCAACCCATCTGTTTTTGCAAAGATATATCTTTTATTTCAATCGTAGACAAATGACATAAGATTATTTATAAACAAATGTCACATAGGTAGGAAAGGGATATAAAAGAAATTCCCAAATATTTGGTTATATCCAAAACATTGCGTATCTTTGCAGTCGTTATGCGCCTGTGGCGGAATTGGTAGACGCGCTAGACTTAGGATCTAGTAACTCACGTTGTGCAGGTTCGAGTCCTGTTAGGCGCACAAAAGTAAGGGCCAGATAATTGATTGTCAATTATCTGGCTCTTTTTTCATCTCCGTCTTCGGCCTTTCAAGATTGATTTTTTACTGTAAGGTGGGATGTAAACATCTTCAAGAGAGTCTGCTACAATGTTTTGAAGGAGGTGACAAACGAATTTATAATCGGTTTTGAGGGAAATAGACAGGTGTTTATTTATTTTTAACGACTAATGAGTGATAGTTGACGAAAGTATTTTTATCTTTGCGACTGATAGAATTTAATTGAACAGATAGAAGCCTTGTCTAATGAAATGAATAGGAGTTTAGCATTGCTTAATCCTTTGTTAGCAAGATAGGTTGGCAAGGGTTGAGTAGGTGCATGTGGCTTATAAATGAGCGATTAGATGACTTCAAAGGATAAAACAAATACTTAAAGAAAATGATATGAGACATTCACAATTTTTAGTAGCGGGTTTGTTAGCATTGACAACACTAAGTTTTACAGCATGTAGCAGTTCGGACGATGATGTAGATAAGCCTATCATTGAGCAACCATCGCACGTTGCTGATGCTGCGAGATACAAGGTGACAACATTTGGGTCTACTTGGAAGAGTATTGAACTGTCTGAGGGAGGACGTTATTTCATCGTTAAGAATGCCAGTATCTTGGGTACAAAAGATGACGAAATCCTCTCTGGTAGTTACGAGAAGAAGGGGGATAGTTATGTGTTGAATGGCTTTGGTGAGCTGACAATCACTCCGATCAATAAGTCTTCTTACAGTCTTCAGTTGACTAATAAGGGTAAGGTTTCAAAGTTGACAGCAGAGAAAGCAGGGGTGCTACCGTCTGATAAGAACACTGACTATCTGTGTCGCACGTGGAAATTCTCTCAGTTACACCTCACAGTGAGCTATGATGGTAAGCAAGTTTATGATGGGACGGCTACGACAACTTCTTTTAATGACGTTAAAAACGGTCTGAAGGCTGCTATTGACGCATCTGAGTATAAGGATAAACTCAAGTTGGCTAAAGAGAGATTAGATGATTTCAAAGACTTTGACATACTGCAGACAGTGACGTTCACACACGCTGGTTCGTATTATGTAACCAATAGTCGCAGTAATGAAGATGTGATGAATTATTGGCAATGGACAAATGCTAACGAGTTAGTAATTGCTGTCTCTGAGAAAGAAGACGGCTTTACCGATAAAGAGCAATTACCTCTTAAATTCGAAAAAGGTAAGCTGCTAATTACAGACAGTGATAGTGATGGTCATGAGGTAGTAACACTTACTGTGACGCTCCTGCCTGTTAATGGACAATAAGAGGACCTTTTGAGCGATAGAGAGGGCGGGGCTCACTTTTCTGTGGGCTCTGCCTGTGTGCAAATTTCAGCGCTTCGCTGTGAGAAGAGAATGCAGGGAAGGTTCTACAAGAATACGGATAGAGGAAGAAAAACCATTAGACGGACAGATAGAGAATGTTGAGATTTTTCGCTAATCACTCTCTTCTCCATTCGTGAAGAGGCTGAGGAAGCGACAAGAAGAGGCCTGACAGTATTTGAGAACATGCCCTTCTTGCGTGTTGAAGGAGGGTGTGTCAAAATGCAAATTAATAACTTGACAACTTTCAATCTATAAGTAGGATTCTTCTAAAGGCAAAGAAAAGACCATTTCTTTACTCAAAATCGAGTATAGAAATGGTCATTTTTTATTGGATTGTTTCAAACTGTAAGATTATCAAAATGATATTTGCATTTTGACACACCCTCCTTCTTTTATGCTATATGTAATGTGCTGATTTCTTGTAGGTTACAAACTTGGTAATGGGGAAGGATATACTCTTGTTTTGAAAGGCCTTTGTTTGGTGGTATGTAAGGATTTTTTACAAGAGTGTGGTAGCTATGTTCTCCTGTTAAAGCTCTCTTCCTAAAGTGTTTCTTTATTTCTAAGTATTGCTGTCCGATAAAACCACTATATGCTGCAATATTCTCTTCCAACCCTGCTGAAATACGCATGAATAGTTCTAATTTCAAATACCAAGCCCCCCTAGAACAATGACAGCTCCTCTGGCGGGGCTTTTACTTGGGTAATCAATCTTTCCCAATCTCTATGTTGCAGCTCAAAGAAACTTTGTATTGATACATAACTCATAAGTAGAATTCTTATCATTGTAGCCAAGCCTGAGAAGCTCCAGGGTCTCTTTATTTTATTCTTCACAAGTGTTATAAGCAGATTGGCTATAAGCGTAATCCATATTTGTATTTTTATAGCATTCGCACTCTCTTCATAGAAGTATTTTAAAGGAAAATTTTGTTTTAATTGCTTAAATAAGGTCTCTATTAGCCATCGTTTCTTATAGATAGCTATTATATCTTCTGCCGACATCTGAAAATCATTGGTCAGCAGAGATATTAATCTGATTTTCCCTTTCTTGGTCTTATCCTGATATGTTATTTTTCTTGTTTTATGGTAGATATCTTTTTCCTTTGTATGCTTATGGAAGAGAATGGTTTCTACGCGTACAACTCCATAATCTGTAGTCATCTCATAATCTGTATCAGCAATTCTTTCAAAGCTAAGATTATTTTTGTTTTTGTCAATGAACATATTACCAATATTACCAAACAGATAATTAGGAAGTATTGCTGCTGTAGGGGGACAAGCCCTAGTGTTGGCTCTTTGTTATCATTTCATTACTCCCGAATCCCTGTCCTCATTTTGTATTTTATGATGATACTCTTTGTTCTTACCTTTACTAAGGTAATAGCTAATCGTCAAGTTTACATAGTTATTATTGTATCTAACATATTCAGTTGCTTTAGATTGCAATAGTTGGCTACCTAATTCCATTTTTTTAAGGTATGCGTGGGGCATAAATAGATTATTGACTGCCAAGTTGATTTGCAATCTATTTGTTTTATAGTATGTAGAAAGTTGGAAATTACTGTGCTGTGTTGTCTTTACCTGATTGAAAAGAAAACGTACAGGTGAAATAAAACTTGCAGCTATTCCCCAATGCTTGATGTCGTAACTTGCAGTTGTTCCCCATATAAAGGCAGTGAAATGATTACTGTAATTGTCAGCGTGATTCACATAATGGTTCAATATGCCATAACTGGAGAGACTTAATTTGTCATTAAACAGCTTTTGACTACCATAAAGTCTGGTCTGAGAATGTAGAAAATGTCCTTGATTACTCATCGAGTAAATGAATTGTTCAGAATCTGAATCATAAAGAACCTGATTTTCGAGGTATGGAGATGAGTTGTATTGAAGATACGTTGATAAGCTTAGATAAGTTTTATGTTTAATAAAATTCAAAGCAAGTTGGTTGGTATAAGCCTGATACGGCTTTAGATTTGGATTGCCAACACGTACTTCATACTCTGAGATGGGTTGTTTTACATTGGAAAGAAGAGCAAGTTCTGGCTCATTGGGATTGATGCCTAAATAGTACTGGAGCGACCATTCTTTCGAGAAAGCATATCGAAGACTTAGTTTAGGACGAAAATACGTATAATGTCTATGCAAATTATCGTTCTTCAATTTGTAGAAGGCAAAGCCTGCTCCTATAGTATAAGAGAAGTTCCTTAGTCTTCCGGAGAATTCGGAATAATTGTAAGTGTTGAAAAAATCAAGCGAAGATGGATTCCCTAAGTGGTCTATTGTATAGTCATTTCGGGTGGAAGAAAGTTCGTTCCGAGAGCCGATTACCAAGCTGTATTGCTTGGATAATGGTAGTTGGTACTTGATTTCCCCTATTAACGAACGGTGCTGCCCTGTAGCAAAGTACGTGCTTTCGTAATTGTTATAACCTGATTGGTTATATTTTTTGTAATATTTTTGCTGATAGTCCGTATGAATATAAGTCGCCCTTAAATCTGCAACTATTTCTGAACCATTGCTAAAACCATTAGAAAAATAAACATCTAAGGCGGCATTCCGAACTTTATCTTTTTTGCTCGAGTAATCATCGTAGAAAGATTGACCGGCTATAGAAGACGTAGATACGGCTGTAGCAGGATAGGAGCGGTTCAAATCAAAGAACGTCTTGATACTTAAGAAACTATTTTCTTTAAAAGAATGGGTAAAATCAAACTGCAAGGCAGGGTTGAGCAATCGTTGTTTTGAGGAGCTTCCTATGCTCTTGAAAGCTAATAAACGGGTTGGATAATGCAGTTGCTTGTCTATATAGCTGTATATTCCGTTGGCATAATTGTACGAATCAGATAATTTTAATGAGAAATGATCGTGAGAGAAATTTAGGTTAAAGTAGGCATATTGTGAGCCGATGAGCGCAGAGAGAGATTGTGAAACGCGTCCTCCAATTTGCCAGTTCGACATATTTTTTCTCGTTTTTATCAAAACAACTGCTGCTACACCATCGCCATAAATAACTCCCGGATTAGTTATATATTCAATATTGGCTATGTCTTGGGGTTGAATTGCGATTAAATCGGTCTGCGAAGCGATTACACCGTTGATACGAATCTGCACGATCCCGTTCTTTAGGGACATAAAAGAATGATTAACAATGTCAAACTTTAAGTCGGGCAAGTTCAACAATCGCATAACATCCAATGCGTCCTGACTACTTTGACGTATTTTCTCATTAGGGAAAAATGTTAGTCTATCCACGCCTTGTCTCACATTTTCAGCAGCCACTACCACTTCATCTAATTGATAAGAGGAAGGTTCCATCAATACATCGTTCAGTTTGTAGTCTTTACTTAATCCTATAACAGCAGACTGAAGATTATTGAAGCCAAGCGAAGAAAACTCTAAAAGATAGTCACCCGACCGTAAATGCCGAAAACAAAATTCTCCTTTCTTATCTGTGTGTATGACGGATACCAAACTGTCTTTTTGGCAAAGCCTTATATTAACGCCTGGCATTATTTCTTTATTCTCAGCATTGAGCACTTTTCCTGATATTGTAATATTCTGGGAGAAAATATATAAAGGAAAAAGTACAACCAATAGTGGAAAAAGAATTCTTTTATTCAGCCTCCTACAATATGTCACTATAAACTCAGAAGTCCTATATTCCTTAAGAGTTGATTTTTTTGAAAATCTTGTAACTATCATTACGCTATGGATTTTAGTAAAAATTAGTTCGTTCATATATAATACCCTGTTTTGTGAAGTTTCCCTTGCCATTGCTGGAATACAAGAACCTTTAATATCGTAAAAGTATTTACGGATCTATATTGCCAAGCATCTTTCTTAAAAGATTGCCCGATGAACTTACTATCTGAAAGTCTACCGTCTGGTTTTCCACAGATTTTATCTCAGTTACCTTGAAACGGCAAATAGCTTTCTAACGTTCCAAAGTGTCTCGGACAGGAGACAGGTCTCGTATCTGTCCTGCAAACGTTCTATATGGAGATTGCAGACAAATTATTTGTCCTTTCACTTTGTCAGGACGTTTGTTCTCAAACTTAAGCAAGATGGTTATATTCGTGCTGTCCACTGGTGTGGTTGCCGTTTTGTGTATGGTAGCCGTACCCGAATATACTTGTTTATAGGGTAGGAAATAGGCTACAGCAAAAAGGCAGAGCAACACCATTCCGATGGCGGTAATGCCATAACGGATAAGCGAGGAGGGTATCTGTCCCACAATACTACGAACTTTCTCGCTGCGAAGTTCAAAACTCCGTTCCTGTTTCTTTTCCTGGTCTTCCATATCAGTTACCCAATTCTAATTGATTCTTTACTAAGGCAAAATATTTACCACGTTTGGCAGTCAGTTCCTCGTGTGTACCTACCTCTACAATTTTACCTTCATCCAAAACTACAATTTGGTCGGCATCGCGAACAGTGGAAAGGCGGTGTGCCACTACTACAACTGTTTTTCCCTTGTAGAACTCCGAGAGGTTTTCTGTAATGGCTCGTTCATTGTTGGCATCGAGGGCATTGGTCGCTTCATCCAAGAAGACAAACATTGGATTCTTATAGACTACCCTTGCAATCAAAATGCGTTGTCGTTGTCCCTGACTAATGCCTTGTCCGTCCTGTCCTATCATCGTGTTGTAAGCCAATGGCAGGGCTTCGATATAGTCGGCTATGTTTGCCACACGGGCAGCATGGCGGATACGCTCGATGTCGGGTTCATCGTCAGATATTGCGATGTTTCTCGCAATGGTATCGGAGAAGAGATATCCCTCCTGCATCACCGCACCGCATTGGCTTCGCCACCAGCCGAGGTTGTATTCACTCAAATTGGCATTGCCTATCTGAATACTTCCGTTTAATGGCTCATAGAATCCCAAAAGGAGTTTTACGAGCTTGGTCTTTCCGCTTCCACTCGCTCCCACGATTGCCGTTATCTTGCCGTTGGGAATAGAGAGGTTGATATTCGATAGAATATCTTTCGGACTGTAGATATCATATTTGAAGGATAAGTCTTTTATCGTGAGGGAATGTCCTTCGGTGGTCTTGTCCGTATAGGCGGTATGTGTCCGTTCGACGTTTTCCTCGTTGGTCTCGGTGTGGATTTCGTTCATGCGGTCAAGGCTGATGCTTACGTCTTGCCATGAGTAGATAAACTGAATAAGTTGTTCCACAGGGCTGTTGAGCTGTCCGATGATGTACTGTACCGCCAGCATCATACCGAGTGTCATGTTGCCGTGTATCACGGCTGTGGCTGCAAGTACGGTAATGAGGATGTTCTTCACCTCATTGATGGTGATGCTTCCTGCCTGTTGCACTTGTTGCAGATTGAGCGATTGCAGATTGACCTTAAACAGGTCGGCTTGCACGTCCTCCCATTCCCAACGTTTGCGCTGCTCGCACCCCTGCAACTTGATTTCCTGCATTCCTCCTATGAGCTGGTAGGTGACGTTGCGGTTGCGTCCTGCCTGCTCGAAATACTTATAGTCCAGCTGTCTGCGCTTTTTGAGGAAGAGAATTATCCAGCCTGCGTAAAGCGATGTTCCCATGAGGAAGACAAAGAAGATGCCGAGATTATAGACTGCAAGAACGACACCGAAGACCAGAAATGTGAAGAAAGAGAAGAGTAGGCTCAGACTGCTTGAGGTAAGAAACTGCTCCACACGGCGATGGTCTTCAATGCGTTGCAAAAGGTCGCCCATCAGCTTGGTGTCGAAGAACTTCATCGGTAGTTTCATCAGCTTGATGAAGAAGTCTGAGATGAGCGAGATGTTGATACGGGTGGAGATGTGCAGGAGTATCTTCGAGCGGATAAAGTCTATGGCGGTACGGCTGAAAAGGAGCATCATCTCAGCCAGCAGCACCAACCATACGAACCCTATATCCTTTCCTCCTATACCCGTATCAACGATGGCTTGTGTGAGGAATGGAAATACAAGTTGCAGGAGCGAGCCAAGCAACAGACCGAGAATGAGTTGCGTAAAGAAACGCTTGTATTTTTTGAGATAGCCCCAGAGGAATGTCACTCGGTTTTGAGTGGGGG
Source organism: Prevotella jejuni (assembly GCF_900187995.1). Classification (GTDB taxonomy): domain Bacteria; phylum Bacteroidota; class Bacteroidia; order Bacteroidales; family Bacteroidaceae; genus Prevotella; species Prevotella jejuni. The sequence continues at coordinate 41,464 of NZ_FZNZ01000021.1, forward strand.
CAGTTCTCTCTTCTTTTTGAGCATAAAACTGTTCTGTCGGTTCAAGAAGAAGGGCAATACCTTTCTCCTCGCCGTTGGTCTTAGTACTCACCCAATGCTCGCAGAATTCCTCCTTGGTATAGGTTATAAGTCCTTTTCCAGGATCTGCCACATAAACTTCATATCGATTACCTCTGCGTTTCTTTATCTTATAAACAACCACAAAGTGATTCTGATTCCAATGAACAATGCAGGGCAAAGGAACTTCAAATGCAAGTGTATCAAAACTTACTCGACCTCCAATAGTCTTAAAACCGATAGTTTCTGCTGCCTTACTGATACCAAGCAAAGAAACACCATCCTTGCCCAAAGAGCAAGAACGACGTAAGCCATCACGTTCTGGTCGCAATCCGTAATATCTCGCTATCATAGCGAGGCATGACGGACCACAATCCATAGCATCGCGCTGTTTGATATTGAAAAAGAGTTTCTTCATTCTACTCCTGTATTTTGGTCATCACTCTTTAGTGTTCTGTCTCGCTTGATCTCTTTATGCGATCCTTTTTGCAGAGTGTAGGTAATATCTATGCCGAAGGCTCTTGCTCGCATAAAATTTGTTTGTGAACCAGAATATGAAGGCAATATGCTTTGCTCTCTGATTTTAGTAAACTTGCTAAATGGAGAGTTCATTATTACTCTTACATTTAAAGCATTCTTCAAGAAAGACTTGCTGACACTGCATGAATATATATTAAAGCTGTGTGTCTTACCCCAAATAGGGTGCATATTCAGATAGTTACCATATTGCAGACTTAATGTCCATTGATGCTTCAATGAAAAGTCGCACATAAAAGTGAGATTATACGATTTTCCATTATCATAACCTCCAGTATAGTCCTTCATTCTATATAATCCAAAATCACCCGTTAAGGTTAAAGATAAAGGTATGATAAGTTTGTAATTACCATAGAAATTCACCCTATAATCATTCAATGAACTTATATTCATATATTGATTCATATACTGATGCAATTTTTCTGAATAGCTTGGATACAATACAATTGGTCGGTTCTGATGCTTGAATGTGAAGCCACAAGAAAAGAACATCGTATTAGAATAAACCATATACGAAGCATCAATAGTATTGATGTAAGAACTTTCCAATTCAGGATTACCCATTTCCGCTTTGTACTGAGAAGAGTATGTTTTAAAAGGATTAAGTATAAGAATGTCTGGGCGCATCATTCCACCTTTATAAGAAAGTGATAAAGAGGAATTTCCCTTTTGATAAGACACACCGATATATGGAGTTATATTCCCAAAAGTTTTTGAGAAATCTGCTTCTGTCATCTTAGGAAACAACATTTTCATATGAGTATATTCCCACCGAAGCGATGTGTCAAAGGTAAAGTCCTTGACACTGATAGCGTATGAGGCAAAAGCCGATGAGACATCTTGGTGATAACGGATTTGGTCCTGTGCAGAACTTTCATCGGTTTCCGACACCCATTCATTATTTTGATCAAGGGTAAGCAATTCCGTGTCTATTGCTCCCTTTCTAAATATCTGCTTTCCTCCTATCTGCAAATATTGTGTATCATTATCTATTAGAGTAACACTTGCCATAAGGCTGTGTTCATTTAAACCGCCATGCGTTTTGTTTCTGCTCTTTTGCTCAATGTTTGTATTGTCAACAGATGTTTGATTAAAATATCTAATATCAGGATTATAAGTATAGCGATAGCCTGCCATCCAATGCTCTTTACTTTTATCTTTTCGGAACATATTTCTATAAAGAACATTAGATTCAAATGTTCCGGCTGTATTATTGTGCTTAGAAAGAAAAGTTGTGTTAAGTGGCTTTGCCCAACTCTGATCTTTATACCGCTGATTCCAATCAGTGCTCATATCGGTTTGCTTTATCAGTGCATGACCGTCAACATATAGACTGTTCAGACTGTCTATATTAAATACAACCATTGCTCTCAATGTATGCGTTTTCCATTTACCGTCAGATATACCACTTGCTGTATTTTCTTGATAAGCATTTGCAGTAGAATAGATACCTGATGACTCTACGGGTTGGTTTCTTTGTCCGTCATAACCGAAATTATATCCTAACAAGTAATCAATCTTTTTCTGCGTGCCAACCAAACTCATTCCTGCACCCGCTTTAGAAAGAGTATTAGAATTGCCATTCAATGTAAGTGACCAGTTATCAAAGTGATGTTTCGACGTGATAATGTTGATAATAGCATCTCCTGTATCACCGTCATATCGCCCATCTAAACGAGTAATAACCTCAATCTTTTCAATGGTAGATACGGGAAAAGACCTTAATACTGTTTGCGGATCATATTGTGCCATACGATAAGGCTTTCCGTTCAGATAAATTGAATAAGCCGAACTGCCTTTTACTGTTATATTTCCATTTGGAGTAACATTTACCAATGGTACATGATTAATTGCATCCAATAAATTTAATGCTCGGATATTAGTATCCTTAGAAATGTCATAAATAATACCTTTATCAGACATCTTTATCAACTTTTTTCGAGCAACCACAGTTGCCCCTTCTAATTCCATCGTCTTTACTGACAATAATATATCTAATGACTTACTTTCGGTGAGATTTATGTGTTTTTGCAGTTTGCTGTATCCCAATAAATTAAATCGAATATCGTATTCTCCATCCGGTAATTCTACTTGACATATACCTACTGTATCCGAAAAGCATACAAGAGAGTCATGAATACTTTGTATCTCAATTTGTACGTAAGCAAGAGGCTCACCACTATGAGAATCCTTGACGTGGATGATTAGGTTATTTCTTTCTTTTGCTTGTATAACATTGCCAAAAAGATGAAATAGAAGTACGAAAAATATCAATTTTATCTTCATTGCTTTATTGTTTTGGAATGGATTTTAACATGTTGATTGCTTTCTCTTTATAGTATGGACATAGTGTTTTGGGAAATGTTGCCGACAGAAGTCAGATTTGTAAACCATTTCTCTTTTGTCAGAGCAATATTACGAGCAGCTATTTCATCATTTAATTTCTCATAGAAAAACATTGATGATACATGAGGTATGACATAGTCTATCTCTTCTGCTTTTACATGATGTTTGGCAAGTACGGTTTCGATATGGTCTACCCAATACTTAATAATGTGCTTCTTTAATTGCCGTATGTCCTGTTTGCCCACAAGCACGGCACGTTCCTTAATCTCATTAGGAGAGAACTCCTTCCAACTTTTGAGTCGTCCGTTTTTGCAACTCCGATGCCATAAACATACAGGTAGGTAGTTCGTTGGCATAGGAAGTCATATCGACCCATTCAATTTTTAGAGGACACACTCCTTCGGGGTAATCTTGCACCAATACAGCTCCTGCACCATCAGAAAGCATAAATCGCATAAAATCCTTCTCAAAAGCCATACAAGGGTCTTTGTCAGGATTGTCATGTGTAGCTTCATACTCAGGGTCATAAAATTTGGATACCAATGCAGGTGAAGTTAATTCTGATGCCACGCATACAGCTTTTTGATGCAGTCCTGCAAGAATATTGCTATAGCATATTTTCAATGCCTGCAATGAGGTAAGGCATACACCTGCAGAGGAAAATATTTCCATAGGATAGTTGGCTAATTCTCCATGAACCATAGACGCATGGGAAGGAAGCAATTGATCGGGTGTGCTTGTCCCACAAGCCAAAAGGGTCAAGTCGTCAGGAATACTTCCATTTTCAAACAGCCTACATACGGCTTCTTTTGCCAATTCTGCATTCGAGTGTGTTAGGCTTTGGTTTTTGTCCAACCCGTAATATCTCGTTTTGATGCCATTTTGTCTAAGGACAATGGAACGAACCCTTGACGGATTTCCACCAATTTTTCCAATATAGTCCTCCATATCCTCATTGGCGATGGGAGAATTAGGAAGATATGCCGATACGCTATTGATATATGCTGCTTTTTCCATAGGAATATTATTTGGTTATTAAATAGTATATTGTGTATATTTGCTCTTTCAATTCGGAAATGGAAAGTTGGCTGCTCAATGCACTTCTGTATGACAATCCAAGATATATATTTCTAATGGAAGATATAATCTTTTCTGTTTCCACAGTTTGAGTAATCTCTCCTTTCTGTTTGGCAAGCTCTATCACCTCTTTCCACTCAAGGCTCTTTCTTTTCTCGTATTCTTGAAACTTCTCTTTCCAATCCGGATAGTTGTCTTTCAGATACAGGATAAATGACATGAAATTGGCAGGAGTGACTGTGCCTTTTGTCATTATAAAAAATGATTTCATACGGCGACCGATGTTTTCTACACGATTATCAATGAAGTCCTTTAATGGTGTCGAGCTTGTAAGTTCAAGAAAGTCTGTAGCATCATTTGTCAAGAATTCAAATACAAACCTATCAACGGCATGATTGAATATATCCTCCTTATTCTTGAAGTGATGAAACATATTGCCACGAGAAATGCCGGTAGCTTCCACTAAATCCGAAAATGATACTGCTGCATAACCTTTTTTCAGAAACAGCCTGAACGATTCATTAAGGATAATGTCCCTTTTGCTTATGCTTTCTTTATCTATTTGTTTTTCCATTATTTCATACTTACTAGATTCAAAACAGAACGTTTGTTCTGTATTTATAGGTGCAATATTATGCAAATTGTTTCAATCCGCCAAATATTTCGGGGAATTTTTCTTCAAAAAGTTTCATTTCTCTCTTTTTTTTCATTTTGCAATAGAAAAATAGTTGTTTCTATTCATTTTTGCTGATTAGCAATAAGGCTAAAAGATCCTGACAAATTACTTCCATTAAAATTAGTTGGTAATGATTTTAAGTGTTCCCACGATTTATTTCCGTAAAAACACACTGCTTTCATCAGAAAATATTATCTTTGCACTACCAAATTAAGTGTTCTTTGAAGCAATGCAGAATAAAGAGAAGGAAAGAAACTCGTTCGTTTCCAAATTGTAACCCATTTTCCCTTTATTCTTTCTTTGTTTGTTGATTATCTGAAAGATACAGCTTTCTTGAATCTTTTGCGGGCCTAATCTGTAATGGATAATCCTGTCTCTAACCGTATGGAGCAGTAGAAGCCTTGCGTAAGAAGTTTGGAAGTTGCTGTCATATCTGTCATGTGAATTTGCCTTGTAAGTGTCTTATAATATGCGTTTTATGTCAAATGTTAAATATGACAGCAACTAAAAATAAAACTAAATTGCATGTATTTGAGGGTGCAAGTTCCAAAACGAAATGAAATAAAAGAGTGTCCCTCTCCGAGAGATGCAGACGTTCTCGATGCGTAGCGAGAGGTTGTCTGCATCTCTCGGAGAGGAAAAAGAAACAACCAGCAATACAAATAAAAAAAGGAGACCGAAGTCTCCCAAAGATTAACTAACTCTGTATTGCAAATGTATCATCAATTAATCTCGGAGCAAAGGTCGCAAATTTTTGCCTTACTCCAAAAGAAAACAGCGAGAAAAGAAATTGCCGACATCGTCGGTATTAAGCAGTGTGTACAGACCTTTCTGCAGCATATACAAGAGCTGTGAGTGAGCATCTTCCCAATGCAGCACTTGTAGTAGACCACTTTCATGTAACCAAGCTTATGAACGAAAAGGTGGACTTGCTAAGGAGACAGATATGGCATGAGGAAAAGGACATCAACAAGCGTAAAGTAATCAAAGGAACACGTTGGTTGTTACTCAAAAATGGAAATGATATTTTTGATTATGCACACAGAAATAGACTGGAGAATGCCTTAAGCCTAAACCGTCCGCTGATGATTGCCTATTATCTCAAAGAAGATCTTAAGGAAATATGGAACCAGTGTAGTAAGCAAAAAGCCAAAGCTCTGTTGGATGAATGGGTAAAGCAAGCTATAGAATCTAAAATACAGCCATTGGTGAAAATGGCTTCAACTATTAGAGCATACAAGACATACATATTAGCATGGTACGACCATTGTATAACAAATGGAACAATTGAAGGCATTAACAATAAAATAAAGGTTCTGAAAAGACAGATATACGGATTCAGAAATGAGGAATACTTCACATTAAGACTATATGCATTGCATGATAGGCATCTACGCATTTAACGGAAGAACCTCTTTTCTGGAGTAAAACTTATATAACCTATAGGCATTGCAATGCACAAGAAACCAATGTTTATCACATCTCTCGTGGTAAAGCTCGTAAGTTCATCTATTGGCCGTACTGAGGCAAGGTATGTAAAGGTTGTAAAGGGAATGAATTCGCCCACCGATTCGTTTGTTACAAAAATGGCGGATGCTGTCAAGAATACTCCTAACAAGATAGGAATCGTAAAGTTGCGTGTTAATAAACTGACTACTAGTCCAAATACCCCAACGCAAAATGAAGCTAATAAGGCTCTCAACATAACCAATGAAGAGGATAGCCCAATAGCATATTCAGCAAATCTATATGCAGGAATCACCTCCCCCAACAAATAGCCAAACAAAACAAAACCACTCCATGTAATAATACAGAGAGCAATTATGAGTACGGATAACACAATAAACTTTGAGAGATACAACTTCCACCAAACAATAGGAAAAGAGAAAAGCGATCTTATGTTGTTATTCTGAAACTCAAATTCGCAGATCAGATAGGACAAGACGATCAATATGAGCGGAAACATTAAGGAGAATAAGGGTAGGGTGTAACGCGACCAAACCATTAGCCATGGATCTCCGCTATAAGCGAGTGCTGTATAGTCGAAAAGCCCATCTCTTCCTTTATAGATGATGTAGATGGACATCAATAAATAGACAACTAAGGGGGACAATAGAATCCCTATAATTAGCTTACTACGAGAGGCTTTATAAACCTCTGCTCTAATGATGTTTAGAAGAGAAATATGGGTCTTCATGATACATTTATTTAGTTAGGTGGATAAATGCGTTCTCAAGGGCAGAACTCTTGTGTGTTATATTGTAGATAGAGATCCCATCCTTACTCAAAGAAGAGATTAACCTGGAAAATTCCTCCTCGTCCTTCACCTCAAACTCTACAAAATTTGGGGCATCAACTTGCTTCACAGAGAAGATAGACGCGTAATTTAACTGCATAATTCTATCCGTATTATCAATCTTTAGGCTTATAACATCAGAATGATTCTTTGTCAAACCATCAATATCTCCTTGGTAAATAACTTTGCCACAATCAATTATGGCAACTTCACTGGCAAGTTTTTCCAACTCCTCCAATATGTGACTAGAGAGAAATATAGTTACGCCTTCTTCCTCGTTTAATTGCCTCAAGATTTGTCTTAATTCATATATACCCTGAGGATCAAGAGCATTGAGAGGTTCATCAAGAATGAGCATTTCTGGGCGCTTGAATAGACACATTGCTAAGCCAAGACGTTGCTTTAGTCCAGAAGATAAAGCTTGCGCTTTCTTATTAGCATGCTCACTAAGCCCTAAAAGCGATAAAATTTCCTGTTTTCGAGACTTTCCCATCTTGAATATTTTATTGAGGTAGTCAAGATTTTCAGATACTGTAAGGAATGAATAGAAGGAAGGATGCTCAATCATACTACTCACATGAGAACGCAGCAATAAAGGAGATTTCTTGAGAGAGACGCCTTTAAAGAAGATTTCTCCCTCATCTATTGGAAGTAGTCCTAATAATAGTTTAATGGTAGTAGACTTACCAGCTCCATTTTTCCCGAGATATCCAAAGATAGAACCAGACGGGATATCTAAATCTATACCTCGGAGTATTGGGCTATTCTGGTAACTGAAATGTAACCCTTTGATGGAAAGCATACTATTCATAACCTTATCTCTTATAAGCTATTTAATTCATCACTAGATTATTTCCCTTTATACTTGTTTTTAGCCGGATTGAATCGGTAGGAAATCGACAACATCATATAGCGACTATCCATATTTTTCTCCTGCATTACTCTAAGATCATCGAAATGCATTTTCCAGTAACTTATACTTGTCTTTAGGATATCGTTCAGAGTTAGATTTATCCCTTAATTCCGCAGCATAAATTCTTGTAAGAACTCCAGGTGTCTGAGAAACAAAGTTCTCAAAACACTTGGATATGTCAGAAATTTCACCTATCTTGGTGCTGCAAACATAACAAGTAAGCAAAAATCTGACATGACAAAGGTAGCAATTAAAAACGAGAATATCACTTCTTTCGGTGGAATTTATCGCATTATAGACGTTTTCTCAAAGTTGGGCTTTGAAAAACTTACCGAATCTGTATTGGGCAAACGTGGAAGTAGTGGCAAAGCATTCAGCCATGGAAGTATTTTCGGCTCTCTCTTCTTCAGTTACCTTTGTGATGGAGATTGCCTTGAGGACATCAATGCGCTTATAGGGTAGTTCAGGCAGAGACCTAATACGCTATTACCCGGTGCCGACACTGTGGGTCGCGGACTAAAGGAGCTTGCCGAGGAAAATACTGTCTATAAGAGCGAGACCTCCGGCAAGTCGTATAGTTTCAACACGGCAGAAAAGTTGAATACCTTACTTTTACGTATGATACGGAGAATGGGGCTTATAAAGGCGGGCAGTCATGTTGACCTAGACTTTGACCACCAGTTTGTTCCTGCCCATAAGTTCGATGCAAAATATTCCTACAAGCAGGACCATGGCTATTTTCCGGGTTGGGCTTCCATCGGGGGAATCATAGTCGGAGGTGAGAATCGTGACGGAAACACCAATGTGAGATACCATCAAGAAGACACGCTCCGTCGCATTATGGACCGTGTAACCTCAGAACTTGGTGTGGTAATAGATCGTTTCCGTGCTGACTGCGGGTCGTTCTCAAAGGAAATCATACAAACCGTAGAGCAGCACTGCAACACGTTCTATATTCGTGCTGCCAACTGCGGCAGTCGCTATGAGAACTTCCGACAGTTGAAGGAATGGAAAGGCATTGAGCTTGGCTATGAGAAATGCGATGTCACGTCCATCAGTATGGACAGCTTGGTAGAAGGAAAGTCATACAGACTTGTCGTACAGCGTAGTCCTTTGAAAGACAAGGATGGCAAGCAACAGACGGATATGTTCGGAGTGATATACACATACCGCTGTATCCTCACCAATGACTGGGTATCTACCGAGAAGGACATCATTACATTTTATAATGAGCGTGGGGCAAGTGAAAAGAACTTCGACATACAGAACAATGACTTCGGCTGGTCACATCTGCCCTTTTCCTTTATGGCTGAGAATATGGTTTTCATGATGGTTACCGCCATGCTGAAGAACCAATTAATATTCCTCGAAAAAAATAGATTTTTTTGATAAACATTTTCCCTTAAACTTGGGCTGAACTCTATATGAAACAGATATTACTCTTCTGTCAGTATTAGGCGTCACTTTTTTTAATAATTACATAATAGAGTACATCCTCGTTATTTCTTACGACATTTACAGAACCATTGAGAGAGTCAAGGTTCAAATACTTGCTGTCAGATTTATAACCACCACTAATTCCGTGGTCAGGCCTGATTTCAACAAGACCTCCATCTTTTGTTTCTATTTTCAGCCAACGATGGTGGTTTGCGTCATTAAATGAATGTTCTGGCTCTATACCCAATACATTCATAAACAAATTATCCGTATATTCGTCAGCATCCTCTTTACAGGAGAAATTCATATTAATAGGAGTCCATTCGTTGTACCTGTCGTTATAACATTTTCTCTTTGGAGAGTCTAATTGTAAGGTTATACTATCGATCGTATAACCAAAGAGTTGCTTCATCTCTTTGATGAGGTAAACAAGCATCAAACTTGCCAAGGCACTGTTTACATACATATCACTAAATGTAATATTAACATGTTTACCTTTCAAGACTTCAACGAGCATATCTGTGTCCTGCTGATTCAGCAGGAAAGGTGCAATTGCAGTAGAGAAATAATTCTTAATCTGGAATGTTCTTGCGTGTGTAAGACCTTCACGTACAACTTGTGATGGAGACATTACATAGGTTGGTTCTTTCTGTTCATTGAATGTTACGCGATTATTATCCACAAAGACATAATGACAATTCTTTCCCCAGTTATTAGAAAACGACAAGACAGAGTCTTTGTCTGTGAAGTACCTGAGTACCCCGGTGTTACGCTCAACAATAACAGCAGTCTTCATTTCACATAGATCCTTGACAATCGAGACTTCACAATCAGGAAATTTATCCTTCAAATTGATGAATGGAAGTTTCTCTGTAAGTGAATTATGAAGTTCAGGATGATACTCAACTACAAGGGAAATGTTTTTACCATTTGATACTCCTGTTTTGATGTGTTTTCCCATCTCTGAACGGACACTTGACCAATCCGTAACAACATTATCATCTGTCAGGTCAGAAATGCACAGGGTTATCTTCTTGACTTCAGGATCCGTGACCGACAGTTTTACTATATCCTTCAAGGGTTGACAAACTACTCTTGCTGAAGGGCTTGAAGCCTTTACCTGAGCAGGTAGTTCAATGGCTTTGTTCTTTTGATGGTTCAGCCAATCAAGAGCCTTTGCCTTTGATAAAAGGTATGAATAACGATAATTGTTACGGTCAATCAAACATCTTGCACAAGCGCCACCTTCTATATGACAGTTACATGTTGTTTCTTCAAGTGCTTGTCTTGCAAGGTCAAAAATTTCCTGGCAAAGAACAGGATTCATCAATTTCAGTGAATAACCGCATCCTCCTTTTGCTGTATCAAAGATGAAGAGAACCCAGGCGTCAAGTTCTTGTTTGATGCCAAAGTCAACTTCGCCCTCATCTATTCCTTCGCTTAAAGCTAATGCACGTTTAAGGACAACACCAAGAGAGTATACAAGTTGCTCATCGTTTTCAAATTTTGAAGATACTGCATCCTTCTTGAAACGTAGCACTGTATAGCAAGTAGGATGATTACCTGTTAACACAACGTGACGTGCAATATCATTATCGTTGGCTTCACAGCCATCACCCCAAAGTCTCTTATGTCCAGGCTTGACCGCATAAGGTACACTTTCTTTTGAAGTTATGGCGGTATACTCAACAGATGCTCGTCCACAGCGCTTACAGAAAGCAAATCCATGTCCATTACCAACATTATAGAATAAAATGTTACCAGTTTCACCACTGGTGATAAGCTCGCACATATTTATGTCCTTATGTTTACTCCAATCTGTTTTCAATAAGACAGGTCTAATGTCATAGTAATGTTTTACGGTCTTTTCTTCACGTGAACTATCTACATTCTGATCAGTACAGAAACCTATAGGTTCATAAGCAAGAGTGTATGAGCCATGATCTTTATCAATAATGCTATGATATGGATTACCGCAGGAACATAATGCACCTTTTTGTAGAATCCTTTTATATTCAGTCTTACCGCAATGTATGCAATGATAGATTGCTTTGGTTTGTGTTTCTTCATTATAGGCACCAAGTAGTTTGATTCCAGCAGAAACATAGTTTTTTTCGTTTACAACAACAGTCTGCTCTGGTGCATATTCATCGAGAGCTGTATGAATATCACGCGAAGCCGTTGTTGCACGACGAAGATTGGTAATCTCTTTACGAACCTTATTCAGTTCGTTCTGTAGGTTAAATTTCTCTATACTATCGGACTCTGCAGCTATTCTGTTTTGTAATTTATCAACATTATCGTACAGGCGATGTAGTTTTACAGACTGGTCTCTATCAGTGAAATCAAATGTTACTACACCTGTTGGCATATTTGCATTTGGGATAAACTGGTGGTCAGACAGGTAGTTTAGCAAACCTTCCGACTTGGTTTTTCTTATCTGATTGCTAATAGCTATCTGTCGTCTTGTATCATTTTGGAACTGAACAAAGGCTGCATTAAGTTCATCAATTACAGTATTGTATTCTTTCTGAATTGCTTGTATTGTTTCCTTTGTGACATTTATGGTATATGCGATGTTTTTTCCAAAAACTTTTTTGAATTTACACTCTTCTGCTTGATTTGTGCTCATATCATCCAAGAATTGGATAAATGTGTTACAGGTGGAAGTCATAAACTCGTCAATTGAAACAGTTACCTGAATTCCGGATCCGTTGTCACATATAAACTGTCTGAAGAAGAACGAATTGATATGTCGTTGTATGACAGTCTGACTCGGACGAACCTTAATCATATGGTTTGTAGTCTGCAATGCCCACATCGGATTTGCGAATGCGTGCTGTCCAACTGGTGTATTATTGCATAACGAGAATGCAATAGCCTTGCTTTGGCCCATACGGCCAGCACGGCCTACACGCTGTAGATAGTTGGCTGCAGTAGGAGGTACGGTATCCATCAATACAACGTCAATGTCACCAATGTCCACGCCCATTTCCATAGTAGTGGAACAGTGAAGAACATTAATCAAAGGGGTCTTTTGACTAAATGCTCTGGTGTAATCACGGAGTAATTGTTTTGATTGTTGTGCAGAGTGTTCTGCAGCAATATAAATAGGAGTTTTGTGATAAGCATACTTATGGCGGTCAGTCCAAAGGCCAGCAGCCTTCAGAGCCTTGATGTTTTCATCATTTTCCTGCCAGTTTACGACCTCTTCATTGTCTTTAGGTCGTGAAGGCATGGTTATCTTACTTTCGTTACATTTGTATTTAACAAACAACCTTTCACAGATTCTTCCTGTGATCAATGGGCTGTATCCGCAAAATGTGGTATCTAAAAGCTGATGTGAGACAGGACATACCCATGCATCTTGCAATCTCTTAACTTTGCAGACATTATTTCCTTCTTTACCCGATAAGTCAAGGAAATAGCAATCTACATATTTGTTATCCGGATAGAAGCGTGGATTATTATACCCGTCTGTATCGTCAGCTTTAACCTTGGTAAAGACTTTCTTTTCAATTAAAGTATTCCATGCTTCGGTGATAATTGCATCAACGATTCTTACATTAGCCTGTAATTTCTCAACCGTATGTATACCTAACCCTGCACAGAGAAGTACAACAAGTCGTGATTGACGTTCAAAAACCTTTCCTCCCTCGACAATCTTTACAGAGGGCCAACGTTTGATTTTTTCTCTTTGGTCATCAGAGGCTGCAATTGGAGTGCTTAAATTGCTTTCACGGACATATTTCTTCTCATCATCTGCCAAAGGCTGAATGTGGTTGCCCAGCCTCATTACATAATCTATGGCGAGTTTCAAATAATCCTGCCAATCCTGGTCTTTGATAGTTATCCCGTTTTGGTCTGCATAATCTGCCAATACAGAAGGAACTTTTGCAGTCTTCAAATCAAGATAGTCCAGATAGATAAAGCCCATGGTTTCTGCATTGGTTTCATACGCTGGACGTCTGCCTATAACGCCTCTTATCAGTGCGCACTTATATGTATTCTTATTCTTTGCACCATCATTATTTGATATATGGTCAAACATCGCTTGGTTATATATTGCTTCTGAAACATCATATAAAGACACTCCGTCTGGAGAAGATGGGGCATTAGCCAATATCATGGCTATCTGTTCTGCTGTCAAAGTATTCCTTACAGGTTCTGGAATAGTATCTAATGGATTTGTTGTTTGTATTTGAGAAAGTCTCTCCAGCATATTCTTATTACTTTGATTACGCTCAACATTAATATTGAACGTTTTAGCAGAGATAGCGGTTCCTTGGCGGCTATCTGTAAAAGCGATATACTTTCCCCAACTGTTCCCTTCATGAGCACATTCTCGAAGGAAAACAGGTGAAATTGTCTGGTTGATAAAGTTGATAGGAATACGGAAGTGTTTTAAATTAAGTCGTTTCCCATGAGCTAATTTCCCGCATCCAGGGCAATAAGAATGTCCGTCATCTTTTCTGACTTCGACCCATGTGCCTTTGCTGTCAGCATGAACATCCAATATTGCTCCAGTACTATTATGCACAATGTTCATGGTTACAGAATGAGCTTTGGCAACAGGAGTAAAGAACTTTTCCTTTTCGTATGGCATAAGAAAGAATATGTCAGGACTGCCTGAACTGGCCATTTCATCCTCTTCCTCTTGTTCAGAGGTAAGATCAATAGAGAAATAATCATCTCTGTTAGCGGTGTCTTCACAAGGGGAAATCTTATGAGTCTGTGAGTCACTACAGCCCATTAACACAAAACTACCACATCGCTTACATTGTACAATTTCAAGTAATGGTACACCACACTTTGGACATACTGATGCCTTGTATGTGGTTAGGTGTCCATAAATCGGTGAAGCAGGATTAGCACTATCGCAGTTTTCATTTGCACAAGCATAAAGTCCGTTTATGGAACGCATAAAATAATGTGCTCTAAGTGACAGGACAGGAGTTTTTCCTTGGGACATTTCGCAAAGTCTATCCAGAAGCTGCAATGCTGGTATCAGATCAGCCCTGTCAAAGGTTGTGTCCGGGCATAGATGTTCCCACATCTGCTGAAGTGTCATGCCAGAAACTTTATTTATTTTGTCACGGAGAGACAATACATTATCAACAGAAGGGAGATTATTTGCTTTAAGTTCAACGGCAAGTTGGTCCTTATCCAAAGGACGAACCAAACGCTGACCACCGATAACCTTAATCCGTTCAACGGACTGGCCTGTAACCGTTGAGATGAAGTCTGAAAGCGACTGAGAACCCTCGTCACCACCAATCGTAGCAGATGTACATGCAAATCGTACCTGTTCTGGAGTTCTACCGAAAGCCTCAAGTACTCTTTTAATCTGATATGCGAGTTCTACAGCCGCAGAACCGGAATAACTATGTGCTTCATCTATAACTATCCAGCGAAGTCTGTTAGCTGATTCTTGTAACATTTGCTGATCTTTTTGACGAACAAGTATATACTCCAGCATACTTGGGTTTGTCAGAAGAATTTCAGGGCGTGTTCCTTGGTTATTTGGGTCACGTATATCATCACGGGTTACAATCTCATTTGGAAGAATTTCATCTCTACCATCAGCACGATGTTCTGGAGTGTCTCCATTATATAATGCAAAATGTAAGCCGGTAGCCTTACAATACTCAGATAGACGTTTCTTTTGATCTTCCATCAAGGCATTGAGAGGGTAGAGAAAGATAGCTTCTATGGCATTAGTGTGTCCTTGCTCATAAAGGTCACTCAGAATAGGGTACATAAAGCACTCGGTTTTACCTGAACCAGTACCTGATGTTACGACAATACTCTTTCCTTCAGCCAAACTTTTCCAACTCTCTGCCTGATGTTTATATGGAGGATACTTGACTCCAATACCAAGTTTGCTGATGATTGTCGGATTCAAAGCATTTTTCCAACTGTCATCTGGTGCAGGTTCCCATCCGAAAGTACTTTGGAATACAGGTTCTGACAATAAGGGTTCTCTGTCAAAGAGCTCGTTAACGGCAGCACGCATAGGATGGTTTCCTGGTGTCCAAAGAGAAAGCAATGCTAAACGCATGTTTTCCTCTGATTCTTTATAGAAATTCTCAAACTTCATTTCAATGAGATAATTTATTGTTTAGTGCAATTATAAAATGGGGATTTGACGATTTGCTGCAAAATATGATACTTCTTCGTATCTCATCCTTTACCGTAAACAAATCTACTCCCTTTTTGATATGGGCTACGACCGCATTGACTCGTTTAAACAACCATTGTTCATTACCAGATCTATTTGGTTCATTATAAGTATTGAAGAATAAAGCAACTTCTTCTCCAAGATATTCCTGATTTGAATCGATATAGTCATCTTTCTTTAGTTCTATGGGATATATTTTCTTTGGAATCTTAATAATGGTTTCTGCTAAATCGACAATAATATCATTTGAAGGAATTCCATAAGATTCAGTAAGTGAAGAAACGCAAAGGTCTTTCAGCCAATCTGTAAAGAGAGACAAGACGTCATTGAAGCATTGAACAATGTTACTCATATATTGTTCAGGATCATTCAAAGCACTTAAAAGCTTTATCATATCTTCTCCTTTATAAGTCATGGACCATTTAATGTAAATATCTTGCACTGCTGGCACCATAGGGTCACTGATAAAGGTGTTAAGTTGACTAAAGATGCCGGAAAGATATGGTTGAAGCCAATACCATTGAAAAGCAAGGTCACTACTGAATATTTTAAGCTTTTCCTTCAAGATTTCACGCTCATTGTCATCCGTACATTTAACGAATAATTGAAAAACCAGACATATCAAAGCTTTATAGTCTTGTGCTGTACAGTATAATTCCAGAATAGAACTTGCAGGAATATCTTCTTTTTGAGATCGGTCAAACCACCCCAGAATTCTTTTCCACAAATTATCGCCAAGAGTGGATTTTTTTAATTTTTCTTTTATAGAGCTTATGGCATTTTCCCTGTTGTTTGCTCTAAAAGCTCCATCCATCTCTCTTGTCAAATCTACAAGGGCAGGACAGATACGTCCCCTTGTACGACCAATTACGATAGTTTTTCCCCAAGGACGAATATCCTCAGGAAGCGTGTAGGAACCGTTTTCTTCATCAAATGATATTTCTATTGGTTCCAATTCAGGTTCCTCTAATTTCAATAATTTAAGTACACCTGTAAATTTAACAGGAGTATGATTGTTTCCTGTAATTATCAGTCGCCCATTACCTATTTGCTTTGGTCGATATGGCGAATCTTTTATACTGAATTCCAAACTGTTACTATTGCTAAGAGAAAAAGATACTTTAAGCTCTGCATTAAGCATATTCATTGAAGTTCTTTCCAGTTTTGACCGCAGATTTTCACGAGAATCAAACAATATAAGCAGGTTTCCTTCGTATGGAATTGGCTTAATTGCTTTTCCTTTTTCAAAAATGTAAAGTTTGTCGTTCATCCATCTGAGTTCTCGGACGACATCACCAAAAGAATATTGCTTGACATTTTGTCCTACAATGTGGTATTGGTATTTGTCAATATCAGTGTATGGCACCCAACTGTCATTTATGACATTATCTCCATATATGTTTATAATAGAAAAATCCTTAAACGGAGCCTTGACAGAGATTGTAAATTGATTCAAACTGTTACCTTCAGGAACTAATGTGAAATGTATACACCTATGGTCAGGGCAGTCTTCTTTTTTTATCTCCCAAACATCATTAGCCTTCTTGACTCCTTCGTTTGTAGTTACATGTCCGTGATCCCAGGTCACTTTAATCTGACAAGTATCTTTATCTGCATGTTGTAAGCTTACAGAAAATCCATTACCAATGTTCATAAGTTTTATTGGTGTAACAAAATTCCCATTAGTATCAACGGCTCTTGCAAATATTTCTCCATAAGAAGGTTTGTCAGACCATTCTGTCTGCTGCTTGTTGCGGAATTGAACGTTAATCTCCCTCGTGTTTTTTTTACCATTATCAGTATCATAACATAGAGAAAAAATACTGTTTTCCGCATTATAGAGTGGTTCTATCACATCAGGTATATAAAGTGGAGGAGTAGCCATCTCTGTCCAGTAGAGAGGTGAAGCCATACCAAAAGTGATAATACCGTCAGCTCCTTTAACAATAATATTATCAATGAAATCAGAAGGAATCTCTATTCCCTGAATAATTCTGTTACCCCATTGATAATCAATAATAGTAAATGAAGTTTCATTTTCAATGTACCAATCCTTAGGTATAAGCAGGAATGAATCTGTCCTGCCGATTTGATTACCTAACTCATACTTGCCATCTTTCTTACGATAAAGCAAGTGAGGGATGCTCGTGTCTAGGTAATCAGTAATATATGGTTTCTCTTGTTCATGTAAGAAAAGGGATATACTGTCACCATCAGCATATGGATGCTTGCTGACTACCGGATAGCGACAGAAGTTTTTAACATAATCGAATGTGTCAACTGCTTGCCCGTTCTTTCTGACTTGAACAGAAAAAAAAGGTACATGGGCCAATCTGTTCTCAATAAGAAAAGCCTCAGGAAGATTTTGGTAGCCTTCAACTACGTACTTTGAATATATTTTCTTTTCTACAGTATCAATTCTGAATTCCCAACCAAGAGAGTAGGGGTGGATTTGACGGTGACGGATCTTTTCTTGTTTGGCAAGTTCCTGCAAATATATATACCAAACATCTTGCTCATTCTGACAATAGAATGGCATAAGCATGAATTGCGCTGACTCAACTCCAATAATCAGCTGGTTACAATAATCCTTCAAGCACTTACTTTGAGAAGCAACTATTCCCAAATTAAGTTCTTCAAAATCTACTTTTCTGTTTACCAGTCCACGGGTAAATCGGTCCCATACGCCACCATTTTCACTTCCTGTTACCAGCTTCATTGGCAAACCACCTTGATATAACATGGAGTCAAGGTATCTTCTGCCCCCATTTCCCTCAAAGAGTTCTAAGTCTAACGCTTTAAGACCACGTTGAGCAGACTCATAGAATTCATCACGTAGTTCTAAAGTAACATAAATACCCAAAGAGTCAAGTATCATTTGGACACTATGAGGACCTTCATGATATTCCCTACGCCAAAATTCTGCAATATACAGGACACATTCCTTACGAACGGTAATGAAACGATTACTACAATTTCTATTGTAAATATGGATTTGGCGTGCTAAGAGTTGTTTCAGGTTGGCATACTCTTCAGCAGTAACTCGGATTTGCCACAAATATTCTGGACATTTTTCGAGGTTGTGAGCCGTTAGGATAGTTTCAAAATAACCCATAGCTTTTTCTTTGCTCTTAATTCTGTAGCGTAAAATCTTTGAGAGATTCAAATGCCTGAAAAACAAAGTCTTCAAGACATTTTGAAATATCAGAAATTTCAGCTGGTCTTAGTGCTGCAAATATATTAGGTCCTTAATTCCGCAGCATAAATTCTTGTAAGAACTCCAAGTGCCTGAGAAACAAAGTTCTCAAAACACTTGGATATGTCAGAAATTTCACCTATCTTGGTGCTGCAAACATAACAAGTAAGCAAAAATCTGATATGGCAAAGGTAGCAATTAAAAACGAGAATATCACTTCTTTCGGTGGAATTTATCACATTATGGACGTTTTCTCAAAGTTGGGCTTTGAAAAACTTACCGAATCTGTATTGGGCAAACGTGGAAATAGTGGCAAAGCATTCAGCTATGGGAGTATTTTCGGCTCTCTCTTCTTCAGCTACCTTTGTGGTGGAGAGTGCCTTGAGGACATCAATGTGCTTATAGGGCAGTTCAAGCAGAGACCTAATACGCTATTACCCGGTGCCGACACTGTGGGGCGCGGACTAAAGGAGCTTGCTGAAGAGAACATTGTCTACAAGAGCGAGACCTCCGGCAAGTCTTACAGTTTCAACACGGCAGAGAAGCTGAACACCTTACTATTACGGATAATACGGAGAATGGGGCTTATAAAGGTGGGCAGCCATGTTGACCTGGACTTTGACCACCAGTTTGTTCCTGCCCACAAGTTCGATGCAAAGTATTCCTACAAGCAGGATTTTGGCTATTTCCCTGGTTGGGCTTCCATTGGAGGAATCATAGTCGGAGGTGAGAATTGTGACGGAAACACCAATGTGAGAGTCCATCAGAAGGACACGCTCTGTCGCATTATGGACCGTGTAACCTCAGAACTTGGTGTGGTAATAGATCGTTTCCGTGCTGACTGCGGGTCGTTCTCAAAGGAAATCATACAAACCGTAGAGTAGCGCTGCAACACGTTCTACATTCGTGCTGCCAACTGCGGCAGTCGCTACGAGAATTTCCAACAGTTGAAGGAATGGAAAGACGTTGAGATTGGCTATGAGAAATGCGATGTCACATCCATCAGCATGGACAGCTTGATAGAAGGAAAGTCATACAGACTTGTCGTACAGCGTAGTCCTTTGAAAGACAAGGATGGCAAGCAACAGACGGATATGTTCGGAGTAATATACACATACCGCTGTATCCTCACCAATGACTGGGTGTCTACCGAGAAGGACATCATTACATTTTATAATGAGCGTGGGGCAAGTGAAAAGAACTTCGACATACAGAACAATGATTCCGCCTGGTCACATCTGCCCTTTTCCTTTATGGCTGAGAACATGGTTTTCATGATGGTTACCGCTATGCTGAAGAACTTCTATCTCTATCTCGTCCGTCATATCATCGAAAAGGTCAAGCCGCTGAAAAAGACAAGCAGACTGAAAGCCTTTATCCTGCATTTTGTCAGCGTGCCGGCAAAATGGGTGAAAACGGGAAGACAGAACGTTCTTAACCTATATACAAATAAAACCTACTACGCTGAAATCTTCATAGAATAAACAGTATTTCTTTGTAGTTATCATAATTCCCCATTGGTTTGGGTGGGGGATTTTATGCCTATGCAAGAACCAAGAACCCCAGAAAAATCCCAAATCAATGGATAAATACCAAAATGTCACGTCAATATATAAAAGTAGATCGCAAAGAATAATGCTGCGGAATTGAGGTTTATAAAGTTTGTCTTATAAATAATATATAACTTTGTAAAGCGAACTTTATAAGAACACATGTTTCTTATTAAATGTAATTTATATGAGTATTAGTAAAGATGTCATCAAACAGTGCCTGATTAGTAAGCAGCGTGAGGTGGATGAGGCGGATGAGGCGGTGATTGTAAACCGTCCCACAGACTTTGAAGAGAATGGCAATTATGTGATAGTTGGCGTGAGACATGCGGGTAAGTCGTATCTGCTGTATCAGCGTGTGCGACAACTACAGGTAGCAGGAAAGGGAATGGGCGTGATCACCGAGATACCCCTATGGCTAATCATCAACATCTAACATCTATCACCCAACACCCAACAATAGCTGTAATGTTCTGTGCTATCGGTTGACTTAATGTCTCTGTGCACCTTTGTGAAATCAGTTCTTCTGTGTAGTTCTGTGAGAAAAGAATAAAGGGAGAACTTGAGAGATAGCGGCCCCTCCCCCGAGGGGACGTGATCACCGAGATACCCCTATGGCTAATCATCAACACCTAACACCCAACAATAGCTGTAACGCTCTGTGCTTTCGGTTGACTTAATGTCTCTGTGCACCTTTGTGAAATTTGTTCTTCTGTGTAGTTCTGTGAGAAAAGAATAAAGGGAGAAAATGAGAGATAGCGGCCCCTCTCCCGAAGGGACGTGATCACTGAGGCTACCCCTCCTTCGCTGCTTGTGTTGAGAATGTATCCTTACCCCGATACCTCTATGGCTAATCATCAACACCTAACAATTAACACCCAACACCCAACAATAGCTGGCACGCTCTGTGTCATTGGTTGACTTAATTATATTTCGTAAGAAAGATAAAGAAAACTCTCGAAAAACTTGACAAGGGGTATGTCTGTGTATTATCTTTGCAGATAGAAATCAGGAAGGCGATAGTATGGTAGACGTGATTAATCTACATACTGATGTCGTCTTCTTTTTTGTTTTATTCTTAAATCATTCTTTTTATGTTTACAGATTTTCCTAACATGCCCAAAGGCTGGGCAGTGTGCGTTATGCACGATTGTATGCATGTGGAACGGGACCTGCATTATTCTATTGGTAAGGTGCCCGTTTTCCATCAACGTTCAGCAATGGTTGTCGCCCTTCCTGTGGGTTTGGGTGATAGCTGTAATATGTTTCATGCTATGAAGAAAGAACGAGAGGTATGGGAACTTTTACAACTCTTCGATGATGAAAAGTATTACCCAACTCGTAAACCTGTCAACTCGTAAACTCGTCAACTTATTATATATGAAAAATCTTAGAAGTGTTAAAGCTGAGAATCAGCATAACAAACGGTCTAATAGACTGAAGTATGATATAACTCGTCGTCTGCTCGACTATCTCGAACGGAAGTATGAGATGCGATATAATACGGCCTTGGGATGTGCAGAAATCCGAAAGGCAGGGAGTGATGAACCTTTTGTGCCTGCGGATGAACGGATGCGCAACACAATTGCTATCAAGGCGCGTCTTGATGGGATTGATGCGTGGGATAAAGACATCCGACGATATACGGAGTCGGGCTTTGTCAAGGTTTTTAATCCTGTGGACGATTTCCTCAAAAGACTACAAGGGCGATGGGGCGGAAAGAATCATATTGAGGCGCTGGCAGACTGCGTTCCTAATGATAATGCACGGTGGGCAGAATGGTTCCACACGTGGTTTCTGGCGATGGTGGCACAATGGATGGGCTTGGATAATGCACATGGCAACAGTGTTGCACCGCTACTCATCTCACAACAAGGCTATCGGAAGTCTACCTTCTGCAAACGCTTGCTGCCCGAAGTGTTGCAGTGGGGCTATAACGATAATCTTATCATGAGTGAGAAGCAGAATACGCTGAGGGCAATGACACAGTCGCTGCTGATAAACATTGATGAGTTCAATGCCCTGTCAGCAAAGACGCAAGACGGTTTTTTGAAGAATGTCATGCAGCTTGCAAGTATCAAACTTCGTCAGCCTTATCGTCAGCAGCAGCTCACGTTGCCACGTGTTGCCTCTTTTATTGCTACTGCAAACGTTTCGGATGTCTTTAGCGATCCCAGTGGTTGCCGTCGTTTTATTGCTGTCACGCTGACTGGTCCTATCCGCTTACCCGACCGCATAGACTATGAGCAGCTCTATGCGCAGGCTGTTGCCGAACTTGAGGCTGGTAGATGTTATTGGTTTGATGAGGCTGACACCCAAGAGATTATGGCGAATAACCAGCATTATCAGCAGCGCACTCCTGCCGAAGCCCTCTTTTTGGATTGTTTCTCTATCCCAAAGGACTTGACCAAGGGTGTTTACATGACTGCCGCCTCTATCTTCAGCCTACTTCGTCAGCGGTATGGCAGCCAACTGAACCTGACAAGCCTTTCCCATTTCGGTCGTGTCCTTGCCAATATCCCGAATCTCCATAGTAAGCATTCTTCGCATGGCACAGAGTATTTGGTAGCAGTACGTAGAAACGCAGCACAGTCTGGTCAGTCCAGCTTGAGTTGTTAGTTGCTATCTGAATGAGTTTTCAAAGTTGCTGTCACTACTGTCACTCGCATATACACCATAAGTAGTTTATAATCTGTTGTTTATGCGAAATGTTAAAAGTGACAGCAACTTTAAAACAAAACAAAGTAATATATTAATGCTATTAACCGTATAAAGTATTAATTAAAAAAATATTGGTTTATATAAAAAATTTTTATTTATTTATTATTGATATGAGTATTTTATATTATATTTGCAACGTGGTAATTAAACTAATGGAATGTGTAACTTAAAATCTAACTATTATAGAGAGTAAGTAAGGACATAAAATGCTATCTTGCTTAGACGATTGTTATGGTGGCAAAGATGTCCTTTATATTTGGTTTCTTGATTTTTTCTATGAACGAGAGATATTACCTGTTATAAAACTTTGGGATCTATCAAAACAAAAAGGATGGGAAGAAAGAACTGATTAGTGTCAGTTCCCAAATTAAATATTATTTTCAGAGAATATTTAGTGGTAAAAAAATCAAGTTCTTTTTATTTGTCAAAGGAATTCTCTATTTCAAAAAATGATATAGATAACTATTTACATTCTGTCTTGTGAAATTAACATTCTGAGTAATACTATATTGATGTTTATCTTTTATTATTAAATTATATAAATTAGAACCTTTAGCATATGAAATTAACATTTATAGATGGTGAAGAAAATTACCAAGTGATTGAGAATATTGAAGCAAGAGAAAACTCGATTTTTAAAGATCAATATGTAGTTGCAGACAAGATCTTTAACGACTTGATGAAAAAAGGTAATAGTAGGAAGTATTGTAACGTATTGGCTTTCTGTGGAGATCGAGGCTCTGGAAAGACTTCCTGCATGATGAGTTTTATTAAGCAACGAGTAGATGTAGATAACTCCAATTGTTTCTCACTGCCAGTTATTGATCCTTCGTTCTTCGATGAAAATCATAATATAGTAGAATTGGTTATTGGGCAGATGTATGCTGAAGTACAAGATCAGAAAGGTGCTAATAACAATTATAACTCTGATGTAAGGGATGACTTGATAATCCTTTTCAACAGCGTGATGATTTATTTGAAGTATCTTGCCAAACCAGATCAAAAGGAGAATTATTACGATGGTTTGCAAGAGTTGGAAGCTTTGTCAGTAGGGCTAAAGCTGCAACAGGAAATACAACAGTTGTTTGGTAAGTTCCTTGAGTATGTAAATAAGGAAACTCTAGTAATTACCATTGATGATCTAGATTTGAATACCAATGGTGCATACATTATGGCAGAACATGTCCGAAAGTATTTGACGAATGAGAAGTCAATTATCTTGCTTAGTGTTAAAATTGAACAACTAATAGATGCTGTTGACATTACAATACAAAGAGAACAAAATGGAAAGAGTTTAGAAAGTTATGAGATGGCGGTTAAGTATGTAACAAAACTTATACCTGTCAGTAGCAGAGTTAATATGCCTGGATTGGAGGAATATTGTAATAAAGAACTCTCTTATACGTTTAAAAATGATGATGGTCAAGAACTTAATGAGGATTATCATTCTGTTAAGGAGGCTGTGACTCACTCTATATTTTGGAAGACTGGTTATCTATTTTATAATAGCAAAGGTAGAAGCTCTTTAATAGTGCCGTCAACATTAAGATCTCTTAGGCAACTACTCCACATGCTACATGGAATGTCTCTGCGTGATAAAACTAAACCAGAAGAGCATAAACAGAACCAACGACAATTCAAACGCTATTTCTTTAATACATGGGTTCAACAATTAGATATAAAGGAAAGGCGAATTGCTCAGAGAATAGCTAACCTATCTTCAGATACAAGTTTTAATAAATCGGTACTTGCAAATCTGTCAACTCTCAGTATCTTGAGTGAAAACAATAATTTTCGACCATTATTAGATCCTGCTAATTATTCGCATAATGTATCGCTGGGTGATGTAATGAACGTATTGGAATATCTCAGCCAAAATGAGAATGATAAACAATTGCAAATGCTAGTGTTCTTTATACGTTCGGTATATTCTATTAAATTATATGAGAGTTATGATTATGTAACTGAGGATATCAATAAAAACCTATATCCAGAGAATGAGAATGCTGTAGGAGAAATATATTCGTCTGATGCAATATTTGAACATACGAATAACATTCAAAGAGTTGTAAACGGGCAATATTTTAACTTTGCTCTAAATAGTGTATTGCCACCTCAATTAGTCGAAGGTGCAGAGCCCCAAAGTCGAGATAGAAGACTTATTAACGGAGATGAGTTGATAAAAAGTATAAAAGAACTTGGATCTAATCGTAAACCTGAAGAAGAAGTATATCAGACTAAGTTTCGATTGATGGAATTTTTTATGTTGACGGTAAGCCATTTGGTAAATATAAAGAAAAGGACTGACAACTGGGATGCTAAATCTAATTCTGCAATACCTTCTTATATGATGCCATTTAATTCTGGAGCAAAGAATATGGTATTTGATATTCTTGCGCCCTTCTATAATTTGTTAAATACAAGAGCAACTTATTCGAGATTTGACTCACATTTTTGCCCAACAGCAGATGATGTAACTATTTATGATTTTGCTTCTCAACAGAAGTGGTCGTTGCTCAATTTTATTCAACGGAAGAATGGTAGGAACGCTAATGATTATGATGATGAGAAACATGCATCTTTATCAGATATAGTTATCAGAAATGCTGAAGTTCTTAGTGCTTTGATGGAATTAATACGAGTAAACCGTTTCAAAGGTTATTCCTCTTTGAATGTAAAATGTATAGAAGAGTTTTATGATAGTATAAGGAATTCTAGGATGCGTACCTATCCTCGTTCGCATGATGAACGTCCTTATGAAATAAGTTTTTCTTTCTTGTCAGCATTTCATGATTTACTTGAGGAATGTAATCAAGATGATTTTGATAATATATATGGACGAAAATTAAATGTAAAGAATATAGTGGAGGAATTATTTCCTTCTCAGTCTTATGCTCAAAGTACGATTTTGAATACACTCAGTACAGCACTTAAAGATGTGTATAAGAAACTATCAAGGCAAGAATGGAAGCAACTATTCCCTAAAGATCAACGTCATAAACGCGACCATATTATCGAAATCATTAACCATACTCAAAGAAATTAAAATGGATTTACTCCAATCAGCTATTCGTACATTGTTCTATGATGTAAATATTGAAAGAATATTTCAAGATATAAAGAATGACAGTTGTACATTTTTGAAATGTGATTTCGCCTCTTTGTCTGCTTGGACGACGCAAACTTTCACGCGGTCAGAATTGGCTTTACTTCAAAGCTACATAGTTCAAAACACAATAGAGGTGACGCCTAAATGGCATCATTCTATGCGATTATTAGATCTTTTCATAAAAAGATGTTTGGAAAGAAATAATATTAATTTACCCGTGGTTAAGTTTGATAAACTTCAATATTGGAGAAGTTTGTCATTGTTATTGGGAGAAGATTTGTTAACAACTTATTTTCTAGCAAGTAATGTAAAAGATAATCCTATCAATTCCTGTGATTGGCCCAACATCATCGGTCATAACGAAGAGATTATTAATAATGTTCTGAAAAAAAGTTTATGCGATGTTCATGCTCATCTAAAAGCTTCAGCAGATATATTTGAATTGACATGGTTAGATTTTATGAATATAGCTATCAATAGGGATGAGAGTTATCGTAGTGTTCAAAATCTTGCTGATGTTAATTTACAATCAAAGCGTGAAGAAAAAAACTGCTCTTTCCGAAGAATGGTTCAGATAGCTGTGCAAGTTCCAAAACGAAGTGCAATAAAAGAGTGTCCCTCTCCGAGAGATGCAGACGTTCTCGACGCGTAGCGAGAGGTTGTCTGCATCTCTCGG
>NZ_FZNZ01000032.1 GCF_900187995.1 Prevotella jejuni
GTAATCATATAATTTCATAAAAGCAATTGATACAACACTAAATAACAAAGGTTTAATATCTTATACACATTCAAAGCCATCTTCATTCTGCCCCTTATCCACTCTTTGTCATTATGTCCTTCTGTCTACGTAAGAGCTTTCAGTCACTCCCTGTCATTATGCCCTTCTGTCTGAGAACATTAAAAGCATAGTCCATTCTGTCCCCTCTGTCTTAGTGCAATTTGCATAATTCGTAGTTCTGTGGTGATAGTTGTTTAGTATAGTCCATACCAGTCTTATTCCCATGTGGCATTATATCATCTTTTAATATGTCATTCTATTTATGGATAGTCCGTCTTTGTACCACTCAATTAAACCGCCGTATTTGTATGTCTGTGGAACTCGGTATGAGTATGAAAAGTCTCAACAAAAATGTAATGAAAGGTAGGAGTTAATGACGAAGGTTATATACATGGTTCACGTCTATAATCTGCATTAAATCAGTATGTTGTGAGTAGTAGTGGAGAAGATGCCTAATAAGGTGCAAGAAGGGCGTTAACAAGCGTCAAGAAGGGCGTGTTCTTGAAGGCTGAAGGGCGTCTTCTTGAACCATGAAAAGTAAGTATTAGCGATGGTGTATGCGATAAATCTTTACATCATCCATCCTTTCCCTTAGTTTTATTCATGGCTGGTTTATATGGGACTCTACGCCTATACCTTTAAATCGTACAATTAATTTCTTAAAGTCAGGACAATGTCATTTCAACTGTCCTACCATCTAACACAATAAAAAGTTTGTCGACCGCTTCCAATTATTATAGGTTCTTGAAGTTACATATCCCAAAATTAGGAAGCTCAGAAATACTGTCATATCTTTGCAACATCAAGAAAAACGATGGTTGATATCACCAGTGAATTAAAAGCTATACTTTATATCGAACCCAGCGTGATTTTACCAAGAGAAAGACAGCTCCGGTTTGCCCATCAGCATTCCTCATGCTCCTAAAGAAATGAAGCCAATGACACCATTCAGATGACGTACCCCATCTTCATTCTGCCCCTTATCCACTCTTTGTCATTATGTTCTTCTGTTTATGTATGAGCTTTCGGTCACTCTATGTCGTTATGTCCTTCTGTCTGAGAATATTAAAATCGTTGTTCCTTCTGTGCCCTCTGTCTCTCTATGTCATTATGTCCATCTGTCTGAGAACATTAAAATCTCCAATCGTTCAGAGCATTCAGTCTCTTCCTGTCATTATGTCATTCTGTCTGAGAACATTTAAGGTGTTGTTCATTCTGTATCCTCTGTCTTCGTGTACTTCGTAGTTCTATGTTGATAGTTGTTTAGTATAGTCCATACTGTTTTGGGGTTTCTTCATAATTTTGGAGTAATAATGACTCGCCTAAGCTTAGGTCTCTGATGAAATGTCACATAGAGAAAAGGAGAGTACGGAGAGTTATCAAAATAAAGTACTGTTAGTCATGGAGGTACCACCGGTACGTAGAGTGACGGAGATTGTTAGCCAGTTTTATTAGAGCTTATATACCCAAAGTGGTTAACCCAAAAGATTTATCAGGAATCTGGACGCTACACCTTCGCTGCTCATTGTACCTATTAGGGGTATGATATCGTCTATTACGTTGGTTTAACATTCTATTTTTGACGCTACCTGTTATATCCTACCTTTATATACAAGGTGAGTTTAGGTAATTAACGATGAAAAACAATAGCTTTTATTTTGTCCTTTAAGGAATTTACTTTATATTTGCAGAATAAATAGAAAAATAAAAACCGAATGTCATTTACAACACATTGTAACGAGATTTTCAATCAGGCAATCCGTGATTATCATATTACGGATAATGTTGATACACCGATTAGTAACCCTTACGACAGAGATTCTATCGAAAACCGTCTCTATCTGAAATGCTGGATTGACACTGTACAGTGGCATTTCGAGGACTTAATTCGTGATCCACATATCAATCCTGAAGAAGGGATGAGCCTTAAGCACCGTATAGACCGTTCTAATCAGGACCGTACTGACCTTGTTGAGCAGATTGATTCATATTTCCGTCAGCTCTACTCTGATGTGACGCCTCTCCCAGATGCTACTATCAATACTGAAAGTCCAGCATGGGCAGTAGATCGCTTGTCTATCCTTGCATTGAAGATTTATCACATGAAAGAGCAGACGGAGCGTACAGATGCTTCGCCAGAACACATCGAAAAATGTAAGTCTAAGCTGAACATCCTCCTCGAACAACAGAAAGATCTCAGTCTTGCCATCGACCAATTGCTCGATGACATCGAGCATGGTCGAAAGTACATGAAGGTTTATCGCCAGATGAAGATGTACAACGATCCTGCAACAAATCCGATTCTTTATAATAAGAAATAAAATGATGCCCCTCCCACAAAACATAGGGAGGGGTGTAATTACTCGTCTTGAGTAAATGCAAATATGCTTTATAAGGTTATTGAATAAGTATATCTTATTTGCTTATCCTAACTGATAATAGCCAGTGTTCTCGTTTCTTATTCTGCTTATTTATTCTTGTTAGCCTATGAAAACCCCACATATTCTTATCATTCGATTCTCTGCCATGGGTGATATAGCCATGACTGTTCCTATCGTTTATTCGCTTGCAAAGCAGTATCCAAATGTGAGAATAAGTGTGCTTTCTCGTCCTTTTGCACGACCATTCTTCCAAGGTCTTGCCTCTAATGTATGCTTTATGGAAGCTGATCTGAAAGGGGAATATAAGGGATTGACGGGTCTTAACAAACTATATAGGCGCTTGGTGGCAAAGCAGTTTACTGATATAGCCGACCTTCACAATGTACTCCGCACTCGTTTCCTTCGCTTTCGTTTTCTCCTTGGTGGCTATTCTGTGGCACATATCAATAAACATAAGCAAGGTAAGAAATTGCTTTGTCGGGAAGAAAATAAGGTTTTCATACAACAGCCCACATCCTTTCAGAATTATGCAGATGTGCTTAAGGAATTAGGTTATCCTATTAAACTCGAATTTACGAGTATCTTTCCACCTGAAGGAGGCGATTTACAACGTCTGCCAAACATTATTGGAAATAAGCAGAAAGAGGAGTGTTGGATAGGTATTGCCCCTTTTGCAGCTCATGCGGGTAAAATGTATCCACAGGATAAAATGGAACTTGTGATACGTAAACTAACTGAGCAACACCCGTCTTGGCGTTTGTTTCTCTTTGGTGGAGGCAAGGAAGAGATTGAAGTACTCAATCGTTGGGCTACGCAATATCCACAATGTTTATGTGTGGCAAGTGTCCTTAAAGGGTTAGAGCAAGAACTTATCCTTATGAGTCACCTCGATACTATGGTCTCAATGGACAGTGCTAATATGCACCTCGCTTCCCTCACAGGTACACGAGTTGTAAGTGTGTGGGGCGCAACCCACCCTTATTGTGGATTTATGGGTTGGCAACAGAAGGAAGAAGATGCCGTTCAAATCAATACACTCTCTTGTCGTCCTTGTTCAGTCTTTGGTAACAGACCCTGCCATCGTGGCGACTTTGCTTGTATGAATAATATTCTTCCAGAAGAGATTGTGCGTCGTCTTGAAGAAGGGTTGCATTCTTAATAGAAGAATAAGAGAAAGAAAGTGATAAAAGAGATTAATCCTTAAACTTCCAATAATATGAAACAAACGGTCACTCTACTCGTCTATCTTCTTACCATGCTGTCCTCCTGCTGTAATAAGACAAGTTCCAAGCTGACGGAGAATAATCCATTAGATAGTCTGGTTCTCGTTGATACAGTACAGATGAAGACCGCCTTTCTAAGTTGTATTCACGATTTTGTTAAACAATATCCTAAGGATAGTACGTTTATTCTTAAAGCTGGATATGGCTATGAAGACCATGGTGCTATTAGCAATGGTGTCCATATCAACAATGACATCTTTGTTATCCAACCTGCTTATAACTATGCTTTTATGGGAGGAGAATGGTCTATTGATGATATGTATCCTTCTCATTATTTCAAGGTTGACAATCGCATTGTCTTTCTCTGTTCACGTTCAGATTCCTTCATGAGGCAGGAGAAATATAAGAAAGCTTATCATCAGATAGTGCCTGATAGTCTCCATGTGCGCTATGATGACTACGCCTTTATACTTATTGAACATAATGACAATAAGGCAACATTGCTGTCAAGTGACGAAATAAGAAAGAGAACAATTAGTCCTATCAGTCCTTTTAGAAAAAGAATCAAGTTTATTCCACCAAAGATTAAATAATAGGAGTGGAGGATAAATAGTTTTACTCCTTTCAAGCCCTTAAAAGGTTAATTTCTTGAACGTTTTTCCTTGTAAGATATAAAAATATTTTTTTTCTCCTCAAAAGATTTTGTTTTCTCAATAATATTTTGCACTTTTGTCCTCAGAATATACTAACGTAAACAAAAGATAATCTAAAAAAGGGTAAGTCGAGAAAGTTACATGGGAGAAAGCAGACCAATGTCATGTTATGAACCCTCTGTTATCACCTATTTATAAGGAGGATACTACGCTTTCCAAGTACTACCGTCTCAGATAAGATCTTAATAAATTCATGTCGCAAAAGAAGAACATCAAGAGAATGCTTACAGTGCTTATAATGGCATTGTTATCCACAATATCGTTTGCACAAGATGTTAACTTGGTAAATGGTGTTGAGCCTTTGCCATCTGGTGAGCAAACTCCTGGTTCAGAATACACACTCGTCTTCCATGATGAGTTTTATGAACCAAATGGCACCTTACCTAATACAAAGGTGTGGAGATACTGTACGCGTTATCCTAAAGTGACATGGGCACGTTTCTTGAGCAGCTCTCCTGAAGTCGCATATATGCAGGATGGTAATCTTGTTTTGCGTGCTATCCCTAATCCAGATAAGTCGAAAGACAACGTGGAAATGCTCTCAGGGGGAATAGAGACCAGTCAGAGTTTTACGTTCCGCTTTGGTCGAGTAGAGTGTCGGGCGCTGGTTAATCCGTTTATCGGTAATTTCCCTGCTATTTGGATGATGCCAAAGACAACATTAGGATGGCCGAAAGGCGGTGAAATCGATATATTTGAGCAGATTGATAATGAGCAGAAGGCTTATGCAACAGTGCACTCTGTGTGGACACAAAGTCATGGAAATGAGCCACACTCAGGTAATTGTTGGATACCGATGAATCGTTATCATATTTATGCGGTAGAGTGGGAAGAAGACGTGCTGACCTTTTTTGTAGATGGTAAACGTGTTTACCAATATAAGAAGCAGAATGATAGTCAGGAGCAATGGCCGTTTGATAAGTCTAATTTTTACCTGATTCTCAATCAGTCAGTGGGCAATGGTTCATGGGCGAAAAAGCCAGATGTTAATCATACCTATGAGATGCGCATAGATTGGATACGTGTCTATCAGAAACAAAAGCACATCCCTACTGTTATCAGCGTCCCTATGACGAAGATTAAAGAATGCACGGAGAGCAACGATGTCTATTCGCTACAGGGTGCTAAGATGGGGATGAAAGAGAGTGAACTGCCCAAGGGCATCTATGTCTCTAATGGCAAGAAATTTATAAAATAAGCTTTACTACCATGGTAGAAAAGCTAAGTAATACAGAAACGATTTACTAACATAAACAAGAAATAATCTATGGAAGAACAAATCGAAGTGAAAGAGCTCGACAGTGTTGTAGTACACTTTTCTGGTGACTCAGGTGACGGTATGCAACTTGCAGGTAACATTTTCACTACTGTCTCGGCATCTGTCGGCAATGGTGTGTCTACTTTTCCAGACTATCCGGCTGATATTCGTGCCCCGCAAGGTTCCTTGACAGGTGTGAGTGGATTCCAAGTTCATATCGGTGCGGGTAAGGTTTATACTCCTGGTGACCGTTGTGACGTCCTTGTAGCAATGAATGCTGCAGCGTTGAAGATGCAGTATAAGCACTGCAAGCCCAACGGTACGATTATTATTGACACCGATTCTTTTGGTCAACGCGACCTTCAGAAGGCCGAGTTCCGCAGTGATGACTATTTAGGCGAGATGGGTATCGACCCTGATCGCGTAGTGGCTTGTCCAATAACAAAGATGGTGAAGGACTGTTTGGCAGATACTGGTATGGACAACAAATCCATGTTGAAGTGCCGTAATATGTTTGCCTTAGGTCTTGTTTGCTGGTTGTTCAATCGTGACTTAGAGTTGGTAAACAACTATCTTGAGACAAAGTTCAAGAAGAAACCAGCCATTGCAGAGGCAAATATAAAGGTTGTACGTGCAGGATATGACTATGGTCATAACGTACATGCTTCTGTTCCGAATACTTATCGTATTGAGTCTAAGATCAAGGAGCCTGGCCGCTACATGGATATCACTGGTAATAAGGCAACAGCTTATGGTCTGATGGCAGCGGCAGAGCGTGCTGGTTTGCGCCTCTTCTTAGGCTCTTATCCTATTACTCCAGCCACAGATATCTTACACGAGTTGGCAAAGCATAAGTCAATGGGTGTGACAACCGTTCAGTGTGAGGACGAGATTGCGGGCTGTGCATCAGCTATTGGTGCTGCTTTCGCAGGTGCTTTAGCTGCTACTTCAACCTCTGGTCCTGGTATCTGTTTGAAGAGTGAGGCCATGAACCTTGCGCTTATCGACGAGCTTCCATTGGTGATTGTTGACGTACAGCGTGGTGGACCATCAACCGGTATGCCTACGAAGAGCGAGCAGACCGACCTCTTACAGGTCCTTTATGGCCGTAATGGTGAGAGTCCAATGCCTGTTATTGCAGCGACAAGTCCTACCGATTGCTTTGATGCAGCATATAATGCTTGTAAGATAGCACTGGAACACATGACGCCAGTCGTGCTCCTTACCGATGCTTTCATTGCTAATGGTTCATCTGCTTGGAAGCTACCTAATATCGAGGAGTTGCCAGAGATTCATCCGCATTTCGTCACAGAAGATCAGAAATATAAGTACACTCCATACAAACGTGACCCTGAGACGTTGGCACGTTACTGGGCTATCCCAGGTACGGAAGGGTATGCGCATATCTTGGGTGGACTGGAGAAAGACGGAGAGACAGGTAGTATCTCTACTGACCCAGAGAATCATGACAAGATGGACCACATCCGTTGGAACAAGGTGGCACGTATTCCTGTGCCTGACTTGACTGTTTTAGGCGACAAGGATGATGCCGACTTACTCATTGTAGGCTTCGGTAGTACATACGGTCATCTTTATTCAGCTATGGAGGTGTTGCGTGGTAAGGGACATAAGGTTGCTTTGGCACAATTCAAGTATGTGAACCCATTACCAAAGAACACTGCAGAAGTGCTTGCTCGATACAAGAAGGTTGTTGTTGCAGAACAGAACCTTGGACAGCTTGCTGCCCTCCTTCGTATCCGTATGAATCATTTCGCTCCTTATCAGTATAACCAAGTTAAGGGTCAACCTTTCGTTGTCACCGAGTTGGTTACAAGTTTTGAGAAGCTCCTTAAGGCGCCTCTACCAAAGGAGGAAACGGGTACTTTCTATACGAAGATACTTGAATAAGCATATTGACGAGTAAACAAGTCACAGGATGACGAGTTACTTGTTGATAATGCAGAGTGAATAGCAGTAATCATAATTACGTATGATGAATTAAAAAAAAAAGTCATGAATCAATATACAGCACAAGATTTCAAGAAGGGACAGCCACGTTGGTGTCCTGGCTGTGGCGACCATTTCTTCCTTGCCAGCCTACAGAAAGCTATGGCAGAGTTAGGTGTTCCACCTTACGAAACAGCCGTTATTAGTGGTATCGGATGTTCAAGTCGATTACCATATTATGCAAATACATACGCTATGCAGACTATCCATGGTCGTGCAGCAGCTATTTCTACAGGTGCAAAGGTCACGAACCCGAACCTTACTATTTGGCAGGTTTCTGGTGATGGTGACGCTCTTGCTATCGGTGGTAACCACTTTATCCACGCTATGCGCCGTAATGTAGACTTGAATATGATTCTCCTGAACAACCGCATCTACGGTCTTACGAAGGGACAATATTCCCCAACAAGTCCACGAGGCTTCGTCTCTAAGTCAAGTCCATTCGGTACAACGGAGGACCCATTCCGCCCAGCTGAGCTCTGTTTCGGTGCTCGTGGTAACTTCTTCGCACGTAGTGTTGCCAGCGACAATTCTGAGACAATCGCCATCCTCAAGGCTGCCTATCAGCATAAGGGGGCTGCCGTATGCGAGATTTTACAGAACTGTGTCATCTTCAACGACGGTTGTCACAATTCTGTCTACACCTCTCAAGGTCGTAAGGAGAATGCTATCTACGTCAAGCATGGCGAACCTTTGATCTTTGGAGCCAATCAAGAGTTTGGACTCGTACAAGAAGGCTTCGGCTTAAAGGTGGTGAAAATAGGTGAGAACGGCGTTACTCGTGATGATATCCTCATACATGACGCCCACTGTCAAGATAATACTTTACAGTTGAAGCTTGCCATGATGAGTAATGAAGAGGGTTTCCCAATCGCCCTCGGAGTTATTCGTGACGTTGAGGCTCCTACCTACGACGCTGCTGTCAATCAGCAGATAGAGGAGGTAAAGGCGCAGAAACATTACCACACCTTTATGGAGATGCTCGAAACCAATGATATTTGGGAAGTAAAAGAGTAATAATTTAAGACGAAATACACTTGCACGAAAAGAGGAAAAGATGTATCTTTGTGGGCAGAACAACCATTTAAGACATCATGAGTAGACTAACCTCATTTCTACGTAGCAAGTATATGATACATACAAATGCCAGTTCCTGGCGCACAAGTGTTGCGTTGGGAGTTGGCATTTTTTTGTTTCTTTACCTCCTGCAGCCGTTTGGAATCAGTCGATATAGGGGTAGTATCTTCTTGATGTGTCTTGGTTTTTGCGTCATGACCATAGGAGTTCAGTGGCTATGTACTTTCTTTTTCTTCAGACGACCAGTGCAGAAGAATATGCCAGTAACCAATGGCTACATGATTATTTACAGTGTTGCTATCGAGTTTGCATTGGCCATCTCTCTGACGCTCTATGCTGCTTTCTTCTTCCACATACCGCTGTCATGGCAGCTGTTTTGGGTGTTCTTTTATTGGACCTTCCTTGTTTGGGTAATCGTTACGGCTATCTTTACGTTGTTAAACTATAACCGTATGTTGAATAGCAGACTGGAAGAGATGATAAAGAAGACTACGGACGAGCAAGAGGATGTCATCATTACGCTGCACGACCAGAACCTTCGAGGGACTGACCTAACCTTACCTATCAACAATCTACTCTATATCGAAGCACGAAAAAACAATGTTTGTGTTTGTTATATAAAGGAAGGTAGGTTACAGAAGACCGAGCTCCGCTCTACATTGACAGCCTTGAAGGATGACCTTCCATACGATAATGTCTTCCAATGTCACCGCTCCTTCCTTGTAAATGTCAATAACATCGTATCTGCAAAAGGTAATTCTAACGGCTATCAGTTGCTCCTCACTGGTTGTGAAGACATCATTCCTGTTTCTCGTACGTTTGTTCCTGGCCTTCGCCACTTCGTTGGTTAAGGTCTTTGCAGGCTATAGTCAGCCTTCTGTTTAGTGCTAATAGCATTGTTAAAATGCGTATTCTCTCCGCTTGATAGCCGTCTGTAAGTTCTGTCTACCTACTTGTTCTACCCCTCGCAAACGAATTAGGAACGACTAAACCACCCATCCTTTCGAATTATTTTCACGTAAGAAAGAAATTATTTTCATGAAAAAAAATATTTTTCTTCACGACAATAAATATTTATTTTCATGAAAATAATTCGCAAGAGGGGGAGCTGTCTGATAATAAAAACGATAGGAATACTTGTAATAAACAGCTTTTAATACTGTAAAACACGTCCTAAAGTAAAGGATGAATAGACTTTCTATTTACAAGGAAATAAGTGTTTACGTTCAAGCCAATAGAATTTCTATGAACAAGAAAGTAAATGATTTTGTTCAAGCTAATAGAGCTTCTATGAACAAGAAAGTCAGTGATTATGTTCAGCCGATAGGACTTCTATCTACAAGAAAGTAAGAGATTATGTTCAGCCGATAGGACTTCTATCTACAAGAAAGTAAGAGATTATGTTCAGCCGATAGGACTTCTATCTATATGAAAGTAAGTGATTATGTTCAAGTAAATAGGCTTGCTATATTCAAGAAAGGATGTGTTTATTTGGTAGGGATATGCCTATTTTACGAGAGAGGGAGAAGAAAAGGACAGCTATACCGCATGTGGTGAGATCATATCACTGGTACAACGCTGGAATAGCTGTCCTTGGTTTGAATAATATTTATCGATGACTGAGGATATTCTCCACAATCATCATGCTTACATCAGATGGCATACCATCATAGAGATGAGGCTGAATAAGGCTAATACCTATCGGTCAAGTTTCCACGTAACACCGTCCTTGGTGTCCTTAACTTGGAAGCCTGCGTCAGCAAGTGCATCACGAATCTGGTCGCTGACAGCCCAGTTCTTTTCTGCTTTCGCCTTTGCACGAAGGTCGAGAACCATATCAACTACCTTGCCATAAGCCTCCTCACGGGCATCGTTATTGGCCCCACGCTCATTCTGAAGACCGAGAATGTCGAAGGCAAAGAGCTGCATAGCCTCTGTTAACTCCCTAAGGTCGTCGGCTGAAATCTGCGCCTTATGGTCGATGAGGATGTTCACTAAGTGGCAAGCCTCAAAGAGAGTTGAGATGACAGCAGGGGTCATCAAGTCGTCATTCATTGCGTCGTAACACTTCAGACGGAAGCCATCAACAAACGTCTTCGTATTCTCATCCGTCGTAGCAGCAGGTTGGATGCGTGCTAAATCCTCAATGCCATTCATCAAACGCTCGTATCCCTTTTCTGCAGCCTGTAGTGCCTCGTTAGAGAAATCGACTGTTCCACGATAGTGAGCAGATAGGATGAAGAAGCGAATTGTCATTGGAGAGTAAGCCTGTGTGAGCGTTTCATGATTGCCCGTAAAGAACTGCTCAAGCGTAATAAAGTTGCCAAGCGATTTGCCCATCTTCTGTCCATTGATGGTAATCATATTGTTGTGCATCCAATACTTCACCATTTGGTCGCCTTGTGAAGCAACTGCTTGTGCAATCTCGCACTCGTGGTGAGGGAAGATAAGGTCCATACCTCCACCGTGGATATCGAAGTGATCACCCAAATACTTGCGCCCCATCGCTGTACACTCGCAGTGCCAACCAGGGAAACCATCGCTCCAAGGAGATGGCCAACGCATGATATGCTCTGGCATAGCACGTTTCCAAAGAGCAAAGTCAATCTGATTACGCTTCTCACCAACACCCGCCAACTCACGAGAATTGTTTATCATGTCAGTGATGTTACGCCCAGAGAGAACGCCATAGTGATGGTCTTTATCGTATTCCTCTACATCGAAATAGATACTTCCATTGCTTTCATAGGCATAGCCATTGGTTAGGATTTGTTTTACTAACTCCTCCTGTTCAATGATATGACCCGTTGCGTGCGGTTCAATGCTTGGTGGAAGCACATTGAGCAAACGCATAGCATCGTGATAGCGGTTGGTATAGTGCTGTGCTATCTCCATTGGCTCCAACTGCTCGAGACGTGCCTTTTTCTCAATCTTGTCGTCGCCCTCGTCAGCATCATGCTCCAAGTGACCCACGTCAGTGATGTTACGAACATAACGCACCTTGTATCCTATGTGTTTAAGATAGCGGAAAAGGATGTCGAAAGTGATAGCTGGACGAGCGTGTCCGAGGTGTGGGTCGCCATAAACGGTTGGTCCACAAACATACATTCCGACGTTAGGAGCTGCAATCGGTTGGAAGAGTTCCTTCTTACGATGCAGTGTATTGTAAATAACTAAGTCTTGCATAATGCCGTTGTTTATATCTTATTGATGCAAAAGTACAAAATTATTGTCAGCCATGATGCGTCTACATAGAATTTTTATTATCTTTGTCATGTATTTGTAAGACATCAAGTAATAAGTCTACATATCAATTATATTATTAATACTGACAAAAGATTATGATTATCACAACAACCCCAACCATTGAAGGTCGTCCTATCAAAGAGTATAAAGGAATTGTTACAGGAGAAACAATTATCGGTGCTAACTTTCTAAAAGACTTCCTTGCCGGCATCAGGGACTTCATCGGTGGACGTAGCGCAGCCTATGAAAAGGTGCTGCGTGAAGGCAAAGAAACCTCCATTCAGGAAATGATGCAACGTGCAGAAGCACTTGGTGCTAACGCTATCGTTGGTATTGACCTCGATTATGAGACAGTCGGACAGGGTGGTTCTATGCTCATGGTCACCTGTTCTGGTACTGCCGTAGTAATATAAGAAACGGTTGTCACAAGTCTTAAAAGGCTCTGAAATACAGAAAAGAGTACTTTCCCTTCGATGAATAATAGTGGGGAATCGTATTGAACATATAAATAAAGCACGCCATGCAGGATTGTATGGCGTGCTTTATTTATCTACTATTACCTATTTATTCATCAAAACCTATCGGACGAAACTGGTGTTGCTCCTCGCTATAGACGTAACCAGCATCATGCAAGTAGGCTTTGAGTCGCTCGGCATCTTCGTTGAAGTTATAACAAAGAGACTCTAAAGAGTCGAACTCTTCATCACGTAGTAGCATGTTAACACTGCTAACTAATATCTCTGGGTCTTTTGGTAAATGGTCCATAATAACTAATTTTTAAGAATGAAAAGGCTACTTCATTGACTCTCCAATAAACTGAAGAGGCAGCAAGTCCTTTATACTATTGATTACATATACGCCCGCCGTACCATAAAGCAGGATACGAATAGGCTGTTTATAACGGTCTTCTATTTCTAAGATAACTTGTCGACAAGCACCACAAGGTACTATCGGGTCACGCATCAGACCATACTCATTGGCCGCAGCAATGGCAAGTGTGGTGACTGCTTGGTCTGGATAGACAGACTGAGCAGCAAAGATTGCTGAGCGCTCAGCACATAAGCCTGATGGAAAAGCAGCATTCTCCTGATTGGCTCCGATAACTTCTGTACCATTAGCAAGCAACAACGCTGCGCCAACACGGAAGCGGCTATAAGGAGAATAACTATTACCTGTTGCCTCCACAGCCCTTTGAATGAGGTGCTGATCAGCCTCCGAGAGTTCATCTTGTTGGCAAAAACCTATCTTGATGCTTATGTCTATTGTTTTCATTGTTGATATTTATTATTGGTAATGGGGGTTATTGGGCTTATTAGGGCTTATAAGGCCAATATGGCTAATAGGCCTTATAAGGCCAATAAAGCTTATTGGGCTAATGGGGCTAATAGGGCTTATATGGCCAATAAGGCTTATTGGGCTAATAGGGCTAATAGGCCTTATAAGGCC
This sequence comes from Prevotella jejuni, assembly GCF_900187995.1. Taxonomy (GTDB): domain Bacteria; phylum Bacteroidota; class Bacteroidia; order Bacteroidales; family Bacteroidaceae; genus Prevotella; species Prevotella jejuni. The sequence goes on from NZ_FZNZ01000032.1 coordinate 13,412, forward strand.
AATAAAGCTAATTAGCTATCAGCTCATAACAGCCGATATCTGGTTTACTATCACGCTGCTTACCATCATGATCAGTTGCAAAACGGGGGTCGCCAAGGGCCAGTCCCGCATCAATTGCAGGATATTTCTCTCCTTTTTCAGCCTTCTTTAGATGAAAATCATAGTTCTGCTTGTCGCCATCTACCAGTACAAACTGCTTTGAACCACCCTCTGGATAGTCCTTACTATTTTCCCATGTGACGTCTGTGAAACGTGCCATAAGAGACGAGTCCTTAGGTTTTGACGTACGAAGAAGACAATTATAGAAATGATAGTTGGCTGTCACATCCTCCTTATTATTGCCCATAAGCACAACATCCGCATATCCTGTTACAAGTGAATTGACCACGTGGAGGGTCTGGAGCGGGTAGTCCTTGTTGTCAATATGATTGCCAAAGCTCAATGCAGCACCACGGTTACTATCGAAGGGATAGAACTGTGCGAAGGTACAATGTGTCAGGGTCACCTCGCCACCCACAAAGTCAGCACAGTCCATCAGCGTGTTAGAGAACTGAGTGTTATAAGCAACTATCTTACAGTTAATGGCTTGTAAGCCATGACCCTGACAGTTATGAACAGTAGAGTTCGCTATAGTCAGCTTCGTACGTGCAGCCGTTGCGGTATCGCAGAGAATACCATTATAGGTAGAATGGATGTCGGTGTGTTCCAATAGATTATCATAACTATCCTTGTGAAAACGCACACCTTGCCACTGACCACTGACCCGGTCGTATGGTAAATACTTGAACATTTTATCTAATCGGTCGCCACGTAGTGTCACAGGATTAGCTGCCGTACCCTCACAACGCAGTGTTCCGTAAACGTCAAGGGCAGCCTTCTGAGAGAAGTAGACGGTCGTACCGGCAGGAATCGTCAGTGTAGCACCCGCTTCAACCCGCAATGTATCTTGGAAGACTATAGGTTTTGTACTATTCAGTGTGGTGTTTGTTGTAATCTTCCTACCCTTAATCAACTCCGCATCCCAGCTGTAAGCAGACAGGTTAACCTTCTGTTGTACACCGCTTTCGAGCGTAAATAATAGGTTATCAGACAATTCTTGCGGTGTCAGTGCATTGTTCAAAGGGGATGTCATCTCAACGAACACCTGAATACTATCCTTGTTCCTAACCTCAAGGTTGCTAACTTGATAGCCGTTCTCAGCCGACAGTTCGATGCCATCTACGTTCACTCTGAATCCTGTTTGATTACCTTGTGCGAGGCGAACATTAGTTAATCGCAATCCATCCCCCGACTTATTATACACCCAGAAAGTCTTAGTAGATGTCGGAACATTGGAGAATGTGGTGTCAAGTCGTAGTGTATCTGTTGAGAAAGAGAGGAGATTACTGCGCGATGTAGTGAACGTATCATCATCCGTACAGGCCACCATCAGCATGACAACAGACAGAAAAAAGAATATAGAAAACTTCTTCATCATTAATCTTATTAGTTCTTATCTAACGACTCAACAGGCTGTTTTATTGCCTTTGGGTGTCTATTCCAAGTCTACATGCTCCACATCGACTTGTTCATGTAGGAAGATACGTGCCGTCTCCTTGAACTTCTCGGGGTTTTCTGTGGTGAAATACTTCACGCTACCATGCTTTGTACAACGTGCATCCATATCGGGATGACGTCGAAAGTAGTCTTTCAGACTCTCTGCGACATACTCACCCTGAGCAACAATCTGTACGTTTTTTGGTACATGCTTCTGTATTTTTGGCATGAGGATAGGGTAGTGTGTACAGCCAAGGATGAGCGTGTCAATTAGTGGGTCACGTTCCATGATAAGGTCGATACGCTTTTTCACGAAGTAGTCAGCACCGGGCGTATCTGCTTCATTGTTCTCAATGATTGGTACCCAAAGCGGACAAGGGATACCCGTCACCGTCACGTCGTCCCATAATTTCTGTATTTCAAGCTTATAACTATGACTCTTTATCGTCCCTTCAGTAGCCAACACCCCCACGTGACGTGACTGTGTAAGTTTGCCTATCACCTCAGCAGTAGGACGAATTACGCCCAACACTCGTCTATCTGGGTCGAGCTTCGGTAGGTCATTCTGCTGAATAGTGCGCAAGGCCTTGGCCGAAGCGGTGTTACAACCTAATATTACCAAGTGGCAACCGAGGTCGAATAGCTTCATCACAGCCTGCCGTGTGAACTGATAGACCACGTCGAAGGAGCGTGAACCGTATGGTGCACGTGCATTATCACCCAAGTAAAGATAGTCATACTCAGGGAGCAGCTGTCGAATACCATGTAGGATGGTCAGTCCACCATACCCAGAATCGAATACACCGATAGGTCCCGGCTGTTTAGAATATGCTGTCATTTATCCTTACTAATATTATTTCAGCACTGTAATCAGTGCGTCTGTGATATCTTCTCCCATGGTTGTGTTAGCGAAAGGTAGCCCGTTATTATCCGTATTAAGGATGAACGCATAGCCTCTCTCCTTTCCCATCTCACGAACAACATTGTTCAGTTTAGTGCGAACAGGTGCATAGATATCTTCTTCAGCCTTCTTCAACAGTCGTTCTGACTCCTTACGAAATGCGATGTTGCGGTCCATCAGTTCCTCTAACTCTGCTTGACGCTTACGGAGAATAGATGGTTCCAACTTACGCTGTACGTCAAGGAAATCTTCATATCTGTTGTTGAAATCCTCTACTGAACGCTTTGTTTCAGCATCATACTTTGCTTTTAGGTCGTTTAAATTACGTGTTGCAGAAGCATAGTCGGCCATAGCACGAAACACTTTATCATAGCTAAAGTATGCGAACTTGAATGCTGGTACACTCTGCTGTGCCGTTGCCAAGAGTGGCAAAAGCATGAAAACGAAGGAAAAGATTAGTTTCTTCATTACGTTATATATTATCTTTTCTATATTTAAACATAAGTGAGGTCATCGCAAGAACAGAATATTCGTGCGGTGACCTCACCCTTTTTTCTCCCTTTATTTAGTGTCGGTTCGTTGAAAGAAATATTCTACTTTCTAACCAGCGGCCTGTCTTTCTCGAATTCTTTTCATGAAGAAAAATATTTTTTGTCGTGAAAAAAAATATTTTTTTTCATGTAAATAAATTCTTCTTGTCATGAAAATAATTCAGTGTCATCAGATTGTTTGATGCTCAAAGACAAACTATCAGAGAAATACTTACCAGTCTCAAGGGCTTAAAAGAGCATTAGCATGTTTCGTCAGATACCTTAGTAGCCCTCGACAAGCTAACCTTCTCTGGCAAAGAAATTCCTACTATAATAGCCCGTTCATTCTAAACAATGGAGAAACAAACACGGGGCAAAGGCACCCGCATTGCTTTACTTCATCTTAGCCAACTGAGCCTTTACCTCTGCAGTGATATCCTTGCTGAGTGCCTCGTTGATATACAATGGCTGACCAGCTGCCTTCTCCATGATGTAAACATAGTTACCTGCCTTAGCGACAGCAGCGATAGCGTTACGAACCTTCTCAAGGACAGGGCCGAGCTGCTTCTGCTGTTCCTCGTTGAAAGCCTTCTGGTTGTCCTGAGCAGTCTGCTGAATCTTGTTATACATATCCTGCAGATTCTTCTCGGTCTCAGCCTGTTTTGTAGCGTTCATAGTGCTCTTAGACTTGTCGTAAGCCTCAGCTTGACGCTGCAACTCAGCCTGCATGTCCTCAATCTGCTTCTGATACTCCTTGCCCTTAGCCTCGAGTTTACTCTGAACGGCTGTAGCCTCTGGGAGAGACTGAAGCAAAGCCTGTGAATCAAGATGACCAAACTTCTGTGCGAACAATGTCATTGGTGCGCAAAGCATCAACATCAAAAATAACTTCTTCATTTCTTTCTATTGTTTAATTGTTTATTAATTTACTTTTTATCTGTGGTGATAGTATTCCTAGGATAGCTAGGAGAACTAGTTTTCCTAGCCTCCCCTTACTGATAAGAATATCCTAATTTCTGCAGCACCTCATTACTGATATCCACCTTTGGAGACCCATAGATAATACCAGAGGCATTGCTTGAACGGTCGATGACCAGACTATAGCCACGTTGGTCAGAGATATCCTTTACGGCATTGTAAATCTCGTCCTGTATCGGAGTAATCAAGCTCGTACGCTTCTTGAAGAGCTCGCCCTCTGGGCCGAAATACTTACGTTTGAGGTCGGAAGCCTGCTTTTCCTTAGCCATGATAGCGTCTTGACGCTTCTTCTTCTGGTCCTGTGAGAGGAAGACTACCTCGTTCTGATAGTTCTTATACATTGTTGAAGCCTCAGTATTGAGCGCCTCAACCTCAGCTTGCCACTTCTTACTAACCTGATTCAACTGCTCATTTGCACGCTCGTAAGCAGGTACATTCTTGAGGATATACTCCATATCAATCAGCGCAAACTTCTGTGCTGATGCCATTAAAGGCATAAGAGTAAACACACAAAGAGGTAAAACGTATCGTAATACACTCTTAAACATATTCTTCTTCATCCTTTACTAATTCAATATTTATAACTCTTAATTCTCTTTACCGATAGTTACTCAGCCTATTAGAACAAGCAACTTGTCTACTCGTTTACTCATTTAACTCGTCTACTCGTCTACTTGTCAACCAGTCAACTCGCCCTTAAAACTCCTGTCCAAGGATGAAATGGAACTGACTTCCGCCCTTTGTACCAAAGACTTTGTCGAAGCCATAAGCCCAGTCGATACCCATCATACCCACCATTGGGAGGAAGATACGAACGCCAAGACCAGCAGAACGCTTCATGTCAAATGGATTGAACTTACTTGTCTCTGTCCATGCGTTACCAGCCTCAACAAATCCAAGACCGTAGATGGTCGTGTTACCCAAGAGGAAAGGATAGCGAAGCTCTAACGACATACGAGTGTAAGCATAACCTTCAGCACCACGAGGAGTAAGTGATCCATTCTCATAACCACGTAATCCAATCGTTTCTTCAGCGTATCCTGTAGTATAACCACTCATACCATCACCACCCATGTAGTAGGTTTCAAATGGACTTTTCTTGTTTTTATTGTAACTTCCCAACAAACCGAACTCAACACGGGTCATCAAGACGAAACATTTCTGACCACTTGTGAGGGCTGTAAAGGTACGAGCCTTGAACTTCCACTTGTGATATTCTATCCAACGATACTTCTCCTGCTGCTCCTGCGAGAAGGTTGGAGAGTTACGGTCGGTTGCCAAGTGAGCATAGTCCTTATGATCCCACTTAGACCAAGGCGGAGTAATCGTCAATGATACCGAGAAGTCAGAACCACGACGTGGGAAGAGTTGGTTGTCTGTTGACGTACGATTAAGCGCAATGTTAAGGTTCAAGTTGTTTGCTGAACCATTCGACATAATAAAGTATTGCCAGTTACGCAACATATAACGCTGATACTGCAGCTGGAGTGACAAGGTGAAATAGTCATCAGGCCAGCTCAAACGCTTACCCCAACCAGCATAGACACTAAAGAGTTTCACATACTTGTCTGGGTCATAATAGTTCTCGTAGCTATTGTAATTGTAGTTACCATAACCGTAACGATAGTTGTTATAGTTATTCATGTAACCACTGTTATAATAGTTGCTTGATACGTCAGTCTGCTTTGAATATGACATACCCACACTGAACTGGATAGGACGCTTACCTCCCAACCAGTTGGTAGAGTACTGTGCATTGTATGACTGGTAGTAAGTACCGTTGGTCTGTGCGCCTAATGAGAGTGTCTCACCATCTCCGATAGGCATGATACCACGGTGATCGCGATTCTTACGGAAGAGGTTTGCCATTGAGAAATTATTCAACTTCAAACCAACACGGCCGATAACACCCGTCTGACCCCAACCGAGTGAAAGTTCGACTTGGTCGTTTGACTTCTGTTTGAGGTTATAGTTGATGTCGACAGTACCGTCCTCATAGTTTGGCTCTGGTACAGGGTTGATTGCTTCTGGGTCGAAGTGTCCCATAGAAGCCAACTCACGTGCAGAACGCTGAAGCGCTTCCTTAGAGAAAAGGTCGCCTGGCTTTGTACGCAACTCACGACGAACAACATTCTCGTAAAGGCGGTCATTACCATTAATCTTCACTCGATTGATATGAGCCTGCTGTCCTTCTGTGATACGCATCTCAAGGTCTATGGAGTCGCCGACAATGTTCACCTCTGTTGGTTGGAGGTTATAGAAGAGGTAACCATTGTTCCAATAAGCATTACCCACAGCATCCTCATCCTGTGAAAGACGCTTGTTCAGGTAAGTCTGGTTATAGACATCACCCTTCTTCATATCGAGCAAACGAGAAAGATAGTCGGTTGAGTAAACCGTGTTACCTACCCATTTGATGTTGCGGATGTAATACTTCTTACCCTCATCCACCTTTACATAGATGTCAACATGCTTTGGGTCGACATTCCAGACACTATCCTTTGTAATCATAGCATCACGGAAGCCATACTCGTTATACTTTGTAATAAGGTTCTTCTTATCCTCTGCCCACCGTTCTGGTGTGAACTTCTTTGACTTTAAGATATTAGCAAGCTTGCCAGCCTCGTGGGTCTTAGTAAAAGCACCCTTGCTTAAGAGGCTACCTTTAATCTTCTTATCACCCAACTGGTTGTCGCCGTCAATCGTAATTGTGCGTACTTTCAGTTTCTCCTTCTTATCTACATCAATATCAAGGATGACCTGGTTCTTTGCTGCAACGTCATCTCTCTGACGGATGAAGACCTCAGCATTCTTATAACCCTTGTCTTCAAAGTACTTCTTGGCAAGTATCTTTGCACGGTCAATCATGTTAGGAGTTATCTGACCACCCTTTACAAGCCCGAGTTTCTTCTCCATATCCTCACGCTCAGTCTTCTTTAGTCCATTATAGTTAATGGTTGAGATACGAGGACGTGGCGCGAGATGTATCTTCAAATAGATATTATCTCCTACAATAGAGTCAGCCGAAATGGAAACATCTGAGAAGAGTCCATGCTTCCAGTAACGCTTCACAGCATCTGTGATAGCCGTTCCCGGAACCTCCAACTCCTGTCCAACGCTAAGTCCGGAAATACCTGTTAGGACATAATCCTCATAGCCTTCAATACCAGTAACGGATAGTCCTGCCAACTTATAAGTCTTAGGCGTACCAGAATAAGTGATGTCTGGGTTTACAATCTTCTGCTGAGCACTCACCGTAAGCGAAACTCCAGAGAGTGCAAGGAGCATCAACACCTTATTTATTTTAGTCATCTATTGCGTAACTTAATTGTTTTCTTTTTCTTCTACTTGTTTCTCAGTCTTTCCAAAGCGACGCTGTCTACTCTGGAAACTCGCAATGGCTTTCTGCAAATCCTGCTCATTGAAGTCAGGCCAATAGGTATCACAGAAATACAGCTCAGAGTAAGCTATCTGCCATAAGAGGTAATTGGAGATGCGAAGTTCACCACCCGTTCTTATCAAGAGGTCTGGGTCGGGCATAAAGTTTGTCTCTAAATGCTCGCTAATCACCTCTTCTGTAATCATTTCTGGGCGCAAAGGTTCAGAGCTGTTAGCCTGATGCTCTGCAACAATCTCCCTCATTGCTTTGGCTATCTCCCAACGTGCACTGTAGCTAAGTGCCACAACCATTGTCATGGCAGCGTTCTTCGCTGTGTGTTCCTCCGTCTCTCTCAGCTTTTTCTGCACTTCTTCTGGCAGGCGAGCCATGTCACCGATAACACGGAAACGCACATTATTCTTCATGAAGATTTCATCTTCCAAAGATGTGAGGACAAGTCCCATCAATGCAGCTATCTCATCAGAAGGACGGTTCCAATTCTCTGTTGAGAAGGTATAGAGCGTGAGAAACTTTACACCCAATCGTACACACTCTGACGTGATACGACGCACGGTATCCACTCCGGCCTGATGTCCGTATGAACGTGGCTTATTGCGTTCTGTAGCCCAGCGACCGTTACCATCCATTGTGATGGCGATGTGCTGGGGTATTCGTGTCATATCTAATTCTTCTGCCATATCTTTTGAAGAGATAAACCTTTGTTTTTATGTACAATATGTATGTTTGTACGATGCGGACTACACCTTATTATATTAGCTCCTGACTTCTTTGTCCTTTATTCGTCCTCGTTATGACAGGTCTTACACTTTGCCATAAAACTATAAGAGAACGTCAGCTGTAGGGTGGAATAACTGTCCGTATTCTTGAAGATTCCACTACTCTTAATGCCATAGGGGTCTTTCTGTCCGTCTAATTCATCACTGAGCGAGAAGTGTACAGCCCATTCTAAGCCTACGTTCATACGCTCGCTGACCTTATATTTCACACCTACTCCGATAGGAAGATTAGCCGTCAAGACTGACTTACGGTCACCTCCTTTTAGGTTTACGTAGGTGGCACCTAATCCTATCATAGCGTAGGGTGACAAGCGCTGTGCACCTCGATAGTCACGACCTGTGCCGTATGGTAGGAAGTTATATTCGTATGCAAGGCCCACATCAACCAATGCGTTGTCGAAGGTATAGGGGGCTGAGGCAAAACGGGGATAGTAAGTTTTGACATCAGCAGACGACCCTTTCATCTTTCCAAACGACACATTCATCTTTACTCCCATGTAAGGACTGAGATTATATCGTGCTAACAACGTCCCCATCGGCTGTAGGTCTTTCATTAACGACCCATTGAAATCGCCTAAATAACCCATCACTCCGACGCCAGCGCCTATCTCCATCTTATACTCGGGGTCGGACTGCGCCCAAAGTGGTGTAGTAGCAAGGAAGAGGAGAAGACTGATGAAGAGTTGTTTCATTCTTGTTACTTATTGTCTTATCCTACTCTGCCAATCGACTAAGGTTCAAGGCCCATCCTACACGATTGAGTCTTCCACGCCAAACCTTCGTTCCGCTGATAATCCAGAGGTATTGGTCGCTATCGACAGTAGCTGCGAAAGTAGCACCTGCCTGCATGTCTTTTGGATAAGTAAAGTTCTTGTCGGCTTTCCAAGTGATACCACTATCACGAGAGAGAAGCATAGAAACCACCTTATTACTATTGTCGATACCCAAGGCCAGGGCTGCTCTGTCATAGTCGACAACGGCAAGGTTCTTATAAAGAGGCAACTGGAACTTATCCGCATTGCTCTCAACATAATTCCACTGCTCGCTTGGTCGATAAGAAACCTTTGTCCATGATGTATTGTGCGTACCACTTGCTGGTTTGCCAACGAGAAGCACACTGTACAGATTAGACGTAATCGCTGTATATGAGTAATTGATATTGCTTGTTGGTAATAATGATGTGCTACTATCTAATGACTCAGCAGTCCATGTTGCACCATTATCTTTTGATGACAACAGACTACCTGTGTTAGACAAAGCAAACAGCTCAACTGGTGATGCTGCCACCAATTGTTTCAGACTGCTATTAGTAGCAACAGTAGTCCAAGTGTTGCCGTCTGTAGAGCTATACACCGCTCCGTTATCGATGACAAAGAGTTTATCTCCTTGTGTCACAATACTCTTATAAGCATCAGCAGCGAAAGTCTTGTTCAGCTTAGTCCAGCTATTTCCATTGTCTTTTGCCGCAGCATAAACGACAGTCTGGCTACCATTGGTACCGAAGACAAACACCTTGCTACCCGTACTAACGGCCTTCATTGCTGTGAAGGAAGCAAAGTTGCTGTTTGCCTGCAGTGTTTCCCAACTAAACACATTCCCTTTTTGCTTATGAACATTGACGATCACCTTATAATCTCTATACTCACTCCCCTTGTTTGAATAAACACGGAGAACACGAGGAGTGCTAAAGTCGATAGAGTCATTGCTGTTGTAATACGTAAATTTCTCTTCAGTCGTTGACTTAAGAACCACAACACCACTGTTCTTGGCTACAATCTTAGCCAATACACTTGACGACTTCGTACCGTAAGGCAAAGAGTCAGGGTTATAAATCAGCCCCTGCGCCTGATCAATATAGAACTTAACCTTAGCCGCATTAAACTTAGCTGTATAAACGCTATCGCTTCCGTTCTTAGTAATTGTATCACGCACTTGCGCCATTTGTCCCAAAGAAAAGCTCAAAATAGCCGTGTCTTTGTAACTTACACTTTCTTTCTCGTCGTCGTCTTTAAGACAAGAAGTTATCGTCAAAGTAGCCATCATTAAAGCTACGAGAGTATATATCTTATTACGCATCAGATACTAATAATTGGATTTAACTGCAAATTTAATCAGAATTCTTCATATTCAACGTCTTTAACGAGGTTAATTATGTAAAATATCGAAAATAACTGCGTTTTTTTAAGTTTGTTTAGTAAGTATTGCCAAAGTAACGATAAACTTGAAGAAAAACGAGCAATAAATCACATCTGATAAGCTTCTGCTATCTTCCTTACCTTCACCTGAACTTTTCAATTTATACTATTGTCTTTTCACACGCCTTTTCTCGACTTAAAACCTTATCCTTCTTCGACTTTTCTACACCATTGATTATTTACTTATTTTGCACTACATCACACCATCATTTGCTCTCATTGCAGAAAAAATCGTATAAGAAGCAAAAAAGACTCTAACAATACTGAGAAGTGTTTTTTATTTGTTACTTTTGCTGATATAATAACTAAAAATATGAATACATCAAAGAAGATAACAGTACAGAGTACAGAAATATCTGTGCTGATAGGAAATGAGAGCGACTACATTTGCCTAACAGATATGGCACATTTCAAAGACAAGGAAAGGACGGATTATGTCATACAGAACTGGTTACGCACAAGAAGCACAATAGAATATTTGGGAGCATGGGAACAGCTTTACAACCCTAATTTTAATCCCACCGAATTCGATGGGTTTAGAAATAGCGCAGGATTAAACTCGTTTACTCTAACCGCAAAGCAATGGATACAAAAGACAAATGCGATAGGTATTATGTCTAAGGCTGGCAGGTATGGTGGAACTTATGCACACAAAGATATAGCCTTTAACTTTGGTATGTGGCTAAGTCCTGTATTCCAACTTTACATTGTAAAGGAATATCAGCGGTTAAAAGAACAAGAGAACGATCCGCTTTCGTTAGAGTGGAACGCAAAGCGAATACTATCCAAAACCAATTATACACTTCATACCGATGCTATTAAAAACGTGATTATTCCTAAAATGGACATTGAGGCTATCAAGCATGGGATTATCTATGCAACCGAAGCTGATATGTTAAATATAATTCTCTTTGGGTGTAAAGCAAAAGAATGGGCTCAAGCGAACCCGAATTTGGCATCTAAAGGAATAAATCTTAGAGAAACTGCAAGCATCAACCAGTTAGTAGTATTATCTAATATGGAATCTGCTAATTCTGAAATGATAAAACAAGGGGTATCAAGAAAGCAACGTTTTGAAATTCTCCATAAAATGGCAAAAGAACAGTTAAAGGTACTTGACACGAACAATACAGAACAAAGATTTAGAAAAATCTTACCTGATAGCACAAAGAAAATAGAGTAATTAGTATTGAAATAGTTTACGCATTTAAGGAATTATATTCGCCTTGATAGTCTACTGCTAATCAAATAAATATCTATCGTAGCTCATCCTACTTCTTTCAGTCAACGTAATGATGCCTCGCACACCTTGTGCAGAGCGTTCGCACAGGTCGTGCGGAGGCTGAACACGAGTGGTGCGGAGTACTCAATACATTTGCCATAATCCCCATTAGAAGTTTGATAATCAGATGAAAACAATAAAGCAAGCCTATGCCATAATAAACCATACAGAGCAAGCTGAGGGAAACGGAGGTTGGATGTTCACAAAAATATGGGTTTTCAGAAATTTAGAGTGATAATAATCTGCCTAATCTTAGATCTCTGACGAAATATCACACAGAGAAATAGAGGGTACGGAGGAGTATTAAAACATAATAATGATAGTCTACAGAGGCACAGTCAGTGCATAGAGCAAAGGAGATTGTTTGCCAGTTCTATTAGCAATTTATATACAAAGCGTTTATCCTAAAAAGTTATTAGGAATCTGTACGCTACCCCTCCGTCGCTCATTGTGCTATCAGCACCTCCACAACATGGTGTTTAGCTCCGTCCCCTCTGTATCTCCGTGTGCGTTATTATATAAGTGCTTTAACATATCACTCAACATTTTGGAAGAACAAAAAATCCTAACAGGGATTTTCTATATGAATAATTAACTCATAAGAGACAGGACATAATCTGGGTCTTCAGCAATATGGAGTGATACCTTTTGAGATTAGAACTTTGAAGAAACGTCACACAGAGAAATGGAGATCACAGAGGTTTTATATAGCAGAAATCATTAGGCACAGAGGCATCGTTGGTGGGTGGAGGAACAGAGGATATTTGCGAGTGTTATTAATGTTTTTGTCTACTTCATTACAAAGCACTGGTTTGCAAGATTTATAAAAACGTTTATTACCAAAGCTATCAGTAATATGTACACTACAACTCTGTCGCTCTTTGTGCTTTCGGCACCTCCGTGATATTGTCTTTTATGCTTTCACCTCCGTGTTCTCCTCCTCTCTGTGTGACTTTTATATGTAGTGGCTTACTTTATCACTCCAAATTCCTGAAGAACCCATAATCTTACCAAAACAAACTTTGCTGTCACTCCTGTCACTCAAAACATCCACTTAACTCGTTAATATTCAGTAGTATTACACGAAGTGTTAAAAGTGACAGCAAAACAAAATTAAAACTACTGTAGTAATAGTGCGTAATATTTCTACTTACTATTAGCGGTCTTATTATCCTATATTACAGAAGGACAAACAAAAACTCCCACCCGTATTGCTACGGATGGGAGTCATTATTATCTATTCAGAAGTATTCCGAAAGGATTAGAGCTGTGGACCAGCTGCTACGAGAGCCTTACCAGCCTCGTTGTTCTCGTACTTCTTGAAGTTCTTTATGAAACGAGCTGCGAGGTCCTTAGCCTTCTCATCCCACTGAGCTGCATCAGCGTAAGTGTCACGTGGATCGAGAATCTCAGTTGCAACACCTTCGAGCTTTGTAGGAACAGTGAAATCGAAGTAAGGAATCTGCTTTGTTGGAGCAGCGTCAATTGAGTGGTTCAAGATAGCGTCGATGATACCACGAGTATCGCGGATAGAAATACGCTTACCTGTACCATTCCAACCAGTGTTAACCAAGTAAGCCTTAGCACCGCTCTGCTGCATCTTCTTAACCAACTCCTCAGCATACTTTGTTGGGTGGAGCTCCAAGAATGCCTGACCGAAGCAAGCAGAGAATGTTGGAGTAGGCTCAGTGATACCACGCTCTGTACCAGCCAACTTAGCTGTGAAACCAGAGAGGAAGTAGTACTTAGTCTGCTCTGGAGTCAAGATAGATACTGGAGGCAATACACCGAATGCGTCAGCTGAAAGGAAGATAACCTGCTTAGCAGCTGGACCCTGAGACTCAGGACGCTGGATGTTCTTAATGTGGTAGATTGGGTAAGAAACACGAGTGTTCTCAGTTACGCTCTTATCAGCGAAGTCAATCTTACCATTCTCGTCAACTGTTACGTTCTCGAGGAGAGCGTCACGTGTGATAGCGCCGTAGATGTCTGGCTCAGACTCCTTGTCAAGGTTGATAACCTTAGCATAGCAACCACCCTCGTAGTTGAAGATACCCTTGTCATCCCATCCGTGCTCGTCATCACCGATGAGCTTACGCTTTGGATCGGTAGAAAGAGTAGTCTTACCAGTACCAGAAAGACCGAAGAAGATAGCTGTGTTCTCACCGTTCATGTCAGTGTTAGCAGAGCAGTGCATAGAAGCCATACCCTTCAATGGCAAGAAGTAGTTCATCATAGAGAACATACCCTTCTTCATCTCACCACCGTACCATGTGTTAACGATTACCTGCTCCTTAGTTGTTACGTTGAACATAACGCAAGTCTCTGAATGAAGACCGAGCTCCTTCCAGTTCTCAACCTTAGCCTTAGAAGCGTTGTAAACGATGAAGTCTGGCTCCTGATCGAAGTCTGCCTCTGACTTTGGACGGATGAACATGTTTGTTACAAAGTGAGCCTGCCAAGCAACCTCAACGATGAAACGAATCTTCATACGTGTGTCCTTGTGAGTACCGCAGAAACCATCAACTACGAAAAGACGCTTGTTAGAAAGCTCCTTCTTAGCGATGTCCTTAACAGCTGTCCAAGCTTCCTTAGAAGCACGGTGGTTATCGTTATGGTATTCCTCAGAATCCCACCATACTGTATCGTGAGAGTTCTCATCATCAACGATGAACTTATCCTTAGGAGAACGACCAGTGTAGATACCAGTCATTACGTTTACTGCACCAAGCTCAGTCTCCTGGCCTCTTTCATAGCCCTGAAGACTCTCTTTTGTTTCTTCATTGAACAATACTTCGTAAGAAGGATTGTAAAGTACTTCTGTTGTACCTGTAATACCGTACTTCTCAAGTACGCTCTTATCAAACTTTGCCATTTCTTATAAATGTATTTAGTTGAAAATTGATTTGTTCACTGTTTTTACGTCCTATTTATTAAGACACCGCAAAGGTAATATATTTATTAAATTCACACAAAAAATACCGAAGAAAAAGTTTCAAAGTATTTGCTTAGAAGGTTAAAGAAATAAAAAAAACAAGAAGCATGGCTATATTTGCAAATCAGACTTTGCAAAACCTCAGATTTATTTCTTAATTTTGCCGAAATTTTGCAGAGCAAGTTGCTAACTTGCTTATCTATAACACCTAAGACTTAAAATGGACATCATTAATTTTTCAGAGCAGAACTCTATTATCAATCAGTATTTAGCAGAAATCCGTGATAAGGATTATCAGAAGAATCGTTTGCTCTTCCGCAACAATGTTATGCGTATCGGAGAGTTCGAAGCTTTTGAAATTTCTAAAACACTGAACTACGAACCAAAGGATGTTGTTACTCCATTAGGTACGGCTCAGGTTAATGTACCAACTGACAAGATTGTTTTGGCAACTATTTTCCGTGCTGGATTGCCTTTCCATAATGGCTTCCTTAACATATTCGACCATGCTGGTAATGCCTTCGTTAGTGCTTATCGAGAATATACGGATGCTGAACATCATGAGGTAGGTATTCACGTTGAATATCTTGCTACACCAGACATCAATGGTAAGACACTTATCATCGCTGACCCAATGTTGGCTACTGGTGGTTCTATGGAGTTAGGCTACAAAGCTATCCTTTCAAAGGGAACTCCTCGTCATGTGCATGTTGCTTGTCTTTTGGCTACACCAGAAGGTATCGCACATATCCGCAAAACTTTCCCTGAAGACTCAACAACCATTTGGTGTGCAGCAATTGACGAAGGATTGAACGAGCATAAGTACATTGTTCCTGGCTTCGGTGATGCTGGTGACTTGTGCTATGGTGAGAAGTTATAAAGATACTCTATAAATCTTCAAATCGGTTCATTAGAGATATATAGAAGCTGATTTTCATAAATCCTTTCGTCTAACGTATGAAGCACTTAAAACTCATATTTTAGCTTCAAAAGGAAGTCTATGAACAATCAAAGCTTTCTCTCTTATGAACCGATTTAGTATTACATTACTTTTACATAAGTGCATTATGAAGAAATTTGTTGTATTGATGATTGTTACCTTTGGATTAATAGTATCTATATTTGCAGTGTTTGCTCTAAATAGATGGTATCCAACGCATGGGCATGCAGACTGGGATGAGGTTCAACAATTCACAGCAGACAAGATACCTGTTAATCCAAAAGACTTCCGAAGTGATTTCGAAGAGATATTCGAACAGGTCAAAAAGAAATACCCATATATTACTAAGAAACACATCAACCTTGATTCGATTCACACCACATGCCTTCAACGAATTGACACCATGCAATCGAAAGTGGCTTATTCATTACTTATAATGGAATTCTTTGCCAATTTGAAATG
The DNA here is from genome assembly GCF_900187995.1 of Prevotella jejuni. Taxonomy (GTDB): domain Bacteria; phylum Bacteroidota; class Bacteroidia; order Bacteroidales; family Bacteroidaceae; genus Prevotella; species Prevotella jejuni. The sequence continues at coordinate 29,347 of NZ_FZNZ01000032.1, forward strand.
CACTCATGCAAATAATGAAAGCATACTATATCCTTGGTTCATACAAGGGGATAATATCACAGTCATTGGGAATCGTGTGTTTATTAATTACCCTTCAGTCTTTGCTATAAAGGCAGGATTGCAAGATAAAGACGAGATTGTAACTGTTGATGGTGTACCTACAAATAAATGGGTGATGCATAATAGCAAATATGTCTCTGCTTCGACAGATGCCACTCGCTATCTACTATCAGCTTTGACTATACTCTGTAGTTATACAAGTCCTATAAAGACACTTGGCATTATTCGCCATGGAAAACCAATAACTATCACCATTCAACTGCAATCTAAGTCTGTTCCCACAAAGGCAGAGGAACAAAACGTAACTTGGAGAAAGGTGTCTTCAAGGATTGGATATATTAACGTGAAAAGCATGCAAGATAATGCTGACACTGAATTCACCAAAGCTTTGAAGCATCTAAGCAAACTCCCATACTTGATAGTTGATGTACGTCAGAATGGTGGAGGTAACAGTTGGATAGGAGATAATATTGCACAGAACTTAATAAAAGGTAAACGACGTATTTGGAATGGGTCTACAATATCTCCTTCTACTAACAGCTATAAGGGAAAAGTAATCATCTTGATGGGTCATTATTCTTGTTCTTCAGCTGAGACTTTTCTCATTACAATGAAAGAAAGTGGTGATGCAGTGTTGGTTGGTACATCTTCAGCTGGTGATACAGGCGGTATTATTTGTCTTTTTAAGACATCACATGGAATATTCTATCGACTTCCTGTAGGACATTCGTCAGGTACCTCTCCCAAGGGTTTCCCATTAGAAGGGAAAGGAATAAGCCCGAATTATTTGGTATCAATGAAAGTTAATGACTTCTTATCAGGGAAAGATACTCAATTGTCTTATGCTCTTCAACTGCTTCAAAAATAGCAGTCAACATTAGAAAGTACATGTGTATGCTTGTTCTCGAATATATTATCGAATCTAAGGCAAGCGCTTCATTTCTACTCAAGACTACCCTTACATAAACAAAGGACGATAAAAGCGAAATACTTCTATCGTCCTTTGCTATTCATTCTTGCTTTCTATGCTTATATCTTAGAAGCAATATGCCTTCTATAGACATCCAAGTGCGACTTCTGTAAGACGTCACTGATATGGCTCATACGCTGTTTCTGACTCATATCAGTATCGTTTTGAGTCTCATCCTCCTGCATCATAATACGGCCATTGCCCTCAACAGGTAAGAACTCATACCACTCCACGGGTACATCATGCCATGAACCGTCACCACCATATTTACTAATATAAGACATACGACGTTCTGAACGGAAGCCATAAGCTGTCACGTTAATCAGCGTACTGCCATCCCCCTGTGCCGCAGAAGAAGTCTTCATAATACAAGGAGTTACACAATCAGGATGTTGGAAATTCTCCTGTCCCCAAAAGTTAGCCAATGCTTCATGCTCCCAGAACGAACTCTTCTGTTCCATATCATGTCCGTAGATATCCTTCTGTGGACGTATCTGCTGATACATCGGTACACATAACAAGGGTGCAAAACTAAAGTAGATAGCACGGAAGTATCTCGCATTGATTTCGTAAAAGTCTTTCTTAGCCTTCTCAAAGTCAAAACTGCGATACTGAGCAGGGTTCATATCGAGGTCTAACACTTGTAAATGTTCTGGCATGATAGTGTCTATCATGTAATGCTTATCGAAATCAAAGTCATCACCATAGCCCTCTTTCTCGTCCATCAACAGTGCCATCATACTCTGTTGTGCCAATGGTGTGAAGAGTAAAGCATATTGCTGATTGTTATTACGATTACTTGTATTGAACGCAACCTCAAACTCTTCATTCGTCAACATCGCAAAGTCGCCACTCTCAAGGTTGCGTGCTTTACGTCTCAACATAAACCGATCCCACTTATAACGTAACGAACCTTCTTTTCCTGCCAGCCCACTTGGCTTACGATAGAAGGTCAAGTCGGGTGCTGCTGTATTACCATAGATAAGCCTTGTACGCTCAAAATAGTTAGGATAAGGCGCTGTTACACTGGCATATAAGGTTTCTGAGTGAGACACAGTACGTGGCTTTCCATCAGGACCCGTCTCTGTTGTTGTCCAGAAAATGGTTTTCTGACCGTGATAAGTCTTCTCTCCCATCTCCATCTTTCGTGTTCGACAGATGACGAAAGGATTACCATTAATAAGTCCAGAATGTGAATAAAGTACAGAACGCTCGGTATTAAAAGAGTCGTTCCATCCGTATGTTTTACGAAGGTCTGCCAGTCGTTGTGCCGTAAAATAAGGGTCGAACTCCAGTCTGGGTACAGTCTTCGACATCATACGCGTAAAGACATCCCAGTCGTAAAGCCTATTCAGAGCAGCCATCTGATTCCATGCCTGTTCCTTCAAAGTTTTCACCTTATTATCTAATTCATTGTGCTGAGTACGTAAGGACTTCAATTTTGGATGTACCTTGAGTAATAGAAAGACAAGCAGTAAGACCGCCCCTCCACCTATCATCAAGAGATGCTCCATTGGAAACTCATTCCATTTCACATATACAACAGCACCACCTGCCACCATAGCTATCCACAGAATGACGCATAGGATAGTCCACATCGTGATACGACCAGACACATCCGCAAGATTCTTCTCACCTGCATAGATTTGTCGACACGTCTCACGATTAGCCTCAACATCAACCTGCGCCTCGTCAGCAAGTGCATTAAAGGTTTCATCAGCCACCTTCTTGAACTTATCTTTGAAGGTGCTGATGTATTCGTTTAGTGGATCATATATATCCTCTATCATTTACTTCTGTAGTATTAGAAGAACTTACCTCTCGCTGCCTCTCGTGTTTCTGCTGTTGCAGTAAATGGTATGCGAGTTGTATAACCCTGCTGAGCAGCAACAATCATCTTTGTTGGCCAAGAGAAGATATCAGTATTCCATTGTGTCACACGACTGTTATATACAGTACGAGCTGCAGTAATCTCACGCTGCAAGTAGTTATTCTGTTGCATCGCATCAGCAATAGCATTGTGTGCTTTCAACTCTGGATAAGCCTCAACCTGTGGAAAGAGTCGACCGAAGGCTGTATTTACTTGTGCATTCACATCACTTCTATTTCCTTCGTTCACACCACCACTACGAAGGGCTGCAACGGCTTTCATCACGTCTTTATCAAGGTCAATAGCACGTTCTACCAGTCCTACTACGTTCTGCAGTATCTGTACGCGCTGTTCCAAATAGTTGTCAATATTAGACGCCTCAGCCTGAATACGCTGTTCTAACTTCTGGAAATAATTGCGAGCTGATATCTTCATAAAGATAAAGATAACACCTGGAAGGATTCCCACCAAACAGCCTACAACACCTACAAGCAATGGATTTGTCATCGTACTACCCAATAACAGCACAAACAACAATACCAACACCGGACCAACTACCCACAAAGCAATCTGGAAAAGGGTTGAACCAAAACCAACTTCAACAGGAAGTTGCTTGTCTATTACATGTACATCACGGCCAGCATCATTAACTGGTCCTGTCACTTCGTCTAATGAATTTGCCATAGCTTAAATCGTTCTTTGTTTTCAATAATATCTGTTTTTAGGCTTCAAAGATACATTATTTTCTTAAAGAGAGCAAATCTATACTCTTTATCTTCTGTTTTATGAAGACTTGATGACGATTTATAGTATCTATTAGCATAATTTCGTTGTGTACTAAAAGACCTCACAAAGAAAGGGGCATACGCTTGGTACGCCCCCAATCTTTATGAGTTTAATGTCTTCAGCAGATTACTTCTACTTGCAAAAGTCTATCAGTTGACGTCCCCATGCAGGTTTCAGTCCATTCTGCTTCTCCTTGGCATACAGTTCTTTGATGGTCTCTAAGTCCTTTGGACCATTCATACTCGGCTGTCCTGTCTGCTTGCTCATAATATCAAAGAACATGTAAAGAAGAATACGAGGGCGAGGGTTTGTTGGGTTAATGGCAATAGCTGACTTGTAACAACTGATTGCATCGCGGTAATAAAGTTTACCATTCTCAACTGGATTTTGTGTGATAAGGGCCGTGTAATAGAACCCCTTCAATGTAAACAGCTCTGAACGGTCAACGTCATTCTTTGTTTGTAGTGCCTCGACATCATCCTTTACTGCGTCTAAGAATAAAGAAGAATAATCGCTCTGTGGGTCTCGAGCAGCATACTGAAGGGCATAGAACACACGATAATAGGTAGGAAGCCAAGCATCAGGATACTGATTTTCCATGTGTTTCAAGTCATTCATTACCTTTACAATAGATGTAGGTACGTTTACATTGACGACACTTAATGAGTTTTTTAACTGTGCATCGAACTGATTGTTGTTCTGTGCATTCATACTGGTTGCGCACATAAGGGCAACGATAACGACGATTTTAGAAACTAAAGTTTTCATACGCTTTGATTTTAATAAGTGAAACAATGATTTCTGTTGCAAATGTATGAAAGCTTTTTAGAGCCTCCAAATACTGGGGACAGACAACAAAAAAGCGGTTTAGATAACTATCCAGCCCGCTGAAATACTATCTTTTGGGACGAATAACTAACATGCTTAGTTCGTTGGATAGGTAAGAGAATGATGTTATATTTCTGACTAAAGTAAGAAGACACACACTACTCATTTCTACAAGAATAATTTTACTTTTAGTTTGCTGTCACTTTTAACACTTCGCATAACCCTACTGTAATTTAACAAGTTAAGTCATCATAATGAATGACAGGAATGACAGGAAACTCAATTCTAAAAGAATTACCTTACGATAGACAGAGAAGAATAGAGTGGATAACCTCTATATAAAATAAAGTTATTTACAGCTTTATAATATGGTGTAAAATAGTTTTATTGTTAATTAATATAGAGGCTATTCCTGTCATATTATGTAGAACACTATAACCTTTTCTACTAACTTGCACGTGAGCCATAAAGAAATTGTGCCCATCTTGTTTTACTGGAATGTGTGAAATATTACCTTCCATAAATCATATCAACAGTTCCTACTCCTAGCCAACTGGCACCAAAAGATCCACAAATACCACCTACAGCACCTCCTATGATTGCTCCAGAAATAGCACCAACACCTCCAAACCATGCTCCTATCGCCGTATCAACCTTTGCTCCCAATGTCGAACCAGATACACCAGATACGAATACACTGGTTAAGTTAAGTTCATTTCATGTCTGATTATATCTGCGGGATATCCTCCATAGAGTCTACGGAAGGAATATGGCAAATTTCTGAATCATCTACCTTCCAAAAATCTAATTCATAGAGCGTATCATTAGAATCTATTAAAAGATAAACCGCTACTTCAACATTATCAACATCATGAAACTTGCAACATGAAAGAACTCTACTTTGTCTTCGAGTATATTTCTGGTTATTTTTAAAAAGCCCAATACTGCCTATTTTCTCTTTTGTGAGAGGATAAGCGATAAATTTATTTTCCCAATTACTTTCTAATTGGAATTGAGCTTTGAACGCTAGAAAGGCAATAAGAGCTACTTCCTCAGGAAAAATTTTTCTTTTATATTCCATGAATCCGACCTATATTATAAATATATTCACCATTCTCCAACCTTTTGGACACCACTAGATAAGCCATGTGCACAGCTCTCAATAGTTCATGTCCAAAAGTTCCAACGCCATTAAAAATTGAGCCTATTCCATAAGTAGCGGCAGCACTAGCTGCACCTAATAAAGCCCCTTTCCATATGGGCTTGTCTGACATAGCTGCATTCATGGCACCCATCATTGCACCCATTGCAGTTATTGCGATAAAATCGTCAAGGACAAATATATCACCACTAGGATCGGCATATTTGAGAGGATTATTCAGACAATAACTATAGCTGTTATAGTTCTGGCTATTGTCACCTTCCTGTACGTATTTATCAGGGCTTAGGAATCGGCCGAGTACAGGATCATAGACACGGCCGTTCATATTGATGAGGTTGAACTCATTCAGCATCTCATGCCCCATGCAACCACAGTGCAGGCCCAATGGTGTTGAGCGTTTCCGTCTGCTTACCCCCACGCATCGTACGAAGCATCGAAGACTTTCGTGCCCTTCTCATCCATAACGTAAAGGATGCTGCCCAAAATGTCCGTGAAGGCAAGATTGCATACATTCTTTAGTCTCCATTTTTGATAACAGTCTGCTTGAATTCTTTTGCTTCTCTATCGTAATAGACCGAATTCCATAAGTCGTTAAATTCTTTTTCGGTTATCATATTTATACCCATCTTTTTGAAATCTTCCAATTCGCAATTTGTATCCAGCCAATAACCATAATTTCTATCGTCTGGCATTTTTACAATAATCCTACCATCTTTAGCAAATCCAATTTCTCTGTTTGCAATATGATTTACCACATCGTCATATTCAATAAACCATAGAGTAACATCCTCTATTTTATCATCAAAATCAGGATTTGCACTGAGTGGAACGATCATCTTATGCAGCAAACGACACCATAAGCTTCGTTTTGTTTTATTGTTCTGCTTTTTTTCTGATGACCACTTTAAAATAAAATATTTCATAAATTTGTACTACTTAATATTTAACGAAACCAATGCCATGAGTCTTCATCATTTAATCGCCATTTATAATGAATATGTCCTGGATCAGCAGTGCGCCAATTGTCATAAGGAAATTTTGTATTTCTCAAATTTTGATTTATGTTTCTTAAAGTAGGATTACCTATCTTTTTTGTGTAATATGGTGATACCCCCCCAGAGAAGAGATTTTGTTTGAAAGTCTCCACTCTTAGAATAAGAATTTCCTAACCTAACCCATTGCTTCCATCCTCCCGTTTCATACTTTAATACAGTCCAAAATCCTTGAAATGCTCCTTCTATTACAGATCTTCCAAACAAAAATATTCCGAACTCTGGATATACAGACTCTAAAGGTTTTTCATGTGGAACATTTGAAATTATTGCTGTCTGATTATATCTGCGGGATATCCTCCATAGAGTCTACGGAAGGAATATGGCAAATTTCTGAATCATCTACCTTCCAAAAATCTAATTCATAGAGCGTATCATTAGAATCTATTAAAAGATAAACCGCTACTTCAACATTATCAACATCATGAAACTTGCAACATGAAAGAACTCTACTTTGTCTTCGAGTATATTTCTGGTTATTTTTAAAAAGCCCAATACTGCCTATTTTCTCTTTTGTGAGAGGATAAGCGATAAATTTATTTTCCCAATTACTTTCTAATTGGAATTGAGCTTTGGACGCTAGAAAGGCAATAAGAGCTACTTCCTCAGGAAAAATTTTTCTTTTATATTCCATGAATCCGACCTATATTATAAATATATTCACCATTCTCCAACCTTTTGGACACCACTAGATAAGCCATGTGCACCAGCTCTCAATAGTTCATGTCCAAAAGTTCCAACGCCATTAAAAATTGAGCCTATTCCATAAGTAGCGGCAGCACTAGCTGCACCTAATAAAGCTCCTTTCCATATGGGCTTGTCTGACATAGCTGCATTCATGGCACCCATCATTGCTCCCATTGCAGTTATTGCGATAAAATCGTCAAGGACAAATACATTACCACTAGGATCAGCATATTTGAGAGGATTATTCAAACAATAACTATAGCTGTTATAGTTAAATCTGTCTTTTGTTTTCAATAAAATCTGTTTTTAGGCTTCAAAGATACATTTTTTTTCTTAAAGGGAGCAAATCTATACTCTTTATCTTCTTTTTTATGAAGACTTGATGACGATTTATAGTATCTATTAGCATAATTTCTTTGTGTGATAAAAGACCTCACAAAGAAAGGGGCATACACTTGGTACGCCCCCAATCTTTATGAGTTTAATGCCTTCAGCATATTACCTCTACTTGCAAAAGTCTATCAGATTACGTCCCCATGCAGGTTTCAGTCCATTCTGCTTCTCCTTGGCATACAGTTCTTTGATGGTCTCTAAGTCTTTTGGCCCATTCATACTCGGTTGTCCTGTCTGCTTGCTCATAATATCAAAGAACATGTAAAGGAGAATACGAGGGCGAGGGTTCGTCGGGTTAATGGCAATAGCTGACTTATAACAACTGATTGCATCGCGGTAATAAAGTTTACCATTCTCAACAGGATTTTGTGTGATAAGTGCCGTGTAATAGAACCCCTTCAATGTAAACAGCTCTGAACGGTCAACGTCATTCTTTGTTTGTAGCGCCTCGACATCATCCTTCACTGCGTCTAAGAATAAAGAAGAATAATCGCTCTGTGGGTCTCGAGCAGCATACTGAAGGGCATAGAACACACGGTAATAGGTAGGAAGCCAAGCATTAGGATACTGATTCTCCATGTGTTTCAAGTCATTCATTACCTTTACAATAGATGTAGGTACGTTTGCCTTGACATTACTTAAAGTGGTTTTTAACTGTGCATCGAACTGATTATTGTTCTGTGCATTCATACTGGTTGCGCACATAAGGGCAACGATAACGACGATTTTAGAAACTAAAGTTTTCATACGCTTTGATTTTAATAAGTGAAACAATGATTTCTGTTGCAAATGTATGAAAGCTTTTTAGAGCCTCCAAATAATGGGGACAGACGACAAGAATGTGGTTTAGATAACTATCCAAGCCGCTGAATTACTATGTTTTGGGACGAATATCTAACATTCTTTTTTCATTGAAAAGCTAAGAATGAAGCGGTGTGATAACCCTTATTAAAGAACGAAGGGAGTAACTACACATTATATTATATGAGTAATTATGTTTCACTTTGCTGTTATGTTTAATTCTTCATGTAGCCTTATTATAAATTCATGAATTAGGTCTTCACGATGACGGCCTACTATGGTAACAAACGCTGGCTTGGCGAGATTACATCATCATAGAGAGGCTTCACCAGCGTAGATAGAGCCGATAATAAGTGCAGTGTCAACCGAATTGTGGGATAAATCCTACTTATTATATTTAAGGAAAAGGGTAATTTAGTGTTAAAGAAAATTACATCTTCGTCAGGGTTGATGGTTTTTAGTATCTTTGAAACCATATTACTTATAAAACCACAATTATGGGACTATTCAACTTCTCACGTAAACTAACAGACGAACAATTACGACGTATCTCCCTAAGTGCACAATACCAAGAACAACAGGGAGGTAATCATTTTACGCTTTCGGCTAAGATTGGTTCACGTGCGAAGGTCTTTCTCCAACAAGGATGGGGCATCACAGACCGTCAAGGACTCTGCGATACCATAGAGACACTACTCGGACGTATCCGTTCGGCTGACATTACTGTTATTAAAGAAGAGATAATAGCAGAATTACAAGAGGATAGTAATATCAATACAGAGGAACAACGCTTATGCTCAATGGCAAGTATTGCTGGTAAGTATCACATTACAGAGGAAGAAGATTTAGACGACTTGCTCAATATGTTGAACAACTATATCGCAGATCTTGACGCTCTGCACGCCAATCAATTGATAATTTCATGGGATGCCATAACAGGAAAAGACGTTATAGGATGGGATATAGGGCGTGCTGCCTATCTCGTACGTGTAGGCGTAGAAGTGAACTATTTAAAGGCAGACGAGGCATGGAACTACCTCGAGAGAGCGTATCAGAGAGCCATTAGCACATTCAACACATGGGAGGAGTTCGGACATTCCTATATCATCGGCCGTAGTTTCTGGGCCTATTCCCCAGAGGTTCGCGATGTCTTAGGTTTTTGTAACGTAATGAAATGGCTTATGAAACATCCAGATAGCCCATGGCTAAAAGTTACTCTGAAATAAACAATTAATAACATATAAATCATTAAGATTATGAGTCAAAGTATTATTCCGTTTATCTTCATGTTTGTTGCGATGGCCGTTATTGCCTTTTCGTTGATGCTCTATGTATATAGAAAAGGCAAGAATAGTAAGGGAGTCTACACTGCAAAGGCACTGGAGTTTATTGCAAAGAAGTATCCTACTATCGACACAAGCAATATCAAGTGTGTAGAGTTTTGGTATCCTCTGGGCATAATGGGGAAAGCTGATGTCGCACTCGTTGCTTACAATGATGACGACATGTATATTATATCTGTTCTTCCTCGGCCTATACCAGGTTTTTATAGAATCGTTCCTAATGAAGAGTCTGAATGGGATATGGTTTATTATCCTATGTCAAGTATCGAACAGGCAGGCTTTGATGAGAAGCAAAAGAATTTCATTTTCACTGTCAATGGAAAGTCTATAAAACTGAAGATAAGAAAGAGGAACGGATTCCAAGAAGACCAGCAAGCAGAACTACATGACTTCTTTACAACAATATCACAGGCTTTACAGAAGAATAAAGCATTGAACGTATAGCCTCTAAGGGAGATACATCAATAACACACAAGAGGGTGCATAAAAGCTATATAAAGTCTTTTATGCACCCTTGTTTATGTGTGACTGGCTCTCTCTATACAACCATTACCAAATTATTTTCACGAAGAAAAATATTTTTCTTCATGACAATAAATATTTTTTTTCATGAAAATAATTCTCAGAGAGGGGTGTTTTATGGGTCCATACGTCAGACTTCACTTTTTAATTCTTTATCTTTTCCCTTCGAAAGAATGGCTTTTATTTGCTTATGCTTTTGTCTTTTTGTCGTTTGTTTGGTCCCGTTCTTTTCTTGTTGGACGGTATCATTCGCTGCAATCAGTTTACTTATTCAGTACGAATGAGCCTGATGGGTAATGTCTCTAATGGTTACGAACAAGCGAAAAGGCCTCGCTTCCAAAGCGGATGCGAGGCCTTTTATATTAGCAAAGTAATGTTTCTACGATGATAAAAGCCAACGGCTTTATGCGTCCTGTTGGCGGACACCCATACGAGCTTCGACGACATTGACCACATAGTCGCCAAGTTTCTCGCACTCCTGAATGATGTCCATGTACATTGTACCTATTGCGTAGGTGTACTTATGGTCGTTTACATCGTTGATATTCTGCGACCTCAACTGGTTACGATAGTTGTTGATTTCGGTCTCAATATTGAATGATCGATTTACATCATTGTCTTGGCGGTGACCAACAAGGATACGGTTCATCTGTGTCAGAGCGCGCAGAGTCAACCAGCAAGTGCAAAATTACAAAACGTGTTTAAAGAACTCACACTTTGGAGTAGAAAAGTTTAATTTTTCTCTTGGTCTTTCGTT
>NZ_FZNZ01000028.1 GCF_900187995.1 Prevotella jejuni
ATACATGCCAAGAACCCAAGGTCAAAAGATGGAAGAAATCCTTTCAAAGAGGACAGCCTACCATGGGCAGCATGGATAATTGCCCGTCTACAAGGCTGGTGTGATATGGGTAAGGACACCAGGCCAGGCTACATCACCCTTAAGGAAGGTTTACGAGTATTTGAATACCAAGTAGCCTTCTATACAAGTCTTAAAAAAGATGTGTAGAAAGAGTAGCCCTTCTGGGGAGGGGAAGGGGGAGGGGCCAGCTGGAGAAGGGGGAGCGGCCAGCTGGGGACAGGGGAGGGGCCACCCCCATAAACCAAAAAAGCTGCCACCCGAAAGGGTGGCAGCTCTGTTCCGTTATAATGAGTGCTCACACGAAGGTGAGCTACACTAAATTTACTTTACTTTGTCAACAATAGCCTTAAAAGCTTCCTGATTGTTAACAGCGAGGTCAGCGAGCACCTTACGGTTAATCTCGATACCAGCCTTGTGCAATGCACCCATCAACTGACTGTAACTCATATCATAAAGACGAGCAGCAGCGTTGATACGCTGAATCCACAATGCGCGGAAGTTACGCTTCTTGTTACGGCGGTCACGATAAGCATAAGTCAAACCCTTCTCATAGGTATTCTTTGCTACCGTCCAAACATTTTTACGGGCACCATAGTAACCCTTAGTCTGCTTCAGAATTCTTGTTCTCTTTGCTTTTGAAGCAACATGATTGACTGATCTTGGCATAGTTTTTCTTTCCTTTTAATTTGTTTGACTAATGAATTAACGGAGATTGAGCAAGTCGCGTACCTGCTTCAAGTTTGTACCATCCACGAGCGTCTGGTGAACAAGATTTCTCTTCTGTTTCTTTGTCTTCTTAGTCAGAATGTGACTGTGGTAAGCGTGATGACGTTTGATCTTACCAGTACCGGTGAACGTGAATCTCTTCTTTGCGCCGGAATTTGTCTTCTGTTTTGGCATTTTTGTAAATTTTAAAATTGTTATTTATATTCATCTGTGGCAACGTATATACCAGGACGTTACGCACAGGGTTGCTCATCTTGCCCCTACCCTATCCTTTCAGAAAAGAGCTGGCTCAACAAGCGTTAGTCAATATTCAACTTCTTCAAAGCGTCTGCACCATTCTTGGCATTGGCAAACAGTCCACCGTCGGTTGCAGTCTCTTCAGCAACCTTCTCTGCAGCAGCCTTTACACCAGCCTCAGCCTCCTCACGGTCACGCTTCTGTTGGCTCTTCTTAGCAACGCCGGCCTTCTTAGGTGCAAGATAGAGGAACATCTTCTTGCCCTCAAGTTTTGGGAGTTGCTCCACCTTTGCGAGCTCTTCAAGGTCGTTGGCAAAACGCAACAACAAAACCTCTCCTTGTTCCTTAAACAGAATGGAACGACCACGGAAGAACACGTATGCACGTACCTTATTACCTGCGTTGAGGAACTCTTGTGCGTGCTTGAGCTTGAACTTATAGTCATGCTCATCTGTTTGCGGTCCAAAGCGAATCTCCTTCACCTCCTGTTTCACCTGCTTCTGCTTCATCTCCTTCTGATGTTTCTTCTGCTGGTAGAGGAACTTAGAATAGTCGATGATACGACAAACCGGTGGCTGCGCATTAGGAGATATCTCCACAAGGTCAACTCCTGCTTGATGAGCCAGCTCCAACGCTTTTCGCGTAGGCATAACTTCTGCTCCATCATCACTTACCACACGTACTTCCCGAACGCGAATCTGCTCGTTCACACGGTACTTCATTTTCATTTTGTCATTCTTCATTCAACTATTTTAAAGAGTATAATTTTGCTAAACGAGTGCAAAGTTACTATTTTACAACTGATTAACCAAGGATTTTATTGATATTTTTATCATCGAAGCATGAAAAAAACTTAATCCGAAAGGCTAATCAGTTCAGCTACTCATGAACATTACTTATTAATGGACATAACGAACATCAAATCCCGAAAACAACCTACCGAACGAACTAAAACACAAAGACTGACCTCAAAGAGATTTTGATTTTCCTGTCATATCTGTCATCTATTACGGGCACATAACTAATTAGTTCCCAGTGAGGTTACGTGAAATGTTAAAAGTGACAGCAAACTAAAATAAAAAAAAGTTCTGTATTAAGCCTATAAATAAGGTAAGTGAACATCTGTCATTCCTCTACTTCAATACACCTTGGGAGCAACACCTTTCGCAGAGAGGGATAATGGCATCTATCCGTATTTGCACATGTGCAAAAAACACAAAGGCAACACGAACAAACAAATCTACCTACCACCCTCGTTATTACCTAACAGGTGTATATATAAATACAATCGTTCTCTTAGTTGTTGTACGGTTCTACCATATCTATTCAACAACGTCTTTCTGTAAGTAAAAGGTTTGTTCCTCATTAAATAAAAAGCCCCATACCTTCGTAAGGTCTGGCAATCCTTAATTCAGAAAGAAACCAAAAAGTATCTTTATTCATTGATTGCACCACAATGCGGACACCTTCCTTTTCGATGAAGACGAACGCCACAGTTGCCACAATAATAAGTTTCACTACTCTTACGTAAATAGACACGGAAGGCGTAATAGATATAAACTATGAGAAGTGGATAACCTATATAATATAAGGTGAGCACGGAGAAAACGATATAATTGACGGCACACACAGCTCCTAACCCACAAAGATAAAGTAGGGTTTCGCCCGACTTCAATAATCTTCGGACATCATCAATCGTTGCGATACCAATAATGAGCATGGCCCATACCAATACTAAGAAGATATTAAGTAGGGGAGGCTGCGAGAAAGGATTAAGCGAAGGATGGAAATAGAACTCACGCCACGTCTCTGGTGCAAAGAGCTGTATACTGGCATAGAAGGCTGCGGATAGTGCCACAATAACGGCTAACAGCGTAGGATAAAGCGAACTAATATCATTGAAATGTACGATATGTGCGTTCTTCTTCAATATCTTACGTGCCAGATAGCCAACTCCCATAATGGAGATAACAATCAAGAAGATTAGCAAGTGGATATTTGAGAATGTAGAGATGAACTGGGAGATAGGGTCAGCTGGGTCTACCTGCTTTAAGAGACGGTTCTCATGAACCCACCCAAAGGCATAGTCCTCCGTAGCTATCTGCACCCATACAGAATCCTGCTTATCATTAGGAAGAATACGAATATCAGCCACAACGACCTCCTTTCCTTTCTTCACAGCAAAGGAATCTGTCTCCATCTTGTTGACAGCTTCCTCTGGTTGTTGACGAAGAAGCATCAGAGAATCAGCTGTCACAATAAAGTTAAACCCTTGTGAATAGTGATGTTTCACACGAAAAGACAAGGAGTCTACCCTACTCCGTGTACCACTCCATTCAATGTTATCAGTATCTTTCTCCTTTAAAATAGAGTCGCCCCCAGCCTCTATTCGTCGCGAGATTTGTGCCTCTTGAATACTGTCTGGCAAACGAAAGGAGGATGGAGTTTTCTTATGATAACAACCTGTTAGCAAAAAGCTAAGCAAGAAGAGAAGGAATACCCCCATTAGCCCATATCGTTGTAGGGTACAACTACTTGCCTTTTCTCTCGTAGAAAAGGCAACACGGAGCTCTCTTTTCAGGTTCACTTTATCCATAATCATAATGATTGGTAATGAATAATGACTTTTCATTTAAGTAGCATTTCGAACATTCATCTGACAGTTCTTACAATCAAACTCTAAACGGAAACGTCGCTTATCTGGTAGTTCGAGGAAGAGTGGTTCACGCCATGTGGGTTTCTTTCCCCCTCGTTTCACACAATAGCCGAGCGAATAACGAATACAATGACGACACTGCATCAATAGATGAGAGACGGCGTCTTTATCCCCCCGGATAGAAAACGACTTTCCTGTTGACTCTGAACCATTGTCTACAGAAGGATATTGAATTTCAAAAGCAGGCTCAGCTTTGGTCAGTCCCTGCTGCTCATAGAACTTACGGGCAACATCATTGGAGATGTTATACAGATAAGGCATTTGCTGATACTGGGCAGGATTTACCACTGTTATATGTGGCTTATGGTCAGACACCTTATCCACCGACTTCCGATGAATCGTCATACGCTGCCTATCCAGTATCTGTTTATCAAGTTCCTCTACCACCATACGGCGAAGTTCTGCAAGAATACTGCTTGGAATAAAGTACTTATCAGCCCCGTCAACTATCTCAACCTCTGTACAATCATATACCGTATTGCCCAACTTAGTGAGCTGGCGTATGATGTTATCACGTTGGGGTTTTTGGGCAAGTTGGAGACCTCCCCCATCCCCTCCAAGGGGAGGAGAGAGCCTAACGGGATGTTCGTTGGATATTCGTTTGTTAGATGTTTGCTTTGGAGTAGCACTTCCTATCACCTCTGCTTTTGCCCATATTGTCCCACGACAATCCGTTAGGCCCCCCCCTCCTTCGGAGCGGTTGGGGGAGGCCTCAGGTGAGGCTCCAAACCACATCTTTATCTTAATCTTACGTTCAGCAGTCTTACTGCTCAACTCCTTATCAAAGGCTTGGTCTTGATTACGATACAAACTCATCCCTGCTTTTAGGCCTTTTGGCATCTTAAACGGATAGAGTCGATTACCTACAGCACGGTTCACACGAAATCCCTCCAACCGTGTAGACTGATTGACTGGGTCACGTGAAAGAAAACAGAGTCCGTCACCATTCGCAAAGTTTGCTGTACTGGACACATTAAAGCTGTCTCGTCTTATCTCTTTTACCCTACCAACAAACTCACCCAATGCCTTTGGTGTATCAGGTGAGAAGATATCTGCCTGCCTGCCTTTGAGGAAGTAATTGGTATAACCACGGTTGAATATCTTCTTCAAATCTGGCGTAAACGAATAACGGACACGTCCCAACGAAGCACGACGGAACTCATCAGGATGCTTACTGATTATCTCATCAATGCGCTTACTATAAGCTAACACAACATTCTTCACATAGTTTATATCCTTCAATCGCCCCTCAATCTTAAAGGCACAAGCCCCAGAACGCATCAGCGTCTCAAGGTTATCAATCTGACTCATATCCTTCAATGAAAGAAGATGACGCTGGTGTTCGATGGTCTTTCCATCTGAATCCTTCAAATCAAACGCCAATCGACAGAACTGTGCACAGGCACCACGATTGGCTGAACGACCGAAACTATACTGGGAAACATAACATACACCACTATAACTTACACATAAAGCTCCATGTACGAAGGCTTCTAACTCAAGGTTTGGCAACCGCTTATGAATATCGCTTATCTCTTCAGCAGACAATTCACGAGCAAGTACAACACGATCAAAACCCTGCTGACTCAGCCACTGGGCCTTCTCCCATGTACGTGTATCACATTGTGTACTGGCGTGGAGTGCTACCGTATCAGGCACTATCTCCCTCACCTTACTCATCAGACCCATATCCTGTAGAAGGAAAGCGTCTACCCCAACGTCCACCAACTCACGCACCAAGGCAAGTGTATCGTCGAACTCATCATTATAGATAATCGTATTGATGGTCACATGAACCGTGGCACCATAGCGGTGAGCATATTCGCATAGCTTACCAATATCCTCCACACTATTACCTGCAGACTGACGTGCTCCAAATCGAGAAGCACCAATATATACGGCATCTGCTCCGTGATCAATAGCTGCCATTCCACATTCAAGATTCTTGGCTGGCGCAAGGAGTTCTATAGTAATGGGTGATGGGTGATGGGTGTTGGGTGATGATGATTGCATATTGTTGGGTGATGGGTGTTAATTGTTGGGTGATGATGAAGTGTTTATAGGGTGGTGAGTGATGATTGATAGGTGGTGATTGTTAATTGTTGGGTGATGATGATTACATTTTGTTTGAGTGATAGATGCTAAGCAAAATAACCATTCATCACCACCTATCATTCACCACCTAACACCCAATTTACCCAATTCATAAATAGTAGATTAGCGTGTGAACGCCAAGTGACAAGCGGACCTTTCGCTGGATTATCCTCACGGTAATAATACTTTGGGACTTCAACATCATCACGCTTACCAAGGTCACGGTGATATTCTGTGTCGAGTGTGTTGGGGGCATACTCCAAATGACCAGTGATAAAAAACTCACGTTTACTACGTGATCTTACGATAGAGACTCCACTCTCCTCCGATTCAGCAATGATTTCGAGGTCGGCGACTCGTTCAATATCCTCACGCCTTATCTCTGTATGACGGCTCTGAGGCATACGGAAGACATCATCAAAACCACGGAAGATAGGCAGTTCGGGCTTTAGAGGAATCGTAGGGAAGATACCAAACATCTTCTTTGGTAATGGATACTTAGGGATATCATAGAAATGATAGAGTCCTGCCTGTGCTGCCCAACAGATATAAAGCGTTGAACGCACATTCTCACGAGCCCAATTGAATATCTCTTGTAGCTCTTTCCAATAATCCACCTCCTCGAAAGGCATGTCTTCAACAGGTGCGCCAGTGACTATCAACCCATCAATCTTCTCCTTGCTTAGCTCCTCTAATGTATGATAGAATCGGTCGATGTGTTCCGCTGAAGTATGGCGGGAGACATGACTCTTGAGTTTCATGAAGCTGATATCTAACAGTAGTGGACTATTAGAAAGAAGACGTATGAAATCAGTCTCCGTCGTAGCCTTGAATGGCATAAGATTGAGTATGACAATGCGAAGCGGACGTTTATTATCCTCCTTAGCAAGCATATCCTCTATGTTGATATTCTCACGCTTCAGCATATCAATGGCGGGAAGTCCGTCAGGTAATATCAATGGCATATCCTGTTTCCTTTATCTTTAATGGTCGTATAAGCATACAACCCCACTTTTCTCTACTATAAATAAGCTACAAAGATAGTAATTAATAAGAGATTGCACAAGTCTTATCTACACAAAAGTATGACAACGAATACGAATAGACACCCCACCTATCCTTCCCACAACAATATCTTCCTCTATAAGAATAAACACAAAAGGCTCACGCTAACCATTCCTATCAACATCATATCTGATAAGAATGATTAGTCGTAAACCTTTTATTTTATAGATTTATTGGTATGGGAAATATCGAACGACAGATGTAATAATCAGCTGAGTATCAAGCCATCAACACCCAACAGTCATCACCCATCACCCAATATTCAACACCCATCACCAGCCATTACCACAGCTTCAAGCGTTCATTCTCAGGGATAAAGAGCTTATCACCCTCCTTCACACCGAAGGCCTTATACCATGCATTGATATGAGGAAGAGCACCATTGACACGCCACTCACCAAGAGAGTGTGGGTCACTCTTCACACGACTACGGATTTCAGCCTCAGTGATATTGTTTGCCCATACACCTGCATAAGCGATGAAGAAACGCTGTTCTGGTGTGAAGCCCATAATGACCTTACCCTTCTTTGCCTCTGGTGTCTTCATGAAAGCATTGAAAGCTACCTCGAGACCACCGTGGTCAGCAAGGTTCTCACCTAATGTGAGCTTACCGTTAGCATGAAGGTCTGGCAACACCTTAATAGCACTGAAGAAGTCAGCATACTTACCTGTACGAGCCTCGAAGTTCTTTCCATCCTCTTCAGTCCACCAGTCTGTCATATTACCATCCTTGTCGTAATGGCGTCCTTGGTCATCGAATCCGTGTGTCATCTCATGTCCTATCACCACACCAATGGCTCCATAGTTAAAGGCATCATCCGCCTTCGGGTCGAAGAATGGGTATTGAAGAATACCTGCAGGGAAACAGATTTCATTCGTCGTAGGATTATAATAAGCATTGACAGTCTGTGGTGTCATCAGCCACTTATCCTTATCAACAGGCTTACCAGCCTTCTCCTTGATAGCATCCTCAGCCCAGAACAGCTGACAGTTCTGCACGTTCTCATAATAAGACTTTGTTGGGTCTATCTTAAGTTGGCTCAAGTCCTTCCACTTATTAGGGTAACCCACCTTCACATAGAAGGTTGAAAGCTTTTCAAGAGCAGCCTTCTTAGTAGCCTCACTCATCCAGTCTTGTGCCTTAATACGCTCAGCAAGACTCACCTCAAGGTTCTTGATGAGGTCTTCCATACGTTTCTTACTTGTAGCTGGGAAGTAACGCTCACAATAGATTCGGCCAAGCGCCTCACCCATCTGCTTCTCTACCTGTTGTGTAGCACGTTTCCAACGAGGGTAATCCTCCTTCGTACCACGCATCGTCTTACTGAAGAAGTTGAAATATTCTGCCCGTATGTCATCACTCAGATAGTTAGCTGAAGCAAGGATAGCGCTCCACTCCATACGTGCACGCAGTTCCTCTGTACTCTCTGTAGCCGTTAGTTTGTCAACACCAGCAAGGAAAGCAGGCTGACACACTACCATCGTCTGAATATACTCGCTCTTAATACCTTCGGCATTAGCCAACTGCTCGAGTGAGATATTAGGATATTTCTCCTTAAACTCACCAAGCGTCATCTTATTATAGTTGGCCTCAACGTCACGTAACTCCGTACGGCTCTTTGATATCAAAGCCAACATTGTCTCATAACGCATCACAGCATCACGTTTAGCCGCAGCCTGTGTATCAGAGAAGCCATAGAGGCGGAACATATTAGCGATAAACTGACGGAAGGCATTACGGATGTCTGCCGTAGCCTTGTCATTATCGAGATAGTACTCTTTCTGCCCAAGGCTCAATCCGTCCTGATAGATAAGAAGGATATTCATCTTCGCATTCTTCTCATCAGCCTCAAAGGAATAACCCATTGGAACGCCATAGCCAAAACTTGCATACTTCAACTGCAGAGCACGAAGGTCGGCCAGACTCTTTGCATTCTCCATCTCGTTGAGTAGCGGTTTAACCGGACTTACGCCCTCCTTGTTACGGCGCACTGAGTCCATGGCGAGCTTATAGAAGTCGCCTAACTTTCTCTCTGTCGACCCTTCCTTACCCTGTTTCTTGAGCAAGTCAGTGAGGATCGTGTTGATACGCTTGTTGTTGTTCTCTTGCAACTGGTCGAACGAGCCAAAGCGTGAGAAGGCTCCAGGAAGCGGGTTAAGCTTCTGCCATCCACCCGTGGCAAACGTAAAGAAGTCGTCAGCCGGGCGTACCGACTTGTCGAGATTCTCTGCCTTGATACCTGCCTGACCCTGTGCCATAGCAGTGAAGGGCGCAGATGCAAGGAGCATCATTGGTAAAAGTGATTTAATACGCATAGTAATATATTTAATAAATAATAACCTCCCCCAACCCCTCCGAAGGAGGGGAGTGCAGGAAACAGGCCTGCTTAACGTAGTTGATTTAGGACCTCCCCCAACCCCTCCGAAGGAGGGGAGTGCAGGAAACAGCCCTGCTTATCGTAGTTAATAAATAACTTTAATCTTCTAACAGAGAGTAATGTAGAATACTTATCATCCACAAACTATCGTGAGAATCATCCACTAACTATCGTGAGGAACACCCACAAACTAATGTGAAGTTAACATCCCTATCACAAGTAGCCAACCTATCCAGACGTAGCTGGTTTGGGACCTCCCCCAACCCCTCCGAAGGAGGGGAGTGCAGGAAACAGGCCTGCTCATCATAGTTAATATATAACTTTAACCCTCTATCAGAGAGTAATATAGAAAAATTCTCATCCACAAACTATCGTGAGGAACACCCACAAACTATTAAAAAGATAACATTCCCATCACAAGTAGCCGACCTATCCTGCCATAGCAGGTTTGCGGCTCCCCTCCTTCGGAGGGGCTGGGGGAGGTCCCCTACTCCTTCATCCCCTCCAGCTCTTCCGACAGTATGAGCCATCGGTCGTTCTCCTCATCAAGTTCACGCTGAAGGTTGGTATATTCCGAAACGAGTTCCATATTCGAGGCATTCTCAGGTGCCATAAGGAGCTCGTCGAGTTCGCTCTTACGTGCTTCCAGCTTTGCTATCTTAGCTTCCGAGTCGTCAACTGCGCGTTGCGCCTTACGTATCTTCTTCTGCAGTTCCTTACGTTCAGCGTATGACAAGATCTCGCCTGAGGTCTCAGCTGACCCTTCCGAAGGGTGGGGGGTAGCATTTTTATTATTATTAGATGTCAGTGAGACAGTCTCCGTACCCTCCCCCTTTCGAGCAAGTTGGAGGGATTCACTGGTGCTTCTAAGCCAATCATAGATACCACCCAAATGTTCTCTCACCTTACCACCACCGAACTCATAGACCTTACTTACCAGTCCATCGAGGAACTCACGGTCGTGGCTCACGATGATTGCCGTACCGTCAAAGGCCTTAATAGCTTCCTTCAACACTTCCTTTGAGGCTATGTCGAGGTGGTTGGTAGGCTCATCAAGGATAAGAAGGTTTACTGGTTCAAGCAATAGCTTAATCATCGCTAAGCGCGAACGCTCACCTCCTGAGAGTACTTTAACATACTTCTCTGACGTCTCTCCACCAAACATAAATGCACCGAGGAGGTCGTTTATCCTCAGACGCATGTCTCCTGTAGCCACCCTATCGATAGTTTCATAAATCGTAAGGTTCTCGTCTAACAGTTGTGCCTGGTTCTGTGCGAAATAACCAATTTGCACGTTATGCCCTATCTTCAGCGTACCGTCAAATGGTATCTCACCCATGATACACTTCACGAAGGTAGACTTTCCCTCACCGTTCTTACCGACGAAGGCCACTTTCTCACCTCTTTTAATAATAAGGTCGACACCCTCAAAGACCGTCTGACCCGGTCCGTCACTATGCAGTCTACTTGGATAAGTCTTCCCCAAGCCCTCTGCAATGACTGGATAGTCTCCACTTCTCAGACATGGAGGGAACTTCAGACGCATAGCCGAATTATCCACCTCGTCCACTTCTATGGGTACTATCTTCTCCAACTGACGGATGCGTTGCTGCACCTGTACGGCTTTCGTGGCCTGATAACGGAACCGTTCGATAAACGCCTTGGTGTCGGCAATCTCCTTCTGTTGGTTCTCATAGGCACGAAGCTGCTGTTCGCGGCGTTCTTTCCTAAGGACAAGATACTCGTCATACTTCACCCGATAGTCTTCTACATGGCCACAGGTTATCTCAAGCGTACGGTTCGTTACATTATTAACAAATGCTCGGTCGTGACTAACCAGTACTACAGCCTTAGCACTTTGGGCAAGGAATTGCTCCAACCATTGAATTGACTCAATGTCAAGGTGGTTCGTAGGCTCATCAAGTAAGAGTACGTCTGGACGGCGGAGGAGTATCTTTGCTAACTCAATACGCATACGCCATCCACCAGAGAACTCACGAGTAGGACGGTCGAAATCGTCTCTCGTAAAGCCAAGACCCGTCAGTGTGCGCTCTATCTCAGCCTCATAATTCTCACCTCCCATCATCATATAGCGTTCATGCTCCGTCGTAAAGCGCTCAACGAGTTCGGCATATCCGTCACTCTCATAGTCGGTGCGCTCGGCCATCTCCTGCTCCATCTCCTTGAGTTTGGCCTCCATCTTCGTCTTGTCAGCGAAGGCCTTGCGCGTTTCCTCCTTCACGGTCGTATCGTCAGAAAGCTTCATCACCTGCGGCAGGTAGCCTATTGTCGTATCATTCGGTACAGAAACGGACCCGCTCGTAGGCTTCTGCATCCCACAGAGTATCTTCAGCATGGTTGACTTTCCCGCTCCGTTCTTACCCACTAAGGCTATCCTGTCTCGCTCATTGATGACGAATGAAACATCCTTAAACAATGGCTTCACGCCAAATTCCACCGTCAGTCCGTCTATTGATATCATGTTCTAATCTCTTTCCTAAATGTTCTTTGCAAAGATAAGATTTTATTTTCAATAAGAGAAATCCGTCTTTTGTACATTTCGTTACGCTATTCCGTCTCTCTCATCTCCCATAAAACCTATCGGCATATACCTATTTTGTTTATTTTTCTATGTTATTTTTGCAATTTGACAAAGATAGTAATAATAAACTAAAAAACCAATGAAAAGGTGAATTAATACACAACATTCTCGCTAAAAATACTTTTCTGTACCGATGTACACCTATCCTTCCATGCCATAATACGATTTCTTCTATTATTACACAACGCCTATCGGATGCTTGAAATTATTTTACATTAATCCCAAAAAGAGTCAGTAAACAGCAAGCCAGACACACACTATAATCAAGCTTACAACTAACAGTGATTCAGATGGTTATAAACAGCAATGAAGAAGACGCCCTTCAAGCATTAAGAA
Organism: Prevotella jejuni; assembly: GCF_900187995.1. Lineage (GTDB taxonomy): Bacteria > Bacteroidota > Bacteroidia > Bacteroidales > Bacteroidaceae > Prevotella > Prevotella jejuni. The sequence goes on from NZ_FZNZ01000028.1 coordinate 12,215, forward strand.
GGGCATGTTCAAGGGGCAAGAAGGGCATGTTCAAGGGGCAAGAAGGGCATGTTCTCCAAAGCTAAACATAACATGCTGATTTATTGAAGCTTACTGCTTTAATTATAAGACGTATCATACACCTATCAAGAAAGTGTCAAGCTCATCGCAATGTAATGATTTTTCATACTCTTATAGAGTCTTCTGAAGTGTGGAGTATTTTGTTTTGCTTGCTATCATCTCAGCTTTTTTCATTCATCAGCAGTGGGCTGTTTAGTTACGAAATCATAACACATAGGAGGAAAGACAGCAAACTCCAATGAGACTAATCAACCTACCTTTTGCACCTAATCACTCAAGGTTCGCTTATTATAGCAGTAGAGCAACATTGGTCGAAAGCTCCTTTTTATTCATTAATAATCAACTGCTTGCATGCTATATTCCTAATAAATGAGGATTGCGCCGTGTCTTTTTTCTTCCTACCTTTGCCATCGTTAATTAAATACAAAAATATTAGAAATAAGATTATATGGTTAAGTCTAAATTTGGTATTGCTCTTCTGATGGCGACATCTTTGCCTATGGCAATACAGGCCAACAACATTATCGAGAAAGGAGATACTTCCAGAGTCTATGACATAGACGAGGTTGTCGTCATCGACCAGCCTAAGGAGGCTTTCCGCCTGCGTCAGCAGCCATTGAGTAGCACCTCTTTTAATGGCGATTTGATACGCGACCTCAACGTACAGGATGTACGTAACCTCTCAGTCTTTGTACCTTCATTTGCCATGCCAGAGTATGGAAGCCGTTATACCTCTTCTATCTATATGCGTGGAATAGGCTCACGTGTCTACTCACCTGCCGTGGGTATTTACGTAGATGGTATGCCTATCTTGAACAAGAGTGCCTTTAATTTCCATACGTATGACGTCGACCGTGTTGATGTTCTGCATGGTCCGCAGGGTACACTCTATGGGATGAACACCGAGGGGGGACTGATTCGCCTTTATAGTCGTAATCCTTTCCAGTATCAAGGGACTGATGTTCAACTCTCTATCGGCTCGAAACTCTATCGAAAAGCAGAGGTTAGCCGCTATAAGAAAGTCAATGATAAGATGGCATTCGCCGTTGCTGGCTTCTATGGAGGGCAGAATGGGTTCTTCCGTAATCAGTATGATGGCTCACATGCCGACCTCATCAATGAGTTTGGAGGTAAGGGACGACTCCTGTGGAGACCAACAGACAGACTGAACTTCGACCTCATTGCCGACTATCAATATACTCGCCAAAATGGCTTCCCATACGGTCAGGTGGTCACAGAAGACGAACTTGCTGCTGCTACCATCACCTCTCCTCTCTATGGATTGAAGGCTGGTACGCAACTACCTAACCAAAATCGACAGAGCAATTATCGCCGTAATATCATCAACACAGGACTGGGCATTAAATATGCGGGTAATGGATTTGACATCAATTCGATGACTTCTTGGCAGTACTTACGCGACTACATGCTCATGGATATAGACTATCGTCCACAAGACTTCATGCACCTTACGCAGCGTCAGTTGGGTAACACGGTGACGGAGGAACTGTCTGTTAAGAGCAAAAATGATAGTAAGTGGCATTGGACCTTCGGCGCTTTTGGGTCTTACCAGTGGTTGAAGACGACGGCACCTGTCTACTTTGATCAGGATATGAACAGCTATCTGTCTAAGAAGATTACTGACTATGCCTACAACGGAATGCTTAACGCCATGGCTGCACGTGTGGCTCAAAGGATGATAGCAGGCGGTATGTCAGAGGAACTCGCCAACAAGACGGCACGAGCAAGCGTCGCTGCAATGATTGCTGGGGCTGGTGGTGTCAACATCAACATGACGATGGACCCTGTCCCAGGTGTCTTCCATACGCCAACACTCAACTTAGGTGTCTACCATGAGAGCAACATCGAACTCACTGATCGCCTTATGGCGACCCTTGGTTTACGCTATGATTACTCACGTGTAAACATTGATTACGAGACTTCAGCACGTGTTGCATTGCAGGAGAGTGTGATGGGTGTAACCATCAACCCTGTTATCACCTCTGCTCTGAAGCATAGCGAGCATGACAGCTTCAAGCAGCTTCTTCCAAAAGTGGGCCTGACCTATCGTCTTCAGAACGGTAGTAACGTCTATGCAACATGGTCAAAAGGCTATCGAGCAGGCGGTTATAACTTCGAGATGTTCTCTGATGTGCTGCAGACTGAGACCTCTCAGGCAGCTAACAAGGCTCGTGCTGATGTCGACATCGCACATGATGAGGCTTACTATGAGCGTATCGCAAAGACGATTGAGTATAAACCAGAGACCAGTTGGAACTATGAGGTGGGAGCACACCTAAACCTCTTCAACAACCAAGTACACCTCGATCTCGCTGCTTACTATATGCAGATTCGCAATCAGCAGCTCTCTGTGATGGCGGGTAACTATGGCTTTGGTCGTGTGATGACGAATGCTGGTCGTAGCCATTCTTGCGGCTTGGAGGCAACACTCCGTGGTGTTGCACTCGACAATAAACTAACTTACGGACTCAGCTATGGCTTTACAAGTGCACAGTTCGATGAGTATAAAGACTCTATCGCAGGCGTTGGTATGGTTGATTACAAGGATAAGCGTGTACCTTTCGTACCGCAACATACACTCGGGGCCAATGCTGACTATCGTATAGATGTTGACCCTGCAGCCTTGCTTGATGCGTCTAATCGCTTCCACTTGCGTAGTGTCACGGTGGGAATGAACCTCTCCGCACAGGGTAAGACCTACTGGGATGAGCAGAACACTATCGGTCAGAACTTCTATGCAGTAGTAGGTGCTCATGCCGATGCCGACTTCGGTCCGCTTCATGTCAACCTCTGGGTGCGTAACTTAACAGATACTAAATACAACAGTTTCGCCGTTCAGAGCGCTGCTACTGGTACTCGCTACACCTTCGCACAACTTGGTAATCCGTTCCAAATGGGCGTGGACTTTAGGGTACACTTCTAATGATAAGGGGGTAAAGGGGACCTCCCCCGACCCCTCCGAAGGAGGGGAGAGCCTAACGGGACACGGTTGGGTGCGGGGGGATAGATAAGGCGTAACGCACGAATAAGACGTATTCACGGGGCGAGAATATAAGGAAAGAATACTTAACTATAAGTTCTGTGGGGACGTGAATATAAGTTCTGTGGGGACGTAAACATAAGTTCTGTGGGGACATAAACATAAGTTAGTGAAGGCGTAAATACAAGTTAGTGGAGACGTAAAAATCAGTCGAAGACTTGTAAATAGCTGTCTACTACTTATCAGTTATATATATTAATGTAAGGAACTTATCTCAATTAGAGGACCAATATGTATATATCATGACCTACAACTAATGTGACGTAGCTCGCACATTAGTTGTAGGTCATTTCTTTTACTCGTCCGATAGATGGAATAATAAGAGCTTGCGGGGTGGTAGGTGTTGAATGTTAGGTGTTGATGATGTGCTTTGTGGGATAGTAGGTGTTGAATGTTAGGTGTTAATGATGTGCTTTGTGGGGTGGTAGGTGTATGATGTTAGGTGTTGATGAAAGGGTTTTGTGGATGGTAGGTGAATAATGTAAAATAGTGAAGAAGAGCTGTTAGTCATAGAACAACGATTACCAACAAGTACTAATATCATACGCTATCTCATAGCAGGTTAGGCTCTCCCCTCCTTCGGAGGGGCTGGGGGAGGTCCTCGGAGGGGCCGGGGGAGGTCCTCACTTTTTACTCTCCTCAATTCCACCACACGGTCTTCATGATTGAAGAAGACGCCCTTCTTCGTTCGAGAACATGCCCTTCTTGCACGTAGAACATGCCCTTCTTGGGGCAAGAAGGGCATATTCTTCAACACTATTTGTAACACTCTGATTCCTTGATGGTTACAAACTCAATTAAAGAATAGATTATTCCCCTGTATTAAGGGCATTTAGCTCACTATTATGTGATGATTTTTCACAGCCTTACAGAGCCTTACATTGTGTAAAGTGATTGCCAAATTACTCCTATAAACATACTAAGAAAAACAAAAAGGTGCGTCCTTTTTCTTGCATTATAACACTGAAAAACATATTATCCCCATACGCACAGAGACCTCATTAGGTGCAAGAACTCACAAACTATAAGCCTAATGATAGTAGAGAAGTGCCGTGACACCTGTCGGTCGGAGGCCCCTCGTTGACTTTACATGTGTGCCAATAGACATCTATATCACCTGTACTACTGACAAGAAAAAGAACTACTCAACAACTGGTAGTACATGGAGAAAGGGTTGAGGGACATTCGCACAACTGATTAAAACTGTTTTCGCAACTTAAAATGACTACTAACGCCACTTAAAATCAGCATTCACACCACTTAATATCAGCGTTAACACCACTTGGAGGAAGCATTATCACCACCAGAAATGAGCATTGACAAGTCAACAACAATAGTCATACAAGACTCGAAAGTATCACAACATGAAGCGTAGAAGAACGAGAGATAGCACATAAATCACAATTATAAAGCATAGAGAATCCACACTGAGGGAGCCCTCAATGTGAATTCAACTAATACGCCTAATTATGTCAGTCCTATTCTATTAACGCTTTACTATCTTACAAGTTGTTGTACCTGTACCGATGAGATAGACACCTGCTGGCAGGTTGGCAACGCTGATAACATTGTCGCCAGACTTAACGTTATACTTGCTGATAAGCTTTCCTTGTACGCTATAAATGCTTACAGTGCAAGCCTTTGCGGCTGTGAGAATAACGTTATCCGTCACAACGCCCGATGAAACAGACAGCTCTGTACCACCAACGGCAACCTCGTCAATACCCAATGGGATACTTTCTCCATCAACTTTATTACCAATTGATTGGAAGTGTTCACCATAGAATGGAGGGGTGTCAAAGTCAAAGGTTGGACCAAGTGTTGGTTTGTTGCTGAATAAGTTAGATGGGTCAGGTTGGTTGAAAGCGGCATAGACATTGAAAGGAACGACATCTGTTGGGTAATAAAGCCATGTTGCACCTCCATTGTTATAGAGGATATTCATGTAATAACGCCCCTTCGATAGGTATCTCGTAGGTAGTGATACCTCGATATAACCGTTACTATTTGGCTTTAACGTGATGGTTCGTGTCTCTGTCATGTTGCTATTGAGAGGCTTAGAACTCAACTGTGCATTGGTGACATAGAACTTCACGCGACCTTCAAAGCCATTCACTGACTTCAAGTAAACGCGAGCAGTAAACTTGCTGTGGGCAGTTGACACGTAAGCATTGTCTGATCCAAGGTAGCTACTACCCTGATAGAAATAGATAGTCTGCAACTTCAAGTCATGAACAGTCTGTGAGTTGTTATCATCATCATCAGCCGCATTAATGGTTAGTTCGCCTATCTTCCATACTTTCGCATCTGTTTTCACCTTGACAGCAACCTCTTCACCATCAACATCATACCCTGCAAGCAGGTTATACTTGCCTACCTCCAAGCGTCCGAAGTTGTCGTTCGTATAGAAAGAGAACGTTACACGCTCGCCTCTGGCTATCTTTGCGTTGCCTTCAGAGATGAGGGTGGCTGCCTTAACATCATTTGATTCAGCTGGAAGAGCGTAGAGCTTCAAGCTACCATTGTAGTCAGTATTACCTTCATTGGCAAGAGTTGAGACAATCTTCGTGTTCTGTCCCTTCTTAACATACTCCGTTATACGCTGTACAGCATACAGTTCAGGCTGCTTAACAACTGGATCTGGCTCTGGATCCGGGTCTGGATCAGCCTTACCAATGGCAACTGTTCCGGCAACGGCATCGATGGCCTTGAAGCCTGAACCCTTGGCATAATTGACAGTAAGATGATAGGTTCCAGCCTTGACGTTGGCGAGGTTGGCATAGAAAGTCACCTTCTTCGTTGACTCAGCACCGACAGAAGCCGTTGTTGTAGAGATTATCGTAGAGTAAGCATCATTCTCCTCTTGATAGAGGGCAAGGGCTAATCGACCTGAATAAGCTGACTCGCTGTTCTTATTACCAATAGTGATAGTGACTGGGACAGAGTTCTGCTGTGCTAAAGCGGTCTGTTCGCACTTAGCTGCAATATACAGGTTAGTACCTGTTTCAACGTCGGGCTGTGGGTCAGGCTTTGGTTCTGGATTTGGATTAGGCTCTGGGTCAGGGTCATCGTTACGGTCAGGTTTCAGATAACGTAGCATCTGCTGATCAGAACTATAGCCTCCACTACCGCCACCAATACCTTCTTGTCCTGGGCGCAACACGTTGAGTTTATGCCAACCATTTGATGAATAGTTCCATCCCCAATCGACATGTACGAAGCCATTTGACGCATAACCATCGAGTACAAAACAGTGGCCACCACCGCCAGAGAAGCCTGCATAGACTACAGGACCGTAATCTCTCAACTCATCATGTATCTCTCTTAGCCAGCTCTGCTCGTAGTAGTTGCTGCGTTGGAGGAACCTTACGCTGCTCTTATAGCCGAAGTTACGTGTGAGAACGGCTGGGGCATTGTAGACGTAAGCACCCGATCCACCTGCAGAAGCAGGATTATAGTCCATCTGAACAGCATAACCAATGTCGCGCAAAAGGCGTCCGATGTTATCAGCCTGTAATGCTGTAAGCTCACGACCAGTTGTTCTATCGCGCCCATACCTATCTACTCCGGCTGGCATCTGGCTCCAATCGTATGCTGCATTCTCTGATCCTTGACCGTCAAAGTTCAATGACATGTAGTTACGCTTCCAATAGTAACTCACTGAACCATGTGCTTTACGTGGCCACTTATGCCATCGTAGAACGGTACAGATGGCTGTTGCCACACAACCCGACACTGTTTCGTAGGTCTGACCATTGTAACGGTAGTTCGGCGAATACTGGTTGAAAGGCCAACTCTGGCCCCAGCTGATAGGTGTTGCGAGTCTTGTCCTGCGGTCAGTAGCATATTCGAGAAGTGGACTAATCTCTATCTGATAGTTACTTGCACGCACAGTCGATGCCTGCATGAACTCTGGTGAGGGCGTGTCAGGAGTGTTCTCGATGGCCCACTTTATCTGATTGCGATACTCATCATATAACCACTTGATAGAAGGGTTCGCTTGTATGTCACTCTCTGAAAGGCTTCCTTTATCTGAGAAAGCGATGACAGGAGAGACACGGTCGTCTGCTGCAACAACGACATAACCCTGATCATTACCACGATTGAAGATATAGTATAGGTTCTCCTCAGCCTTTCCTGTACGGGAAGCCTTGTAGGGTGCCTTATACGCCATGCTGAGTTGGCGTGTTGTGGTGCCTTGTCCAAAGAAGTTTGAAGCAATCTTCAACGCTCGAGCCTGGTCTATTGGACCAGCCACAGAGAGCTGACAAAGTAGGCACAATACGGCAAAAAGCGTAGAAACTCTTTTCATATTGATAGTCTTAAATTCTACTTTATGATAATAAATGTACTGCAGCTTTTATCGACGCCATGGTGTTGACGCCGATAAAACTGCAATAGGTGTCTTTTAATTAAAGAACTTAAGGTCCAGAATCTTTACGTAAGTGTGAATCTTAATATGCTTATAGTTACTTTCTAAGACGACAACTGGGTTATCACTCTTATACTTAGAGAAGACGGTACCAAGGGTGTGGTTGAATTGTGTTCGACCATAGTTATACTTATAGATACCGTTTTCTGTATGCAAATCAGTGATGAAAGATATCTTTTGATGGTCTACAAAGTCCTCTAAACTCTCGTTCTTATCTTTGTCAAACTCGACATTGACGATACCACCAAAGCCTATTGGGTGCAGTGTTTCTTCCTTCTCTCGATAGTCAAACCAGAACGGATTAGACTGAGCAATGCCTACAAGCTCATGCTCTTGACCGTTGACTCCTACCATGACCTTACCCCAGATGTTAGCATCCTTATCTAAGTTAGGAAGTGGACCACTGTGTTGTCCTGAGAAGCCAAGCACCTGTAACTGCATACGAACCTTCTTGAATACAGGAACAAAGTCGCGTTGTGTAACGGTGAACTCACTACTTGACACTACACGAGCCTGTGAATTATCAACAGCATAACGCAAAGAGAAACTAATAGGGTACATCTGCTCCATTGGAATATCAGCCGCAAGGAAACGCTGGAAAGAGTCAATATCACCCTTCAAAATCTCTTGTTGGATAGTCTTACCACCTCCAAGGACTGTGATATGTACGTCGCTTTTAGCCAACATCTTACGGTAGTTGACTGCTTGGTCAGCCGATACGTTAACATCAACACCCTTGATTTTGTTCAGTGCGAACTCAATAGCCTCATTGATGTTGCGTTCCTTCTCATCAGTCTCAATTGAAAGATAGATGATACGACCGTAGTTAATGCTGGAGATGTAGACTGGCTGATAACCGTCGAGGGCATCTTTGTCGATAGACTCAAAGATAGTACCCTTCTTAGGAGCGTCAGTTGAGACAGTAAAGTGCTTCTGTATGAGACGAGCTAAGATATGGTTCTTCTTCTTATTGAAGTTAAATCCGAGGTTAATGGAGCCATTCGCAACCGGAGCAGTTACTGCCACACCCAACTTAGTGACAAGTTCTTCCTGCGAGTTAATCTTCTCCACACTCTGAATAGTTGTCACTGGCGACTCCTTCCAATCCATTGTCGCCCACTTATTCCACACCTCTTGATACTCGCTCTTACGGATGTTAGGAACAGTAGCAGAGGTCTCGTGTGCCTTGCTTGGATCAGCAGGAGACAAGCTGATAGAGAAGGTCACGTCCCCAGTCTTGTGTGAAGTAATCATTGCATAAGTACCATTAGCGATCGTACCACCCTTTAGTACGCATCCAGGATACACCACATCGCTCGTAGGATCAAAGAGGAAATTCTCATCGAAAGTCTGTTTAATCTTATAGTGTCGGGTTGTCTTCACCCAATTACCAGGTATTCCATCGAGAACACCCTGCGTCTCAACGACCGGGTCTTCCTCTTCAACAGGTAGAGGAGTACCATTATCAGGAGTTATCGGACCATTAGCACGTGTCATCATAGGTGCTAACGGCAACGTCTTCAGATAGTTCCGTATCTCCCTTGGGTTACTCAACACACTCTCTTCACTTTGTTCTTTGGTTTGCGTCAAAAGCTCATCTTGTGAGCAGGAAGCAACCGCAACGGCACAAACTACCATTGAAACAGGCAATACTGCCTTGATTAGAAACTTCTTCATCTTCGTTAAAAATTAGGTTATAATAATCGGTTTAACATACATGACTGCCTTATCACAGCCAGAATGGGCATCTGTCAGTTTAAGTTCTAATAAATGGTATAAATAGGATTAGCTGTTAGCCGTCATTCTTCTTACTTGTGCCCGGGTATTATATCACGTCTAAATCTTATTAACCTCATAGTATATGTACGTCCCTCTTTCGCTCAACAGGGATTGCGCAAAATGTCAACATTGTTCGGCAAAGTTAGTAATTAATTCATTACGAAGTCTTCTGTAGATTTTAAAAAATGATAAATTCAAGCGCTTTTAGTATAAAGTTATGTTTATATTAACAAACTAAACTTAATTAATAAGGCCTCTTTACACATTTTACTTAAATAAAGTAAAGTTGCCTAAAAAGTCACAGCACTTTCCCTTAACATAAATGTCTGTTAGATTAAAGAGCGTGTAAACATAACACAAATGACGAAAAAAAGACCCGAAAGAGTGGTTAGCAACCTACTTATATAACTGCAATCGACCTACAACTAAGGTGGGTAATCACCACACCTTAGTTGTAGGTCAATTCATATAGCAGATGGTGTAAGTTTATCCTAACAACCTCTTCCTTCCGCCTCAACCCCCAATTCTTTTCGTCACATCCCTATATAATAATGTGTAAAGCTCCCGCCATCCTGCAAGAAAAGCGAAAAACAGAAAGCGCACAAACCGTTATCATCTCAGCACCTAAGCATTATGACCGAATTAAAGGAGCGTTATGATCACATCATCCGAGCGTTATGATCAACACTACATGAGCGTTATAACCACATCATCCGAGCGTTATGACCACACACAACAATCATCATGACCATAAGTAACAAACATCATGACTGGTATGCGAAGTATTTTTCTCCGCCTCAAAGCCCCTCATTCGTTCCACCTTTCAGCAGCGAGCATTCCGTTAGGCTCTCCCCTCCTTCGGAGGGGCCGGGGGAGGTCTCAAACCCTAATCTTCCCCACCAATTTCCTTTGCAGTCCTTCTCCAATGATAGGCGCATGTGCATCTTCAGGGAAGAAGACGGTGAATTGTCCTGGTTCTACCTTAAGATACTCCTTTGCCGCTTGCCTATAGAAGCCACAGTCAGTAGTTGGATTGTAGGCAATATCAGGCTTACCCAAGTCAGACAAAGCAGTCCATCCCATCGTTTCTGACTGTAACAAAGGTACTTGTACGTCTATATAGCCCTTGTGAAACTCTAATCGTTGTTCCTCCTTAGGCTTCAACTCCACTTCATCTAAGTTGATAAACAAGTCATCACCATCGAGGGTAATACGTCCCGCCATCAGTCGACTGAAATCATGTTGGAGGATATAATCCATCATCACCTTCATCCTTGGATGTAGACCATAGTACCGATGGCATGCACTTAAATCTGCTATTATCATCTTCTTAGCTTTACTTAATGTTATAGAAAACAGTTGCAAACATACGTATTTATTTTCTGATAACAAAGAGAACAGCCGTAAATAACATTCATGAGATGGTGAACACTCACTCTCCTACAGCTAGTTCACCATCAAACAACAGCTGGCCCAGCACCAAACAACGGCTGCCCCCTCCCCCTACTCCATCCCCGCAGGGAGGGGGCGTGATTAGTGAGGTTACCCCTGCAAGACTGCTTGCCCGCTTAGTGTTAGCCTTCTATTAGTATCAAATAAAACCATTTCGGCAATCACGATCTTATCCATCCGAAGACAGAGCGTGGGTGAACCTCCCTACCTATGGACTCTCTCTGTGCGTAAAGAGACACATTACTCTATGACAGAAAGAGACACCGAACAAGCCAACTGAGATGATTTTCTATGAGTAAAAGTGACCCAGAGCAAACCAATCTACGTGACTTATTATAAGAGAAAGTAACTCCCAACGAGCCATAATACACAGAAAGAGAGAGAAAAGGCTGCGGTGTCTCAATCATTTTCATTCCATATAAAGATGTAGTCGCTATTGTCTTAACTCCCTTTCACTCCTTATCACTCCTTAACTCCTCATACAACATCTCCCTTTCACTCCTTAACTCCTTAACTCCTTATACATCTACTCCTTAACTCCTTATACAACTACTCCTTAACTCCTTATACAACTACTCCTTAACTCCTCCCCATCTTCTTGTAAATTATTTTCACCCTTCTCGAATCCTGTACACGCCCTTCAACATTGAAGAGAAGGCTCTTCTTACTTCAAGAACATGCCTTTCTTGCCTCAAGAAGGGCCTCATCTACATGCAAGAAGGGCATGTTCTCAAACGCTGTATATAACACATTGACAGCTTGCAGGTTATAGACTCGATTGCAGGTGAGGCTATACTCCTATCTTGAGGGTATTCTGCTTGATGTTATGTAATTATTTTTTACGTACTTAAAGCATCCTCTGAAGCGTAGAGCGATTGCCGAGATAGTTGAATGGAGAAACTGACCAAAGCAATAGCATACGTTTAACGCTCACAGAGTAACACAGGAATCTGCACAAAAGTAGCACATCAGACATGCCCGAAACACGTTCGTGTAAATTGTGTGTTGGTTTAAGTTCGAGATTACGACATACCATTCTTTGAAGCAGAGAATGGCTGTCAACATGGATAAAGAGCTTGAGTGTCATAAAGATAAAGCCACAAAAAAGGGCACACAAAGCGTGTGCCCCCTTGTTATAGGAGACTTGCAGACTGAGATCACATCGTTATATGACGAATTCAGAACAAGCTGTATCAGTCGTCACAGAGCCAAAACAGAGGTTGGTCCGTGCCCGATACTATTTTTCCCAGCCGTATTTAGCATACTTGGGATTGACAGAGAACTCCCCTGCCCCTATGTCAAGATCCCCACAGATCGGCACTCGGTATTGTCCCCACGCACATGGTTTTGCCTTCCTTGTACTGTTACTTCGCCATGAGCCAGCATACTGGTTGTTGCAAAAGGAGTCCGAATAGTCATCAATGTCGTCATAGACAATCCTGCCATCGACAGTCTCGTACCAATAAAACAACAGATAACCAGAGAACACACCACTACTCTTTTGACGGGTATCTTCCATCAACTTGTATTTTGCAACACTACATCCACGTCGTCTGAACCGCCCCTTCATAGCGTCGTCTACACCATACGTAGGATGGATAAACCGCCTATTATCAATGATGTTGATAGTCCCACGGAAGTTACAACGGTTGTTGTTGACAATGGTAACACCACTGACACTATATCGGTTGGCGCTCGTTCGATGCACTCTCTGAAAGGTTATCGAGAGCTTCTGATAGTTCGCTCCAATATACCCAACGTAAGGGACACGCCTATCTAACAGTATGTTTGAGAAATCAGTATCAACCATTGTCTTCTTACTCTCCCTTGTCAAAGACTGAATCCACCTCTGAATAGTATTCTCAGCAGGTTTGCGTTGGTTACTCGTGAGCACCACCCCCATCAAGAGTAGTACAAAGTAGCTGATTAATCTCACAATAACATCCCGTTAGATTAGCGTTTATAATATTCTAACTCCTTATCAGAGGAAATGTACCTGGCCAATGAAATAAAGGAGGACGTAGCCCAACACGAGGGAAACGACACCACATGTCAGACCCACCTTCAGCATATCATTCTGCTTGACAAGACCTGTTGAGTAGGCAATAGCATTCGGTGGCGTAGAGATAGGGAGGCACATAGCAGTAGAGGCAGCTATGGCAATACCGATGAGAACCGTACTTGTCCCACCAATACCATCGAGATTATGATCCATACCACGGCAGACAACAGCGAGGATAGGTACCAACAAGGCTGCAGTGGCAGTGTTTGAGATGAAGTTAGAGAGGAAATAACAAATCAAGCCAGACACAGCAAGGATGACAATAGGACTCCAATTGCGGAATGGAATACTCTCAATAGCAGCATCAGCCAAGCCCGATCCGTTCATACCTAACCCAATGGCAAAGCCTCCAGCAACCATCCAGATGACACTCCAATTTATATCTTGCATATCCTTAGCAGTAATGACTCCCGTGATAGCAAATACTGCCATTGGAATCATGGAGACTGTGTTAGTGTCAATACCAGTGACCTTCTTTGGAATAACCCATAGAAGGATTGTGACAATGAAGGTAATGATTACCACCCACATTCGCCATCCACGGTGTACCTCACCATCAATCTTCAAATGAATAGTCTTCTGTGTGAATGGGAAGAAATAGAGGATAATTCTCCAAGAGAGAAGGAGCAAGATGATTACAAGCGGAGCCATGAAAGCCATCCAGTGCATGAAGTCAATCTTCATGTCGAGGCCTGCAGGGTCGTTAAGATACTTGAGTGCTATGAGGTTAGGAGGCGTTCCAATCGGTGTTCCCATACCTCCGAGGTTGGCAGCAACAGGGATAGACATTGTCAAAGCAATGCGTCCTTTACCATTAGCAGGCAGGGCTGCAAAGACAGGAGTTAGGAAGGTAAGCATTAAAGCAGCTGTGGCAGTGTTCGAGATGAACATAGAGAAGAGTCCAGTGATAAGTAGGAATCCCAAAAGAACATTCTCACTCTTGTTGCCAAAAGGTTTGATAAGGTTGCGTGCCAATAGTGTGTCAAGTCCCGACTTCGACGCAGCAATGGCCAGAATAAAGCCCGCAAGGAAGAGCATAATGATTGGATCAGCAAAGGATGCCATTATCTCCTCCGAGTCGAGTAATTCCCCTACTCCATCACCTTTGAATATCCAGAAGGAGTTCTTCGATACGGTGACGCACATGATAGACATGATGCTCAGCGAGGTTGCCCACGCTGGGATACACTCTGTTAGCCACGAGAGAGTGGCAAAGACAAAGATTGCAATGATGCGTTGTTGTACTACTGTTAACCCATCAATACCAAAGCACGTGGTGGGTAAGTTCCATACAATGGCTGTAACCACGATGATTACTAAAAGTTCCCAGACCTTTTTCATCTCGACATGGCTACCAAGTTTATTAGACTGTTCTGCTGCCATAGTGTTAGTTGTTTAGATTAATTAATGTAGGTAATAATATAGATTCGTGGACGAAAGTATAAAAAATATCGTTACCAAGCAAAGGAATCTGTGTTTTTTTGTATTTTTGCATGATAAAACTGTGCTTATGCGCCCATTAATAGTATTTCTTCTCTCTGTTTTAACACTTTTGTCTTGTGGCAACACCCATAAACAACAAGTCGTTAAAGGTAGTCAATCTGAACTGCAGTATGCCCACAACATAACTATTGAGCATACTAAAGATTATGTGACCGTACGCCTCTTAAACCCCTGGAAAGAGGGGAGCATCCTGCATACCTACTATCTTGTAAAGCGTGGAACACAGGTGAATGTGCCCGATGATGGTACTAAGGTTGTTGTCCCACTACAAAGGAGTGTTATCTTCACGACGGCCCATGCCAATCTTGTTGAGATGCTAAAAGCACCAAGAGCCATAGCGGGTGTGGCCGACCTAAGGTATATGATTATCCCAGACGTGCAGCGACGTGCCCACACAAAAGGGGGGATAGTAGACTGTGGTGACGCTATGAAGCCTGATATAGAGCGTATTATAGACTTAAGAGCAGACGCTATTCTACTCTCTCCGTTTGAGAACAGCGGTGGTTATGGGCGTTTAGAGCAGATAGGAGTACCCATCATAGAATGTGCTGACTACATGGAGACCTCTGCTTTAGGGCGTGCTGAATGGATGAAATTCTATGGTCTTCTCTATGGAAAGGAGCACGAAGCCGACTCATTATTTACTGTTGTCGAACAGAACTATAAGTCTTTAAGCAAGCAGGCAAGCCACAGTAAGATAACACGTAGCGTACTGCCAGACAGGAAGGTGGGTGCTGTATGGTATTTACCAGGCGGAGAAAGCAGCATAGGCTTGCTTTACAAGGATGCTCATGGACGGTATGCTTACTCCAACGATAAGCACAGTGGGAGTCTTACGATGCCTTTTGAGACCATCTTAGACAAGTTCGGACAAAGCGACTTCTGGGTGTTGAGTTATAATGGGGAGTTCAATCTCCGACGTTTGTTGGCTGAATATCAAGGCTATGCAAAGCTTAAACCTTATCAAACAAAGGAGGTTTATGGCTGTAAAGTGGATAGTAAGCCCTACTTCGAGGAGGTCAGCTGGCGTCCTGACTGGCTCTTATCCGACTTGATACAACTCTTCCATCCCGACTTACACATCGCTCCTTTGCGTTATTATCATAAGTTAGAAGAATGATAAACACAGTCCCCAGATGATGAGACGAGCCCTCCTTATATATATAGGTATAGCAGTTAGCATCCTACTTCTGTTCGGATTGAATCTTACAACAGGTTCAGTTCAGATACCCTTTGCCGATGTCTTGGATATTCTCTGTGGTCGTTTTGCAGGAAAAGAGAGCTGGCAATACATCATATTAGAGAACCGCTTGCCCCAAGCCCTTACTGCCCTACTCTGCGGAGCATCCTTGTCAGTCTGCGGCCTAATGCTTCAGACCGCCTTTCGAAACCCTTTGGCAGGTCCAGATGTGTTCGGTATCAGCTCCGGAGCAGGCTTAGGAGTAGCCTTAGTAATGCTGTTATTAGGTGGAACCGTGTCCACTTCACTGTTCACAGTGTCTGGTTTTCTTGCCATTCTCACCGCCGCCTTCCTTGGAGCAATTACTGTTACAGCCCTCATCCTATTCCTCTCTACCTTAGTACGAAATAGTGTCTTATTGCTAATAGTGGGTATCATGGTGGGTTATGTCTCCTCTTCAGCCGTCTCCCTCTTGAACTTCTTTGCCTCAGAAGAGGGTGTAAAGAGTTATATGGTATGGGGTATGGGCAACTTCGGAGGCGTCTCAATGAGTCATATTCCCCTATTCTCTCTCCTTTGTTTAGTGGGTATCACGGCCGCATTACTATTGGTTAAGCCCCTGAATATCCTCCTTTTAGGACCCCAATATGCCGAGAGCTTAGGGATAAGTACACGTCGACTACGCAACCTACTACTACTTATCGTAGGTCTGTTAACGGCTATTACAACCGCATTCTGTGGTCCTATCTCGTTTATCGGCTTAGCTATTCCACACATTGCGCGCCTTCTCTTCCGCACAGACAATCATCAGGTACTCCTTCCAGGAACAGTCTTGACGGGTGCTGCCATAGCCCTTCTCTGTAACTTTATCTGCTTCCTTCCAGGCGAGATGGGCGTCATCCCACTGAATGCCGTCACCCCACTTATCGGTGCTCCAGTAATCATCTACGTCATCA
Source organism: Prevotella jejuni (assembly GCF_900187995.1). Classification (GTDB taxonomy): domain Bacteria; phylum Bacteroidota; class Bacteroidia; order Bacteroidales; family Bacteroidaceae; genus Prevotella; species Prevotella jejuni. The sequence continues at coordinate 28,700 of NZ_FZNZ01000028.1, forward strand.
TTCAGCGTCGATAACGGTTAGACTCATAGGCTATTAGCAAGGAGATGTAAGTTTTCTACATTTGTATTAAATCCTTTCTATTCTTTGTTAGTTATCAACTTTTTTCTTAACTTTGCACCCGAATTAACCCAGAAAACTCAAACTACGGCAATACTCTACATGATGTAACGGCCACTAACGTGTTATAATTAACTACAGTTTAGGTATGTTTGGTTGATAGAACGTAGTAAGAAAGAGCAAAACAATTAATTCGTTTAGATTGATGAGTAAGCAGAAAGAATTAGTACGTAGCGTGTACATTAAGCCAGAATGTAATTTATTGAATACTTATACGGAGACTCTTATGGTCAATGTAAGCGGCAACGCTGGTGGAATCAATGCTGGAGAAGGTGCTGGAGACGCAAAGGAAGCATTCCACTGGGACGATGAGGACGTAGCGAGTGTAAGTCAGAATTGGAGCGAATAGACGCTTTATTGATAAGGTAAAACACACTTAACGAACAAGATATATATGTTTATAAAGACTTTACGATTACTTTCGTCATGGGTAGGTTGTGCTTTGATAGGTGCAGCAGTAACAACGAGTTGTTCAAATGATGACCTTCTGCAGAACGCTAAGGAGAGCCATCGTGTTGTGGAGGGCTCCATGACCTTCAGTGGTGTCTCTCAAGAAGAAGCACCGACACGCACGATTATCTACGATCATACCAAGGGTAGCGGGGCCTCTGTTATATGGAGAAATACTGACAAGATATTGGTGAAAGACAATGCTGGTCAGTGGCGACAGAGTGCTACAGCCACCTTCCCTATTGCCTCAAAGAAGTCGAACGCCGTGTTTACCGTTGCTGGTAGCTACACCAGTCCGACGCATGCTGTTGTCTATACCAATAAAGGGATCACAGGCTCACAACCACAAGTAGAGATAAAGAAGGCACAGACTCAGACTGCGCCTAACAACTTCGACCATGCAGGCGAGTCGGGTGACTGCGGTGTTGCAACTGCCCAAAAGGTAGGGAGCGACTATAAGTTTACACTCGAACACAAGGCTTCTTTCATCTGTCTCATCCCTCGTTCAAGTAATACATACGTACAGCATAGTAAGATTACCAAGATTGAGATTTCATCAGAAGACAATATAGCAGGTGTTTACAACATTGCTTCTGATGGCACGCTCACCCTTGCTTCGGGTGGTTCGAAGACTATCACACTCACGACTGGGAGTGGGTTTGCTATCGACAACACTACCACTGACATGAGTAAGAACGCTTCCTACGCAGTGATAACACCGGGTAGGCATAGTCTGCGCATCCGTTACTGGCTTCGCAATACGACTGATAATCCGAAGGGAACTATCGAGGGTACTGTAACTAAGTATGTTACCCTCACCTTTGTTCCGGGCTCAATTCATGACGTGACCGCCAACCTCTCTATCAATGACTATGGTGGTACCAACTATTATATGTGGGATGCAAAAGCGAACTATTGGAGTGGGCACGAATGGAACAGTGCTGATCCATGGCAGCCAACGAAGTTCTTAACAACCAGTAGTACGAACTATCCAAAGCCAGGAAGCGATAGTTATAATCGTCCTCGTACAGCCGCTGGTCCGCTTGAAGCCTCAACCTCTCACTTTGCAGCCCTCCCTAATGCTAACGAGATGGCATGGTATGTGATGAAGGGCGACCCACGCTACGATGCTGACGAGCTTTGGTCAACTATGGGCTACCTCTATAAAGGGGGTACATGGTTTAAGAAGAGAGCTTATATCACGGGCTTCTCTGATAGTCATCAGCCTGATGACGCTTCAACCGACCTACGCAACACAACTAAAAAACTATTAAAAGCAGTTTCGAATACGCTCCCTGCTACCACAGAGATGGACCAGTATTTCTATCTTCCACTCTTAGGTTATTATAGTACAAGCCCGAATAACTATAAATTCAATGCTGCTGGTGTGACAGGTTATTACTGGTCTTCAAGCGCAGTATCATCTAATCAAACGGGTAGTTACGCTCTAACAATTAATAAAAATACAGCTACTCTACAAGAACTTGCTCCTTCCAGCGGTATGATTGTCCGTCCGTTTGAATAGACAATAGGAGCGACGGCCTCACAGACAGCCACCTCGGGCCTCACCCCCAAGCCACCTCCGGCCTCACCCCCGGCCCCTCTCCGAATGGAGAGGGGAGTGATTACCGAGATACCCCTACGCTTTTCTACGAACGTGAGGGAGCATTTCGTATTCGAGAAATTCGCATCATTCGTAGTTCTTTTCAGCTCAATCTTTATCCGTTTTACGATTTCCCTATTCGAGTAATTAGCGTCATTCGTAGTTCTGTTCAGTCTATTCTTCGTTCATATAACGCATTTCGTATTCGAGTAATTCGGGTAATTCGTAGTTTTATTCAGTCCATCCTTGGTCCGTCATGTACATTCTTTATTCGCTTAATTAGCGTCATTCGTAGTTTTATTCAGTCCATCCTTGATCCGTCATGTACATTCTTTATTCGCTTAATTAGCGTCATTCGTAGTTTTATTCAGTCCCTACTCAGTCCGTCATGTCCATTCTTTATTTGCTTAATTAGCGTCATTCGTAGTCATGAAAAGTTATTACAAAGACACATGTAAACATCTGGTAAGGAAGGAGTATGGCACATAGAGAATAGCAGCACATAACCCGCACGAAATCAGTAGGTTATAGACAGCAAAGAAGAAGACGCCTTTCTTGCCTCAAGAAGGGCGTCTTCTACATGCAAGAAGGGCATGTTCTTGAATGGAGAAAGGCATCTTCTTCATCGTTGAAGGGCATGTCGTCGAATCAAGAGGAGCGAAAATAGTTTACAAGGGAGCGAGGAGTTTTCTTTAAGAAGATAAGGAGATAAGGAGTGAAAGGGAGTTGTTGTATGAGGAGTTAAGGAGTGAAAGGGGTTGAAAGGGAGTTATTGTATGGAGGAGTTAAGGAGTGAAAGGGAGTAAAAGGGAGTTAAGACAACAGCGAATACAACCTTTGTTAGGAATGTAAGGGGAGTAATGAGGAATAAAGCCAGTGATATTTATTTTTCTATCTGAATGTTTTACTGGTCGTTGAGAAGGGATAAGGCGAGGGGAGTTTATAGGAAACTATCAGAGGAGATGAGGGTTAGGAACAGGAAAAAGAAAACCCTCTCCGAGTCTGGAGAGGGTTTTGTATAGAGAAAATAAATGATTAAGCTAACTCCTTAAGTTGGTCAGCAACCTCAGCATTGATGCGGTCTGCGAAGGCTTCCATAGTCATAGTAGCCTGCTCGCCACCACCCTGCTGGCGCATTGAGACAAGTCCTTCGGCAGCTTCCTTCTCACCCACGATAACCATGTAAGGTACACGCTTGAGCTCATTGTCACGTATCTTACGACCAATCTTCTCGTTGCGATCGTCCATGATAGAACGTACGTCGTGTGCATCGAAGTAGGCTTTCACCTTACGAGCATAGTCGTTATACTTCTCAGAGATAGGTAGGATGGCCACTTGGTCAGGTGTCAACCAGAGAGGGAAGTGTCCTGCTGTGTGCTCAATGAGTACGGCTGTGAAACGTTCGAGCGAACCGAATGGTGCTCGGTGTATCATCACTGGAGTCTTCTTAGAGTTGTCCTCTGCCGTGTACTCAAGCTTAAAGCGGTTAGGAAGGTTATAGTCAACCTGAATAGTACCCAACTGCCAGCGGCGACCGATAGCATCCTTCACCATGAAGTCGAGCTTAGGACCATAGAAGGCAGCCTCTCCTAACTCTACACGAGCCTTGAGTCCCTTCTCCTCACAAGCAGCCTTAATAGCAGCTTCACTCTCTTCCCATACCTCATCAGAGCCTATATACTTCTCTTTATCGTTAGGGTCACGGAGTGAAATCTGTGCCTCGTAGTTGTCAAAACCAAAGGTCTTGAACACCTTAAGGATAATGTCGATATTGTTCTCGAACTCAGCCTTTACCTGATCTGGGCGTACGAAGATATGTGCATCATCCTGTGTAAACGTACGAACACGGGTCAGTCCATGCAACTCACCACTCTTCTCATAGCGGAAGACAGTACCGAACTCTGCGATACGCAGTGGGAGGTCTTTATAAGAACGTGGCTTATAAGCATACACCTCACAGTGATGAGGACAGTTCATAGGCTTGAGCATGTACTCTTCATCCTCTTCTGGCGTGTGGATAGGTTGGAAGGCATCCTTGCCATAGTGGGCATAGTGGCCAGAAGTTACGTATAGGTTCTTACCACCAATGCCTGGTGTGATGACCTCTTGATAGTTGTAAGGACGAAGAAGACGACGCAGGAGATCCTGCAAGCGGAGGCGCAGCTGGGTTCCCTTAGGTAGCCAGATAGGTAGTCCCTTACCCACTCTATCAGAGAACATAAACAACTCCATCTCCTTACCAATCTTTCTGTGGTCGCGTTTCTTAGCCTCTTCAAGCATCTCAAGGTACTCGTCGAGCATCTTCTTCTTAGGGAAGGTGATACCATAGATACGTGTCATCTGCTCGCGCTTAGCGTCACCACGCCAGAAAGCACCAGCCACACTCGTAATCTTAACAGCCTTAATAGCACCCGTAGAAACGAGGTGAGGACCACGACAAAGGTCGGTGAAATGTCCCTGTGTATATGTTGAGATGGTGCCATCTTCGAGGTCTTCTACGATGTGCTCCACCTTGTATTCCTGTCCGTCAGCAGTGAACTCCTTTACAGCATCAGCCTTTGAGACATCATGACGAACGACCGGCTCGTTCTTCTTAGCCAGTTCGCGCATCTTCTCTTCAATCTTTGGAAAGTCGTTCTCAGAGATTGACTGCCCCTCAGCAGGCATCACATCATAGAAGAAACCATTCTCAATAGCAGGTCCGAAACCGAACTGTATGCCTGGATAAAGCTCCTGTAAAGCCTCAGCAAGGAGGTGGGCAGAGGTGTGCCAGAAGGTGTGCTTGCCTTCTTCATCCTCAAACTTGTACAGCGCAATAGTAGCGTCTTCGTTGATGGGACGGTTTAATTCTGTTGTTACGCCATTTACTCCGCAAGATACAACGTCACGGGCGAGAGCCGGCGAAATGCTCTCGGCGATTTGAAAACCAGTCACGCCCTGCTCGTATTCACGAACGGAACCGTCTGGGAAAGTGATTTTAACCATACTACAAATTAGTTTTATAAATCAAATATTGCGGCAAAGGTAACACTTTTAATTCACAATCTATCATCTATCCAGAACTTTTGGTGTCGATTTATCAAAGTTCTATAGATGAATAAGAACTAATGAAAGGAGGAATGGGGGTTACTGACAATAATCTACAAAGCGGATTATTGTGACAAACGTAGTATCGGCTTGTTTTTCATGGGGTTCTGGTTATTATCAATGCGCAGGGATGGCAACTGATAAATAGGTGGGGTGTTCGATTTCACGGGCTGCTGCTTTGGTTTTCTGCCTGCTAATATGTCAGAACGCAGTTGGGCAGCTGCATCGAACGATTTCCAGCGCTTCAAGATATATGCCAACTGTTGGAGAGCAGTCTTACTATCACCTATCTGATAGAGACAATAGGCCCGATTAAACCAATAGTCACGATTATCAGGCATGATGTCAATGGCATGGGTGTAGGCAGTTACCGCACTGTCATAACGCTCAAGACGAATGTTTGTCATGCCGTAAAGTTCGTAGATGTCAGCAATATAGGGTTGCAAGTTCAAAGCACGACGACAATCATCATCCGCACCCTTGTAGTCTTCGAGGCGATACTTCGATAATGCCATCAGATACCAAGCCTCATAGAGGTTTGGTTTGAGCCCAACAATACGGGAGAAAATCTGCATGGAGGTAACGTAGTACCCCTGATCGAGCGTTCGCCTACCCTCCTCCATCATCTTCTTGATGTTATACTGGGCTGCAGACGGTAATGCCAATAGGCATAGCAAGGATACTACGACACCACGCAACATACTTACTTACGTGGAGCCTTCACACGATAATGACAGCGAACCTTACCCTGCAAGAGAGCTTTCAACTTACTATTAATCATCTGTTTACGGAAGGGTGAGAGGCGATCGGTAAATACTCTACCTTCAAGATGGTCGAACTCATGCTGAATGACACGGGCCAGATAGCCATCAATCCACTCTTCATGCTCAACAAGGTTCTCGTCGAGATACTTCACATAAATGCGCTTTGCACGTGTAACACTCTCGTGAACACCAGGCAAAGAGAGGCATCCCTCTTCCAAAGTCTCCGTCTCAGAGTCATCGTATTCGAGGATATGTCCATTAATGAAAGCATGTCGGAAGCCCTTATACTCTGGGAAGGTATCAGAGAGAACATCCAAGTCAATGACCACGACACGGATAGACTTGCCTATCTGTGGGGCCGCCAATCCAACGCCATCACTGGCAGTATTGGTCTCAAACATATTCTGTATCAGCTCTTGAAGGTCTGGATAGTCGAGAGGAATATCCTCAGCTACCTTACGCAACACCGGCTGACCGTATGTGTAAATAGGTAATACCATAATCTAATATTTAATTAAACGTATTGGTCTTAATGGTCTTCTCCTTATTATATATCTATCATCAACGGGAGTAATGACCATCAAACATATTGGTTAAGATTTCTACCAACGGAAATAGTGACCATCAAACGCATTGGTTACATATATTACCAACGGAAGTAATGACCTTCAAACATATTGGTTAAGATTTCTACCAACGGAAATAGTGACCATCAACCACATTGGTTAAGATTTCCACCAACGGAGATAATGACCATCAAACATATTGGTTAAGATTTCCACCAACGGAAATAGTGACCATCAAACACATTGGTTAAGATTTCTACCAACGGAAATAATGACCATCAAACATATTGGTTAAGATTTCTACCAACGGGAGTAGTGACCATTAAACACATTGGTCCAACGGGCATAATTGAATAGTATCAAAGCCCTTTGGACCGCATATAATCCTGAAGTATAATCGTTGCAGATATCTCGTCAACAAGTCCTTTATCCTCCCGTCGTGTCTTCTTCTTCACCCCTCCGGCAAGAATAGCTTGATGAGCAATGACAGAAGTAAACCTCTCGTCGTAGTAATCAATCGGCAGTTCAGGATGCACCTTACGCCAACGATTAACAAACTGTTCGACACGTGCGAGGTTCTCACTCGGTTGTCCATTAGGCTGCAAAGGCTTTCCAATGACCAGCTGACTGACCGATTCCTTCACAACATACTGTGTTAAGAAGTCGAAAAGTTCAGACGTAGCAACAGTCGCCAACCCATTGGCGATGATACACAATGGGTCGGTGACTGCAAGTCCGGTTCGTTTCTTTCCGTAATCTATAGCTAAGATTCTTCCCATCTATCGAGAAAGCAACCACGCATCAGCGTATGTAGCGCGCAGCTGATTGCGACTCTGGACAGCAGAAGCCTTACTATCGTATGTAGAAGCGACAACACGATACATATTATTACCAGCATTGTAAGCTACTTGTGCATCGTAACCAGCATTCTTCAAACGCTGCTGTAAGCCCTCAGCATTAGCCTTTACGCCGAAAGAACCAACGACAACACTATAAGCCTTCAAGCCTGCACCATTCACAACAGAGACTGTCTCACGGCGAACAGGTTCGTTGTCGTAATTGTCAACAACAGGCGCCTGTGTCACAGGCTGAGACTCTACAGGAGCGACAACAGCTGCCTCTTGAGTTGTAGTAGTCTCATCTGTAGTTGAAGGAGCCTGCTCCTGAGACTTAGCTTTCTCATAGGCCTTCTTGTATGCACTCTCGCTTGACTTACAGCCAGTGAACGCAACCGCTACACAGAGCGCTGCACTCAACACCATAAATTTCTTCATAATCCCTTAGTTTTTATTTATTATACTTTTAATCCACACTGTTCTTTATCGTGCGAAGTTACAAAATAATACGAAGAAGCAAGAAAATAAGGCCAATAAAGTTTGTTAAATAAAGCATTTGAAAGATTTTTAACACAAAAAGACGCCGTATCTATTGGTGGTATGCGAAACTTTGACTATATTTGCCAATGATTAAGAATATAAGTATTCACTAAAAATAAGAGATTATGAAGACATTAGGTTACATTGGCGCATTCCTCTGCGGTGGTCTTGCAGGCGCTACTCTCGGTTTGCTTTTGGCTCCAGAGAAAGGTACAGACACACGTTCTAAGATTTCTGAAGCAGTTGATGATTTCTGCAAGAAACACGACCTTAAGCTCAGTCGCAAGGAGACTGACGAGTTCGTTGAAGACATCAAAGACGCAGCTTCTGACGTTATCTAAATCATAGAGGATGTTCTCGAACGATAAGAACGTAGAAACAATAGCACACTTAATAGAGGTGCTAAAACATTATATCGGGCTTCAGTCAGAGTACGTGAAGCTCGATGTAATAGAGAAGGTAGTACGACTACTGACGGTAATTACTATCGTGGTAGTGTTCTGTACTATCCTCTTAATTTCCTTAATTTACTTCTCCTTTGCTGCAGCCTTTGCTTTGCAGGCATTGGTAGGGTCACTTATATGGGCTTTCCTCATTGTTGCTGGTGGCTATTTGCTACTGCTCTTCGTCTTTATCTTACTACGTCACAGACTGATTGAACGCCCATTGGTAAGATTCTTGGGAAGTCTTTTAATGTCAAAATAAGCTTATGACTGAACAGACTACGCACTCTGGACCTCATTATAGGACGTTGGACGACATAAGACTGCGTAAGGCGCAGCTCCTTACTGACATCACAAAGGATAGCAATAGGATAGCTGGACTGTGGAACGAGCTTATGCACAAGCCTAAAGACAAGAACTCTCCTACCCAGAGATTCTCTGGTGTTCTTAGCACAGGAGCTGGGGTCTTGGATGGTCTTATCCTTAGTTGGAAGCTCTATCGCATGTTTGGTGGTAAGCATCCTACTGGTCTTCTTAACAAGAGATTTGGCTTTTTCAAAAAGAAGAAGAATAAATAGATGAGTTGACGACTTACCGAGTTGGAAGGTCGACAAACGTTTTCTGATAGACATTATCGCTTTAATTATGATTAGAGGCTGCGTTAGTTCATCCTCTAAGTTTGCTTCTGATGGTAGCTTCTATGGAGAGTTATCGAACGACACATCGGTTCAGAACACAGAAAGATTAAAGGGACAATGTCCTTTTTTTTCGTATTCTCGTTTATAGTCTACGCCCTTCTCCATTCAAGAAGACGCCTAACAGCATTGAAGAAGAGCCTTGGCAACACCCTTGACAACGCCCTTCTTGAAGCTTACCAAGCATGTTCTTAAACGCTCTTCATAACCTTCTGATTCTCTATTAATTATAAAGACACATAATGACCTTACCCCTTGACAATCATACACATGCTACAAAGGGTTTTTATAAAGATATTTCCAAACCTTTACAGTACTAAGTTTATTGGATTGTCACAAATAAAAAACTCCCTACAAATCCGAAGACTTATAGGGAGCGAACGGTTCTTGTTCGACGAACTAACTATTTCAAATACTTTTTCAATCGCTTTTCGAGAAGCATATAATGCGCTTTAAGGTCGGGTGTAGACACATGTGGAATGGTCGTTTCTAACAGAGACAGCAGCTTTTGCGCATACTCTAATTGGAACTCAGAAGTGCGGTTAACCGTTGTTCCCCACAGCGGTTCTGGTTCACCATAGCCATTACCGAAGTTGAGGAAATGGGTGTCCTCACTTAAACCTCGTTGCTTGTCGGTCAGATAACAAAATGCCGTCTGTTCTACGTCAGCCTCTTTCTGCTGTAACAGACTGGTAATAATATTATTAGCCGACACCACCCCCGACTGAAGATTATGCACATTAGGTGCTTGCTTCATGTCAGAGACGCCCTCTTGTAATAGGTCGACATAGAGACGCTGCATGGAGAGGTCGGCCACAGAGAGGTTTTCCTTCCCTGCAATCGTCTTACCAAAGACATCTTGATAAACATCCTCCATATATTCAATTGGCGAATAAGAGGTAGAGTCAAGATAATAAGAAATAGCGAGCTTTGACGTTGCCATCATAGCAAGCGACTGCACATCACGAGCTAAAATCTTAAAAGGCTTGTTGGCTCCGAAAGGTAGTTTCTTCTCAATCGTATCGTTACCTAATGTCGCAAACGTACGAGCCTGCTTCAGAAGCCACTGTACAGACTCCTTTTGTTTAGCCTTTGGTACAACCTTATAGCGAGGTAAGCCCGACTTCTCACTTGTCTGATAGAGATAGATACCAGGTACGTTGACACTGACATTACGCACATAATGCATGGCTTGAGACAAGATCTCGTTGTATAACTCAGCTTTTCTGCTATCGCCATCCTCATCGCCAATCCAGTGGTCGAGGTTCTTGAGAATCATCCTAAGGTTCTGCATACCATAAGTAGACGACTTCACAGGGTCGTCACCAAGGTCTTCCTCGATGGCTGAGGGGTCATACTTCGTACCCGTCTGCTGTAGGCCATAACGATAGAAGGGGTCGCCTTCATGCTTATCAGCCAACAAGCGCAGCTGCTTAGCGTCATCCTCGAAGCCCTTTGAGCCTGGGAAAAGTTTATAAGCCCACTCAACAGCATAGTAGTCATAGACCCCAAGACGTGGAGGAGTAAGTTTAACGCCATGGTCAGAAGGTTGTGCTACATAATTGAAACGAGCATAATCCATGATAGAAGCCGTTGTACCATACTGCTGTGTGAAGGCCACAGAACGCAAGGAGTCGGTAGGGAGTGCCGCCGATGCCGCCATATTGTGCATGAAACCAAGCGTGTGACCCACCTCGTGCGCAATGATGTATTCCAATGTCTCCTCTATTATACTATCAGGCATTTGTGCTCCTCGAGCACGAGGGTCAATCTGTGCCGTTTGTACAAACCGCCAGTTATTAATCGTATTAACAACGTCATTATAGACAAGTACGGTAGCGTTGATCACTTCTCCCGTCCGTGGGTCAGTCCAAGAAGGTCCCATAGCATTCTCGACATCCGTAGGTAGGTATCTGATACATGAATACTTAAAGTCATCTGGGTCGAAGTTAGGATCGTTTGTAGGGAAGTCTGCCACCTGCATAACATTCTTAAAACCAATCTTCTCGAAGGCCTTATTCCACCATAGAACACCCGCTTTAATAGCTTGTTTCCAAAGAGGAGGGAACGTGTTCTCTACATAATAGACGATAGGCTTAGTCGGTTCGCATAGTTCACCAGCAAAGTAAGCAGTCGTATCCTTCGGTATAAGGCGCCAACGCTTGACGAATGTTGCCTTATCAATAGACCCATCTTTCTTAAGGACATCCTTGTTCATTAGGAACATCCCCACACGTGTATCACTCAAACGAGGTGTCATCAAGTCGTTAGGCAACAGTGCTAACGTGAAGTTTACGCCTATGGTTACAGGATAGTTCGTGATAGGTGAGCCCTTTTTACCAGACAGGCTAATAATGTAATGTCTGTCCATTCCGACACAGGCATTCGTGTCGAACACCTTTAATTTCGTCACTCTCGTGAGGTTCTCTTTAAGCGAAGCGTTCACAGAGTACGACCCCACGTTCTTAGCAATTACTGGGAAGAAGCGGTTCTCTTTGAGGACAAACGACGAAGCATCGAAGAGTACGGCCCCAGTGGAGTCGTTATGCGCCTTTATAGGGAATGAAAAGAAATCGAGATTATCGTAGTTCAATCTTGCAGCAAGCTTTGCTGAAGGTTGGTTCTTAGGCACATATAAATCGGTGTTGACGACCTGCATCACCACAGAACTATCTTTCTCAATGAAGCGTACATGCACTAAATTGGAGTTCTTAAAGCCTAAGTCGCCCATCTTTGGATTGGAGACAGACGAAATAGTGACGCCAATAAGCATGTCACGACCCAACGACTCTTTCGGAAGCTCCATCAACAAGCGTCCATCTGTCTTATGGAACGAAACGAAACTACCCCGTACTGACTCCGTTAGTTGCTCAGTAAGGGCCCGTTCGTAGGCTGATTTCTTTTCGGTCTGACTGCTCTGTGCCTTCTTCTTACGTTTCATCAACGGGAAAGCCGACCCCGATGTGGCTGCCAGAGAGAAGAGAAGTAGAAGTAATAATATGCGACGCATTAACTTATTAGCTATTAATGAATATTTCATTGACCATCCTCCAAAGCTTTGTTCACCTTAAAGAGTAACATAGAATAATGTGAGTGTGCCTCAGGAGAGAGCTTTGCTTTGACACACGCCTCTAACATTGGCTTCAACTTCAACAGTGAGGTGTAGAAGTAGATAGCCGAACCATCTAATAAGGCCGCATCCACTGTTGGTGCGAGTGATGCTGTAGGATTCCCAAAAGCTGCGCTATTAGTCTGATTACCAGTAACCATTGTAGACTGAAGAGCTGCTGGTCCGTTGCCGCCTTGTTTGTTAGCTTTGTCAATCACCGCACGTGAATAAGTAAGATAAGCACGTTGCAGCACACGCTCTTCCTGTGATGGTGCCTTACATAATTGTGCACTATGGAAGAGAGAAGAGAAGAGGTCGTCGAAGTATTCCTTCTGACTATAACTCTGTGCAGACAGGTGTGACGCTACAGCCAAGCGTGTACGAACACCAAAGAGGTCATAGCCAATAAACTCTAACAACTGGTCATAATAGCTTATAGCCATGAAGCCCTTACGTTCAAAGCCTGGGTTGGCATATTGCTTAAAGTGTTTAGCCTGGTTCAAGCACCATAACATCGCTTGACGCTGACGTGCCTTAGATACGACCTCATAGCGAGGAACACCCGAAGAGACTTTCATGTCGTTCAGGAAGATACCTCCGACATTACTCAGCACACGCTTGAAGAAGGCATATCTCTGCTGAGAGATTGTCAGATACAAGTTCTCTTTAATTCGACTATCATCATCGTCTTTCACCCAGTTATAAAGGTTGTTCTCAACGATTTGCATGTTACGCAATCCGTATTCACTTGCTTTAATCGCATCATTACCCAATGCACCCTCCTGAACACGTGGGTCCCAAATCAAAGAAGAGGTACGGAAGAAACGATAACGAGGATTTTGTACACGCTTATCTACCATCTTTTCGAGTGTAGAGGTCTCTTCGCTTAAACTTGTCTTTGCTGGGTCAAAGTAACGATAAGCCCATTCAATGGCATGCTTGTCATACTGTCCGATATTCTCTGGCATATAGACAACACCCTTATCGCTCGGTTGAGCAACATAGTTAAAAGGTGTGTTAGCCATGATAGAAGCCGCCAGATTGTTTGCACGTGTGAATGTGCTGTTACGGAGAGAATCGACTGGATAGGAATAAGAAGCCCCTATATTGTCGAGCAGACCAAGACTTCTACCAACCTCACGTGCGACAAGATACTTCAATCCTTGGTTGAACTTGTCTTGTGGAAGATGGGAGGTTCGCATGGAGACATCGGATGCTGCTGAGCCTAAGAACAGCCAACGATAAATCTGATTACCAACGTTAGCCGGAACAAAGACCGACGCATTGATAATCTCTCCCGTCTGTGGATTGGCTAAGAAAGAAGAGCTAACCTTATCAGAGGTACTTGGCACATAGCGGATACAGGAATAAGCAATATCGTCTGCATCAAAGTTACGATCATTCTTAGGGAAGTCTAAGGCCTCAATAGCCTTTTGATAACCCGCTTGTTCGAAGGCTTTATTCCATAGCTCCACCCCTTGCTTTATTGCATTCTTCCATTCAGCAGGGAAGGCGTCATCGATATAAAAGCATATAGGCTTTACTGGTTTAGAGAGCTTTCCCTGCTCGTAAGCCTTAATACTCTGTGGTACAAGGTTCCAACGTTGTGCTATGAAGGTCTGCTTACTTTTAGCAATATTATTATTAAAGGTGAGCTTTGAAACGGATGCTATACCTACTCGCGAATCTGTTATACGCTGGCGCATCTTACTATCTGGCAACAATGCTAAACTATAGGTTACTCCTACGGTTGTCGGAATTTCACTGGCTACAGGTAAGGACATGAGTGATGCTGTGAGTAGATAGTTGAAGTCAACATTCACAACAATGTTGTTGTCAAAGCTTTTAATTGCTCTAACAAAAGACATCTCACTCTTAGGTGAAGCGCTCAATGCCAAGTCGCCCGACTTCTTTGGGATAACAGGTAACATACTGTTAGGGCGTGCTAAGAGGTCGGTTACATCAATTACAAGAGCCGTACTGTCGTTGTTGTAAGCCGCAATCTTAAATCCCATCAAGACAGGATCACGGTAGCTAATTTTCAAAGCCTCTTGCATCTCGGCACTTGCACTACCATCTGAATAAACGACACTGTTAGGCGTCTTCATCACAAGACTACTGTCTTGTACCTCAAAGAAGAAGTGGAGAGGAGTGAAGCTCTTGGTACCGATGGTCAGATAAGTTGGGTCGGTGGTGGAAGAGATACCACCTCCTAACAACATCTCTTTATGCAAGTATTTGACAGGAACCTCCAAGTAGAGTTTCCCATCACACTTATGTACAGTGATAAACTTACTACTTACGGTCTCTTTCTTCTTGTCTTTGAATAGTTTATCGTATTTGGTCTCCTTCTTAGCCTTCTTGTCTTCGTCGCCTTTCTTATCATCGGCAAAGGCCTTAACATTAACGCACAATAGTAATAAGGCTATTCCTATTGTGCGTATGGTAGCTATTAGATTGTTTGTTTTCATGTTGGAATTATAGTTTGAATGTGGCATGTAGTCATCTTACATGCCACTTTCATTATTGTCTGTATGTAATGCTCTTGATACGTCCGGTAATATTCTTCTTCTGCCAGAGCAGCTTGTTATCATTCAAATCGTAGCAGTAGATACTTCCTACAAGCTGTCCTGTAGCTGCGTTTGTGGCAACATAAAGTTTATTGCTCCCTTCTGAGATGAGCATGTCGGCGATGGTCTCGCCTGCATCACCAAATGTTGTCAAGGCATTCTGAGGGAAGTTACCACCAGACAACACGTTATAAGCATACAGCTTATTACCTGCAGAATAGTATACTAAGTTCTTCTCTGCAGATACGCGTACAACTGACTGTGTGGTCAAACCCGCAGTGGCTGGTACGACTGCCTCGTCTTTTACAACGGCAGCCTCAACCTTTGTAGCTGTAGAAGGATAGAAACCTGGGAAGATATAGTAACACTTAAACTTTGATGAGGCCGCATTCCATGTGAGCAAAACGATGTTACGCTCGTTGTCTACAGCACCCATGCCAACCAGTGTCTCACCTGTAAATTTCCCTTTCAAAAGTTCAACAGGTACCTTACCAGTAGCCTGTACCTTCTGTGCGACCAATCGTCCTTCAGCATTATCAAACATTACGTAGCCTTGTACATAACGTAGGTCTTGCTGCTTCCAAGCTGTAGCAGCATCAGCTAAAGATATGTCGGAACCTAAAGCATCCTTTATTGACTTACCTAAGTTGAAGGGTGTTGTCTCAGAGAGTGTCAATCGGTTTGGAACATGATTTACCATTGTCAGCATTGACTTAGGATAGGTCAAGGCACTCTTCCTAAGGTATGACACGTCGCCTGTACAGGTAGTTGTGAAGCGCTTAACCATCAGATTGCCATCAAACTCATAAATAGTACTTGGACTACCCACCGCTACAAACAAGAGTGGGGTCTTGTTATCACGAGCCAAAGCATAGTCAATTCCCTTAGGTTCGCCTGTGAAATCAATGCTTGGATTGTTCTTTTGCAGCACATCTAAGTCAAAGGTCTTAGTACTACCAGCCTCTGGCAGATAAGAGACGATTGTCTTTCCGCCATTACTTGCTAATATGTAAAGACCGTCAACATAAGAGTATTGTACGTTAAGACCGAACTCGTAATATTGAATATTGTCTCCATTGCTCACCTTTAATCGGCATGGAAAAGAGCCAAAGTCCTTACATACATATTTAAGAGAGGCATCAGTCGATACGACCTTACCATTTATCTCCCATTCATAGTCAACTTTCTTTTGCTCGTTTGTCTGTACGACATTAGGCGTGATCTTCAATGTATCCCATCTATTGAGCGTATATTTCTCCTGTAAGTCCTGTGCCAATGATAATTTTGACGAATTGCCTGAAGGACCGTAAGAATCGTCTTTTATACATGACTGAAATGACAATACCACTAATGGGAGTGCCAAAAGAAGATATAAATATTTCTTTATCATCTTATTGCTTATTTATCTGTTTACCATTATTCTATTATTATAAGGTATGTCTTAGGCTATCCACACGAAGGTTGTTGATAAACCGCATGATGAAACAAAAGAACAGACCTTAACACAAGTAGTGTCTCCTACCCTATCCTTATAGCTCATCTGGATGAGCTGCAAAATAGGCAACAACCTCTTGCACATGCTGATAGAGATAGCCTTGTGCCGTAACATCAGAGCCTTCAATGATATCTCTGATCGTTGCCTCATTGCTATCATAATACGAAAGGAGCTTACGATACTTGTTTTTGGTAAATGGTCCTAACCCCCAATAACTCTCCATTACCACCCAGAAGTCTGGCTTTGAAAGTACATTATTAAAGGTTATCTTTACCGTGTTACTCTTGGTAAGTCGTGTACCCAGCGTCCCCTTTCCAACTAAGTTTAATACTAAGCGGATTGAGTCGTCCTTATCTTCTGATAAGTTAGCACGTATCAGCGTCACAGGGACATAGGTGCGATAGGCATTAGGAGCGAAATGTAAGGTGTCAGCATTCAGTGTGTAATGCTTTCCAGCAATAGCTGTTGTCCCTTTACCTACCTCTACGCTGAATGGTTGCGCCTCTGCAGAAAGGTTACCAACGAGCTGCACAGGGAGGTAGACGACATGCGTAAGCGTATCAACAGGCTTCACTCCAAATGAATAGTTCACAGTGGTATCGCCTGGCTGTGCATAATAGAAACGAACTTGGTTTGTCGGTTCAAACATACCGTCAGAACTGTGCTCACCATCATAATCAACGTTGCTGCATGCTGCAAACAAGGTTACACCAGTACAAACAAGTAGTATATTTCTTATTGCTTTTTTCATCTTCATAAAGTGTTTAATTACTTACTGTCCTCCGAACTCTTTCTCCGTATCTGGCCAAGGCAAGACGAAGATGGAATTAGATGGCTGACGTGTGGTAATACCTCTAAAGTCGGTAAATGGTTTGTTGTAGTGCTTCAACGCATAGAACGTTTGTCCTTCACCAGGCATCTCACGCATGCGCTCACGCAACATCTCCTTATTGAAGGCCTCTCTTGTTGCTACCTTAGCACTGTCAACATCCTCCAAGCCACGGCTCTTCCTTACCTCATTGAGTAGTCTAACAGCCTCTGTCTTATCGCTATCGTATGTACATTCACTTAAGATATAATACATCTCTGGCAGACGGATGAGTGTCAAACCTTGTAAAGGATTACTGCTTACCTGTGCATCGCTCTCTAAGAATCTCACAAAAGAGTAGCTTTTCAAACCGTCTGATGTGGTATTCTGTCTGTAATAAGCTGTATAGCGCAGGTCGGTACTTGTGGCTGAGAAGGCTGATGTCTCATACAGATTCTCAAGGTCTCTACGTCCTTCAGTAAATGTTCCACGTGCTGTTTGTGACAGGAAAAGCGTAGAGATAGTGCTTGAAAGGGTGTTATTATACAAGCCGAATATCAACTCTCCTGCTGCTGGGAAGCGTTTTACATCGCTCAATGAACTATATTTCTTCAGCGAGAAATTATTGGTTGCATCGATTACTTGCTTAGCATACTTAGCTGCATTAGCCTCGTCGCCCATAGAATAGTAGACTCTTGCCTTCGTAGCGGCCACAGCATACTTATTAAAGAACACTGCACGTCCCTTTAGATAATCGCTGGTAGCTGTTGTCTCAACATTTACTACATTATCATTCTTGAGGAGTTCTTCTGCTTTATCAAGGTCGGACAATATCGCTTCATACGTTTTATGCAAAGTCAATAATTGCTTATTGTTGAGGTCGAAAGTCGTTGAATAGGGTATACCACGTGTTGCCTCATTGCTTTGACCATAATCCTCAGCAAAAAGACGAACGAGGTCGAAGTGCATGAAAGCACGTAAGCCGTAGCACTCACCACGCATCAAAGGCAGCTCTGCATGCTCAAACTTAGCATGCTCTGTTTGATAAATTATATTATTGACGTATGCTATTGCTTGATATTGCTTTGTCCAAATAGCATCAACAATAGTACGTACATCACTGCGCATATAATCGTATTGACCTACGAAGTAGCTTGTCTCTGACGAGTTATCGTAACCAAACATTTGTCCTAATTGGTCAACAAAACCAAAGCCTAAGTTTCCACCATATAAGTCTGACGTTGCCATGCTACCATAAGCACCATACATCGTATTACGGAAACCACGGATTGATGAGAATTGCTCATCCTCATCAACTTGTCCTGCTGGTTGAACATTGATAAAGTCACTGCATGATACCACCAACAGCACCATCACAGCACTTATCAACAGTTTAGGGTAATATGTTATTTTCTTCATCTTCTTTTTTATTATTGTTACCTAATAGTCTTTCTACATTATATTAATGTGTCTGCTATCTACCGGCTTAAAATCCAAGTCTGACTGATAACTCTACGCTACGTTCGTATGGATAACTTAATCCGCGCTCACGTTTTACTGATGAGAGATAGAAGAGGTCGTTGGCCAACATCTCAAGATGTAAACGCTTAAGTCCATATCTTTGTATCAATGTCAATGGTACTTCGTAGGCAAGTGAGAGACTGCTCAACGTGATATAATTATTTGTCTCAACAAATCGAGAGGTCTGCATTGGTACACTTGAATCGCTGATACGCTTGTACTTAGCCTGCTGACCTACTTCTTTCCATCTGCTGCTAAATACGCGTTCGTCAGCATTATAGCGTGGGTCGGCACCCTCTACCTTTGTTGCCAATGTCTGATTGTAAACAGCTCCACCGAAGGAATAACGCATAGACATTCCCATTGAGAACTGCTTATAGGTAAGATAAGAACCGATTGAGCCCATACCGAATGGTGTGGTATCGCCATATACGACCTTATCGTTAGGGTCGTAGACGAATGTAAGGCTACCGTCACGCTTAATGAAGACTTCATCACCCGTAATAGGGTCGATACCTGCTGAAGAGACTACCTTCAATGCGGTCAACGACTGACCTTCTTCATAGATAGGCAATGGGACCACACCGCCCTTTGCTTGGTTCTTCTCGTTTTGTTCGCGAAGTGCGTTACTGATCTTCTTAATCTTATTCTTGTTGTAAGCATAATTAAGACTTAACGACCACTCCCAGTCCTTGTTCTTGATAGGAATAACACGTGTCTGGAACTCGAAACCATGGTTTTCTACCTCTCCTACATTCTCACGGGAGGTAGTAATACCCAATGATGGGGCCTTAGTGATGTCAAGCAACAGATTGTCTGTGTTCTTCCTATAGACATCAGCCGAGAAGTCCCAACGTCCCTTAAACATTGTGAGGTCAAGACCGACGTTCGCACTGAGCGTTCTCTCCCATTTAAGGTTCTTGTTTCCGATACCCATTGGGATGGCACCAATACCTTTTATATAGTTAAGTCCTGCCAAGCTGGTGTACATAGTCAATGCCTGATATGGCTCAAAGGAGATGTTACCAAGGTAACCCACACTTGCACGGAGCTTTAACAGCTGAAATGGTGAACCCTTAAGGAACTTCTCATTGTGAATATTCCATCCTGTTCCCACACTCCAGAAAGGTGCAAAACGAGAGTTCTTACCAAACTTAGACGATCCTTCATAACGATAGATGACATCTAAGAAATAACGATTATCCCATATAGAGTTGAGGTTCACGAAGAAACCTGCACCATTATACTTACTATCAACACCACCTGGTTTACCCGTTGGATAGTTGCCTGCCAACAATGGGTGGGCTACATTATCTGAATAATAACCTACTGAACCATACGTACTACCATCGACTGAATTTGACTCAATGGATGTACCGGCCATCGCTGTGAGGAATAACTTACTAAAAATGTAGTTATTGTATGACACCATCAACTTACCCTGATAAGTAGTTGTACTGGTGAAAGTCTCTGTCAGTCGTCCTCTACGTGACACATCGGCTACGTTCTTAATCTGATCTGCTGAGAATGGTGACACAAAGTTACGTCCCTCGTATTTTGTCTTTTGTATAGAGAAATCGCCATCAATTCTGAATTTCTCGCCTAACCACACCTGTAATGTTGTTGTGTTTAACACATCAAGCGTGTTACCTTTGTTGAAACTGCCTAAAGACGCTTCATATAATGGGTTAGAGAGGTCGTAGTTCAACTTTGGTTTCAATGCTCCATATTCATCGTATGGATACTCGTATGGATTCTGCTTCACCCAATCTGAGAAGTCACCGTATGGTGATTGATTTGATTTCACTGATGAGATGGTAGCCGTGTTACTGATAAAGAACTTACCAGAAAGGTTATAGGAGAGTTTGAAATTCGTTGACAAACGCTCACGACTCGAACCTTTCATTACACCTTCTTCGTCTCCATAACGCACACCTAAATTATAACGTGCATGCTCGTCACCACCATCAATACTTAAACTGTGCTGTGAAGAAAGTGCATTACGCAATGGTTTCTTAATCCAATCGGTTGTTACACCGTCTTGAATCTGGTTGTAATAGTATGCGTACTTGTTTTGTAATGTATATAGTTCAGCTAAGTCGGTCGCTGTATAAAGACCTGCTAAACGCTCATACTCAAGCTTTTGTGATGCTGAAAGCAACTTATAATCACTCAAATCAGGGGTTGACAAACGCATAGTACCGCTGTAATTAAATCTCAACTTACCTCCCTTGAGCGCCTTTGTTGTGATAACGATAACACCTGCAGAAGCCTTCGCACCATAGAGGGCAGAGGCAGAAGCATCTTTGAGTACGGTTATCGACTCTATATCGTTCATATCCATGTCATTGACATAGTCTACCTTTACCTGCGAACCGTCAACAACGAAGACTGGTAAGTTGGCTTGACCAGAGAAGGTTGCGCGTCCACGAATATTGATATCAGCTATCTTATTTGGGTCAGATCCGCCGAGGTTGTCTTCTAACACACTAAGACCTGGCACAAAGTTAGCCAAACTTGTAAGCACATTCTTTGTACCCACTGACAAGAGTTCGTCCTTCTTTATAGATACTTGTGAGCCCGTAAAGCTATTTCTGTTCTTTGTAGCAAAACCTGTTACAACGACTTCGCCTAACTCACCAACGTCTTCTTGCATGGTGAAATTACCTGCCGTTCCGTTCTTCACCTTTTTCTCTAAAGGTTTATATCCTATATAATTAAAGGTGAGCGTAACCTCTGGCTGGTCGGTATTTATCTCATACTGACCATCTAAATTCGTTATGTAACCACCATTAAAACCTTTCATTCGGATGGTCACACCTGGTAGAGGCAGACCGTCTTTATCGGTTATCTGCCCATACACTCCCTTTCGCTTCTCCTGCGTAGGTTTACGACTAAGTTTGACATTGTTGCCTTCAATACTATAACTGAAGCCTGACTTATTGAACACTTGCCCTAAAACGGCACGAACAGGCTGTCCCTGTGCCTCAATGCTTACCTTCTCCGCTTGAGACAAGAGGTCGGGAGCCACATCAAACTGCAACCCCGTTTGCTTAGACACCTCGTCTAAAAAGGTCTTTAATTCTGTTTGCTTCATAGACAGCGTCACCACCATCTTATCGACATCCTGCGTTTGTGCCGAGACGGTTGACCCTATACTAAGCATTAACATCAGAGCCAGTACTGCCCAAAGACGCAATACAAGATTACTTTTTTGCATTTCTTTTCTCATTTCCCTCTGGTACTTTAATGTTTAGATTTACTCTAATGAGTAAAAAGAATAATATTGCTTATTGTGAGAATAAGGTTTCATCACTCGCTTTTTTAACAGCGAATTTGCAAAAATACATAAAAATTAAAAACCTTGCAAATAATTATGTGTATTATCCGACATTTCGAATGATATTACAGCACTTTGTAGTAAAAGTGATACATGTACGTGATTATTACCGTTAATCTCTCACAGGACGCAAGGACAAAATATACAATAGACAGGATAAATGGCTTTAGGCAGGGTATGGAAAGACAGAGTAACAAAGTGAACGGATTGTAGACAGGGTACGAGAAGACAAAGTAACAGGGTTAACGCCTTTTGGCGGAGTAACAGATTTATATAGCCTATTTAATACTGTAAAGGGTGAGTAGACTAATCTATTGCCATCTATCTTTTATATGTCACCAACTCATACTGCCTAACAAAAAACTTGCCCCCAAAACGCTACAGGAACGTTAGAAGGCAAGAAAACGAAAATTAAATTACCGAATTGTTATATTATACCTATAGAAAACAACATTATACAACATATAATATTTATGAATTATGCAGTCTATTCAACAAACATAAGTATAAAACCTCATTTACATTATTCAAAAAGATTATAGGCAGCATAGAAGCCATAATATCTTTCATTAGGATTCATGATCTCTACTCCATCCTTGTTAAAATATAAGTCATATGCAAACTCACTTACAGTAGGATGTGCACTTGATGTCCAATAATCCCCTGCAGTCCCTAATTCATTTAAATGACCTTGCCAATAATATCCCATTGCAGGAAGGAAGAAATAGTCATTTGTATTTGTAGGTCGAGACTTTGTAGAAACCTTCCAAAAACCATAGTAAGTTGTTCTATAGTCTGTTCCACCATATTGCAGTTTATTAAAACCAGGTATATTATTCTTCTTTTTAAACCACATACCGCCATGGTAAAGATGCCCCATAAGACTCCACAAAGCATCAGCTTCCCAATGTGGATCACCTTCCATGAGATACCATATTGCTTCATTTATATTAGGTAGAGTACTAAAAAAAGGCTGTGTAGCAGATGTTGCTATACCAGATCCATTAAATGTAGGATTATACCAACGAACTGGATCTACAGTTGCATTTTGAGGATAATTGGTATTATATCCATGTAATACAGTAGGTTGTTCATGAGCAGCAGCATTCCATTCATGTCCATGCCAATAATTTTGCTGAGCATCCCACATATAATAATGATGTCCAGGATAGTCCATAGGAGTAAGGTTAGCAGTAATATCATTTATCTTACCCTCCTGACAATTATAGCTTGAAACAGTCTTTACGATATCGCCCTCAACATTGGTTGTAGGGTCCTTAATCGTATAAGTAATTGTAAAGTTATACGTACCTGGCGCAACAACCATATAAGCTCCATTGGTAGCGAGAGATGAGGTGGTTGTGTTTAGTGAGAAGTTGCTTGTGTTAAGCGTAACGGTGTTTGAATAAGTTTCACCTGCCTTCTGTGTAAGGCTTCCTGTTGAGAAGTCATACTTACCTGCGATAGGCTGGTCGGCTGTTACCTTAATCTTTGTCAACTTGATATTTGGACCAAGGTCGGTATTCATACAACGTGGGACGAAGCAGAGGTAACTTGCCTTATGGTTGAGCGTAAAGGTGTAATTACCATTGCTCCCTGTTGCTGTTGCAGTACCGCAATCGCCTGATGTACCAAGATGGCTAAAGTCGTTGGCTGTGGTCTGTGTCTGTGTGCTTGCAATGGTCACAGTGTTAGCGTCTGTTCCATTCTCACCTGTATAACGCACCTCACGGTTGTTCAATGTAAATGAACCAGAAGCGAGGCTGAATGTTGCTTTTGCCTTATTGGATGGGTTATAAAGGTTTGCAGCATTACTCTGATGGAAGGTATTGGCATCGTCCTGTACGAAAATCTTGTCAGCTGATGACCAGAACACCTTAGCATCACCACCAAGTGTATAGGTAGCTGTTGTACGTGTCAATGCACGTGTGTCATTCACTGGCTGTGAACCGTCAAAAGTAGCAACACCCTTAGCGGTATTCTGTTTAGCATTGTCCTGCTGTGCGCTGTCTTCACTTGAACAAGCCACAACAGACAGGGCAGCTATTGCACACGCAGCAAATTGCGTTAGTTGTTTCATTGATTTATTCATAATTATAGTCTTTTTGTTTCTTTAGTTACTTAATTTATTAATCCCATAAATCGCTTCTTCTTGTTGAGACCCATGAAGACTTTTCTTCTTCCTCATCCTCTTCATTGTCCATCCAGACAGGTGCCTGCTTGGCATCGCCAGCCTGACTACCATGACCAATAGTTCCTGCAGAACCGCTTGCCTGATTCATTAAAGTCTCAATTTCTGTGCAGACAAATCCACACGCAGGCTGTGCGTAAGCCCTCTTTACCTTTTCCATAATTTTCATTTG